>NZ_JBGSPA010000213.1:0-4497 GCF_041738855.1 Chamaesiphon sp. | reverse complement strand
TTGTAAGATAACCTCACTTCTCTGTCGTTGGCGATCGTCAATGCCAGATCGGTAAATTACCCGATCTCTCTAAAGTTTTTGGATTTACACTATTCACGTCACCTTATGTCAAAGCGTTCGTCCAAACGAGACAATGATGTTGTTACCCCAGATCGCTATATTGCCATCGGCAATCGACAATCCCAAAGCGGGAATTACCCAAGTGCTTTAGTTGCTTACGATCTTGCCGTCAAACTCGATCCTCGCTATGCCGCTTCTTATAACTATCGCGGTGCGTTCAAGTACGCGCACTTAGGAGATATCCAGGGGGCAATCGCCGATTTCGACTCAGCCATTGGCTATGACCCCGATTATGCCGTTGCTTATGCCAATCGGGGCCTACTTAGGTATCAGCAATTAGGTGATATTCCTGGTGCCTTAGCCGACCTCAATGTGTCGATTCTCCTCAATCCTCGTGATGCGTCGGTCTATACCACTCGCGGGTTGATCAAATACGGTGAGTTGGGAGATATCGAATACGCTCTGGCTGACTATGACTTGGCGATCTCGATCGACCCGAATTTTGCTCCTGCTTATAACTGTCGCGGGCTGCTAAAAAATGTCAAACTGATGGATATTGCTGGAGCCTTAGCCGATTACGACAAAGCGATCGAGATCGACCCAAACTTATCTGAGGCATTCTACAATCGCGGTACGCTCAAGCATAGAGAACTGGGCGATCCAGTGGGGGCGTTAGCCGACTACGATCGGGCGATATCGCTCGCTCCCCGTCTGGCTGCTGCCTATTTGGTGCGGGGCTTGCTCAAACGCGACCAACTCGAAGACATGCTGGGGGCATCAATCGACTTTACGCGGGCGGGCGAAATCGATCCCCAGATTATCGAACGCTCTCATCCCTAACTGGATGAGTTGAGTGAAGATCTAGACAGATGCGGCAGCGGAGGGAGGCTCGACCGTTCGATTTCCATCCGATCTCAATTGGGATAGATGTATTGCAATCGCGGCAGTTCTAATTTCAAAGATCGATTACGATCGAACTGCCGCCACCCCATTGTCATAACTAACCTCAATGACCGATGATGATGGCTGAGGTAGCTTCACAATACTCAGATCGTGAACGATTGCTTTACCATCGACCAATTGCAATCCATAGTATCGATCGATCGTCACGACTTCCCCCACATAACTTGCCTTCAGCAGCGATGCCAACTCTAATTCGAGGTTTTGCTCGTCTGCAAATGTTTGGATTGCTTGTCGAGCCAGAGATCGTTGAGAATGAGGTAAAATTAACCCCGTCTCGATCCAATTGGGCAGCGGTTGCTTGAGGATATTTAGCGCACCATCGATCGCCTGTAACATCAACTCAGCCATTTGACTATTATCAAAAATATAGGCGACCTGTGCTAATTCCACCGCTTTTGGTAAAAGTTGGAGCGTGCGGTCGTAGCGGGCAATAATCTTATCAATTGGCACGTCATGCCCTCCCTGCCTCACTCTTAGGGCTACCCGTTCCACATTAATGTGGGGATTATTCGTTCCCACAAAGACCAACATGACTCGATAGCCCAGTGCATTTGCCTGTTCTAGTAGTGCAAGCTTGCTCGGATGGCTCATCACCGTCTCAAACGCCAAAGATTGCCTTTGCTGCATCAACTCCTGACGTTTGACTTCGGCCATCTGCGCGGCTTGATAACCGATCTCCTCCAAACTGCCAGCCAGAGTTTTGGCAATGTCATCAGCGTTGACGTAATTAGCTGGAAATAAACCTCGATCTCGAAAGGCTTGGGTGATTGTCGATTTCCCCGAACCATTCGGCCCTGCAAACATCAAAAAGACTGGTGGAATTATGGTTGCCATTCCAGAATCGTCCCGTTAGGCATCATTCGATATAATTTGCCTTCAGGAGTCGCTCCTACAGTCGATAAACCTGCTAGATGAGCCGAATCAATCGCCTCGACTGTCGCAGTTTTGGCAATATTTGCCCAATCATCAATAGTTAAACCTAATGGGTCTAGCTCGACTGTCTGCAATTGAGTAACAGTGTTAGTCATATTTAAGAACTCGATCGACGATCGGTTGGAGATTCACACATGTCTATTTTATCCCCAAACGTTTATCTATTGAGAAACCAGCTCTTTTGAGGATTGAGAGTCGAGGTGTTCGCACAAGAGCGGGGTCGATCCCTAAAGTCGATCGAAATTGCTAGGATATTAAAAATCAACAGCAAAATGCTGGCAACCACATCACCAGTTAGATCGGAACAGCCGCATTATCGATCTCACTGTACATTTACAGAAGTATTACCAACCGCAGGAGGCTGTATGGCTGTTGCCCGTCAAGAATGGTTAGATTGGGAGTTCGATCCCCCTGGTTTCTCGCAGTATGGCTGTGATGACATTGGCGATCTACTCGCTAGTGGGCAGATGTCGGTCGAATTCCTAGATGATGGGGACGACTATGAGCCAACCGAAGCAGAACTCGAAGAGAATAGGCGATGTCACACTGATTGTTATGAAATCAGCGCACAACTGAGAAAGACGATGATTTATAAAGACGGGGAAACCGAAAGTCAATATGAAGAACGTCTTACTTGGGAGCTGACTAGACAAGCAGGCGATCGAAAAGACCAACGCGCAAAAGAGCGAATAGAACAAGGACTGCCTGACCTCGCGCACAACCCCAATGCTCTGTAACAACCTCGACTAGTTGGTAATCGCTCATGCTGACATTTGCTGAGTTTGATATCAAGACAGGTAGACCGATTCTCGAATACGATCCGGTTACTAAAGGTCAAACTCAAAGCTATAAGGCGGTGGACGTTGCGTATCTGCAACATTGGCTTAAAGCCAGGGGGTTAGAACGCGATCCATTATATACCGCCGATTTTTATGAAGGCATCAACCCGTCGGATAACGAACGGCTGCTCAAACAAGGTAAGCATATTATCTTCACAGGCGGTACCAGCGGTAAATATGTATCTGCTTATTTCACTGACGCGGCGACCGCCCAGGCAATTCTCATCGGTAACGAGCGAGAACCACCCCTTTACGAACTGGGGGATAAAAGTGCCCATTATGCCGTTGCCTACGGCTCCTTGCCCGTTTCTGACTGCTATAAAGACGCGATCGTCAAAGGTGGTAAGGGGAGAAAGATTTTAATTGTCGATGATGAGGCTCAATCGGTTGGTAGCGAACCAATCTTCGACCGAGATGGCAAGCCAGTTACAGACTTGAGCGATCTGCTCTCTAAGATGGGCGATGGGACGATGCTCTTGCCTACTGGATTAATGCGGGAGCTGCTGTTAGAGAAGGAAGTCCAAACGATAATTCGGCGAGCTGTCACGCAAACAGACCACGCTCTGAATGAAGAATTGGGGGTAGTGGGTGAGTGGCTAGATGAAGTGACGGGCGATAAAGTTGAGGATGAACTAGTCGCCCTCATCGCAGCAGAATATCGCGCCAATGGCAGAATCGGTACCTCTCACGTTCATGTAGACACTGCTAAAACGATAAATAAGTTATTGGATAAAGCAGCTTCTGAAAGTGTCATCCAGTTTAGAGCGGCGATAACCGATACCCCCGGCATGTTTAAGGGGATGATGAAGACGAGTGCATGGTGCGAACGCTTGGGTGTCGCCGCGATCGTTAGTAAGAATTGCATCAAGGGTAATGGTGTAGATCTCGATACTGTCGGTATTTTGAAGCTGAACAAAGGTGCGACCTTATGGATCGGGCGTAAAGAAGTCGCCACTTGGGGCGAACAATCGGTAGGAATGCAGGTGAAAATCTGCATCCCGTCTGCCACCGAACGAGAACTAAACCCGCTGGCATTAGCTAGAGCGGGTCAACTGACCGAGATTGCCGTCGATCCATATTTGCTCGGTCAAAAATATATTGAAGACGACCGCCGTAAAAAGTCGAATCTGGCGATCGTCATCGATGATAATGGCGAAGTGAGCGGACAGGTGCGACAAAAAGATGCCCTTGCCGATTTGTTAGCCCTCGATGTTAATGGCGAACTCACCCAAATGCCGACGATCCAACGGCGGTTGACTGAAGCCCTGCGATGCAACTGGATCGATGCTGCCACTAGCGGAGTGGAAGTTCCCTCTGCTGTGGCGCAACATCATGGCAAATTGGATGTGTGGGAAATCTGCAATCGCAAACTCCCGCATGGGGCTGTAGTGGCTTTTTATCGCTCTCCAGTGCCTAATGTGTCTGCTTTTGCTTTCGGCATCAATAATCTCGATTTTAAAGACATCGACCCCGAATCCTACAACAAGCGGGGGGTGGTCTACGTCAACCCCTGGACTGCCAAAGAAATTGCCATCTCTGACTTCGATGGCGATAGGTTCGGTCCTGACTGCCTGACACAAGTGGCTCAAAAGCAGACAGAGAGAAGAAAAGAGTAGAAAAACATGAGAAGCTAAAGTTACGAACGCTCTAGCTGAAATTCGCATGAATGCTTCTACTCCTCTGTATATTCAACTATTAGGCT
>NZ_JBGSPA010000212.1:0-25526 GCF_041738855.1 Chamaesiphon sp. | reverse complement strand
CAGTGCCATGTCTGCTGACATCGCACCAGTAACTACTAGATTTAACAAAGAGTAGGAATTTGCTTGTTGCAACACATGCGGAGGAAACCTCCACATATGTTGCAACTATCAACTGTCAACTGTCAACTGTCAACTGTCAACTGTCAACTGTCAACTGTCAACTGTCAACTGTCAACTATCAACTGTCATTGTCTTGCCCAGGCAGTTCCTGCCCAAATCCGAATAAATAAAACGCCCGTCACCATTGCGCCCAAGCCCCACTTAATTGCGTTCTTGAATAAAGCCAGTCGTTGACCGCCATTGGTAATGGCAGCTTGATCTTTGAAATTCTTCTCGGCTGTTGCCGCTTCTTGTAGCACTTTCGCCTTAAAAGCTTGCGGGTCTGTACCAGCAGGTACGCGATTATTTTTCATCAGAGCTTCTAGCTGTGCAGGTTGCGCTTTTCCTACCTGCGCTTGAATCTGTTGGACTTGAGTGATGCGCGGATCGAATTGCGCGCTAACTTGTGCTTGGCTGCGATCGTTTAAAGCTGGGGGAGTGATAAAAAAGACGACTACCAACGCAAAATAAAACACCCCAGCTACCAAGGCAAGCCAAGACAATAGTTTGAGAATCAGCAGCTCTCTTTTTTTGCGAGAATCTTGATTTTCATAAAAAACTAGAATAAAGCCAATCAGTGGCACAGCAGAACGCTCCACAAAACCGCCAGCAGTTTGAAACTGCCAACCTGGGTTGCTCAGTTGTAGCGGGATGAAGGCGACGATGACATCAAATAATGTCAATACTAACAGCCCATAACCAACAACACGAAATAAAACTAGAACGGGAGTCATGAAATAGCACCTTTAAATTCGATCGGAATAGAGAAAGTTTAGTGGGGATGGTGAGCTGAGATCGGCTCCAGATCTGCCAATTTCCAGCTCGATGGTGGAGCAAAAAGCCCGATGCCAGCACTCTGGCACCTGCTGAAATAGGTCTTGGCACAGTGTTTGTTAATTTTCATTGGCTGGGGATCTTATGCTGCGGGGAAATGTAACTGCCACCAGCGAATCCAGTTCACACCCACTGTTTCTAACGTTTTCATCGTAGCATCAGGTGTCGCCGGATCGATCGGAGCAGATAGGAGCGTCCATAGACAGCGACTATCTCTGAGTGTCTGTTTGCCCAATAACCACGGTACCAATCGAGCGAATGGGATGCCATTGGTGAGTGGGTTGGGATTGCTGTTGGCATGAAACTGATCTCCAGTCACCGTTGTCATCCCTTGCGGACTGATACAGGTGCCAAAATAAGCAGTTTTCTGATGGATAAATAAACTATAGAACCCCAAACCAGATTGCTCTTTGAGCGTCGATGGCAGCAATACCGTCGCCGGAACTTTGGTAAATACTGGCAGCATCGCATCCATCGTCGGTCGATTGGCGACACCATCAGTGATGTAACGGATCTCCAGATCGATCGGTTGGGGAGTGTGTGGATAGCGATAAGACTTCCCAGTCGCCACCATCCCATCCTTAAAGGTATGCGGGGCTAGTGGCTTGCCGACTGCGATCTGTCCGCCTGGCAACGGCACTTGCGCGGGAAAGTCAAAGGCAGCAGGTGCGCTCAGACTGGATTTGGTCGGGTTATTGATGAGGGCATTGCCCAGGACACCGAGCGCACCCCCACAGAGGAGGAGTAGTAGCGATTGACGCGCAAAACTGGCAATAGCGATTGTCATTCTACTTCCTCCGGTTGGGGTAGTCCTGGCATAAATACCTCGATTAAGATCTTCAACAGAATAACTAGTAAAAATGTGCCGATGACCGAAAATACCAGCGAACCCGAACCAGCGTGCCAATAATCAAAAGCTGCCATCTGTTTTTGAGCAACAAGAATAGCCATCAGTGCCACTCGGAGCGCGTTGACAATAAACCCGATCGCGATCGCCGCGACAGGCAAAACCAACTTTTGAAACCATTTCCAAGGCAAGGGTAACAGCATCAGAAATAAAATCGACATTCCCAGTAATTGAGTCATTGCCACGACCCCAGAACAGCCGCTATAGACTTGGACACTGCCCCCTGGGAGATGGATATAGATCCCCTTGAGGCTTACATTAAAGCCGGAATACCACAGCAACGAACTGGCAAACTGAGCGGTAAGTGGTGAAGGATCGGTGAGCTTGGCAAGCAGCACTTCGGGTATTCCCAAAAAGAATAGGAGCACGAGTTCGCGCCAATATTCCCGCAAGCCCCGAAAGCCAGCAGCAACCAACGCTAGAGCGATACCTGCAAAAAATGGGTAGGCGACCAAAAAAGACTCCTCGCAGTAGCCAGTACTCTTGATCAGTAATACTGCCAGTAACAGCGCGCCGACCAAACTAGCGACAGGGCCAGTTTGGAACTCTAGTTTGTCCTGTCGCTCCCAGAGCAGATAAGCCGCCGTCAGCCAAAACAGCACACTGGTGATTTGACGATCGGAACCACTAACTTTGAAGGTGAGAGTCAGATGGACGGCGACGATCGCGACACCTAGGACTAGTAGTAAAAAAGCTGGTGATGAGAGGGAGATGCGTTTGAAAAAAGCCTGTTGTTTCATGCTTTCTAAGAGTTGTGTCAAGTGCCCACAGGTGGGAGAGCAAGAACGGGATCGGGTGGTGTGTTGTCCCCGAAGCGATCGACTTGCTGGGGTATCTAAAAACTAACAACCTTAGTATTGCGTATTATGGTCGATCTCTCTAATATTTCTCACAAGTAAATTTTAGTGGTGCGATAGTTTGGTCTTGCATGTCATTTTTGATACAGCACAATAGTGGGGATCGTCAACCCAATTTGGTGTTGATGATACCAAATTAAATCGAACAAATGACAGATAGGCTCCGCCCCTTGTAAAGGGACGGCTGGGTGGGGTAAAGATTAAATCGGTATGAAAACACTCGTCCCAGTAGCAAACCACTCTCGATCTGACACAAAAAAGCACTGCAAGTAGCAGTGCTTCGATCTAGATTTGTTGGGAAATCAATGCTGAGATGGCAATCGCATTGAGCCGCCAAGAGGGTAAGAGCTAGGCACTACTTTGCAGGCGATCCCAGTCATTGATGTCATATCTCTGGCAAGGCGTAAAAATTAATTGCCGCTCTTGAGCTAATTTCCTAAACTTTAGCAGCCGCTTTGAGTTTCTTTCTCGTGCGGATCGCAGCCGCGCCACCAACCAAAGTACCGATGATGGTAAAAGGTTCAGGTACAGCAGTAGTCTGTTCGAGCTTGATGTTGTCAAGCACGACACCGCCAAATCCTGGAGTAGTGGATACAAAGCTCAGAGCACCACTAAAGGGCTGAGTAGAACTAAAGCTACCTTGAAAAAAACCTGAATTAACGGCAACATTAGATAAGACGCCGATTTGAGTCGTACCTAAAAAGATATTAGCTCCACCACCTGCTCCGTTTGTGCCATAGTCATAGGACAGATTCAATGTATCGCCAGCAGCGAAACTAAAGCTACCGATCGAGGTAATAGTACCGGAAGTATTACCGTTGAGGTCGATATAGTTACCATTACCAGGGAAAAGATTGAATGAGCCATTGTCGCCGATTAGATCGACGTTACCACCAGTAACTGTGAATGCCGATCCTACAGGATTACCAACACCAATATTAAATTGGTCTGAAGTGCCAGAACCAAAAGTTTCATCGATTAAGGTGACCGCACTAGCAGGAGTAGCGAACTGAGCGAGGGCAACGACACCGAAAGCAGCAGCCATTAAAGAACGTAATTTCATTTTAAATCTGGGTAAGGGACGATCGCGGTAGTGATGATCGAACTAGGGACAACATTACAAAGTTGACTTTGCTACTTTTTTAGTTGCCTAATTGACACCTCTATTTATAGATTGCCCAAGATTTACGGAAAGTAACCATGATGAAATTCTTTCTTGTGATTTTTGCTGTCGTTGGCGTTGACTGCGCTCGAAGTAGGTCATCGCGATCGCTCCTCATGTGCCACTTGCCAATCGTGCCGTAAGCTGATGGAGATCGTGCCTCCAAGCAATCCCATTTCTACCCAATGTAGATCCGATCGAGCCTGCCATGAATTGCTGCTAGCGATCATAATAGAGCGATTGGGATAGTGGGGACGCTCTGGTGATAAGCGTCTATCTAGACGGGGATCGGACAGCACTACGATGGAAATCATCGCTATATTCGTAAGGGCAATCCCGATCTCAACATTGGTTCACACAAAAAAGATCGTGAAAGGCTACAGCTTTTCTCGATCTTTCATGAAGATGACTCGATCTTGAGAGCGAGCCATGAGGCATTGGGGATCTATACGTTGCTATCGACTTTCAGTTTTTTTCTGAGTCGGATCGCTGCTGTGCCACCTACGAGAGTACCAATTATAGTGAAAGGCTCGGGTACGGCTGTAGAGCTGAGCTGAATGTTATCCAGCACGATGCCGCCAAATCCGCCGTTGGTCGATACAAAGCTCAAAGCACCACTTTCGCCACTAGCGATGGTAAAGCTTTGAGGGGTAAAAGATGAACCACTAGGAGTAGTCAAGGCACCGAGTAAAGTCGTGCCGAGAAATACATCTGCACTAGTCGGAGATCCGTTCGTTCCATAGTCAAACGACAAGCTACCACCATTGGCGAATGTAAAGCTACTAGTAGATGTAATCGTACCTGACGTACTACCGTTTAGATCGATATAATTACCATTGCCAGGATAGAAATCAAGCCCAGGGTTGTCGTCACCGATTAAATCGATGTTACCAGCACTAACTGTAAAAGCACCAATAGTACTACTAGGGGGAATATTGAATGTGTCTGGAAGACCAGTACCAAAATTTTCGTTGATGAGGGAAGCTGCGCTAGCAGGGGCAGCAAGCTGGGATAGGACTGCCACACTGATGGCAGAAGTCATTGCAAAACGTAGTTTCATGATGAATTTTGATGAAGGATAATCGGGGAACGATTGTCAAAAACCTAGGAAGAAATTGAAAGCTAGTTTTACTACTTTCTAGTTACCCTATTTATCTTCCTATGGTTAGATTACAGCATATTCTCCAAAAATCAACTACCTAATTGATGCTTTTTTCCAAATTTGTCGCTCGTTGGCGATCGACTCAGTAGAAAACTTGGCTATTAGTATAAAGAATGATACAAACAACTAACTAGATAGCTTTTTGCTAAACTAAATAGTCCGATCTTGAGAATCAGACTGAGCCGATCGATCGGTCAAAACAGGTTACTTTGTACTCATGCCTAAACCAGTTTGACCAGTGGTATTCAACCAAATTTGACAGGGATTCTGGTTGGTGATTTTACTTGAATTAGGTGTGGCGGTGGGGTTACTAGGATTGTCACAAGTATACTCAGCCAAGGCAATTTTTTGCGTGTTGCAGATTTTGAGGTTGTATCCATAATCGCGAGCGACACGACCGAATTTGGCGATCGTCCGATAGCGATCGATATAGTCGTACATATTCCAATATTGCGTATCAACTAATACATAAATTTGGTTCTGGCTGCGATTGGCGATCCAGTTGGTCACCAATTTTGCGGGAAATTGTTCGCTCGTCCACCACAAGCTGGGTACTGTCGTTCCTTTGGGGGATACGGTATCTGCTGTGACAATATTTGGGTTGGCATTGGCATTAGCAGCATTGAGCAAAGTCAGGCTGATATCACAAATCTCTGGTGTTGATGGGATGATACTTGGCTGGGCTAATGTGTTGTGACTCCAGCCCACAGTCATCACCAAGCTAGTCATCCAACCGATCGCACAGATGTGACATGAGTGAGTCGAATGATAACCTAATTTCGGTAGCCAACGAGGAGTCGATAGTGTGGCGATCGTCTGAGCCTGGACTGCCATCATAGTAGTTAATTTAGATTTTGAGCTGAGACGACTTTAACCTCAAAATAGTTCGCCGCCACTCGATCTGATACGATCGTCGTCGGGAGTTTGACAGTTGGTCGGCGGTGCAATCTTACGCTCCAATTTCGATCCAGGTGAGTTCGATCGCATTACCGTCAGGATCTTGGGTGAATAGTGCGGCTCTACCAGAATTACTCATTTTTACCACACAATTGACTGCAAGTAGCTGTTGTTTGGCGGCATCCAAATCCTGAATTGCTAGCGCGATGTGGGGATTGCGAGTTGACTTCATCAGATCGATCTCACGATTGGTGTGATAATTTACATCTTCAATTAGATGGATTTGGAAGTTACCAATTTGATACCAAGCTCCAGGATAATTGAGCAATCGATCGACCCGTTTGAGTCCCAAAATTTTACTATAAAACTCGATCGATCGCTCTAGATTTGAGACGATTATTGCCGCATGTAGACAACTGACAACTTCAATCATCGAGGGTAGAGGGTAGAGGGTAGTTAGTTGCTGTTGATGATATTCGCTCTATGTCGATTCGATCGCTCAATCGATTGTTAAGCCTTTGGTGGCTAGCCACTCGCGGTTAAAAATGCGGGATTGATATCTGGCTCCACCATCGCATAATATCGTCACAATCGTGTGTCCTGGTCCCATGTGCTGTGCCAATCTTACCGCCGCCGCTACATTGATACCGGCAGAGCCGCCCATAAATAAGCCATCCTGACGCAGCAGTTGATAGACTACTTTGATGCACTCGCGATCGTCAATCTGGATCGCATCATCGATTGGCACACCTTCTAGATTACCAGTTACTCGACTATTACCAATACCTTCAGTAATCGAACTGCCTTCGATGGCAATCTTACCAGTTTTTACATAACTATATAAGCCACTGCCCATCGGATCGGCGATGACACTTTTAATCTGTGGATTCCGCTCTTTGAGAAACATTGATACCCCAGCAAAAGTACCGCCCGTACCCGTTGAAGCAACCCAACCATCAATTTTACCATCCGTCTGCGCCCAGATTTCGGGGCCAGTAGTCTCATAATGTGCCAACCGATTGGCAAGGTTCTCAAACTGATTTGCCCAGATGGCATTCTCCATCTCGGCGGCTACTCGTCCCGATAATTTCACATAATTATTCGGATCTTTGTAGGGCACAGCAGGCACTGTGCGGACTTCTGCGCCTAGTGTTCGCAGAGCTTCGATTTTTTCTGCCGACTGAGTTTCGGGGATGATAATCAGGCATTTATACCCCTTAGCGTTGCAAATATGTGCCAACCCAATCCCCGTATTTCCGGCAGTGCCTTCAACTACAGTACCACCTGGCTGAAGCATACCCCGCCGCTCGGCATCTTCGATGATATATAGTGCAGCTCTGTCTTTGACGGAACCACCTGGATTGAGAAATTCGGCTTTGCCCAAGATTTCGCATCCTGTCGCATCGCTAAAACTATCGAGCCGAATCAATGGTGTATTCCCAATTGTCTCTACAAAGCCGCGTTTGATATCCATTGGTTTAAATTTAGTCGATCGGTAATCGGTCACAGCGAGTGGTGGCTGCGATCCACCACAGGTATCATTATAAATAGCTGGGCGTAATTAAATCTAAAATATCCTGTAATCTACCATCTAGGTTGTAGGCAATCTATAGTAATCCTCAATCAGATACATTGTATCGACATTGGTGCGTTAAGGCTGCTGCCTAACACACCCTACACGAACCCTAGCGGCTCATTTAAGATTGCTCCCCACCTAATTAATTCTAGCTACTACCCAGCACATATTTTTGAAACAATCGATCTAGAGCTAGAGCGTCAACATGATGCTTGGGAATAAGTTTGACAGCTTGCTCACACGCTGCGATTTCTAATTTAATAAAATTATTCAAAATCTTGCTAACTGGAATCATCGTGGCTTCGGTGGCTGTGGATTTAATAGTCAATAAGCGATCGATCTCAACTAAGATATCTTGCCGATCGCTAATCAATTCGAGTAACATCGTCAATACCATTGGGGGAAACGTTTGACGCGTCACAATCCATTTTGCAGCGAGGATCGGACGGAGGGCATAAAAATACTTTTTTAACTTGACAACATCAGACTGAAGATGTTCTCGGTAGGTGGAGATCGTCATGTTTAGATAATGATGAATCCCAGCGCGAGGAGCGTAATAACTATTTGCTAGTTCCAATAGTTGAGTAGTAAGATGACTATGCGCTTGATAAACAATCGGTGACTGAATCCATTCATAGATGACTGAGTTGGAGCCTTTAAATAGTTTGAGAGCTTTACGGAGATCCCAACCATTAAGATCTAGCAATGAATCCACAGGTAGATCGATCGTATCGGGACGATCGTCGATCGATAGATACCATGACAAAGGACGCAGATAAATAAACCGGACATCGTAATCGCTATCTGGCGACGGAAAACCCCACGCGCGACTTCCTGACTCACAGGCGTAGAGGATGACAATTTGTTCGTCGGTGGCGATCTGCTGCAACGCAGTGGAGATCGTCGTGTCGATCGCTGCTACTGTTGTGGTGGTGGCTATTTCCATCGATATTTCGTTCCAAAAATATGCTGGTTTAATCTCGATCGAATTATAGCGATCGCTAGACGTGGTATCAAGACAGTGACCCCTACCATCCTGCGACGATCTCACCATCCACCATTTACAATGTTCGATCTAAATTTGTCACTGACAAACAAGTAAGATGACGATCGAGTACTAAATATTTTGACACATCATTACGCTGAGAATTCATGAACATCAGGATCGGCAATGGTTACGACATTCATCGGCTTGTCTTAGGGCGTCCCCTGATTTTGGGTGGAGTACGACTCGAACACGAACTAGGGTTATTGGGACATAGTGACGCCGATGTGCTGACTCATGCGATTATGGATGCGCTGTTGGGTGCCTTGAGCTTGGGCGATATCGGGCACTTTTTCCCGCCGACAGATCCCCAATGGACGGGTGCTGATAGTATCGAACTCCTCAAACAAGTTCATAGTCTCATTATCGATCGCGGGTGGCAAATTGCCAATCTCGATACAGTTGTCGTCGCCGAACGTCCCAAGCTCAAGCCACATATCATCGCCATGCGCCATCGCTTGGCAGCGGCTCTCCAGTTGCTACCAGAGCAAGTCGGTGTCAAAGCGACTACTAATGAACAATTGGATGCTACCGGACGGGAGGAGGGGATTTGTGCCTATGCTGTGGTGTTATTGACAAAGGAGGATTAGACAGTAGATCGCGATTCACTTTCATTTGTGTTGTCTGGCTAATTCCTTTACAGTGAGATAGAGCAAATTATCAAGAGCGAAGTTTATGGTGTGGCGTTGGTTGGTAGGTATTTTGGCGATCGTGCTAATCGTGTTGACTCCAATCAGTCCTGGATGGGCGCAGCCAGCACCTACCACTGTTACTGACGCCCAATTTGAACTGGGCGACAAGTTGCGTACCCAAGCTTTTACAGCGACTAATGAGGGGAATTTTGCCCTAGCGGAACGGTATTGGACGCAACTGCTCGATCTATTTCCGCAAAATCCAGCAATCTGGAGCAATCGGGGTAACTCTCGCGTCAGTCAGAATAAATTGCCGGAAGCGATCGCGGATTTTGATAAATCGATCGATTTATTACCAGGATATCCCGATGCTTATCTCAATCGTGGTACAGCCTTAGAAGGTTTGGGAAAATGGCAAGAAGCGATCGCGGACTATCAGCAACTCCTGTCGATCGATCCCCAAGATGCGATGGCGTACAACAATTTGGGTAATGCTTATGGCGGTTTGGGCGAGTGGCAGATGGCGATCGACAACTATCTCAAGGCGTCAGCCATCGCGCCGGACTTTGCCTTTGCACGGGCTAATTACGCTTTAGCTTTGTATCAGCAGGGTGAAACTGCTGACGCGATTCGCAATATGAAAAATATTGTCAGGAAATATCGGGATTTTCCAGATGTTCGCGCCGCGCTCAGTGCTGCTCTGTGGCAAGATGGACAGCGGGGTGAAGCTGAAAGTAATTGGGTGGCGGTAATTGGCTTGGATAGTCGCTATAAGGATCTCGATTGGGTCAAAAATACCCGCCGCTGGCCACCAAATATGGTGTCCGCTTTGGAAAAGTTTTTGAAGTTACAGTGATAGCAATACTGCTCGGTTAATCTAAAAACTAGTTAGTTCGCGTAGGCGGACTTTGCGTCACTAGCGGCGACTTCAGTCGCTAGCAGTTCTTAAACGAGAAGTATAGGACACGTCAGATCCCCGACTTCTCCCAGAAGTCGGGGATCTGACGTGTCTTCACCACTTTGGCAGTTGCTATGTTTGCGCCGACTTGCTGACGATCGCCATCGGTGCGGTAGGAGTGAGATCGCGCGCGGGTGTAGCGGTGACGAGCGGGGATTGCGCTGAAGTTAAGACTGGATTTGGCTGTTTGATTTCTGAGATTGTTACTGTTTTTGGGAGACTAAATGACAACTTGCCTGCGGAATTGGACGCGATCGCTAGGACAGCACCCAAGATTAAATAAACTGGAAAAGGGAGATCGAGATCCTTAATTGACTGAAATAACTGCGCGATCGCTAGCACAATGAAAAAGATCGCAATCCAGAATTGAGGCATAAATTTGCAATATTTGGAGTAACTAAGTGTTGCCAATGCCGATCGAGCTGACGAGAGATCGAAGTCGCGGTCACTACAGCACTCGTTCTCATGCTAGTGCTCGGATAGTGTCTATCAACAATATCCGAACCGATCGCCATTGTCAAGGGTGGAAAAACGGACATAACCTCGTCACAAAAAATTGACTTCAGCTCTAAAAATATCGTATTTATCACATCCTTTAATTTTAACTAAAGATGATAAGCTGTTAGGCGATGAGTTAGGAAACCTTAACTTTGGCAATCGTCGAAATAACCCCCAATTTCCCGAGTATCACTACCACAGATCGACTCCTAGAGTTGATAAGTCAGCACCCTGATGGTCTCACCATCAAGGAGCTAGCCGATCGGTTAAATCGTCCCGTTTCGATGCTCCAAATTTGTCTAAAAAACTCGATCGCTAGTCAAAAAGTAGCGATCGAACGGCAAAAATACGGGCAAAAGTTAGCAAAAGTATATGTCTTAAAACCAGACAAAACTCATTCCCAGCTTCAGCTTCAGCCGATTGCTAGTCATAGTTGTCGGAGCGTCACGCCGATGCACTTACGGGAAGGAGCTGGATTGACAAAAATACAACTAGCGATCGAATTGGGATTGAGCGTAAGGACGATCGATAATTGGGAGCAAAAACGCTCTCAACCAAAACTAGTTCCTTCTCAACTCAAGCGGATGATGTCAGTGTATCAATGTACACTCGATCGCTTGATTGAGGCATTTGAGTAAGTATTAAATAATACCTTGCTCCGGTCGATCGCTTGCAATTTAATTACAAGCGGCCCTAATGTATAAGTATCCCGATCGACAATCGCACTGATTTCGGTCGGTTTTTTTTGGGCTTTGACTCGATCTAAAAATTGAACGTAGGTAGCGAGTTGTCCATCGCCAACTTGTGGCTTGTCATCCAAGATGCCCGCCCGTCTCGCCCGCAGTTGAGAAGTTACTAGTAAAATATTGAGTTGTTGGCGAATTTGTTCTTCATTCATCGTGGTCGGATCGATACTAACCGTGGCAATTTTGGCACCTCGCTCGAAGAGTTGGCGATCGGGGATGGCATCGATAAATACTTGAATATTTTTGTCGCCGACGACATAATTACCTGTCGAAAAAATTCTAACTACATAGTTATTGCGGCGATTGGCAATTTGGCGTTTGAGTTGGGTTAATTGCTGGGGTGCCAACTCGATGAGCTGTTGTTTGGTGTTATTGTCAGGGTCGATCGCTCGGAGTGCATTGAGATTAGCTTGCTCTACCAGCCGATCGAGCTGTTTAGTCACATCGGGACTGTTGGCTTTGACAATAGTACTTGCCAAAACTCGATCGCGCAGAATCCCTACATTCCCTTGCCGAATCTTGCGATACTCTTGCTCGATATTATTGACTTCTCGTTCGATTGAGTCCAATCCTTGGCGATCGGTTTTGATTTTCAACTCAATTTTTTTGAGCTGTCGATCTCTCAATTTTAATTGCAGGGCACGAGTTTGAAATTCACGTTCTAACTGTTGGTGTTGTTTGTCTTTTTCTTTGAGTTGTGCTTGACGAACTACTAATTTGCGATCGAGTTGCTCGAGCTGAGTCTTGAGGTTGGACAATTCTGTTTGTTGGGCTTGTCGCTGTGCTTCCAGATTCGCCAAATTTGTAGTCCGCTGTTGCAACTCTCGTGCTAGTTGTCTGAGATTGTGCTCATCGGTATGGAGACGGCGAATCTGACTCGCCAAGTTGGGGTTTGCCGTGATGGTATTGAGTCGGTGTTGAAGCTGCGATCGCTTGCTAGTAAGCGCGATCGCTTGTTGCTGGAGCGGCAATATCGTTGGTTCGAGCAGCTCGATTTGGGATTGAATCTCACCTACCTGAGTGGCGATGACGCGCTGTTGAGCGGTCAAATCGCCGCGCTGACGAACAATTTCCGTGACCGATCGGACGAGATCGTTTCGCTGAGTGGCGACGGATGCGAGCTGCTGTTTGGTATTTTGAAAATTCTGTGAGGCAACTGATTGTTTGAGCACCTCATCTTTGAGGGAGTTATCGATACCTGAGAGGAGATTTTTTGCGGCTAGCTGCTCGGTGCGGGCAACTTCTAGTTCTTGCTGGACGCGATCTTTTTGCGCCAACGTGCGGGCGAGATTTTCTCTAGTATCAGCGAGTTTGCGTTGAATCTTTTGGAGATCGAACACGCCAATTCGGAGTTGTTCGCTGGCTCCAAAAATCAGTGTGAGTACGGAGGCTGAGATCAGTGTCCCTGCGAAAATTGTTACCAGTGTAGCTGTCTGACGCGGCCGGAGTTTGAATAATGACAGTCTTGCCTTACCCACCCGCGTGCCGATCCGATCTCCAGACACCGCGATGATGCCCCCCAAAATTAAGATTGCCCCGATTAAAATATACCCGCTAGTCATTGCTCCAGACACCGTGATGATGCCCCCCTCAAATTAACATTGCCCCGATTGGAATATAGCCGCTAGTCATCCTTAAAGGTGGCTGGAATATGCTCGTAGACTGAGGCGCAAACTTACTGCTCGATCGTGTGAAGGGGTTGACTCCGATCATATCACAGCCATTTTTGGAGGTGGGGAAGATTGCCAAAACAGGTCGCCGGATCTCACATCGCTAAGATCGGCAAATTCTAGGATCGGCTAGTGAATACTCGATCCAATTGTGCGTGGCGGGGAAATACTCCCGTAGATTGATTGTCGATCGACTCCAATGTGGCATAGAATCTAGGGATTGGTTGTAGTGGATAAGTTGCCAATGACTTTGGGTCTGGGGTTTGATTCCCACTTTACTGAATCCTGGTTACGTCAAAGTGTCGATTTAGGATTGGTAATTGCCCTCACTTTTCTAGTGTTGCTAGCGGTCAGAGATCGCCGCACACTCTGGATGGTACGAGGGTTAATTGTGCTGGTAATTGTGGCAGAGGTCGGTCAGCGGCTGCAATTGCGGCTGTTGAGCTTTGTCTTGGACAAATTGGTCATTGGAGCTGCGCTGGCGATGTCAGTTGCCTTCCAGTCGGAATTTCGTCGCTTTTTAGAGCAGTTGGGACGGGGGAATCTATTGCCGTCACTGCGTTCGACGCGACGAGTCAGTATTGATGCCGATCGCTCGCTCGATCGGATCGTCGATGCTGTCAAGGAGCTATCCCAGCAACGCACTGGCGCATTGATGATCCTCGAAACCAATGAGCTGATGGATGAGCGCGATTTTGCCGTACCAGGGGTAAAATTAGATGCTCAGTTATCCAAGGAACTGATCCAAACCATCTTTCAAAACACGACCTTACTACACGATGGTGCGGTGTTTATTCGCGGCGATCGCGTCATCTCCGCAGGCGTGATTTTACCACTCTCCGAACGGGCGGCTTCGAGACAGTTGGGTACTAGGCATCGCGCCGCAATGGGGATCACCGAACGCACGAACAATTGCGTCTGTATCGTCGTCTCCGAAGAAACGGGATCGATTTCCCTCGCTGAGTCGGGAATACTCGATCGCCCCCTAACTAGCAGTAAACTGAAGGAGCTGTTGGAACTCCGGTTCGCTCCGACTAGCGAACGTGAATCGGGGCAGCCAAGTTTACGGATCTGGGGACGCAAATTCAGTACTCGCAGCATCAAGCTGATGCGTCGTTTGCTACAATTGCCTGAAAACAAATGATCTATGAATTTACCTCCGTTCGCAATTCATAATTCATAACTCATCACTTACAACTTCTTAGATGACTCCCAATACGACCAGTCTCATCGAACTACCTACCGATTTAGATGGCACTCAGCTACCCCAACATGTAGCCGCGATCATGGATGGGAATGGCAGATGGGCAAAACAGCGAGGATTGCCGCGGATGATGGGGCACAAGCGCGGTGCGGCTGCACTCAAGGATCTCCTCCGCTGCTGCAAGGATTGGGGGATTGGGGCGTTGACTGTCTATGCTTTTTCGACTGAAAATTGGGGCAGATCGATGGAGGAGGTAGATTTTTTGATGACTTTATTTGAGAATTTATTTCAGGCAGAACTTGCAGAAATGGTACTTGAAGGTGTCAAATTGGAGGTAGTTGGTGACTTGGCACACCTCAGCCCCTCCCTCTATCGGGCGATCGATCGAGCCAAAACTGCGACTCAACACAATCAAGGCGTCCGCTTTACAGTCGCGATTAATTATGGTGGTAGACAGGAGATTGTCAGAGCTTGTCAGACGATTGCCACTCAAGTTCGAGCGGGGGAGATCGAAGTTGCTGATATTGACGAAAATTTGCTTTCTGAGCATTTAGATACTGCCAATTTGCCCGATCCCGATTTGTTAATTCGGACTAGTGGTGAGATGCGAATTAGTAACTTTTTGTTATGGCAATTGGCGTATGCTGAAATTTATGTTACGGATACATTATGGCCAGACTTTGACAGGCGGGCATTTCATCAAGCTTTGCTCAATTATCAACAACGTCATCGTCGGTTTGGGAAGGCGTAAATTTAGTTGACAGTTGCGGATGCTGTTCAGGCGGAGGATACCTGGCGCATGTGTTGCACCAGCGGCTCGCGATACGTAGGCTCTGCCGAGGGTTTGCGGATGCTGTTCACGCGGAGGAACCCTGGTGCATGTGTTGCACCAAGCAGCGAGACAAGACAAGCAGATAGTTGACAGTTGACAGCTTAGGAATAAGGGTGGAAATCTAATGTGCTGGGCTGCATTGAAAAATGTCTCGCTTCATCAATCGAACTATGTGTGAATCATTTTTTAACAAAATCCAGGGGTTCAAATCCCGACCCTAAAAACCTCACTGTCTCGATCGCGCTAAACCTCGGCTCTGCTCAAGGTTTAGCAAATCGCTGTCAACTGTCAACTATCAACTGTCAACTGTTTAATTAACTGGATATCTAACCTGATGCTAGGTGGTGATAAGTCTCGATCGAAACATGACGAATTTCAAAAATTGCAGTCACGCTTACCCAGCGTGTGGCGTAGTTTTGATGCTCAAATGAATAGCGATCTCGATATTTTAGTCGTACCATCGTTGAGTTTGGATCGAGGTGAACTCATCAAGGTGGAAGGGTGTATTCATTATGAAGAGCGGTTGTTATTTGCGTTGATGCGGTTGTCAAATCCACGGACGCGACTGATTTATGTGACATCCGTACCGTTAGCTCCGATCGCGATCGATTATTATTTGCAGTTATTACCAGGTATTCCTTTTTCACATGCCCGCGAACGGCTATTATTATTTTCAACTGATGATTATTCACTTCAACCCTTGAGCCAAAAAATTCTCGATCGTCCGCGCTTACTCGATCGAATTAAGCGATCTTTGCGACCAGATCGATCGGTGATGTACTGTTATAATTCGACAGCGATCGAACGCGATTTGGCTCTCAAATTGGACACGCCGCTGTATGCGCTCGATCCAGATTTACTTTACTGGGGCACCAAAGCAGGCAGTCGGCAGATTTTTGCCGAATGTGGGATTCCCCATCCCGATGGTAGCCAGCTTGTATTTACAGATCGCGATTTGGCAGTAGTGGCGGCAGAGCTGTGGGAGCGACAATCGCACCTACAACGGTTGGTTGTCAAATTAAATGAAGGCTTTTCGGGTGAAGGCAATGCGATCCTCGATCTGCGTCCCTTGGGCAATCCGTCTACTCATGCCGAGCGAGTTGAGACAATTTATCAAGCATTTCCAGATCTGAGTTTTCAAGGTAACAATGAAACCTGGACGAACTTCCAAACTAAAATCAGTCATCTCGGGGCGATCGTGGAAGCTTTTGTTGAAGGTGAAATCAAAGAGTCCCCCAGCGTTCAGGGGTGCATCACACCGCTAGGAACTGTCGAAATCCTCTCTACTCACGATCAGATTTTGGGTGGCCCTGACGGGCAAATTTTCCTCGGTTGTCAATTCCCAGCAGCGGAAAACTATCGCTTACAACTTCAAGAGTTGGGATTGGCAATTGGTAAAAATCTCGCTGCCAAAGGAGCGATCGAACGGTTCGGGGTGGACTTTATTGCGGTGCCGAATGCGGATGGCAGTTGGGATCTAGAAGCGATCGAAATCAATCTCCGAAAGGGTGGGACTACTCATCCATTTATGACGCTCAAATTGCTCACGAATGGTTATTATCACCTAGAGGATGGTTTATTTTATAGTCAACAGGGTCAGCCCAAATACTATGTGGCTTCGGACAATCTACACCGATCGCAGTATCGCGGTCTGTTGCCTACCGATTTGATGGATATTATCGCTCATCATCGCTTGCATTTTGATACTAGTACCGAGACAGGCACTGTCTTTCATCTCATGGGATCGTTATCTGAATTTGGTAAAGTGGGGCTGACAAGTATCGGTAATTCTTTAGTAGAAGCACAGGAGATTTATCATCAAGTTGAGGAAATTTTAAATCGAGAAACTCAACTAGTAAATCATAATTCGGCACTACCGATCGCCTGGAAATGTCGATAGCACCGATCGACTCACATCTGGCACAAGTAGATATTTATGATTGGGGATCGTCGGGTACTACATCTACTTTACTCACCACCCGATCTCTGTAGAAACTGGATGATTTCGGTGTGAGTAGGTTGAGCATCGATCGCACCAGCTTGGCGAGTCGTCAAAGCTCCAGCAGCAGCCGCATACCTAACTATTTCGGTACCAGATTTTTTCCCCGCTCCTAGTTGATGCAATAACCCAGCGACAAAAGCATCGCCAGCACCTGTAGTATCGATCGCGGTGACGCTAAAAGCTGACTGCTGTCCGCTGTTACCATCCAGCCAATACTCACAGATTTTGCCACCATCTGTCACGAAAATTCCTAGGGCTTTAGGTAAATATGTACACAAAGATTGCGGGAATGTTTCAGCATAGATGAGTTCTGCCTCCTCGCGGGCAAACTTGACATAATCGGCTTGTTGTAGTAGAGATTTAATCTTGGGAATAGCAATTGCTGGATCTGTCCAAAAAGTTGGTCGCCAGTTGATATCTACCATGATTTTTACCCCCTCTGCCTGGGCCAATTTCACGGCTTGCCAGGTGCTAGCAGCACTATCAGGATAAGCCAAAGCTAATGTCCCCAGTAGCAAAAAGTCTGCACCGACAAATAACGAGTTGGGGACTTTGCTAAGTCGGGCATCGGCAAATTCATCCGTAGGGATATCGCCGAAACCGCCAAATATGCGATCGCCATCAGTAGTTCTGAGTACCTGAACTTGGCGGGTAGGGGCTGTAGGGTGGTGTTGAAGTCCAGTAATATCGACGCCTTCAGTTGCTAGTTTCGCTGCCAATTGTCCGCCAGCTTCATCGTTACCCACACAGCCGATCATGCGCGATCGATCGCCCATTTTTACCAGCGCACAGGCGACATTTGCAGGTGCGCCACCAGGTAGCGGTGTCCAAGATTTGACATGTTCGCTGCTGACTCCGCTCTCGTTGGCTAAGAGATCGAAAAGGACTTCACCGAGACAAATGACGATCGACATGGGGTAGAAGGTAGAGGGTAGCGATGCGCGATACGTAGGGTTCCCCGAGGGTTTAGCGACCCAAATCACGCGGAGGTTCCCTCCGCATGTGTTTGGGTCAAGACAGCGCATCAAGACAGAGGGTAGAGGGTAGGGTGAGGGGGTTAAACTATTAGTAAATATTCGCTCGACTTAGGTAAGATGATTACGGATGAAGACCTACTATTAGCCAGTTATCATTATGACTTGCCGGAGGAGCTGATCGCGCAGACTCCGCTGGTGCCGAGGGATCGATCGCGATTGTTGGTAGTCGAGCCTGGGAATGGGTGCCAACATCGTCACTTTCATGAGATTGCGGATTTTTTAGCGGCTGGGGATTTGCTCGTATTCAATAATACTCAAGTAATTCCGGCGCGAATTTATGGTGTGAAGACGACAGGTGCGCCTGTTGAGATCTTACTACTCTCCGAGCAACAGCATAACTGCTGGTTGGCATTGGTAAAACCAGGACGTAAGCTCAAAATCGGTACCCAAATTGTGTTCTCAGCCCGCGATCCTGCGGCGGCGATTTCGCAAATTACGGCAACGATTATTGCCAGGGATGAGCTGACTGGGGGGCGATTGCTACAATTTGACTTACCCAGTGACATTCCCTTAATTTCAATACTTGCTGACTTTGGGGAATTACCGTTACCGCCGTATATCAATGCCAGTACATCTACACCCGAACAGTACCAGACTGTTTATGCCAAAATACCTGGAGCGGTAGCGGCACCTACGGCTGGATTACATTTTACACCCGCATTGCTCGATCGCTTGACCGATCGCGGTATCCATCAAACTCAGGTAACTCTGCATGTGGGTGTGGGCACTTTTCGCCCTGTCGAAGCTGCGGATATTACTACCCATCAGATGCACCATGAATGGCTGGAGATATCGAGCGAATCGATCGAGCTGATTGCCGCCACTAAGGCTGCTGGCGGCAAGGTATATGCAGTTGGGACTACAGCAGTCCGCGTCCTCGAAACAGCCGCTCAATCGGGCAAATTGCAGCCTTACAGCGGCGATACCAATATCTTTATCTATCCTGGTTATCAATGGCGAGTGGTGGATGGCTTGATTACCAATTTTCACCTTCCTGGATCGAGTTTGATGATGTTGGTGAGTGCAGCGATCGGGAGGCAACGATTATTAGATTTATACCAGATCGCAATTGAGGATCGCTATCGCTTTTATTCATTTGGCGATGCGATGTTGATTCGTTCGTTTCAACCGAGTTAATTGCAGCGAATTTCTACCATGAAGCCGTCTGGATCGTAGCAATAAATCCCTCTACCTGTCGATCGGGTGACGGGTTCTCCCTCGATGTGAACATCATTGTCACGCAAGACTTTGACTGCCAATTCAAATAAGTCAGGAGCGATATCAAATGCTAGATGATTGGCGCGGGTGAATTGTACCGTGGGATCGACTGCTGGTGGTGAGAGATCTGGTTCGGCAAATAGATCGAGAATAGTACCATCGGGGAGACTAAAGTTGGCGACTCGTCCCTGTCGGACTAATTCCATCAGGCTGCTAGGTACTTCCACACCTGTGAGTTCGTGCAGTCCCAAGATCTTGCCGTAAAAGTGGCGGGAGGCTGCCATATTTGCCACATTTAGCGCGAGATGGTGCAAGCGAGATAGGGCACCAGTAGGGAGTGTGGATCGAGCGGGACTACTAACGATCTTCATGATATCGATGATTGAGGGTCAGACTCAAACAAAAAAAGCACCACAACACTAATATGCTAGCGAAAACCGGACAGATTTAGCGGCGATCGTCAGTCAGGACTGTCCTGATTTGAGGATAGCGGAGGTGTATATTCAAACTAAGACGCAGATTTAACCAGTTACCGTGCATTACCTGGGGTTGACAGATCGTCAACCAACATCTAAATCAATTTGAGAGTGAGTGCCGAACGTGGAAGATCGATTACCATTATTAATTCAAAAACAGCTCAATGCCCAAATTGAGCAACGTCCGCCATTGTTTCCGTGGGAGGCAGAAGTTGAGGACTATGAAACAACTGAGGCAGAATCTGGGAACCCTATACTTATCAAGATCCCACTTGCCCCACTACCACCCAGTAGCGATGTCTAGATCGGCTGCACCAACGATAACTGGTAGCAAGTCGTGCGGGGGTAGAGATAATTGTCGCTCATACTTTGATTATGCCCACCAACACTCAACAGCGATCGAGTCCGATCTTGACGCGCATTCGCCAGCAGATGGCAATGATGCCCACAACTGCACCAGAGGAATCACTGCTCCTGCGAGTATTGGTGCAATCAATGGTAGTAGTCGGAATTATTGCCACTGATGTAGCGGCGGAGACTAATCTGAGTTTGTGGGCGATCCCGCTGAGTATTGTCGGTGCTACTTGGAGTTGGTATCATCGTCACGATCGCAATATCGGGGCAAAATTTGGGTTAGCATTGGCGATGGTAGCGGCATTGGGTTATTTTGTCTCGAATCTAGTCGGGAGTCTCAATGATACGCGGCTAGTTTTGGCAGAGTTATTGGTACAGATGCAGGTGATTCATACTTTCGATCTGCCGCGACGCAAGGATTTGGGCTATTCAATGACGATCGGGTTAATCTTAATTAGCGTCGCTGGTACTCTGAGTCAGACTCTGGCTTTTGCACCGTTATTGTTATTGTTTCTGACGATCGCGATTCCGGTCTTATTTCTCGATTATCGATCGCGTTTAGCTCTGGCACCATTAATCATTACCAGTCCTACCCAGATTACCAAAATTGGGCTACCGTGGCGACGACTGGGGCAATTATTGGGTGTAGTACTAGCGATCGGTTTAGTTATTTTTGCACTGATGCCACGCTTTCCAGGCTACCAAGGTTCGCTCCCCGTGAGTGCGCCGATGCAGTATCAACGGCAGCAGGTAGATATGCGCGGTATCATCAACCCTGGCTATCAGCGTCAGGGTAAAGGGGGAAATGGGACAGGTCAACAGATCGATGGTAAAGGTGCCAATGGTCAGAATGACGGGAAATTAGATGATAATTTTTATTATGGGTTTAACTCGCAAATCGACCAAAATCTACGCGGTGCGATGAAGCCCAAACTAGTGATGCGGGTACGTTCCCAAGCTCCAGGATTTTGGCAGGCGTTGGCATTCGATCGCTATACTGGGCAAGGCTGGGAAATTTCACGGAACTCGCAAACGCGGAAGGTGCATCGCTTGGATTGGGATGCCAAATTTACCCTCACCCACCCTGCCTCGAATATGCCCAGCAAGCAGGTGATTCAAAGCTATACAGCCTTAGAAGAGTTGCCAAATATCATTCCAGGGATGTCCACCATCCATCAGTTATATTTTCCCACTTCCGAAATTGCGATCGATAAAGAAGGTAGTATCCGATCGCCTGTCGGTTTGCAGCAAGGTTTGACCTATAGTGTCGTGTCTCAAGTCCGGTTTCGCGATCGTCAACTCCTCGATCGAGCTAGTACCGACTATCCCAAAACCATCACTGATTATTATCTCCAAATCCCCGCGCCAATCTCGGCTAAGTTGCAAAAATTCACTCAAGATGTAGTTGCTAAAGCTGCCCAACAGCAAGTCAGTCAGCAGAGCCAACCACTCACATCCAACTACGCAAAATCGCTGTACCTCGCCCAATATCTCAAACAACATTATCGTCTGCCCCAAGACCCAATCGCACTCGATCGCGTTCCAGATGGCGGCGACTTGGCAAGCTGGTTTCTCTTCCGCTGTGAGGGCAAATCGACTAGTTGCCAACCAGGTGGTTATGGCGACCACTTTGCGACTACTTATACAATGATGCTACGCTCGATCGGGATTCCCGCGCGCTTAGTTGTCGGCTTCGATCCTGGCAAATTCAACCCCTTCACCGGATACTATGAAGTTTCCAATACCGATGCACATGCCCTGACAGAGGTCTATTTCCCTAAATATGGTTGGTTTGCTTTCGATCCGATTCCTGGGCACCCCTTGACCCCGCCAGGTGTGGATGAAGACCAAACTTTTAGTACGCTCGGGCAACTTTGGAACTGGGTGGCTAGCTGGCTACCTTCGCCCGTCACCGCTTGGCTAGCATATATTTGGTCGCTCGCGCTCGGCTGGTTAGCGGTGGGTATTGGTGGGTTTTTCAGTTTATTTAGTCAGGGGTGGTTGGGGATATTTAGCGGTAGTGCGATCGCGATTTCGATCGCCTTTTGCGGTTGGTGGGGATGGCAACAATTGGGCAAATGGCGACATCGCCAATGGTTAAAAAAACTATCACCAGTAGAGCGCGTCTATCAACAAATGCTCGCTCAACTACGCGATCGTGGCAGCTCCAAGCAGCCAGCCCAAACACCGCTAGAATACGCCCAAATGATTAGAGATACTCATGCGACTGACACTAGTACGATCGTGACGGAAATCTCTCAAGCGTATACGGCTTGGCGGTATGGACAAGCAGCCCAACGACTGGATCGATTGCAGGAGTTATTAGTCAGTCTCCAGAAAGTAAAGGTTGAATAACTAACCCAACTTGCTACCTCCAGAAAACGCCGACGATTTTAATCGTGGCTAATGTTGCCAAGTCCGCCTGTCTTGATTCGCGCTTTCCGTCGGGGAACAAAGGCGTGCGCGAAGCGATTCGCGCACTGAATGTATTAGTCCGCGAAGGCGGACTTCGCATCATCAGCGGCGACTTCAGTCGCAGGTAAAAAATAGGTAGCTATCGAAATTATCTACTCAAAGTCCGTAAAAAGCGACCCAAACTAGCAAAGATCCCGACTGATTTGGCAGGAGTGGCGGGATCGCCAGGATTGGTAGTCGAGGGAGTCAAAATCTCGTCTAGCTCATCGCCAACGGGCTTCTGAGGGCGTTCGGCGATGAGGGCATACTCATCACCTTGTTCTACCCACACCTGCCATTGAGCTGGATAACAGCGGTAGATGGCGGATGTTTCCAGGGGTTTGATATAGTAGGCACAGGTCAGCGTCGTCATGAATCGATCGCGCAATTGTCGAGCTGCATAACCGATGCCGACGATCGCGGCATCTTCGAGTTTTGGTAAAAATAATATCACCGGACGATCGCCTGCGGCAATACACAATTTTTCGACTTGAGCGACTTCGATTGCCGATGGTTCGATCGCGATAAATAACTGGTCTTCAGCTTGAATTTTAGCCTCGATCGGCGATCGACTATTGCCCAGATCGTCGATCTTAAAATTAATATCTTGCCAATCTCGCTTGGCTAGAGCGGCGGCACCAGTATCGGGCAATAATACCTTGAGCGTATTCCCACGATCGCTAAATGCTTCGATAAATTGTCGTGCCCAACCCATCGACTTGAGTTCGGGAATCAAAATCTCGACTGTAATCCGTTGGTGTCCATCGGCAATCGCTGCCATTGTCGCAGCCTGAGCCAAGGCGATCGATTCTTCGAGAGTGGTGGGTAATTGTGACATGAAACCGTAGCAACTGATATCTCTACTAGCGTACAGCTCGATCGGACATCAACACAACCACCGATGATGACGGTTACCATCGCACAGTGATGGAAATCGCCGATCTGCAAGGCAGACGCTCCGCGAACGGGGTGCAAAGTCCGCCTTCTCTTCGAGACGCTTCGCGATCGCGGACTGAGATTTCGATCTTCACTTTACCCCCTAGCCCGCAGGTAATAAAGACAATATTTTATAGGGACGCTTGCCCCAATAACTACCAGGTGCAAAGCTGGTTTCCTTCACACCAGTAGTAGACTGAGCACCGATAAACTTGCGGGCGCGAACGTCAGTGATAATTCCAATATGTGCAGATGCTCCCCCCGCAGCAGCAAACACAATTACATCCCCCACAATCGGGGATTTGGTAAGGGAGAAATCCCCGTCGCGCAAGTAGTCATCCGCCATCCGATAGTCATAGCCATCAAACACACTACTGTAGACAGCATAAACAAAATGGGAACAGTCCACCCCATTTTTATCTTTACCACCATATTGATAACGAGTACCTTGCCAAGACTTGGCTTCAGCCACCACCAGCGCGAGATCTTGCGATGTAAAGACATCATCCCGATTTTCATTACCCGCCCTCGCAGGCAAGATTGCGGAGCAGATTACCAATGCACACACCAGCATTTTTTGATACATAAATATCTCGATCGAATGGTAGCTAATTTGTTAAACCCAACCCTGGCGAGGTATCGATAAAGACAGGGACACTTCTACAGTTAAATTACCCAAATTTAGTACCGGAGCGATCGGATTTCCAAATCGCTAGCTGACGATGGCTCGATCGAGTTTTGAGACAGCATTACAACCAGTGAGATACCATCGCCACGGCAATTCGATCCCCTGTGTCAAGCCAATGCGCGTGGTTTGGGTGAGTGCGATCGTGCCTGTATCTAGCTGGGCTTGCCAGTCTGGAGATCGCTGCTCCACCCACATCGCTTGCCCCTGTTCGAGCTTTGTCCCATACAGAGCCAGATCGATTTGCATCGCCAGACAGAGCTTCCCTGGCCCTGCGGCGGCTCGGACGGGCTTCTCCTTGGGTTTGAGCAAAATAGTACTCAACGTCGCTGGTGCTAGCTCCAGTGCCCGAATCAGCACCGCACTGGGCGCACCCACTCGATCGGTTACCACATTCATACAGTGATACATCCCATAAATCAAATACACATACACATATCCTGGCGCACCAAACATGATTTGATTGCGTTTGGTTTGTTTGCGATAGGCATGACAAGCCGGATCTCCCTCTTGATAAGCCTCTGTCTCGACAATCAGCCCGCGTAATTGCGTACCGTCGAGAAGTTGACGCACTAATGTACAGCCGATTAATGCTGGTGCAACACTCACAGCCGATCGATCGAACCACTCGATGGGAATAACTGGTTCCATATTAAAATTTTTGACAAGATCGAGTTAAATCCCTGCACCTTCACCTATAAAACTAACCAGCTAGATTTGAGAACGCTCGAACTTTAATCGATAGACTCGGTTCCTAATATAGATATGAGTTTCAGTTACTAGTGTTATCAATTCTTCTGGGGTTAACAAATCTGTGAAACCTTCTTGCAGAAGCGCAGCCAAACGATTGACATCGATCTGACTGGAAAAAATTTTGCCAGCAAAATCTAAATTATTTCCCAAATCTGCGCCAATCAGAATATCTACTCCGGTTTCGGCTTCTAGATTGGCAGCCGATCTCACCCAATCTTCGTCTGTTGCCCAATTTACTCGATCGATTATAATCATCTAGATTCCCTTGCTCTGGCTAAATTTGCTCCGTGAGCATTGCTCACCCTACTTTTTACTTCTATAATCTGCTGGCAGAGACAACCAGCAATTTATTATCCTTGGTTCCATTTATAGATGTCCCCAATACTTCTAATCCTGACTGCCTGACACAAGTGGCTCAAAAGCAGACAGAGAGAAGAAAAGAGTAGAAAAACATGAGAAGCTAAAGTTACGAACGCTCTAGCTGAAATTCGCATGAATGCTTCTACTCCTCTGTATATTCAACTATTAGGCT
>NZ_JBGSPA010000166.1:0-13767 GCF_041738855.1 Chamaesiphon sp. | reverse complement strand
CGAGATATGTAGGTGTAAGCGACACATTATTAACTGATTTACTTTAGTCAACGTGCGCGTACATCGATAGGAGGCGGATTAATACGGAAGAGAACACCACTAGGATAAACTATAATATTGCATGGCCAGTCAGAAAACAGTAGATATCGGCTTCACTCTCGACGATTTTGCAGCACTGCTCGACAAATACGATTACCACTTTAGCCCTGGAGATGTCGTCGCTGGTACCGTATTCAGTCTGGAGCCACGGGGTGCTCTGATTGACATTGGCGCGAAAACTGCTGCCTACATTCCGATTCAGGAGATGTCGATCAACCGTGTCGATCAACCTGAAGAAGTACTACAGTCCAACGAGACTCGCGAATTTTTCATCCTCACCGATGAGAACGAAGACGGGCAACTCACCCTCTCCATCCGCCGGATCGAGTACATGCGGGCATGGGAAAGAGTCCGCCAGCTCCAAGCCGAAGATGCGACCGTTCGCTCTCAAGTATTTGCGACCAACCGTGGTGGTGCCTTAGTCCGCATTGAAGGACTACGCGGATTTATTCCTGGCTCACATATCAGCACCCGCAAAGCCAAAGAAGAATTAGTTAACGAAGAACTCCCCCTCAAGTTCCTCGAAGTAGACGAAGATCGCAACCGTCTGGTGCTCAGCCACCGTCGTGCATTGGTCGAACGGAAGATGAATCGTCTGGAAGTCGGCGAAGTCGTGATCGGTTCGGTACGCGGCATCAAGCCTTATGGTGCGTTTATCGACATCGGTGGCGTCAGCGGACTGCTGCACATCTCCGAGATTTCTCACGACCACATCGACACGCCACACAGTGTGTTCAATGTCAATGATGAAGTCAAGGTGATGATCATCGATCTAGATGCCGAGCGCGGACGGATCTCGCTCTCTACCAAGCAATTGGAACCAGAACCAGGCGACATGATCAAAAATCGCGATCGCGTCTATGAGATGGCAGATGAAATGGCAGCTAAATATCGCGAGATGTTGCTAGCCAAAGCTTCCGGTCAACCATTAGAATCGATCGAGCTGCCTAGTGCAGCCGAAGAACCGCTCGATCTCATCGAAGAAGAAATTCCATCAGCGATGGAAGAAGCTGAAATCCCACCAGAACCCATAGCAGCAGAAGCTCCAGCCGCTACCGCTGAAGAAACTGTTGAAGCCTAAACCCATTTCGATCCCTAGTGATTAGAATAGTAAAAAGAGGGCTAGTCCCTCTTTTTATTAATCCCTATATCGTCAACAATAAATAAAGGCTTGACCCTAAAGCCCAAAGCCCAAAGCCTAAAACCTAAAGCCTAAAACCTAAAGCCTAAATTATGCCTCCCCGTTGGCCCCGCGAACCCGATCGAAACGACCCTGAATATCGTAGACTAGACGACCGGATGACCTTTGCATTTCATGTTGCTTTATTTTCAGCCTCAAATTCTGGGCTATGGTTTTTTGATATCTTCCAAAAAGCCAACTGGAGCTGGGCTGTGTGGGTAACTAGTATCTGGGCATCAATTCTGTTTGGACACGCTTTGTATATCTTCACAATTGCCGATTATTCCCCAAACTCTAATGGCTAACAATCAACAAATCGAAGAATTAGCAGCAGAAATCGGCGATAAAGTTTATATCGATGTCGCCAAATGGCATCTGTATCTCCAAGATGCCAAGCTTCATACCACGCTTGCCGAGCAAGTATACCCATTACTGACTAGTGGTTTGACTGGTGACAAACTCACTGAGATCCTGACTAATATTTCGATCGATCTCGGTGGCGGTAGACAAAAAACATCCCTCCTCAATCTCATCCCCGTCACGTCTCAAGCTCGACTGATGGACATCCTCCAAGAATACGCCCGCAATCTTTAGATATTGCATTCGGAATCTCTCGCTGTTGGATAGAGCGATAGCGCAACCCAGCCTACTATTTTGGCGCGTTACGCTTACGCTAACACACCCTACAAATTCCTACTGTGCTCATTTCTAAAACCTAAAACCTAAAGCCTAAAACCTAAAACCTAGAAAATGATTGACCTCGTAGACATCAAACGCGATATTAACATCCTGATCGATCGCCTGGGCAAAACCCAGCAATATCTTTGACGTTCCTGCACTGACAGCCAAAATTCAAGATTTAGAGCAAGTAGCCGCCCAGCCAGAGTTTTGGGATGACCAAAGTGTAGCGCAAGCCGCCATGCAGGAACTCAATGACTATAAGTCTCACTTAGAGCAGTTTCGGCAGTGGCAAAGCAGCGTCACCGATGCCCAGACTGCCCTGGAGTTGCTGGAAATGGAGCCAGATGAGGCTTTAGGTCAAGAAGCCAAGCAGAACCTTTCCCAGGTCGGACTGGAACTCGATCGCTGGGAATTAGAACAATTATTGTCAGGTACATATGATGCGAAAGGAGCAGTTCTGACGATCAACGCTGGTGCTGGGGGCACGGATGCCCAGGATTGGGCGGAAATGCTCCTGCGGATGTACACCCGTTGGGCGGAGGATCGCAATTACAAAGTCCAGCTTGCCGAAATCTCTGAAGGAGAAGAAGCTGGACTAAAATCTGTCACGCTCGAAATCGATGGGAAATATGCCTATGGCTATCTCCGCAGTGAGAAGGGCACCCACCGCTTAGTCAGGATTTCGCCATTTAATGCCAATGATAAACGGCAGACGAGTTTCGCAGGCGTAGAAGTGATGCCGCTGATCGACAACTCCGTCCAGCTCGATATCCCCGACACCGATCTGGAGATCACGACGACCCGTGCGGGTGGTAAGGGTGGGCAAAATGTGAATAAGGTCGAAACAGCCGTGCGGATCGTTCACAAGCCGACAGGGGTAGCCGTGCGGTGTACTCAAGAACGCAGTCAGCTCCAGAATAAAGAGAAGGCGTTAGTAATTCTCAAAGCAAAATTACTCATCATCGCGCAAGAACAAAAGACTAAAGAAATCGCTGAAATTCGCGGTGATATCGTCGATGCCGCCTGGGGTCAGCAAATTCGCAACTATGTGTTTCATCCTTACCAAATGGTCAAAGATCTCCGCACGGGTGTGGAAACAACTGCCGTTATGGATGTGATGAATGGTGAGATTGATGAGTTTGTTGAAGCTTATCTGCGTCAGGAAAATCAGATGGTGAGTGAATAGTAAAGATCGATTGTGTAGTCAACTCGATCGCAAAAATCAGCCGATGCTAACGCACCGACTGACGCTGAAAACTGTGTTAAAGCTGAGTGGGGGAACTATCTAGAGATGTTGATGGTCAATTACTTGACAAATAGCATCTCTTGATAAGTAGGTAGCGGCCAGTAATCGTCAGCGACTTCTCCTTCAAGCGCATCAGCATATTTCCGCAACTCGTCCATCGAGGGACGAATTGTTTGGGCGCAATACTGCATGTGTGCTTCGATCGAGTCAAAGTCATGTTTGCCGATGATGGCGTCGAGTTTGCTGACATTATCCATCATCGCACCAATCAACATCGCGACTTTTTCGGCACTTTCTTTACCCAGTTCGATCCCGATCGATTGAGCATTAGCAATCGTCGTCGATAGCTCGGAATGGTAGCGCATTGCAGCGGGGTAGATAGTAGTTTTTGCCATAGTTACCATCAGTTTGGCTTCCACTTCGATCGCCAGGATATACTGTTCGGCATATACCTCGAACCGACTTTCTAGCTCGATGGGAGTCAGTACCCCAACTCGCTCGAATAGTTCTTCGATATAGTCAGCCTTCAAGACTGGTAACGCATCGGCTGTCGTCCGCAGATTTACTAAACCACGTTCTTCAACCGCCATTTTGTGCCATTCTTCGGAGTAACCATTACCGCCAAAGACGACAGCACCATGCTTGTCCATCACCTTCTTGAGGATTGTATGAATGGCAACATTGAGTTCGACGCCCTCAGCCATTTTGCTTTCTAGTTTGTCAGCCACCCAAGTGAGCGAATCCGTCAGGATCGTATTCATTGCCACCAGTGGCCCCGATACTGACTGATTGGAGCCGACAGCGCGGAACTCAAAGCGGTTGCCAGTGAAGGCAAAGGGCGATGTCCGATTGCGATCGCCAGGATCTTTGGCGAACACTGGCAAGGTATCCACACCGAGTTCCATCACACCCGCATGAGCCGAACTAGTAGTCTCACCCTTACTGATCTGATCGAATACTTGCTCTAATTGCGATCCGAGATAAACTGAGATAATCGCTGGCGGAGCTTCATTTGCACCCAAACGGTGGTCGTTACTGGCTGTAGCTACAACTGCTCGTAATAGCGGCCCATACTTGTGTACGCCCCGAATTACGGCACCACAGAATAGTAAAAACTGCATGTTGGCGTGAGGACTATCACCGGGATCGAGCAAGTTACCTTGAGTAGCATTGCCGACCGACCAGTTGACGTGTTTCCCAGAACCATTGACCCCAGCAAACGGTTTCTCGTGCATCAAACACACAAATCCATGTTTTTTGGCGGTGCTCTTGAGGATCGTCATCGTCAACTGCTGGTGATCGCTGGCAACGTTGGCAGCTTCAAAGAAGGGCGCAAGCTCAAACTGACCTGGAGCCACTTCATTGTGGCGCGTTTTGGCAGGAATACCCAACCGATACATCCGCTCTTCGACGTCCTGCATGAATACTTGAACGCGATCGGGGATTGCGCCAAAATAGTGATCGTCAAATTGCTGCCCTTTTGCCGCAGGCTTACCAAACAAGGTACGTCCGGTGAGCAACAGATCGGGACGACTGTGAGCAAAATGAGCGTCCACCAAGAAGTATTCTTGTTCTGCACCACAGCTAGAGTTGACTGGTGCAACTTCGGCATGTCCCAACAGCTTGAGGAGACGAGTTGCTGCTTTGTTCATCGCTGCATTCGATCGCAGTAATGGTGTTTTTTTGTCTAGGGCGACACCCGTCCAAGAGATAAATACAGTGGGAATGCACAGAGTCACACCATTGTCTGTTTCCATCACATACGCTGGACTGGTGACATCCCAAGCCGTATAACCACGAGCTTCAAAAGTCGATCGGACGCCACCATTGGGGAAAGAAGAGCCATCTGGTTCGCCTTGAACCAGCACCTTGCCTGTAAATTCAGTCAGTACCGACCCATCCGACTGCACGGAGATGAAACCATCGTGCTTTTCAGCAGTTGCATTGGTCATCGGATAAAAGACGTGAGCGTAGTACAGTGCCCCTTTAGAAACCGCCCAATCCTTCATCGCCGCCGCCACTGTGCTGGCGATCGAGATATCTAGTTTACCACCAGTCTGAATCGTATTCTTGACCGACTTGTAAACATCCTTGGGCAGACTCGTCTGCATCTTGCTCAATGTAAATACATCCGTTGCCCACAGTGCTTCTAAGCGTTGGGGTACTTTAGCTGGCAAGGGCTGACGATCGGTAACTTGAGACACAGCCTGAACGCGCAATTCATGGGTCATGATGATTTATTCCTGAAAATACTTGGGTTAAATGTGGGTATCGCGATCGAGACACAGACAGCGATTGAAATCGCCGCTTGGAATGCAAAGTCCGCCTACGCGGACTAAGTAATAGGGGACAATCCCCTCCGAGGAGGAGTGCTCGTAGGGCAGCACATTTATAGTGCGGGTGGGTAGATCTCCGCAGTAACTAAAGTGGCGCGAGTGCTCAATACATCTGCGGCACAAAAAACTGCTCATTGCGCGGCGGACGCACATAGTCATGCGGCGCACTCTTGCGCGGCGGCAACTCCAGCGGCTCTGGCGTCATGTCCACATAAGGAATTTTGCTCAAGAAATGGCTGATACAGTTGAGCCGAGCGCGGCGTTTGTCATTAGCCTCAACCGTGAACCACGGAGCTTCAGGGATATTGGTATGGGCAAAAGTCGCGTCTTTAGCCTTGGAATATTCCACCCAGCGATCGCGTGACTCTAGATCCATCGGGCTGAGTTTCCACCGCCGTGCCGGATCTGTCGTGCGCGACTGGAAGCGACGCTCTTGCTCGTCATCGCTGACTGAGAACCAATATTTGAGCAATATGATCCCAGATTTTACCAACATCCGCTCGAATTCTGGGCAGGTTTGCATGAATTCCTGATACTGAGCATCCGTACAAAAACCCATCACATGTTCTACCCCAGCGCGGTTGTACCAACTGCGATCGAAACAGACGATCTCACCTGCGGCGGGTAGATGGGGGACATAGCGTTGGAAATACCATTCGGTTTTCTCGCGATCGCTCGGCGTTCCCAGAGCTACAACCCGACAACCACGCGGATTCAGCGGCTCGGTGATCCGCTTGATCGTACCACCTTTGCCAGCAGCATCGCGCCCTTCAAAGATGATGACAATCCGAATACCTGTGTGCTTTGCCCAGTATTGCATTTTGACTAGTTCCACTTGCAGACGGGCTAGCTCTTGTTCGTATACTTTACTGGAAAGTTTGGAACTGCCCTCTGCCTCAGAAACGTGATACAACACTTGCCGCTCTGCCGTGTGGAGCTTATTTTTTTTCTGCCCCTTGTGTTTTTTCTTCTTTTTCTGCTTGAGTTGTTCTGGTGCTGTCACTAGATCCAGCATGGTAGTTGTTGCGGAACTGCCGTTCATAATTTCGGTTTCCATAAAATTATCCCGTGATGACCCGATTGAAATGTGGCGCAGGTAACAGCAAACTGATGAAAATTGTGGTCACAATGATTATTCACAAGCACACAGACGGATAACGCTCTGAGAGCCTAAAGTGGACTAGATCGACAATTGACAGATGTAACGAAAATTTACTTCAACCTCTCGTTATTATTTGATTACAGCTTACTCAAGGTTTTTTGGACTTGCCCTATACTAGACAGAAAAAAGTAGGTTTTTTGTATTGCAAGCTACTAAATACCGCGAAAATAGCAAACTTTATGTCGATCGATAGATTGACATGCTTGCCAAAAGTCAATAGTGGTAGCGACCGCATCATATTTGGAGAGCTGAGATCTTTGCAGGGTAAAGGTCTGTGCAAAATCAGCTCGATCGATAAGTAGTTATTTGTATTGAAAAATACGGATTTATAAGTTGCTTACCGCTCAAGATACTGCCATCCAACTTCCAAGAAATGTAACAGACAGACCTGCCCAAAAGGTAACCGATCGATTTAACGGATCTAAAATCTTGTTACTTATTAGACAAGATCGAAGCACAACAAGCTGCTCGATCGACTCGATTTAACTTGATTTTAATCTTTCAATGTGAGAGTCGATTGGCAAGATTTGCAGCATCTAAAAAATCCAAAACCATCCACAAATACATCAACCTGTATGACAACAACTTCTGGTAAAGATGGGCTAAAACCCACTTTGGGACTGCTCGGTGTCACGATCAATGCCATGGCTCTCATTGCCCCTGGTGCATTTTTGTGGACGACATTTCAGCTTCAATCTCCGAGAGGATCGGCTCCAAATATGTGGGCTTCGGTAGCAGTAGCGACTGCAATTGCACTATTAACAGCTAGTTGCTTTGCAACATTATCAAAAGCTTATCCAGAAGCAGGGGCGGGTAGTTCTTATTACTATGCCGAAGCCGCAATTCTAGCAAAAGAAGAGCATCGCCACTTTCGCTTTGCCCGCATCGTAAAATTCCTGACGGGATGGTCATCGCACCTGTACTATTGGGTTTATCCAGGGGTAATGGTAAGCTTTATGGGTACACTGATTATTTACATCGGACAGCTTTTCAACCCAACTTTTGCCAACAATCCAGTCTCGCAAATTCTGTTGTGTGCGCTGTTTGCCGGATTGGTTGGCTTTGTTGCCTTCTTTGGTGTGACTGGTTCGACTTTGATTAATATCATTATCAATATCGTTCAAATCAGCTCTTTATTTCTGTTAGGAATCCTGTTTATCGCGTTTAGATTTGCGAATCCAGGATTTAATTACGAGCACAGCAATGCACTTAGTGTTGTGGTGCCCCATGATTTTGGGGGATTGATCTTCCAAACCACGATCGCGATTTTACTAGTAGTCGGGTTTGAGTCGGCGACAGCACTGGCAGGTGAAGCCATCAATCCCAGACGAGACATTCCCAAGGCGGTAGTCCTGTCGCTGGTTGTGCAGGCTTGTATCTGTTACTTTTTTGAATACTTTGCCGCTAACTTCTTTATCAGCGATGCCTATGCAGGTGTAGTGAATAAAGCTGGCGAGGCAACCTCCTTTGTCGCCGGACTCGATCCCAAGATTACAGATATTGGCGCAGCAGTAACAGCAATGGGGCTTGATGCTAGCAAGTATACTGGGGGCAGCATTGTGAGAGGATTTGATGCTGCGGCTCTATCTGGCGCACCTGTCGGGGACATGGCAAGAATTTTGGGCGACAGACTGCTAGGCGGACACGGATTTGCGCTAGTGTTGGTCTTAGCAATTACCGTCTTGATGGCGTTGATTGGTACTACCCTATCTGCCCTCTCTACTGGTGTGAGAATCACCTATGCGATGGGTGCTGATGATGAGTTGCCAGGGATCTTTGGTTTGCTCCACAGCAAATTTAGTACACCCCACATTGGCACGATCGTCTTGACCATTTTGTCAGCGATAATTGGTGGATATGGAGTGCTAAATGTCAACAATTTGACTCAAGTAACGTTAGTCTCGAACATTGGTACTTTCGTCTTTTATGGATTGACTTGCTTGGTGACATTTGTCGCCTCGATCGATCGATTGTTAGGGGATGAATCCAATTTCTTGCAAGCAAAAGTGATTCCCTTAGCAGGGGCATTTATGAACTTTGCGATGATGTTTGGCGTTTTTTACTTCGGTTTTACAGCGGGTGGTAATTCGGCAATCAATGCCCAAATCGCGATCTGGATCTCCGCAGCGTTCTTCCTGTTAGGATTTGGATATATCATGGTGCGAAGTCTGATAACGGGCAAATCGATTTTTGTCAGACCGGATGAGAACCACATGCAGGTGGGCAGAGAACAGTCAGGCAACTTGTAGATAGCTGTCTAGATTCAGCAAAATGTAGCTGTGGGTTGGGTCGAATCCATGTAAAACCCAACCCACTCAATTAGTTAGCAGTGAGAATTTAATGAACAAATGGCAAGTACCACCAGAGCGGTGGAATTACCTATCCCCAACCAAAAAATATCGCATATTCAAGACTGCGATCTCTGTTGCGCTCCCATTAATGGTGATGCTAACAATGTTCGGTCTAATCGTCGAGACAAAACTGGGACTTTAGGCACTGCTTAATTTAAGATATTTACAACACGATCGCCGTAAAGTCGGAGCAAGCTAACTATGGATTTGATTATTGCAGTCATTCAACCGTCCAAATTGGATGATGTCAAAGAAGCATTGGTAAAAGCCGGAATCCAGGGATTGACAGTCACTGGCGTCAAAGGATTCGGTCGTCAGAAAGGTCGCCCGTTGGCATTTTTGGGGCTGTACAATATGGATCGTCAACCATTTACGATCGATTTTATCCCTAAAGTGAGACTAGAAATGGTTGTACCTTCAGACAAAACTGATTTAATCGTCGAAACCATCGTCAAAACAGCCCACACTGGCAAAATCGGTGATGGCAAGGTATTTGTGCTGCCCGTTGCCAGAGCCGTACGGATTCGGACGGGAGAAACTGGGATCGAAGCACTCACCCCCGACATGGAAGAGAGTTCTGTCTAGCTCAAGATAGCACCTAATCTCCAAATTTCATTATCACCACGTACTGCCATCAGACGCGGTGAATTTTTGGCTGGAATTGGCGAGAATTTTGTCACTGAATACACCGATCGATTGCAAGTAAGTCTTATGATAGAGGAGTTATTGTTTGCGATCGCTTATGCCCCAAATCCAAAAAAAGATCGTTCAAAGTAGTGTTGAATTATTGCTAGAGTACGCTGCTGGCGATCGAGATTTTGAATCGGCAAAGCTTGCCACCGCCGATCTTCAATCGGCGCAGTTAGCCAAAGTCAATCTGAGTAAAGCCATCTTATTTAAAGCCATCTTGAGCAAGGCAATCTTGGGAGGTGCCAATCTGAGTAAAGCTTATTTGGTGTCGGCAAACTTGCAATTTGCGAAGCTCAATCGTGCAAACTTACATCAAGCCAATCTCTATCAAGCCGATCTTACAGGTGCCAGCCTAAGCACCGCCAACCTGAGTAAAGTGAGTTTAGAGTGTGCCATTTTGAGCCGCTGTGATTTCGGTTTAGCCAACTTACAACGAGCCAATCTCCGCCAAGTGACGGCGATCTCCGCAGATTTCATGCAAGCAGAATTGATGGATGCAGTATTGTCTCAATCAATCCTGACAAACGTAAGCTTGGAAAAAGCTAATCTAACAGGAGCCAATTTAGTTGCGTCAGATTTGAGCGATGCAAATTTGTATAAAGCGATCTTAGTCAAAGCTAATTTATATAAAGTCAAACTGGATCGAGCCAATTTAAGCTGGGCAAATTTGATTGAAGCTAATTTAGAAGGTGCGTCATTAGTTAATGCAAATCTCGAACATGCCGATCTGAGTCACGTCAATTTACTTGGTGCCGATCTAACTGCTGCCAATCTAAGTAAAGCAAATTTGACTAAAGCAAACTTACTTAGAGCCAACTTGAGTGGAGCAAATTTACTCGCCACAAACTTACATGAAGCGAATTTAGAAAATGTGAATTTATCAGCAGCCGATCTCTTTGGTGCGAACTTAAATCGATCGCACTTGGTAAAGGCAATCTTAGTATCGGCTGATTTACGGGAAGCAAATCTGCAAGGAGCAGATTTACAAGGAGCCAATTTATCAGGCGCAAATCTATTTGGAGCAGAATTGAAAGGTACAAATTGCAGTGGCGCAAATTTTGCTGGAGCAAAGTTGTACGGAGCTAAGCTGGGTGGTACTAACTTAAAGGGTGCCTGGTACGACGAACAGACAGAATTTCATAGTAAGTTTTCACCGAGTAAATCTGGTATGGAACTCCTGCAAAAGCGCGATCGCTCAATGTAGAATAGAATCACTCGCTCCTCTCGCAGAGGTCTAATTAACAATCGAGTTAATCACCAAAAATTAATCTCGATCGCACCACATTCACCAACTGCAATTCTATCCCAGAAACCTGTTCCAACATCAACACCATCTGTTCTGGACGCAACAACGTTCCATCATTGGCACAACTACCCACATATCGCAACTCTACATCCTTCTCACCAGCAACCTTCAGCAACTCCAATTCATATAACCTGTCGCGTAGATTGATTTGCGTATTCTTGCCAGATTTAGACTTTTTATCCTGAATAATTTCCTGACTAGCTAACACCGCAGCGATCCAAGTTTCCCACTGGGGAAGTGTTTCACTAGCTGATGAAACAGTAATTAGATATTCCGCTTGAGTAATTAATGTAGGCGCAGCGGGTTGTTTGAGATCGACGGATTCTACTCGATAGATGGGAATATCTGCAGGTAATTGTGCTGCTAATTTGGATTGAAATTCTGCCTCATCCATGATGGTGGTGAGTTCAAAATCGGCGATTTCACCCGTGCTGGTTGAGCCTAATGGTAAGGCATTGGCGATCGTGATGCGGGGAGCGGGATGGAAGCCCCCACTATAGGTGACGGGAATACTGGCGCGGCGGATGGCTCGATCGAATAATTTGGCTAAATCTAAATGCCCGATTAAGGACATTTTGCCGCTTTTGCCGAACCAAACGCGCAGCCGCTGGGCTTTGTCGGTGTTGGGGGTAAATTGTCCGGTGAATTCGGGAATCGGCATCGGTGGGACGATGACATTGTGCCCGAAATCGGTGCCACACACGCCGCAATGGGAACAACCATCGAATGAGCAGTCGGGGACAACTCCGGCGGCGAGGGCGCGTTCTAGGTCGTCTTGGAGCCACTTTTTGTCGATGCCTGTATCGAGGTGATCCCAGGGGAGGGGGGCGTTGATGTTGTGAGGGAGGGAGACTGGGAGACTTGGAGACTGAGGAAATGGGGGCGATTCCAGGGATTCTGTTACTGTTGGTGTTACTTCGCTTTCGGTAGTGCGTGGTTTGAGTTTTGGTGCGCGACTATTTACAGGTATTGGAGTTTCGGCGGAGGTTGTGAACCCACTCCCAACCCCTCCCAGAAGGGGAGTAAGAGCGGGGGATTCGTTCTCGTCGAAGATATTCCATTCGCCATTTTCGACGCGGCGATATTTCCAGTCTAAACCAGCTTCGTCGATCGCTTGTGCCCAGGCACCATAGGCTTTATCCAAACTTTCCCACCACGCATCCATGCCCGCGCCGAGTTCCCAGGCGCGACGGATGACGGGAGCGAGGGATCGATCGCCGCGTCCGACAAAATCTTCCATTGCTGAGATCCGCACGTCGGTATAATTGACTTTAACGTCGCGCAGATTGTAGAACTCATTGCGGAGTAACCGTTGTTTGCGATCGAATTCAGTAGTTGAAACCGAGTGCCATTGGAAGGGAGTATGGGGCTTGGGCGTGAAGTTGGAAATGGTGATATTAAAGTGCAGCGTGCGTCTACCTTTTGCCCAACATTCCCGTTTGAGCCAGCGCACAGTTTCGGCAATCCCGACGACATCAACATCGGTTTCGCCTGGTAAACCGATCATAAAGTAGAGCTTGATCTTGTCCCAACCCTGCTCGAAGCCCGTCTTCACGCCGCGCAGCAATTCTTCATTCGTCAAACCCTTATTAATAATATCCCGCAGCCGCTGGGTACCCGCTTCCGGCGCGAAAGTTAAGCCACCTTTGCGTGTACCGCCGATGATATTGGCGATATCTTCATCAAATCTATCTACCCGCTGACTGGGGAGGGAGAGGGAAATATTCTCATCCTTGAGCCGATTCTTGATTTCCAATCCCACGGCGGGAAGGGCGAGATAATCCGAGCAACTGAGGGAGAGGAGGGAGAACTCATCATAACCCGTCGATCGCATTCCCGTTTCGATCGCCTTAATTACCGCTTCCGGCTCCACATCTCTTGCAGGGCGAGTCAACATCCCTGGTTGGCAAAAGCGACACCCACGAGTACAACCACGGCGAATTTCAATGGTGAGTCGATCGTGGACGGTTTCCACATAAGGCACCAACCCGATCGAGTATGCTGGAATCGGGGTAGCTACCCGTCGGAGAATGCGCTCCGGTACGTCGGGATGATTTGGCTTAACACTCCCATCGGCGTGCATATCGTAAAATTGGGGCACATATACGCCTGGAACCTGAGCGAGATCCAATAATAAATCGCGCCGACTCAACCCCGCATTTTTACCATCTTCAACTACCAACCCAATTTCCGGTAATAATTCTTCCCCATCCCCCAGGGCGATAAAGTCAAAGAAATCCGCATAGGGTTCGGGATTCGATGTCGCCGTCTGTCCACCTGCAAAAATCAGGGGATGATTTCCCAACCCCCGTTCGCGCCACGTCAGGGGAATTCCGGCGAGAGTCAACATCTCTAATATATTCGTCGCGCCCAACTCATAGCTGAGACTAAAACCGAGGATATCAAACTCCGCGAGGGACTGCTGCGACTCCACCCCAAATAATGGTGTCTGAGTATCGCGTAACCTCTGCGATAAATCTGCTGCGGGGAGATAGGCTCGATCGCACAATTGGCGCGGCTGAGCGTTGATAATACTGTAGAGAATAATATGCCCCAGATTACTCGCCCCAACTTCGTAGATCTCTGGATATGTCAGTGCCCAGCGAACTGTCGCAGTCTCCCACGGTTTATGCACCGCACCAAGTTCGTTACCGAGGTAACGAGCGGGTTTGAGGATTTCAGGAGTAATGAGACTATCTACTGCAACTGCCACGAT
>NZ_JBGSPA010000155.1:0-8410 GCF_041738855.1 Chamaesiphon sp. | reverse complement strand
ACCGCTAATTATCAACAAGCAGAGCTTATTGATAATAATTTATGAAACACTTAGTTTTTGAGGATTGGTAGTGATTGGCTCAAACACAGTCAGGTAATTGATTTGATGATGAGGCTAGCCTCATCGAACTCAGGTTACTAGATTAGACAACTCGATCCACTGTTCGATACTCAGGTCTTCAGCACGAGTTTCTGTACTAATATTTAAAGACAATAGCAGCTCTGACAAAGCATCGCGATCGATCGCACTTTGAAGATTATTGCGGAGCATCTTCCGACGCGTACTAAATCCCAGCCTGACTAAATTATCTAATAATTTTGGATTTCTAGCCGTCAGTTCCAACCGCCTGGGCGTAAGTCTAATCACAGCCGAATCAACCTTGGGTGGTGGTGAAAAGTCCCGCGCGGGAACGGGACAAATTAATTCACAGTGGGCTAGATATCCCACCCGAATCGATAATGCCCCAAAGGCTTTGGTACTAGGTTTGGCAAACAAGCGATCGCCAACTTCTCGCTGTACCAGTAAGACGATCGAATCAAACGGTCGCTCGGCTGGGTTGACGATATTACCTAATAATTTTTCTAGGATCGGCCCAGTGATATTATAAGGAATATTAGCAACGACTTTATTTGCCTGTTGAAATTTAGGAAAAGCAGTTAAATTACTCTCTAGATCGAGACTGAGAAAGTCATTTTCTAATAATAAGAAATTATCCAGATGACCCATCTTTTTGACCAGCAGCGCACTCAAATCTCGATCGATCTCGACAGCTACTACCGCACTCGCCGCCGCCACCAATCGACGCGTGAGAATACCAGTCCCCGGACCGATTTCGAGGATGCGATCGCTCGGGACGATCTTGGCTGCTGTCATAATCCGATCGAGTATCTGTTCGTTTCGCAACCAGTGTTGCCCAAATTGTTTCTTTGTTTTCATCTACTTTAGGTTTTAGGGGTAGAGAGGGTAGGGAGTAGTTGGCAATGTTTAAACTGAGATCGGACAATTACATCATCGCGATCGATCGACTAATATAAAATTTCCTGGTGCAGTAAAAATGCACCAACTCGCTCACTACCCTCCACCCCCTGCCGTGCTAGTCAATCTCAACTCCCTACTTGCCGCGCTTACCTTCTATACCTGCTTCCCCGTCTCACCCAATTTTCAATTGGATTTTGCGAGAATTGCCCGCTGGGCACCTGCGATCGGGCTGTTATTGGGGGGAGGATTGGGCTTGGCCGATCTGGGCTTGGATTGGCTACAGATGCCGATCTTAACGCGATCGGGGATCGTCGTAGTGTTGTGGATGTGGTGGACGGGCGGATTGCATCTCGACGGGGCGATGGATACCGCCGATGGATTGGCAGTCCAAGATCCCGACAGGCGGCTGACAGTGATGTCCGATAGCGTCACAGGCGCATTCGGGGCGATGGTAGCAGTAGTTATCATCTTACTCAAAACTTGCGCCCTATCCGAAATTCCTGACGATCGCTTGTGGATCTTACCACTGGTCGCCGGATGGAGTCGGTGGGGACAAGTCCTCGCGATCGCTTTCTACCCCTACCTCAAAATCCAAGGCAAAGGTGCATTTCATCGCCAAGGGATGAAATTACCTCAAGATATTTTACTGGGGCTAGCATTGGTACTCACCGTAACTGGCTGGCAGATTTATCTACAACCTGCAAATTGGATCTCGATCGCGCTCAGATCGCTCGTTAGCTCTGGGATTGCGGTACTAACTGGCTATTATTTCGATCGGCGTCTGGGCGGACATACTGGAGATACCTACGGAGCCGTCGTCGAATGGACAGAGACATTTATTCTGTGTTTGTATACGATACCGATGGTGAATGGTGGATGGTGAATGGTGGATGTAAGTATTCAAACATGATGCTCAACACCAGTAAGCGATCGAGTCTTTTGATTGTGAATAACACCAAAATTTGTTATTATAAGAAGGTTGTCTAAAAATTCGCACATTCAGGAATTCGGGTGTTTCTCATGCAGAAATACAGCCTGGATGGAGGATAAACCCGATTAGGAGAAAATAATTTTATGCCAGTAGTAACATTGGCGCAAATGATGGAGTCTGGCGTCCACTTCGGACACCAAACCAGACGTTGGAACCCCAAAATGGCTCCATTCATCTTCACAGCGCGCAACGGCGTACACATCATCGACTTGGTGCAAACCGCCCAGTTGATGGAAGAAGCTTACGTTTACATGCGGACAGCAGCCGAACAAGGCAAGCGGTTCTTATTCGTCGGTACCAAGCGTCAAGCCGCAGGGATCATCGCTCAAGAAGCAAGTCGGTGCGGTGCAGCCTATATCAACCAACGCTGGTTGGGAGGAATGCTCACCAACTGGACGACGATCAAAACTCGCGTCGAACGCTTGAAAGATCTCGAACGTCGTGAAAACAGCGGCGCACTAGATCTCCTTCCCAAAAAAGAAGCTTCCGTCCTCCGACGGGAAATGGCTAAACTCCAGAAATATCTGGGTGGGATCAAGAACATGCGGAAGGTACCCGATATCGTGATCGTCATCGATCAACGACGGGAATACAACGCGATGCTCGAATGTCAAAAATTGAACATTCCGATCGTCTCGTTGCTCGACACCAACTGCGATCCCGATCTAGTTGACGTCGCGATCCCCGCCAATGATGACGCGATTCGCTCTGTCAAATTGATCGTCGGTAAACTCGCCGATGCGATCTACGAAGGTCGTCACGGTGTCGATCCTGACAGCGGTGAGGACATCGTAGACAACTACGAAGACATGGAAGACGAATTCAGCGACGATGCTGAATTTGCCGAAGCTGATGGTGAAGAAGGCAGCGAAGGCTAGAATTAGGTATTGGATGTCTAGGATCGCAGACTTGTACTAATTACTTAGCCAATTGTGATGTGTGAGTAAAGGGGAAAGCGTTGCGCGCTCGTCGGGTTTCCCGACGGTTTAGCGCAGCAAGACAGGTGAAAGGGAAAAAGTAAAGACTTTTATTTGCCCTTTACCCTTTGCCCCTTACCCTCCACCCTTCTACATATCCATCCACAACCAGCTCGAATATAGAAAAAGGAACATGGCTGAAATAACTGCGAAGATGGTTCAAGAACTGCGCCGCCAAACAGGTGCAGGCATGATGGACTGTAAAAAAGCTTTGGGCGAAACCGAAGGCGATCTTACCAAAGCATCAGAATGGCTGCGTCAGAAAGGGATGGTTGCTGCTGGTAAAAAAAGCGACAGAGTGACTGCTGAAGGCTTGGTGGATAACTATATCCAAGCTGATGGCAAAACTGGCGTCTTGGTAGAAGTCAACTGTCAGACCGACTTTGTAGCGCGCAATGATGCTTTCAAAGATTTGGTGCAAAGTCTAGCACAGCAAGCAATTACTGCCGATACCGTCGATGCTTTATTGGAGCAACCCTACGCGGCTGACAGTAGCATCAAAGTATCAGAAGCGATCGTCCAATCGATCGCCAAAATTGGTGAAAATCTCAACGTACGTCGATTGGCAAACTATCATGTTGCTGATGGTACCGAAGGCGCGGTTGATTGCTACATCCACACTGGCGGTAGAGTCGGTGTCTTGCTAGAACTCGGTTGTGCATCTGCTAAGGTTGCTGAGAGTGAAGACTTCAAGGGCTTGGCTCGAAACTTGGCAATGCAAGTCGCAGCCTGTCCCAATGTTGAGTATATCAACGTCGGCGAAATTCCTGAAGCGATCGCCAGCAAGGAAAAAGAAATCGAAATGGGACGCGACGATCTCGCCAACAAACCCGACAACATCAAAGAAAAGATTGTCCAAGGACGCATCGACAAACGCCTCAAAGAAATGACCTTGGTAGATCAACCCTACATCAAGGATCAGAATATGTCTGTAACTGAATTAATCGGTCAAACCGTCAAACAGTTGGGTGAAGATGTTACCGTCCGCCGCTTCACGCGCTTTATCTTGGGTGAAGGGATTGAGAAGAAAGAGTCCAATTTCGCTGATGAAGTTGCCGCTCAAATGGGCAAAATGTAATTAGTTTATTATTAGAATAAATGTTGAGGATGGGTCTAGAATTAGACCTATCTTTTTTTAGGTTTGGAGCTATTTAAAAAGTTGACAGTTGACAGTTGACAGCGAAAAGTGCCGCTAGTCGGGTGACCCGCCCAGTGGTCTTGGGCGATGGAAACGCACCAGCGGCACATCGACCTGGAGGTGTATCCTTCACTGGGCGGGTGGCCCGACCAGACAGGTTGTGTGCGCCAAGACAAGCAGACCCCACCCTAAACGGCGGATTCATTTTCGGACAGGTTCCCTGTCCATAAAAATGAACCAAGCACAATCCACCTAAAAGGTGGGGGATTTTCACCCTTGTTCTTTTGTTAATTCAGGGATTTAAATCGATCTTATTGTCCGCTAATTCAACGATAACGGGCGCGTGATCGCTGGGCTGAACTAACTGGCGCGGCTCGATATCGATCGTACAACTTGTCGCTCGATCGTCTAAATCTGGAGTCAGATAAAGATGATCGATCCGCCAGCCACGATTGCGTTCAAAACCCTGTTGGCGATAATCCCACCAACTAAAATGTCCGCCCTCAGATGTGAATTTGCGGAAGCTATCTTGGAAGCCCAAATCGAGTACAGATTTGCGTAATAAGTCTCGTTCGGTGGGAGTTGCCATGACCCGATCCAGTGACACAGTTTTGCTATGAATATCAAGATCTTCGAGGGCAATATTAAAGTCTCCACAGACGCAAATTGACTGCTGACCGGATCTAATTATAGTTTTTAAATACTCACCTAATAATTCCAACCAGCGAAGCTTGTAAGCGTATTTATCGCTACCTAATAGATTCCCATTTGGTACGTAAAGGTTGACAATTTGGACGCCATTGAGAGTCCCCGTGATTACCCGCTTTTGATCGTCCAAATCGCCAACTAATTCTGGTGCCAATACGCCACCAAAACCCCGACTGACATTAGTCAATGGCTGCTTGCTAAACATCGCGACACCATTATATGACTTCTGTCCTGATACATAAACATGATATCCACAAGCGGCGATCGCGTCGAGCGGAAATTGTTCGTCGGGGACTTTACTTTCCTGGATACAGAGGACATCGACAGGATGTTGTTGCAACCAGTTGGTGACAATATCTAGTCGCGTCCGAATCGAGTTAACATTCCAGGTAGCAATCTGCATTGTAGAGGGTTGGATCGTCTGCATTCAAACACACTATATTGTACCCTGTATCTGCGACCTTTGATTGCAAGTTCATCACGATCTAGTCAGCAGTTTTGTGGCTGTAGGATTGTTTGCATATTTAGACCTTTTTTCGCCACTGACAGTGAAGTCTCTCTTGGTGGAGTAGAAGACTTATACTCAAGTGACACTTACAGTTATCTACTAGTTTTTATTTATACAGTATTCCCACTAACTAACTTAATTTATCGATAGTAATACTAAATGATTTACAAGATTTATTAAATCCAGCTATTCTCTTCAGTACGTTACGTTGCCTTCGATCGCACACCCTACGATCTTCTGATAAATCAAATAGGAATGTTGAGTAGACTTGCGATTTGGAGAGCTTTGGAAAAATCAAAATTGATGTATATCTAATTACTTCGAGTTGTAGGAACTCAGCCATTAGTCTAAAATCTTTGCCAAACTAGGGAGTTTTGTATTGTAAAATACACAGTTCATGAGATATTGGTATTAGTATTTCATCCAGATAATTGTGTGTGAAGGGTAAAGTTAGTTTTATGGCAAATCAGTTTGGGCGACGAAGATTCATTATTTTGGGCGGTGCTGGTGTTGCAGGGACACTACTACTCAAAGCTTGTAGCAATCCAGCATCTACCCCCTCAGCAAGCCCAGGGGCTGCTAGCCCGAATGCCGCTCCAGGGGCAGGTGCTCAACCAGGGATCAAAGTCGGTGTCATGTATTCCACCACGGGTTCGATCGCCATCGTTGAAAAGTCTTTACAAGATGCGACATTTCTAGCGATCGATCAAATCAACGAAGGTACGGGGCCATGGGCTGGTAAAAAAGGCATCAATGGTCAAATGCTGGAAAAAGTAGTTGTCAACCCCGACTCCAACTGGGATTTGTACAACCAAATGTCGAAGCGACTAATTGATGAAGATAAGGTTGTTTGTGTACTCGGCTGTTACACTTCAGCTAGTCGCAAATCAGTTCTACCAGTGTTTGAAGAGAAAGACAGACTGCTCTACTACCCTGTCTACTATGAAGGGAATGAGTGTAGCTCAAACGTTTTCTACACTGGGGCCGCACCAAATCAACAGATCACTGATTCGATTCCTTATTGCATCAAAAACTTTGGTAAAAAAGGCTTCTTCATTGGCTCTGACTACATCTATCCCAAAGAAAGCAATCGGATTGCCAAGGCTGAGTTAGTCAATGGTGGCGGGACAGTTGTCGGGGATGAATATGCTGCGCTAGGCACGACAGAATTTATCACAATTATCAACAAAATCAAGCAAGCCCAACCCAATTTCATCTTGAGTAATCTTGTAGGTGATAGTATTCCCGCTTTTTATAAACAGCTTAAAGATGCGGGAATCACTTCCAAACAGATTCCGATCATGGCATTTCCCACAACTGAGGAGGAGATTCAGGCGATGGGGCCAGAATTCGCCGAAGGACACTTTAGTAGTTTCAACTATTTTCAAACAGTTGATACTCCTGAAAACAAGGCATTTGTGGAACAATTCAAGGCCAAATTTGGTAACGAGCGCGTGACCAATGGAGTCATGGAAGCAGCCTATATCCAAACCTTCTTCATGGCACAGGCAATGGAAAAATGCGCCCAGGCAAAGCAGGAATTTACTACCTCTAATCTACGCGAGGCAACTAGAGGTCAAATGTTCAATGCTCCGCAAGGAACCGTCAAATCCGACCCAGACAACTACCACACCTACCTCTATTCCCGTATTGGCAAGTGGAAGGCAGATGGGCAGGCAGAAATTGTCTTTTCGACCAAAGCAGCCGTCAAACCGATCCCCTGGAGCCAAGCCCTTTACAAGGGGAGAATTTGCGTTCATAAGACCCCAGACGAACGTGGCAATTCGATCGTGGAGACCAAGAAACCCATTCCAGTTGCCTTCTTAGACAAGCCATAAACTACTAGTAATTAACAAACAATCTCTGATTCCGCGCGGAATCAGAGATTGTCTAGCAATCCTATTTGATTTATCAGAATACCGTCAGGTATATTATCCCGTTCGCGTATCTACTTTGTACTTAGCGATAGGCTATACCACCGCAAAATGGTAACACAGCAAACATAATATCTGAGTTGAGATTGCTACATTAATTTAGCATTTACAAAACCTACCACGATTTAGGTCGGTAAAATATGAACGTTTTGTCATTTAATGCCATCTCTGCGTTAGTGTATTTAGCCCAAGCCAGTCCGCCAGCCAAAGCGATCGATCCGGTGGCAATTACCAACCAGCTATTAAATGGGGTGGGGATTGTTGGTATTTTGCTGTTGACAGGATTGGGACTGTCGATCACATTTGGGGTGATGCGGATTATCAATCTAGCGCACGGTGAATTTATCATGCTGGGTGCGTATACGACCTTTATACTGCAAAGTAATTTTAAAATGGATTTGTTGATGACAATTCCATTTTCTTTTTTGTTTACAGCCCTAGTCGGCGCATTGGTAGAAGTCACGATCGTCCGGCGACTATACGGACGCGCGATCGAAACTTTACTAGCTACTTGGGGGCTAAGTATCGTCCTGCAAGGTGTAATTAAACTGATCTTCACCGCCCAACTAAAGTACGTCAAAGCACCGTCATACATTCGCGGCAATTGGACTCTATTGAAAGTAGGCGAACAAGCGATCGAGATTTCTTACTACCGCTTATTTATCATCTTTATGGCATTACTGCTACTAGGGATTACGGCGTATTTACTCTACGGTACTAATTTGGGTCGAGAAGTCCGAGCAGTGACTCAAAATCGCGAAATGGCAAAGTGTTTGGGTGTAAATACCAGTCTGGTAGATATGGTCACATTTGCTTACGGCTGCGGGCTAGCTGGAATTGCTGGAACAGTCATTGCTTCGCTCAAGAGTGTCGCCCCAGGGATGGGACAAGATTACTTGGTAGATGCCTGGATGACTGTGGTGGCGGGCGGTGTAGACAAATTAGTTGGCGTGTTGGCAGGTGCAGTATTGATTGGTGAATCAAATGCCGCGATCGCATATCTCATCAACGATCCTACCGCTAGAGTCATCGTGTTGGCTGCCGTCATCGTCCTAATTCGTTACCGTCCAGAAGGTCTATTTACAGTTCAAAAACGCGGTTAAGTTGTTTGTGGTGGGTGGCAGATTGGCGGTTATGTCTGAAACCTAGATGGTGGGCAGTGCCCACCCTACACCC
>NZ_JBGSPA010000153.1:0-6118 GCF_041738855.1 Chamaesiphon sp. | reverse complement strand
ACTTTTGTTTAGCGCACTCACACTATACTGAAGTTACCTTTACCATCTTTAAGAGCTTGCGCTCAAGGCGGCGTAAAGGCTCTAATCCCGAAATCCTCTCAGATTAGTTTCATAGAAACGAACCGCACAATTTCTTCAACTCCAAATTTCACCTGCCACTCGTCGTTCTTATGCGGCAGGACTCAGAGACTTTTTTCGACGGGAATTCCAAGTATCAGTTTCCCCTGAGACGATTTTAGCCTTTCTCAACTTGTCCGAACGGGAAGCGATCGGCCACGCGATCGCCTATCGGGGACATTTGCTCGAAACTCAGTTGTCAGCAAGCACTGTGAATGCGCGGTTGGCAGCGTTAAAATCATTTGTGACTCATGCTGCCAAGCGCAAATTGTGTGCGTTTAGATTGGACGATATTAAATCGGTGAAGGCGCAAACGTATAAGGATACTAGGGGGATCTCGATCGAGCAGTTTCAGTTGTTAATCGATGGGATCGATCGAAAGACAGTCATGGGTAAACGGGATTATGCGATGCTGCGATTGCTCTGGGACAATGCTCTGCGGCGCGCTGAGGTATGTGGACTCGATCGTGCGGACTTTCACCCTGGGGAGGCTCGGCTTTATCTCAAGGGGAAGGGGAAAATCGATAAGGAGCCGATCGATCTTGCTCCAGCTACAATTGAAGCGATTTCTGATTGGTTGGCGAGTATGGGAGAAAGTAGAAGTCCAGCTCTATTTGTTTCTTGTCGGGATACCAGGTTAAGTGTCGATCGTCTCTATCAGGTCGTCGGCGGATTGGCTGAGGCTGCGGGGATCGATCGATTGGTGAGTCCACACAAGATTCGACATTCTAGTATTACGGCATTACTAGATCTTAATGGTGGTGATGTGCGCTCGGCTCAGGCGCATTCCAGGCATAAGAATTTGGCTACACTGATTCGCTATGATGATGGGCGACAGCAGTTGCAGGGTAAGGCGGCGAAGACGCTAGCTGATGCGATTTCGGAGCGGGATGTGGATTAGAGGATGGGAGTTGTATCCCTACACACCGTTCTAATACCAATTTAAATAGTTAACCCGACAGATCTTTACCCCACTCCAGCCCTCCCCTTATAAAGCAGGGCTGATTCATTCCTTGTTGGGCGCAGGTTGTCAATATGAAAAGCAAGTGATTTCGATCGAACAATTGGCGATTTCGAGCTAAGAAGTATCAACATGAAGACCGAAATCACTTGCTTTAGGGATTGGCAAATTCATTCCCAAAGGGGATGAATCAGCCCTGCCTTATAAAGGGGAGGGAGCTAATTTGTCATTTAGTGACTTTAATTTGGTATCAGATAAGTTGTTGTCGATTCCTTCTCTGAAATCTTTGGAGATCGACTGTTTGAAACGTAAAAGTAGATTATTAGCGCGTTGGACTATTTTAGCCGAGCGGGATTGGGTTGATGGTGGCTGGTATCTGCCTCAGTCAGGAGTCAGAGAACTTTTACAAAGCTAACTTAAATCAAAGTTAGCTGTAGATTCTTGGGTAACGCAACGCCAATACATCCTTCAAATGGACGATCTATTCAAAGGATAATGTCTTTATGATATGGGATGGGCTAAATCCACAAATTACAGATTAGGAAGCAGGTAATGACAGATAATGCAACTGTAACAGGTGGGTGCCCGTTTCGTGGCACGCGAATTGAAGGTGCTCAGGGCTTGGGTCCAACGCTCGAAGATTGGTGGCCGGATCGGCTGCGTGTCGAGCTGCTGCACCAACAGACCGATCTGGCCAATCCGCTGGGAGCCGATTTCGATTATGCTGCGGCTTTTAAGACGATCGATCTGGGCGAACTGAAGAACGATATTTTCGCGATGCTCAAAACGTCTCAGGATTGGTGGCCTGCCGATTACGGTCATTACGGTCCGCAGATGATTAGGATGGCATGGCACGCAGCGGGCACCTATCGGATAGCTGATGGTCGCGGCGGTGCTGGCACTGCGCTCCAGCGGTTTCTACCGATCGAGTCATGGATCGACAATGGTAACACCGACAAATCGCGTCGTCTCTTGTGGCCGATTAAGCAAAAATACGGTAGTGCTCTGAGCTGGGCAGACCTGATGGTGCTGACTGGCAACTGCGCCCTCGAATCGATGGGTTTCAAGACTTTTGGCTTCGGCGGTGGACGTTTAGATGCGTGGCAGGCAGATACCGCGACCTACTGGGGTGCCGAAACCGAAATGCAGGGTCGCCAGCGGTGGCACGGCGATCCGAAAGGAGAGTATTACGACCTCGAAAATCCGGTAGCGGCTTCCGAAATGTCGCTGATCTACGTCAATCCAGAAGGCCCCGGCGGCAATTCCGATCCGATTTCTTCGGCGCGTGAAATCCGCGAAACATTCGCGCGGATGGCGATGAATGACGAGGAGACCGTTGCCCTGATTGCTGGTGGTCACGCTTTCGGCAAGAGCCACGGTGCCGTTGGTAAGGAGCATATCGGCCCAGCTCCGGCAGGCGCACCGCTCGAAGTGCAGGGTTTGGGCTGGATGAATTCAGCAGGTACTGGGAACGCCGAGTTTACCATGACCAACGGGATCGAGGGTGCCTGGACTTCGGAGCCGACCAAATGGGATGCCGAGTATCTGCATAACCTGTTTAATTTCGAGTGGGAACTGACCGAAAGCCCAGCGGGTGCCAAACAGTGGCGACCGACGGTATCGACTCCCGATGCCACCACCCCCGACGCGCATATCCAGGGCCAGCGCAATCCGCTGATGATGATGACCTCGGACATCGCCCTACGTGACGATCCAGAGTACGCCAAAATCTGTCGTCGTTACCTCGATAACATGAGCGAGTTTGAAGACGCGTTCTCCCGCGCCTGGTATAAGCTCACCCACCGTGATATGGGGCCTAAAGTCCGTTACCTGGGAGCCGAAGTACCAGCAGAAGATTTAATCTGGCAAGACCCGATTCCGACGAGCGATCGCGACCCGCTTGACGCGACCAATATTGCCGATCTCAAATCCAAGATCCTCGCTACGGGTCTGAGCGTCTCAGCACTCGTCGGTACGGCATGGGCTTCAGCCTCAACATTCCGCAACTCCGACAAGCGGGGCGGCGCAAATGGAGCGCGCATCCGCCTCGCGCCCCAAAAAGACTGGGAAGTGAACCAGCCCCAACAGCTCGCTAAGGTGCTATTGACACTCGAAGGCGTGCAGCAAGCGTTTAATGATGCCCAGACTAGCAATAAGAAAGTCTCCCTTGCCGATTTAATCGTGCTGGGCGGCTGCGCGGGTGTCGAGCAAGCCGCTCGCGATGCTGGCATCGAAGTCCAGGTGCCTTTCACGCCGGGTCGCATGGATGCCTTGCAGGAGGACACTGACATCGAGAGTTTCGAGTGGCTCCATCCGGTCGTCGATGGTTTCCGCAATTTTCAGCAGCGGCAGTCCAAGGTGGCCTGTGAGGTGTTCTTGATCGATCGGGCGAATCTACTCACGCTGACCGCCCCGCAACTGACGGCACTAATCGGCGGACTGCGGGCGATCGGGATTAACTGGGACGGTTCAAAACACGGCGCGTTCACCGAGCGACCTGGCGTGTTGAGCAACGATTTCTTCGTCAACCTGTTCGACATGGCGACGGTCTGGAGCGCAACCAATGACGAAAAGACTGCGTTTGAGGGTCGAGATCGCCAGACAAATCAGCCGAAGTGGACTGCAACCCGCGCCGATCTAGTGTTCGGTTCCGATCCGCAGCTTCGGGCTGTCGGTGAAGTCTATGCTGCCAACGATGGTCATCAGCGACTGGTGCGCGATTTCGTGGCGGCATGGGATAAGGTGATGATGCTCGATCGGTTCGACGTACCCAATCGCGGTCGTGTGGGTCAGCCTCCTGAAGGTTAGCCTGGAGAGCGAAGGAAGTTACGGCAAGATGGAAATGTCGGGTCGGCTTGCGCCGATCTGACGCTCAAGCGATTTAACTAGATTTGACGTGACTTGTTGATTTTCGGAGATTGGCGTTTGCTAGTGGCACTTCGATTGGGAATATCAACTTTCTCGATTTTTTCATCAAATTTAATAGTGGCGATCCCACTTGTGAAACGACAATTCGGAAAGCGATTACCTCCGGTAGGCTACGCCAACGATTGTCGCCATCTGAATTTGGGGTTTACCGATGGCTCTCAAGTAATCAACTACATCACTTCCCATGATGTTGAAGGAGAGGGTGCCGAACGGCTCTACAATTATCTTGATTTCAATAATGTGTCGAAAAAGGAGGAGCGGATTAAATTAGCCTTTGTGTGCCTGCTGACGGCGGTAGGGATACCGATGATCTTGGCGGGGGATGAATTTGCCGATCGCCTGGATAATGATATTTTCAACGTTCCTAAACAGGAGCGCGATGAAAATAAGCAGGTCGATCCGGTGAACTTCTCGCGTCTGGATGATGAATGGCGAAAGCGGGTTTTCTACTATGTCGCTCGTCTGGTGAAGTTTCGTACCAAATCAGCAGCTTTAGCTGTGAATGATACTGATTTCATTCATGTCGATTTCAATGAGGGTAAACGGGTGCTGGTGTGGAAACGCGGCAGTGGTGATAATGTTGTTGTCGTTGTTGCTAATTTCTCGGATTGGGGGACGGATACTCGTCAGCCCAATCCTGAGTATGTAGTACCCAACTGGCCGCAACTACCTGCGGGGAGAAAGTGGTATGAAGTTACTCAGGAGCGGGATGTGCCGCTGGCGTGGGCGGGACGAGAGGCGATATGTCCACACTGTAAAAATCAGCTATTGCATAAAGACAAGCGGACGATTGTATACCGCACATTATTTGGCAAATTACAGATCGAAAGTCATCGTCTATTTCACTGCGGTTGCCAAGAACAGCCAACCCGTAGCTTCAACCCAGTTGCCAAATTACTTGCCGAGCGCACTTCGCCAGAACTGCTGTATTTAGAGTCAAAGTTTGCGTCTTTAATGTCTTATGGACTGTCGGTAAAACTCTTGCAAGAAGTACTCCCAATCGAAGGAGAAATTAACACCACAGCAGTCCGAAACAACTTGCACTCATTGGGGCAACGTTTAGAAGATGAGTTGGGTGAACAAAACGGTACATATATTGATGGTTGTCAAAGAGAATGGGATAAATTGCCCAAACCAGATCTACCTTTAGTTCTAGGGCTGGATGGAGGATACGTTCGTTCTGCCGATAAAAAATCGCTGGGCAAAAGTAACTTTGAAGTGATTGTTGGTAAGAGCATCAAAGCCGACGGTACATCCAGACAATTTGGCGGAGTTTACTGTTACGATACTAAACCTCAACGGCGGATATTTGAGGTTCTAAAATCCCAAGGAATGCAGATGAATCAACAAGTAACGTTCCTGTCAGATGGTGATAATAAGCTCCGCGAACTACAGTTATACCTCAATCCAAATGCCGAGTATTTACTCGACTGGTTTCACATTACAATGCGGCTGACAGTGATGAGTCAGATGGCGAAAGGACTCAACCAAACAGAGACTGAAGCAGACATCCCCCAGCTCGAACGGATTAAATGGTGTCTGTGGCATGGAAATGTACTCAAAGGGCAACAAGCATCGGTTTTGAATGAAGAGTTACAGGGTAAATTTAAGCAATGGTATCCTGGCTTGAAACAAGCAGCATAGAGCGGCGCGACCAGATTCGTTGGCGTAGCCTCGGCTTTGCCGAATCGCTACTAGATCTGGATATATTTACCAACTTTGGAGTATAAGTTGGTAAAATTGGAGTGGATACTCTCAGTTTTCAGGGAGTTGAGTCATGGCATTAGCAACCGTCCAACTATCGAAAGTTGGTAAAACCGAGAAGCGAACTTCTAAATCTCCTAATTCTCGTAAATATTCAGAAGTTAGAACTAGAGAATATTTGTTGTCGGCAGAAATTGAAGCGATGCGATCGGCAGTTAAGAAAGGCAAGGGTCGTCATGCTCACCGAGACTCAACTTTAATTTTGCTCATCTATCGTCATGGATTGCGTGTGGCTGAAGCATCGGCATTGCAATGGACGCAGATCGATTTTAATGGAGGGACGATTTACGTCAAGCGAGTCAAAAAGGGAACTCCTTCGGTGCAACCGCTATATGGTGACGAGATTCG
>NZ_JBGSPA010000118.1:0-7193 GCF_041738855.1 Chamaesiphon sp. | reverse complement strand
AATCAATGTTTTTTCAACTATTAATGATATTGATGGTGGATTTTAATGTGCCAAAAATTGAAAAAATTCTGCTGTTAGCCTAAAAGTGTTGAAATGCCTGAGTTTGAGGAGACAAAACTTCATCGAACTCAGGTTTATAGGTAACTGTTCTCCCAGGCTTACCCATCGATTGAGTCGCATCCAAAGTTAGTCCCGAAGCCGCCAAAGTCGCTGCATACAATCCCGACAAGTCGATTCGCTCCTTACCTGTTGTCGAAATCTTCACATACCCACATTCCTTAGCAGTTTCTCGCTTACTTAAATGAGCGAGATTCTTGATTTTTTGAAGTAGAGCATTACCCGTTAGTGGTAAATCAACCATTCCAGGCTCTATCAATAAACTTGGTTTTTATCATTAAGGAAATGTTTGCTGCCAATACCAATAATTATGCACAGCTTTATCCTGAATGGGATCGCGTAGATTTCGATCGGCATTGGGGGTCTACTGGTGGATATCTAAAAACTGGAACAATCAATCTTGACTATATTCAGTTAAGCCAGGAAAATCCAGCTTTATTAGTTCAAGCTCTCTATTTTTGGATGATAGAAAGCTATGAATTTGAAGGGCAATCCCCGATCTACAAGTTAGTTGAGGCAATAGCACAACAAGCTGCTTTTAGTGTTATCACCAAGAAAATGCCGATCGTTTATGGCATTCCGAGTAATGGTAATCCGATCGTTACCTACCCTTAAAGCAAGAGAGCGATCTAATTAGATCGCTCTCTTGCTTTCCTACAATCTGTGTGCGCTTGCGCGGATCGGATCTAGATTCCTATACTCACCCAAATCATTTATGCTCTCAGCTACCGAAATTCAAGAAGCCCTAACGCATTTTCATGGCAGCGAAACAGTCCATACTCTTGAAATGTACGATCCAAAGGTAATTTTCTTCACAGAAGGAGTGCAATACCTCCAAGATAGTGCAGATTGCTTTTGGTTAATAAATGCAATCGCCAGCCACCAATCTCAAATATTTCCCCCAGCTAATAACTTCCAGGTTTGGCATCTGGTAGTTGATGGTACTGCGGCTCTCCTCACATGTGAAGATGGAAATGGTAATCAGTTAGCTCGTCAAGAAATACGCAATACTGATTTCCCGTTACCAGAAATTAAAATCTGGGTCACAACCCGCGATCGGATCTTCCTGTTATTACCCAGTGAGTATTAATCTCATGATTACCTTTCAAACATACTGCGATCGCCTTCACGCATCTGGTAAACGGGTTGATTTCTTAGCTGCCTGTGAATTCGGGCGCATGGACAGCGATCGTTATGATTTTATTCAACAATATGCGGTCGCTGACGATCGCGTCCTCGATCTTGATGAATTTGAAATGAAATCTCAAAGTGCCGGATTACCCATATTTAACAGTATCCAGATCGTCTCTTGGGCTGGAGATTTTACCAGTTCAGATGATATAGACGGGAGGCTTATAGTCCAGCATACTCTCATAATTGCCAGAAGAAAGGGTATCTTCCTCGAATGTTCCTAGTTCACTAAATAGAGATCGATCCAATTAGATCGATCTCTATTCATATTAACTACAAATAGATATTATGCGCCTCAGACCATTCATTTACAAGCTTGTCAAATCCATTTTCAAGAACAAGGGGGTTCTCCTTGCAGAAGACTACTCCATCGGTTCTTACCAAAGATCTAATGGAGAGCGATCGTATGCAGTGTTATCCAAAAATGGCGATATCTATTTTGAAACTCTCGAACCAACTCCGGCTATTGCTTATTTCGTGGATTTAGTTGGAGAAAGAGATACTGCTAGAGCAATCGATCTTTACATTTCAAAGAACTAATTGAGTCTGTTTGTGGGAATACTAAGATAGTAATCATCAACTAATAGTCTTTAGCAAAAACTGGGTTGCGCTTACGCGTTTCGGATTTAGAAATTCATTAATTAATATCAAGTATTATGCGTAACATTGCACTTTCAATTAACGTCGTCGAAGCTACTCTCAATGGTACAATTATTAGCGGCAAAGGTACTTTTGGTAAGAATAACGATCCAATCGAATTTACCAGTAGTAAATTTCTGGAAAATGTTATCAAACCTAACGCGACGATCGTTGCTGTAGGTATGCTGACATCTAACGTTGTTGATAATTTTACAGCTTTAAGCCTGAAAATCACTCAAGCTGGCGTGGTTCCCACTGGTACGTTAATCAACTCAATTAGCGTACTGGGTAGAGCCAGTGCTGACCCAGTAGTCTCCGCTACCAAGGACAATGAAGACATTACTAAATTCTCTCTAGCCGTAAAAGCTGGCAAAGATATCACCAACTGGTATGCAATTGCAGCATTCGGTAAAACAGGTGAAATCCTCAAAAACTTTGTTGTCAAAGGTAAAGAGGTTGCTCTTAGCGGTCGAATTGGTCTGTCCACATGGAAGAACAAAGAGACTGGGGCGCAATGCTCCAAGCTAGAGTTGACCGCTGACAGTGTGACTCTGATTTCTTCTAAACAATAATCACCTTCAATCCTCACTAGGACTGTCTCACATACTCAGCCAGAATCATTACGGTTCTGGCTTTTTTTGCATCCCATTACCACTTACCCCCGATCGATCCAATGATTTCTTGCGAGAACTGCTCCCACTGCCATAGCTGGAATTTTCACGGCTCGATCGATGAGCCACCCGATTCCGGCTGGGAATGCCATCACCTCGAACACTCAGATCGTCGCGAAGATTTCGACCATCTATCCTCAGATCTAGAGATGGTAGCGATCGCCAGAGACTGTCCTAGTTACGAACAGAAAGTACCAGAGATCGATTACGACCCCGACTTCTACGATCCAACTGAAGACGCGATCGATACTCCCGATCGCGAAACGCTCGATCTGATTACATGCTTCCGCGACCACCCTATCTACCAGAAGAATTGGGGTTAGAGCCTCCCCTTTTAAGGGGACTTTCTTCATGTTTTAAGGTTTCCGACTATTCCTATGACAACCATGCTATCATAGAAGCAGGAGGAAATTAAGATGCTCGTTCTCGAATTTAAGGCTTACGCAAAACTAAATCAATTCCAAGCGATCGACGAAGCGATTAGAATTTGTCAATTCATTCGTAACAAATCGATTCGGCTATGGATAGATGGTGGTGCTAAATCTTGGTTCGATCTTTCTAAGTACTGTGCAATTTGGGCGCGTGAGTTTGATTTCGCTAATAAGTTAGGTGCAATGGCTCGACAAGCCAGTGCTGAAAGAGCTTGGGCTAGTATCTCCCGCTTTTACGATAATGTCAAAAAAGGGATAAAGGGTAAAAGAGTTGGGTTTCCTAAATTTCAAAAAGACTGCCGCTCGGTTGAATACAAAACTAACTCTTGGAAGCTAGCTGAAGATAGAAAGTCAATCACTTTTACCGACAAGTGCGGAATTGGTAGATTGAAGCTCAAAGGTACTCGCGACCTTAACTTCTACCAGCCCGACCAGATTAAACGAGTACGATTAATCAAACGAGCAGATGGGTATTATGTCCAATTTTGCATTTCTGTAGATAGAGTAGAAGTTTTGCCGATGACAGGTAGAACGATTGGATTAGATGTAGGACTAAAAGAGTTCTATACCAATTCAAATGGTGAAATCATCCCTAACCCCAGATTTCTGCGGAGAGGTGAAGCACGGTTGAAACGTGCCCAGCGTCTTGTAAGTCGGAAGGTAAAAGGTGGAATGAATCGTCGTAAATCTAGAGTGGTTGTAGGCAAGAGACATCTCAAAATAAGTAGGCAGCGTAAAGATTTTGCAATTAAGCTTGCAAGATGCGTAATATCGTCAAACGACGTAATAGTTTATGAAGATTTGAGAGTGTCCAACCTAATCAAAAATCACTGTCTAGCCAAATCAATCAGCGATGCTTCTTGGTATCAATTCAGAGTTTTTTTAGAATACTTTGGAAAGGTGTTTGGCAGAATTACCATTGCGGTAAATCCTGCATATACTAGCCAAGAATGCAGCAATTGTGGGGAAGTCGTTAAAAAGTCTCTATCTACTCGTACCCATGCTTGTCAGTGTGGATGTGAGATGGATCGAGATCGTAATGCCGCAATTGTAATTCTTAATCGCGGAATAAGTACGACGGGGCACGTCGGAACTTCGATTCTTGAAATCGTAAACGCTTAGGGAGATTGAACCTCTGGGCTAGGTGCAGTAATGTTCTTAATTTAAGTTCGGTCGAAGATCTAAGAATCCTTGTATGTTTATATCAAGGAGTGTCAACTAGCCAATTTAGACCTCTATGTGTGAAACAACTTACCCTATTCAAAGATTTAGGGGTAGAGCTAGTTCCACCCCTAGAAATTCAATTACCCAATCCCAGCGATGTTTTCAAGTACATCATCTGCCTTAGCGGTGGTAAGGATTCGATCGCTTGTCTCCTATGGGCGATCGAAGAACTAGGTGTCGATCGCCTAGAAATTTGGCATCACGAAATCGACGGCACAGGAGCTAACTTTGCTGATTGGAAAGTCACCAAGCCCTACTGTAAGGCGATCGCCGAACACTTTGGCATCCCCATTTACTTCAGTTGGCTCGGTGGCGGCTTTGAAGGTGAATTACTACGGGACAATGTACCCCATCGCGAAACGTGGTATGAAACCCCCGACGGTCTGATGAGTTCTGGGGGAAATGGGAAGCCAAATGTCCGCCGTCGCTTCCCGTCGAAATCCGCCGATCTCCGTGTGAGATGGTGCTCATCTAGCTTGAAGATCGATGTCTGTCGAGCAGCAATTGCGAACCAGGAAAGATTCAAGGATAAGACGATCGTCGTTGTCACGGGCGAACGTCGCCAAGAATCCCAGAACCGCGCCAAGTATGCTTTTGCCGGAGAATACATGGCTCCCACCAAACGGGGACGGCGAGTATACCAGATCCGCCCAGTTCTCGACTGGACGATCGAAATGGTCTGGGAGAAAATTGCCCAGTACAAGATCCGACCGCATCCCGCATATCAGTGGGGAACTGGAAGGCTCAGTTGCCGTACCTGTATCTTTGCTAGTCCCGCTCAATGGGCAACGATCCGTAGGGATTACCCAGCGACATTCGATCGCATCAGTAGTTTGGAGCGAGAACTAAATCACACGATCGATGCCAAGTACTCAGTAGAGCAACTAGCCGATCGCGGTGTTCCTTATCCCCATCAACCAGACATCGCCGCCCTTGCCGATAGTGAGACTTGGGATTTACCCATTATCGATCCTAATTGGCAGTTACCACTTGGTGCTTTCGGCGAGCAGAATGGGGCTTCCTGATACTGCGATCGATCCAATTGGGTCGATTGCTTTTTTCAGAGTCCATTCGCTTACGCGTATCAGTTTTAGTTAATTTCAACGTACTTACAATACCTACTTTATCCCTTCCATCTCCAGTTGCAACTTCACCCGCCCAAATTATCCGTACAGTTTCTAACTGGCAAGAAGTCGCCGAATACACTCGAAATCTCCTCACCACCAAAGCTGGCATTGAAACCGCTCAATGCGCGAGAGGACGACAAAACCTCTGGTTGCAAGCCGAGCCAAATTACGCCAATGGTACTTATACCAGCGGCGTGAAAGACGATCGACTGTGGACGTTTCTCAAACGTCTTGCACCTTCAGCCGATCTCGCTCAAGTTTTCGGCGGTAACGTCGCGATCGGCTGGCATCGTGACGCGGCTTATGCTTATTCTAAAGCCTGGTTATTTGCACTAGGCAAGTCCACTTTCCAGATTGAGTCGCGAGAAATCAAGTCGCGACAGGGCGAAATCATTACCCCCAGCGAAGTCTTCTCCTTCGACCTCAACGGCGGTGAACTCCTCCAGTTTGACTGTAAGTGTCGTCATCGTGCCACCAATGTCGATCCACAGCGCATCGGTATCGGTTTGTGGTCTGCAAAGATCCCTTTGCCTGTTTAGTCACCTTAGCATCCCAAAAGAAATCAGCGAATCTATCGGATCTGCTGACTTCTCTTGGATTCTATTACCTATACCCTTTACCCGAATTCCCATTATGTATCAGTTCATCACCGGAAACATTTTTAACTCCAACGCCCACACTCTTGTCGATGCTGTTAACTGCCTGGGAATCAAAGGTGCTGGTCTAGCACTCCAGTTCAAGCAGAATTTCCCCAAATCCTTCGAGCATTACCGCGCCCATTGCCGTGATGGAGCCATGCAGCCAGGAAAGGTCTTGATTAGCAGCGAAGAAGGGGGATTATCGATCGTCCACTTCCCCACCAAGATCGATTGGCGTAACCCATCGAAACTGGAGTGGATCGAGTCGGGCTTAGAAGATCTGATTCATCAAGTCAATACCCGCCAAATCCAGAGTATTGCCATTCCTCAGCTCGGCTGTGGGCTGGGTGGACTCAACTGGGTTGACGTTCGTGCTCTGATTATTGCCGCAGCCGAGCGAATGCCCAATTGTCGCGTTGAAATCTATGGTGCAGCTCCTTTATCAGTTGCCAGACCACTTGTTAAAATTCGCAATCGCAAGTAGCCATTCACCAACCTTTATCTACCAACCCCTGACAAAAAATGAGAACCAGAACGTATAATCCAGCATCATCGATCGAACGTCAAAAATTAACCGATCTTATCTCAAGTGGTAAAACTGTCGTCTGTGCATCGCGTCCATTGCCAGGAGACGAATACTGGATAGGTGAGTGGTGTGGCGGTGTCCATTGGGCAATTGGGCAACTTTCTCAATTCGAGAAACAATGGGAACGCCTTGATGCTGCAATCATCTCACTAGTGAGTAATCAAGAACTATTAGTTCTTGCTAAGGATAAATATTACGAGAGAAGAAAAGTGTATCATCCTCTCGATCGCACATTAGATGATTCTGCATGGGAAAAATTCAGTACAGGAAAGAGCGATATGTCTATTGTCAAGATGATGATGCACGAAGCTAATTGGCTAAAAGAGTAACATCATCAACTTTTAGTATTGAGCGATCGAACAGTCAGCCTACTAGGGCTGGCTGTTTTTTGCGAGATCCTGTGCGCTTACGCGGATCGGGTTTAGAACTACCTACTAACCTGAGTTCGATGAAGTTTTGTCTCCTCAAACTCAGGCATTTCAACACTTTTAGGCTAACAGCAGAATTTTTTCAATTTTTGGCACATTAAAATCCACCATCAATATCATTAATAGTTGAAAAAACATTGA
>NZ_JBGSPA010000097.1:0-15779 GCF_041738855.1 Chamaesiphon sp. | reverse complement strand
TACCGATTAGAAATCTTGCTTGTATCTCCTTTGAGCTTAACTAAAAATTATCATTGGCGATCGTCGCTAGACGACGCGCTTCGAGTGAGCGTGCTTCGAGATTCGCTCACTCGATCGTATGACTTATTCAGCAAGCCCTATGTAGTTTAAGCAACCTTAATCTTGCCGACACCCATCATCGATTCGGGGGTAACGATCGCCGCCAATTGGGCTTCAGTCATCTTGGCTGTGCCCTGTGGCCGTTCTGGTAACACCGACCAGCGAATCTGGGCACTACTATCCCACACATTGATTTCTACGGCTGGATCGATCGTCAAGCCAAATTCTTTCAGTACGGCGCGGGGTTCCCTAACTGCGCGGGCGCGGAAGGTGGGATCTTTGAACCAGTAGGGCGGCAAACCTAAAGTAGGCCAGGGGTAGCAAGAACAGAGGGTGCAGACAATCAAATTATGCACCTTGGCGGTATTTTCGACTATTTTCAGGTGTTCACCTTCGGCACCAGACATCCCTGGGGGAAACTTCATCTCGGCGATCGCGGCATTGGCATCTTGCAACAACCGCGCCTTAAAAGCTGGATCGACCCACGCACGAGCCACGATTTTTGCCCCATTGAACGGACCCATTTCTGTCTTGAAATACTTCAAGACTTTATCCACTGTCGCCCCCGTAATCACACCTTTCTTAACCAGCAGAGCCTCTAAAGCACGCACTCTAGCCGCACTGTAGGTTTCGCGATCGGTATCATACTTAAAATGCTCGTATCCACTCATAAAATTTCCTCCTCAAGCAGCTTCCAGATAGGTTTCAAATAGATCGTCGTAGTAAGTCGAATTGGGTTCGCTCTTGTCTTTGCCCCACAGATCGGCAGGATTAAAAGACACCAGATAGACAGGCATGGGCGCACCGATACCATCAGGTCCAGTCGAGAAGAAGTAGTTGTAACCGTCTGGATAAACCAAATAAACAACGCCTGTTTTGCCCCGAAGATGACCTGGGAGCCGCGTATGATCGACGACCATCGGGTCTTTGACCTTCACCTTCATCCCTGTCGTAAACTTGGGCTTGGTGGCGATCGGTCGCTTCGGTGAATCGCCTTCGCGGAGATATTTCACAACTTGGGTATCGATCGCCGGATTCCCTCCGGCTGGTGGTGTAAAGCTCTTCAACTTGGGGCGAGAGAGATAGTTGGCTGTGGCTGCATCTAGTTCGGCTTTGGAGATATAACCCTTCTCAATAAAGAAGCCCGAAATACCGCCCAACCATTTTTCGTAATAGCGCAACCGGAAGTAGTCAAATGGCTGCATCCCTTCGGCTCCAGCGCGGAGATGTCCCCACGTCCAAAAATCCTTGAATTTGGTGGGTACTTTCTTAATCTGGTACTTGGGTAAGGCGGTATCGAGGTGATTGCTCAGTGCCATCATCGCCACATGAATCCCAAAAATACGCTCTTCCCAAGGCTGGACAAATACCTTTTTTTCGGTGCTGACGGGGCCGAGATTTTCAACGCCGCCCAAATAATGCTGTAGCTTCATCTCTTGTTCTCCTATCCAATTGGTAAGTTAGTCTGTATCTAAAATCAGCCACCGACTTCAACGGGTGTTTCCAATACTTCTCGTTTAAGAACTGCTAACGACTGAAGTCGCCGCTAGTGATGCAAAGTCCGCCTACGCGGACTAACTAGTTTTTAGATTAACCGAGAAGTATTGGTATTGCGGGTGTTTCCAGTCGGCAAGCGTCAAACTCAGCCTTTAACTGCTGTTCATCTAAATTGCGTCCAATGAATACTAGTTCGGTACGGCGGACTTCGCTTGGCTGCCAGGGTTTACCTGGTCTACCATCTAGGGTCATGTGTACCCCTTGAAAGACAAATCGCCGCGCTTCGTCATCCAAGTTGACGATCCCCTTCATCCGAAAAATATCGGCACCGCGATCTTGCGCCAGTTGATAGAGCCAGCGGTTGACCTTGGTACTACTGAAACTGCCCGTAGTGCTAATCCCGACGGAAGCGATCGACAGATCGTGCTCGTGGGCATCCTCGGTCAAAAATTGGGGGTCGATCCTCAGAGCCTGTTTCAGGTCGAAGGCTTTTAAACCCAATATTTTATCCAGGTCGATTTGACAATTCTGGGTGCGGTACAATTTGGCGATCGCATTCATCCCGCGCACCCGCTGTTCTAGCTCATCCAGAATCGTGGGGGAAACCAAATCGCTTTTGTTTAAGATAACTACATCGGCAAAAGCAATTTGCTCTTGAGCTTCGCTGCTATCCCAGTGCTCCCAAATATGCTTGGCATCGACGACTGTCACGATCGCATCCAGCTCGGTTTGGGCATGAAGTAGTTCATCGACAAAGAAAGACTGGATGACTGGAGCCGGATCGGCAAGTCCGGTGGTTTCAATCAGTAAGGCATCAAACCGATCGCGCCGTGCCAGCAGCTTGCCGATCGTCCGAATCAGATCGCCCCTAATGGTGCAACAGATACAGCCATTATTCATCTCCAAGATTTCTTCATCGGTACCAATCACGAGCTGGCGATCGATCCCAACTTCGCCAAATTCATTCACAATCACGGCTATTTTTTGACCGTGATTAGCTGTCAAAATATGATTGAGCAGGGTGGTTTTACCAGCCCCTAGATAGCCCGTCAACACGGTCACAGGAATTTTATTAAACATGGACATCCCAGCATTCCTTACTAAGCACAGACAACTCGAAAGCCAATCATCCGATTGAGGGAATCAGCTTCATAGGCCGATCGACTGGCGGAACGCAACTGACTCGGATGGTCAGCCCAACTACCACCACGTAACGATCGCAGCTCTGAATCTCCATTTTTAATCCAGGCTTGACTATCCCTGGGCGCACCTTGGTAAGTTTCATGCCAGCAATCGGCACACCATTCCCACACGTTGCCGTGCATGTCATTTAGACCAAAGGCATTGGGAGCGAACCGATCGACATTGGTAGTTGTGGGTAGATACTCACTGGGAGATTCCGCCCCATAGGTAAATTGAGTACCGTAGTTAGCAAACTCCGAGGTGAGGGTTGCCCCAGTACTAAAGGGTGTGCTCGTTCCCGCACGAGCTGCATATTCCCACTCGGCTTCACTGGGCAACCGATAGTTGCGCTGGGTATGTTGCGACAGCCGATCGCAAAACTCGACCGCCTCTAACCAGGATACTGATTCGACTGGTCGATCGGCACCAACAAAATGGGCAGGATCGGGAATTAACGCTCGATTGACTGGCGGCAGTTGACTCACAGCCTGCCATTGAGCTTGGGCGATCGGATATTTTGACATGAAAAAAGGCTGGACTGCCACCCGATGCCCTGGTGTTTCGCTAGTCGATCGATCTATTTCGGGATGGGCGGCTCCCATCTCAAATTCACCCGCTGCAATTGCGACCATTGTTAAGGGAATACTCTCGCCTAGCTCAGTCGTAAAAAACTGAGCTTGTCGCGATCGATTGTTAATCTCTCGACCATTTAGATCGATCGTCGCAACATCAAAACTAACGGATTTTAGATCGCTCGCTAATTTCCTAAGTTGATTTTCTTGTTGATGATTGAAAGTTGTTGCTAATGATTTAGTACCGATGCCACTGAATAAGGCGATACTACTCAAACTGGCATATTGAATTAACTGTCGCCTTTTCACGATAAATTGTCTCCAAGCCCCGTAGATAATAACGAAATAGCTGGAAAAAGAAATGATTATTTGATTTTATTTCACAATAATCGTAGTGCTTCGATCGCTACAAACTCGATCTCTATCGATCTCATAATACAGCTTGCAAAGCTGTTAAAATTGTTATGCCTTAGTTTTTACGAGATTAATCTATCACGGAGATTTAGATAATTATGTTTTGCAGGATACTATTCTCTTGATTTTCGTAAAATCGCGACCGACTTGCTAGATCTATATTTTAGTTACATATCAACTTGACAATAATATCGGTCGATCGAACCAGGAATAGTAAATTTATTGTAACTTTCACTACTTATTACTGAGACAAGAAGCAACATAATTCGAGTGTTATTAGACCATTTGCAGAGTTGATATGTACTTAACTCCCAGAGAGGTTGAACGGCTGACTGTGTTTACAGCAGCCGAAATCGCCCGTCGTCGGAAGGAAAAAGGTCTCAAGCTGAATGTGCCGGAAGCGATCGCCTATATTATTGATGCCACGATCGAAGGCGCACGCGAAGATAAATCCGTGGCACAACTGATGTCTGAAGGAGCGACTTTATTGACGACCGAGGATGTCTTACCAGGCGTAACTGAGCTGATCCCGATGATTCAGGTGGAAGCGCACTTTGCCGATGGGACTAAGCTAGTCAGTATTCACAATCCAATCCGTAGCCCTGGATGAACATGCGATGACAAATATCCCCACCTCAAATGCCCCAACTTCCTTTCCTGGTGAAGTACTCTGCGAAGCTGGCTCATTGCAACTAAATGCTGGCCGAGAGACTAAAACCCTGACAGTAGCAAACTTAGGCGATCGACCGATCCAAATTGGCTCCCATTACCATTTTCTAGAAGTTAATCGGGCGTTGCAGTTCGATCGCGCCCAAGCTTATGGATTTCGGTTGGACATTCCGGCTGGGACGGCGATTAGATTTGAGCCAGGAGATACCAAAACTGTCGCATTAGTAGCGATCGGTGGCACCAGACATATCCAAGGACTAAATAGCTTGGTAAATCAGGCGTTAGATGCTCCCAATGCCAAAGAAATGGCGATGGAGCGGGTGCAAAGATTGGGCTACAGCACAATAGCAGAGGAAAGTCATGGAAATTAGTCGGGAGCGTTATGCCGAGCTATTTGGCCCCACCACAGGCGATCGGATTCGGTTGGGGGATACATCATTAATTGCCGAAGTCCAGCGAGATACTACTGTCTATGGTGATGAGTGTGTTTTTGGCGGTGGTAAAACTCTCCGTGATGGTTTGGGCTTAGCTTCTGGGGTGACAGCGGCGGAAGGAGCCTTGGATCTGGTGATTACCAATGTTGTGCTGATTGACCCCGTACAGGGGATTGTCAAGACAGACATTGGCATCAAGGATGGCAAGATTGTCGGGATTGGTAAAGCGGGCAATCCTGGTGTGATGGATGGAGTACAGCCTAACCTGATTATTAGTGCCAATACCGATGTGCGATCGGCTGAAGGTTTAATTGCTACTCCAGGTGGAATTGATTGTCACGTTCACTTCGATAGTGCGGGACTCTGTGCCGAGGCACTTTCTAGCGGATTAACGACGATGATTGGGGGTGGATTGGGACCAGTCACCGTGGGTATTTGCTCAGGTGGAGCCTATAATATGGGCTTAATGTTGCAAGCTTCTGAAGGATTTGCGATTAACTTTGGCTTTTTGGGTAAAGGGAGTTCGAGTCTCCCAGCAAGTCTCGTCGAGCAAATCGAAGGCGGTGCGATCGGGCTAAAAATTCATGAGGATTGGGGCGCAATGCCTGCTCTGATTGACACCTGTCTCTCTGTTGCCGATCTGCATGACTTTCAAGTCCAAATTCATACTGATACGCTTAATGAGTCAGGTTATGTGGAAGATACGCTAGCAGCGATTCGTGGTCGAACGATCCACATGTACCATACCGAAGGTGCTGGCGGTGGACATGCTCCCGACATCATTAAGGTAGCTTCCTATTCTCACTGTCTCCCTTCTTCTACTAATCCTACTAATCCCTATACGGTCAATACCTTTGATGAACATTTAGATATGGTGATGGTTTGCCATCACCTTAATCCAAAAGTTCCCGAAGATGTCGCCTTTGCTGAATCCCGTATTCGCGCCGAAACTATTGCAGCAGAAGATATTCTGCATGATATGGGAGCAATCAGCATGATGGGTTCCGATAGTCAGGGTATGGGCAGGATTGGCGAAGTCATCTGTCGCACTTGGCAATTGGCTTCCAAAATGAAAGACCAACGGGGCGCACTGCCAGAAGATAGCGATCGCCATGATAATCAACGGATTTTGCGTTACATCGCCAAGTACACAATTAATCCTGCCAAAACCTGTGGAATTGATTCCCATGTAGGTTCGATCGAGCCAGGTAAAATCGCGGATATTGTGCTGTGGCATCCTGGTTATTTTGGGATCAAGCCAGAGCTAGTAATTAAGGGTGGCTTTATCGCTTGGTCGCCGATGGGTGAATCAAACGCCTCGCTGATGACTTGCGAACCAATCCTGTATCGTCCGCAATGGGGCAGCTATGGCAGTGCCAAGCAGTCTACTTCTTTTTGCTTTGTGACTCAGACAGCTCTAGATTGTGGTTTAGCCGATAAGCTCAAACTTCGCAAGCAATTATTGCCAGTCAAAAACACCCGATCTCTGCGCAAGGCAGATATGTTGCATAACAATGCCTGTCCAGAAATAGAAGTCGATCCCGATACTTTTCAGGTGCGGGTAAATGGTGATATTGCCACCTGCGAACCTGTCTCGCGGGTTCCCCTGGGTCGGTTGTATATCTTTAGGTAAACATGAAAAAATCAGTGGCGCGGTTGGGTGTCGGGGGGCCAGTCGGCAGTGGCAAAACGGCTCTACTGGAAAGGTTATTACCCTTACTCATGCAGCAAGGGATCGAAGTAGCTGTAGTAACAAACGATCTGTTGACGCAAGAAGATGCCGATCGACTCAAGCGTCAAGGCATCTTACCCGCTAACCGAATTGTGGGAGTAGAAACAGGCAGTTGCCCCCATACAGCGATTCGCGAAGATCCGACGATGAATTTGTTGGCAATCCGCAACCTAGAGCGAACTTTCCCCGAACTCGATCTGGTGTTTGTCGAAAGCGGTGGCGACAATTTGGCTTCGACATTTAGCTATGACTTAATTGATGCCTATATTTTTGTGCTGGATGTGGGCGCAGGCGATGATATTCCCCGCAAAAATGGGCCGGGATTTATCCAAGCAGATCTGGTGGTAATTAACAAAATTGATATTGCGCCCTATGTGGGAGCCGACCTGAACATCATCGATCGCGATGCTAAAGAACGACGAAAAGGCAAGCCGATCGCTTATACCAACTGTAAAACGGGGGAAGGATTAGATCGGGTGATGCAGTTCATCTTTGACAAATTACTATTTCAGCCTGTGCGATAACTAGCTCGATGATCCAAGGAGCGGCTATGTATCGAATTAAAACGATCGAGCCTTTATTGAGGGGCGATCTTCCAGGCATGGTTAAGTTTGGTCGATCGATCGAATGTATATATAACGTCCCCGTTCACCCGCCGGAAGTAACCTCTTGGACTCACCAATCAATTCAATCTGGTCGGTGTGCAACGGGATTGTTAGACCGTGCCACCAATAGACACTATCGATCGACCAACCCTTGCAATGCCTTAATGTCAGGGTCAATTCCTTGACGCTTCAGATATTGGCTCAAATTGATCTGGATGAATAAATCTTTAAGTTCTTCAGCTATTTCTAGGGGCGGATTGCCAGCTAATGCAGTTGCGATTAGGTGTTCTGCGGCTTGTAACTCGCCACACTCGATCGCTAGAGATGCAGCACTTCGATGAAGGACAGAACGAGTGGGTTCTGCACCAAGATCGCTAGCGACTAAAGTAGCAGCTTGGACTTCTCGTTCAAAGGCTTGGCGTGTTAAATGTACAGACTGTTCGACCGAACCTCTTAAACGAGCGACTGCCGCTGCTTCCGCTAAATCCATTGCTTGTTGGTGGAGCGTTTGAATTTGATTCATTGAAGTAAGGCTCCTTCTGGGTTCTGTTTTGCACTAACGATCGAAATTGGGCGGCTGAACTCTACTACTATAATATAGGCTGGCAACCCTTCTATATCAGATGCTCTCGTTTGTTCAGTTTTCTGCTTGACTCTGGCATTGATCTGACTTCGACTACCCTTACGAATTCCAGAAACTTCCAGCCGAGCCATGCGCTGAAACGGCAGCATCGAGTTTGAATCTTGATTTCCCAGCCAGTAGTCAAATCCAGTTCCCTTCCGAGAGCGTTCAATCACCGTTAGATCGGTTAGTTGCAGAATTAATAGCAATGCAATACCATAAGCTGCTTGCTCGGTCGTATACTCTTCATCATTCCAGCATCGTCTTGCTTGTTCTGTAACGGGCTGCCAATCTAATTGGAACCGAGTGGAAAATTCCCCTTCGATTTCGAGGATCACTCCTGGCACATGAGCTTCATCCGTTAGACAAATTGCACCCGCTTCGGCGATCGCAGCTCCAAAAGCGGGTGTGATTGCAGGCAGCCCTCGATCGAGTTGCTGTAAATTTAAGATTTGAACCTGGCTCAAAATGGTATTTTTCTATACGAAACTAGTTGCTCAATTTTACTTCCAGTTTGTGTCGATCGCCACAATCTTGCCCTCATTGCCTGCTTCGACTTGCTGCCGAATACCAGACTCATAGAATTCTTGCCCACGTCGAGCCAACTCCTCTTTGCTGTAACGCCGTTGACGGACTGCCATAGGTTTATTTCTCGGTTTCAACATTTTCCCTTGGACAATGGAGGGGGAGATCGATGAAGCAATGTTAGGGAGCAAACAAGAAGCAGTTGGATTTCCCTCGTCAACCCAACCTACAAAATCAGCGATCACTTCGCAAACAACTTTTACCAGTCAAAAATACTAGAGCTTTGAGCAAAGCAGATATGTTACATGAAGATCCGACAATGAATTTGTTGGCAATCCGCAACCTAGAGCGAACTTTCCCAGAACTCGATCTAGTGTTTGTCGAAAGCGGTGGCGACAATCTGGCATCAACATTTAGCTATGACTTAATTGATGCCTATATTTTTGTGCTGGATGTGGGTGCAGGCGATGATATTCCCCGCAAAAATGGGCCAGGGTTTATCCAAGCAGATCTTGTGGTAATTAACAAAATCGATCTTGCGCCCTATGTAGGAGCCGACCTGAACATCATCGATCGCGATGCTACAGAAAGACGAAAAGGCAAGCCGATCGCCTATACCAACTGTAAAACGGGTGAAGGATTAGATCGAGTGATGCAGTTCATCTTTGACAAATTACTATTTCAGTCCGTTCGATAACTAGCTCGATGCTCCAATCAGAGGCTAAGTATCGAATTAAAACGATCGAGCCTTTATTGAGGGGCGATCTTCCAGGCATGGTTAAGTTTGGTCGATCGATTCTCCGTTGGAGAGGCTATTGCAGGGCAAACGCTCCGCTACCGCCAACGAATGTATAGGCATGAATATCGATGTGATTTCGATCGAACAGTTGCACTAGATCGATTGCATCATTAAGTGGCCATTTCGGGATAGTATTTCATTCCTAAACTAGAGAATTGCCAAAGTTGTTAATGCAAAATACTTCGGATAAATTTTGTATGAATTGTCGATCTGGATTCATGCTATTCGCTACAGAGCGTAATAGCAATTAGCATTGTATCTCAGCTATATAACGCCCTCGTTCACCCGTCGCTAATAACCTCTCTGGCTAAACGAGAAGACTCTATACGGTCGGCGTGCAACGGGATTGTTAGACCGGACCTGAACAACTTTATCTACTTTATATGCCTTGATTGCAATTTGACCACTCTTCCCATTCAAATCTTCGGCAAATAACTACGTTCGGTTATTATTTGTCTACTGTGTTATCACTCCGTACTTTACCATCTGGCATAATTGTTCTATGGAAAATAGCCCCATCCAAAATAGTTCCATCTAAATTCGCTCTCTCTAAATTCGCTTCACTTAAATCTGCTCCACTGAGATTTGAACCAGTAAGGTCACGACTACTTAGATCAGATCCTCTCAAGTTAGCAGCAGTTAAATCAGTATAAGTCAAATCTACAGATGTAAAATGAAATCCTTGAAGATCAGCTCCTGTTCCCAGGTACTTAATACCCGCAGGAATGATGTCATCAGGAAATATAGTGCTTGAGTCATAAAAAGCGCCATCAAAGCGAGTTCCAATCAAAAGACTACCTTCAAGGTCTGTACCACATAGGTTTGCGCCACCAAAGCTTGCATTACTAAGGTCAGCATTTCTAAAGTTTGCGCCCCGTAAGTTGGCGCGACAAAAATCTGTTGATCTTAAAATGGCGCAATTCAAATTTGTCCCTTTAAGATTTACCTGATTCATTCCCAAATTGGAGAAATTGGCTCCGTGCAAATCTAACCCATGTAAGTCATAGCATGAGAAAATATGCTTTCTAGTGTACCTTCTATTTTTATCTGGCTCTTCAGCAAATCTTGAAAAGTCTGCCTCTGGGATTAGTTGAATTGCTGTAGAAAGATATATATCCGCAGGAAAGTCACTTGGAAAGATAGTTTCAGGACTATAAATAATATCAGTGAAGTTAGCATTATTCATAGTGGCATCAATGAAATTTGCTCGTATTAAACTAGCATTACTAAAATTTGCATTGATCAGAATTGCTTTGGTAAAATCTGCATCGTCTAGAAAAGCTCGTGTCATGTCTGCGCCAGTAAGGTCTGCACCGCTCAGATTAGCTTGTCTTAACGAAGAAATAACACCAGAAGTACATATTTTTGTTCCTCGCATATTGGCATTCTTGAAATTAGATCCATCTAAAGAAGCACCATAGAAAGAACTATTTTCTAAGTTGGCATTTTCCAGATTAGCGTTTCTTAGACAAGCCTCTAGTAGATCTGAGTGACTCAAATCAGCATTCTGTAGGTTAATTCCTGTGAGGTCGAGACCTGAAGGAAACTTTATACCAGAAAGTTTGCATCCACTGAAATCGAAATGCCTTAGTTCAGAGAACTTCCACTGATTCCAGCCATCATAATCTGCCGAAAAATCTCTTGTCCCTGAATTATAGTAATTAACAAATTTTTCTTTAGTTAATACTTGGTTATCACTTATCGCGTCAAAACAAGGCTCAAAATCTTCTCCGGAAAGATTAACATTAGTCAAGTTAGCTTGACTAATGTTAGCGCTGCTCCAGCGACATTCCCGTATTGAAGCTCCTTCTAAATTTGCACCCTTTAAACTTGCATATTCAAAATCGCTTTCATAAAGTTCAGCACCTGTCAAATCTGCTCCGTCAAGAATTGCATAGCGCAAATTTGTTGAGGAAAACCGAGCGCTGGCTAATACGGTATTGCTTAGATTAGCTCCATGTAGTTCGGCATCGAGGAAATTAACACCACTCAGATTTGCAGCACTAAGATCCACACCCAAGAGGTTAGCTTTACTTAGATCCACTTGAGAAAAATCTCTTTCTCCAGCGTTATAACGTCTTATTAACTCTTCCCTATCCATATTTTACGGTGAAAGCTAAATGTTTCTATGTAATATTCTACACTGTCAACGTCAAATATAGCTTAATAATTGTCAGTCTAACTATTTTGGAGTTGAAATATTAGTTGACTCAACATGGTTGTTATCCTCGATTGGTATGTCACAATTTTGGCCAAGGGAGATAATTAAAGCAATTATCTCTGAGGTAATCACCAGTTGTTATCTGGGCAATTCTTGCCATGCAGAAACATATAACCACCCGCGATCGTCAACCCGATTCATTGGTCAGAAGGTTTAAAGTTTAGTGGGTACATGCAGCTTTTAAGAAAGTGGCATCGCTCCACACAGATTAAAAGCAGTATCGAGCGGGAAGATGGTCAGGAAGGATTGGACAAGACAAGTAAAATTATGGAGAAAACGCGATCGATATGTTAGCAGAACTCATCGCTTCACCTCTAACTACGCTAAACCCTCCAGTTTCCCCGCAACAACTCACCCTCGAGATGGGAATCGATCGATTGGGGCGATCGTTTGTGTATCGTCAGTATGCAACCTATCCGTTTCGGCTGTCCCGTCCGTTAAGGCTCGACCCCACCGATGCCCATCGCGCTTATCTATACATTATGAATTCCTCTCCTGGGCTGTTGGCAGGAGATCGCTTTCAAATCGGGGCAAAATTACGCGATCGCACCAGTCTATATCTCACCGATCAGTCAGCCTCAAAAGTCCATCTGATGCCATGTGGTCAGGTTGCCCGGATTCGTTATGACTTTGAGATTGGTGCAGGGGCAAGTTTGGAGTTTGTTCCTGAACCATTGATTCTCTATCGCGATGCCAATCTGGAGCAGACTATCCAAATAGCGATCGCCCCAACAGGGAACCTGTTTCTAAGCGAAATCATGATTCCTGGACGGTTAGCAAGGGGAGAATGCTTTCATTTTAGTCAGTACTTCAGTCGTTTAAAAGTCTGTACCACTGATGGAGATTTGGTCTTTACCGATGCGATGCGGTTGCTGGGGAAATCTGAACCTCTAACTAACAACCCAATTTTTACATCTCAACCAATTCTTGCCAGCATAATTTTAGTTGCGCCAGAAGGCGATTTACAATCTCTGGAACGGGATTTAGAAGAGTTTGTCCAAACCGATCCAGAGTTAACTGCCGCCTGTTCGCCCTTGCCCAACTGTAATGGTTTGCTAGTGCGCGCGATGTCATCAAACGTACCGATCCTTAAAGCCTATATCAACTATGCTTTGACCAGAATGCGACATCTCAACGGTCAACCACCTTTACCGGAGATCCCCAAATGACAGTCCTAACCGAAACCTACTTAGGTAATCAAGCAATCGATCGATCTCTACAGCAGCAAGTATTGCAAGCTCAAGAAGCAGGAACCTTGCTAGAGGTCTATTTGCAACCAGCAGATAGTGGCAAAGGGCGGATTCATGCTTTTTCGACAACGGGCATTGAGCTAGGCATCATTAAGAGCCGGGAGCAGTCCCTCGGAACAGGAGATTTGTTCGCGATGCAATCTGGACAATTACTGTTAGTCAATCTCACTGAGCAAACTGTGATGACGCTAAGTGTTAGTGGTGATGTATCAAAACATGCGATTGACTTAATCTATCTGGGGCATGTACTTGGAAATCATCACTGGCCGATTTTAGTACATGGCGATCGCATTTATGTAGAAATGGCAGCTGATCGTGCCGTAATGGAAACCACCGTAAGAAACGTCAACATTCCAAACTTATGTATTGACTACGAAGTTCGCTCTTCCGCTAATCAGATTCAATTTTCTGCCCATTCTCATCACTAATTAAGTAGGCATGACATTCGATCGGGCGATCGATGTGAGCGTTCGATCGTTGCCATTAGGATCGATCGTCATCAAACTGAAACAGATACGAAAACTAGGTCGATCGTTAATAGTCGATTACCTCCGGTAGGCTACGCCAACGCTTTGTAATATTCGATCGTGAAAACTCAACTAGAGCCAGATATTTACAGTCGATCGCGATTTGGGAGATTTGATTGATTTGCACGATCGATCGTTAATTTTGACTCAACCAAGCTTCTAGATCGACGATCGAATTAAAATCGAATAGAGCCTCACCAAGAGATTCTACATTTTCGAGCGAGAGCGTAGAAACCTTAGCTTGAAGCTGTGGCGATAGATTCCCTAACTTGCGATTTAGAAGCCTGAGTATTAATGCTCTTTCCCGCTGTAATCCAATTTCTCGTTCCTCATCCTTCCCCTCGACTTTGCCCTCAGCCTTAGCTTCTTGATAAACTCGCGTCTGTTGTAACTCAATCCCCAGCATCACATCCACCTCATCTCGACTCAATGAATTAAACTTATAAACCACGATCTTGGTTATCATCTCAATTATATCTCGATCGCCACCAGAGCGTTCGATCGCCGATCTAGCTTGAATTTTCGCTTCATCCCCCTCCAGCGTCGTTAACACCATCAATCCCACACCAATCGACAACTCTTCAATCTCACCCAACTCATCCAGAAACACGCGCAGTATACGACCGCTAGCTAACAACTCCTGCACTGTACTGGTATTAGATTGCTCCATACTTCTAGTTGGGTAAATAACCACCGCTTGCCAATCAGAAAGTCGCTCGCGATTGCGGTAAACATAAATGCTAATCTCGCTTACCATCCGCTCGTATAGTGTCTCATCTTTCTGAAACTGCGCCTCACTGAAATAGACAATTCCAGAGCGATCTGGTGGTAGAAATACCCCATCCATTCTAAAACCAGTTTCCTTCACCTCAACCGCCTCAAAAGTGTATCGAGCGGCATTTGCTGGCGGTTGTGGTAGCAACTCGAATAGTAGAGTAGGCGATTGTTGAAATAATTGATAGAAAATCGTATCGCGGCGCATAGATATAAATACATACTTATTACTATTTTACCAGTCGATTGAGAGCATCATAATTAGATAAAGTTGTCAATTTCGACCAACTCAATTGTCGTACCAATACCCAAGATATTATCGGCCAAATCTCCAGAATTGAATATGATTTTGTCAGCAATAAAATTGCAGAATATCTCACCGTCGATACTGGGAAAATCAGAAAAGGCGATGGGCTTGTAACCGCATTACTATTATCTGCAATGTCAAATCCTGTGATTCTGTCAGACTCACTCGTAGACAATTATGATAGGATGTGGGGAACATTTTGTTTTTTTGGTTGTGTCCTTACAACCTTATTATTCTTTGCTTCCTTTCGATCTGTTCCCCTTCTAGACTGGCTTTTGCATCGTTGTCATCCCTTAAGAATTATCACTAATCGATTGTTATGATTGATTCCCGTCTCGCCCTGATGCAATTGTCTGATTCTTTTTTCCCATCGGGTTCCTTCACACTTTCCCACGGTTTGGAAGCAATGGTGCAAACCAATCAGATTCATAATCCTCAGGATATCGAAACATTTCTCTATTTGTTGCTACATAACAAGGTGGGTTGTTCAGATTTAATCGCCCTCATTCATGCCTACCGCGCCAGCACCAATAACGATCTGACGGAAGTGCGGCGAGCGGATGCCTGTTTGTATGCCCAGATGTTAATTCAGACGACTCGTGAAGCTCAGCAGCGCAGCGGACAGGCTTTGCTACTTGTAGCCCGATCGACTTGGCACGATCCTCAACTAGAAGCATTGCAGGAAGATGTTGATATCAACAAAACGCCAGGTTTACATCCGATCGTGTTTGCGATCGTCGGGCGAGCAATACATCTGAGTGAACGCGATACAAGTTTTGCATTCTTGCACAATTTTGTGACGGGGATTGTCAGTGCGGCAATCCGTTTGGGCATTTTGGGGCATTTGGGCGCACAGAGTATTTTATGCAAGATGGCAACAGAGATCGACGCGATTGTCTCTCAATCACTGTCGCTCTCTTTGGATGACATGTGGTCTTGTACACCTGCGATCGATATTGCCCAGATGTCCCACTATCGCTTGACTAGCAAACAGTTCTCAACGTAATTTATAGGTATTAATTCCGATCGAATATCAAGCAGCGATCGATGTCATCTTAGCGGAGAATGGCGCGATCGGGTGGGTAACTACGTCCGATCGCTTACTGCGCGCCTGCCCGATCTAATTAACTAGGGCTGAGAGCCTGACATAAGATAGTATGTGCCCGTTCTAAATTCAATCGCGGCGATTTTTTGGATCTGTAGAATTAAAGAGGAAAATTAACATAGCAGGTATGCGTCTAAGAGGATGTTTGGAAAGTATAAACAGGCACCAGTAGAGAAACGGTTGGCGATTTCAGTCAATACAGCAAAAATTTCGTGTCTCAATTCAACTACTAAATCAACCCCAACGCAAAAACCCCCTGACACTCATGTCAGGGGGTTTTTGCATTTATAAATCAAACCAAATCTTAACCGTTGATAGCAGGAGCAGTCAAAGCAACAGGAGTCGCTTCACCAGCAGCCAAGTCGAGCGGGAAGTTGTGTGCATTTCTTTCGTGCATTACTTCCATACCGAGGTTAGCGCGGTTGATGATGTCCGCCCAGGTATT
>NZ_JBGSPA010000072.1:0-4062 GCF_041738855.1 Chamaesiphon sp. | reverse complement strand
TCTTTAGCCAGATACTTCGATGCTTTTTTGCCGCGATTATCGTAGTATCTCCAGTACCAATAGAGATGACCTTTTATTGGTTTCTGTTGGAAGCAACCGATCGGCGGTTTCCAGGATTCTAAGTTAGGTACTAATAGTTGTTCTGGAGTTACCTCATTCTTATGAAGAATTTGGGACAAAACTCGGCACGAACCAGTGCTGACAGTTCTAGAGTTAGGTACTAGGAAATTCTTAGTACCTAACTCTGATTTATCCGAGTTAGGTACTAAGAAATTGTTAGTACCTAACTCGTCATAAGCCCAATCCCCAACGGGTGAATCTACAAAATCTAACTCAGCGATTAGACTGAGTTGAGTTGCTGCTAGTTTTGTCATGATGGAAATGTATTATGTAAGTTCAAACCCCAGCCGATCCGACTGGGGTTTTTGATTTAGTTGCGATCGGGTTCGGTTTCGGTCTGGGGATGTAGATCTGGGTTGAAGCAGTCTGCTACTTCTTGGAATGGCACTCCGATACATTTTGCGATCGCGTAGAGCTTATCGATCGGAGCGGTATTGATCCATGTGTAGATCGTTGCCCGCTTGACACCAATCGCTTCGGCTACCTCTGTAACCGTGAATCGCTCTCTGCTAATTAATTCTCTCAATCGTATACCTCCATTGCTCATTAGCCTTTATGGCTACTTCAATCATACAACATTGTCAAATATATTTGACGCAAGTGTCAAATATATTTGACACCTATGCTATAGTGATGACATTGCCAGTCTCCATTAGTGACGTTCATCCCTAATTGTCAGGCTCTAGGTGCATCGCACGGCAATTACCACAGCTAGGGGTATCTTTAGGGTTCCCCACTGCTGCGGTACTTGATGCGATATTTAGACCGAATGCGATCGACAAGAACTAGCCGCTGCTAATCTATGTCGAGCGTCCAGTCATCTAAATATCGAAAAAATCCAAAATCTAAAATTTGCTGTAAATTTTTCTGATTGCTTGATACAGAGGATTTAGGCAGGTTCAATCGGTCATTTTCACCCCGTAGGCTAATGTATCAATCGACCCGCTCAACCCGTCACATGCGGGATATTTCACATGGATGAAGAATACACCGAGGAAGACTGGGAGTTGATGTTTCCGACACGCTGCTCTTGCTGTAGCAGTTTGCTGGTTTATGCTCTCTGGGATGCCGTCTGTCCTATGTGCGATTACGACGAAGACTAAATCTTGCTTAATAATTCACACCCTCATCTATGGGGGCAGATTTCTAATGACCCAATCTGACAATGACACGCTCGAAATCCAATCGCCGATCGTTCCGTATGAAGCGTTCGGACATGCGGCAAATGGGATCGAATACGAACTCACCGATCTAATTACTCAGATTCATCTAGCCGCTGATTATACGGGGGATGATGCGATTATCCATGCGGTGCAGTTGACAGGAACCGCTCACACTTTACAGACATATCTGTTTGCTCACCTCGACGAGTTAATTCACCAAAAAAAGATGAAAGACTATGAACAAAAGACTAATCAAGACTAATACGCAAATAGCGATCGGGTTGCTTGGCAGCTCATTCCCCAATCGCTATGGTAATCGCAAAATATCCCATTCTCACCGCAATTATATTACTCAAACAGTTACGGAACTATTAGAGATGATTTTAATTGATATCGAAGAAAGTGATGCTCTAATTATACCAAAAACTCACGCTAATATCAACCCGCCTGACGAGTCGTAGGAGCGACGAAACACGCACCTAGCGTGTAGCGGGAGTAATTACCCGTCAAGTCTGGTAGGGGCTTTTTAGCAGATTTCAGCCGTTTGGCTTACGATTAATCACCAGCCCCTATTATCCTTGCTTGTACCTAAGCTATCTGGGATTTACTAATCGAGTTCAGACCCCTAGGGGTCTAATTAATTCATCGCCAATCCTTGCTTAATTACAATTTCAACTAGACCAAAAAATTGAATAAAAATCATGACTAAAGTTTTAGGCATCGATATCGGTGCTAAATTTGTTGTGGCGTTTTGTTTAGAGCAATTGCCAGTAGGAATGTCCTACCCAGATTTCTATAAACGTAACGCCAAATCCTGCATTTCTAAGATCGGGATGGATAACTCGAAAGAAGGATCGAGTATCAATCTTCGTGATGCGATCGAGCTACTGCAAGAGATTCAGCCCGACTATCTAGTGATGGAACCTACAGGGGTCTGGTATTCGCGGCTGTGGTCGGATCTAGCCGCACATTTAGGCATCAAAGTTAAGTGGATCGGTCACTCCGATCTGTCTCACAATCGCGGGGCGTATGGGTTTAAGGACAAAGACGACAGGACGGATGCCTTCTGTTTGGCCGTGAGTTATTTCGATCCGATCTTCAACGCCCGCAATGCGTGGCTATATTGGCGGACGGGGGCGATTGCGGAGGTCAATAACAGGTTATTGGAGATTAAATCACTCGAATCGACCACCAAAATATTCACCCAGCAGCTCCGGCAAAGACTCAAACATGAGTTCCCCGAAGTTGCCGATCGCGCAATTACCAACAGTCGCGCCATCGGCGGTTTTAGTCCTTGGGTCGGGTGGCTAGCTGACGTTCACAGCTACAAGCGGATCGAGAATGAGTACGCAAAATCAATCGCGACTGCGTTATCGATCGCCATCACCGACTACACCCGCAATCACGCACTCTCTATCGTCGGGGCACAGATTCAAGAAACCAAGCTAAAGGATGATTTATGCACCAGGCTCCTCGGTGACTCTTTCGATCGATATCGCGACACATTAGAATTATTTGGCTTTGGCTATGTAATGCAAGCAACGATCCTAACCAATATCTACCCGTTCGAGAAGTTCTTACTATCGGGTCAACCACACATCGATCGCTATGAGGACGATCGCGGCAAACACAAAAAAAATAAGTCGCTGTCAGGGTTTCAACTATCGCTTGGGATGGGAAAAAGGTTGGTAGAATCCGGTGGCAGCTCCGCACTAACATATTCTGGCTCATCGTTCGCTCGGAAGATGCTCTACTGTTGGATTACAACGAATGTACTACCGGAGAAGATGCAGGATAGTTGGCTTGTTTGTGAGTTAGACAAACGCGCCAAGTCCAACCCTACCGCCGCTCTGACGGTGGCTCAACTGCGGACGCGGTGGAAAGAGACTAAGGGCACTCCCAAAGACCGTCACATGGCGGGGGTAAGAAGTGCGATGACACTCGGTTATCGAATTACTCGACTGCTGTACGATCGCCTGTTAATTGAAGTTTCATCTTAATCGATGATAAACATCTCCGCTTAAATCAAAACCCACCCGAGGTTCAGTAGGGTGGGTTTTGATGTTGGGACATTCAGCCAACAGCCAATGATACCATCAGGGTTAAAAATCGTACTGTACCCAGAGCTTAATCTGTTCGTGCCCCACCAGCTCCCGATCGAACGTGGTGCAAAAGTCTTTAAACTCATCATCTGGCAGCACGATACAACCCATCGATCCAGGGACGTTAGCATCGCGATGAATTAACAGGTCGGATCGCTGCACTCCCTCTTTGGTTCGGACGGCAAAGGGAGTCATCGGATATCCCGCACCTTCGACGCCTTTGACGTGGGATAAATCGAGCGGGGCGACTTGTACCCAGTAGTTCGAGAAGGTCGGGTTGCACTGGTAAGGAGCAGGACAAACCCCACCGCCCTGTTTAGCCCATCCCCCGATTTTTTGCCAATTGCCTAATCCAGATGTGGCTACCCAGCGATTGATATGCCCTTTTTCCCAATCGTATAAAACTAATCGCCCTCGGTTGAGCGCGGGAGTATTATCGAGTGGCATTGAAAATACTAAAAACGGCTGTTTAAGCATTATTTAATCCTTTCTATTCCGGTATTCGTGTCTTCGGTCGTGAGTCTGGACGGGGTCATGATGCACAGTACGTCCTTGATTGCGGGGAAATATAAATCCAGTCCCAGCGAAATAAGTAAAGATACACCAGAAACAATAAATTGTAACCATCTGCGTTGTGTCACTTGATTGATGATGAGTGGTTAGTAAGCTGTAACAGG
>NZ_JBGSPA010000046.1:0-4060 GCF_041738855.1 Chamaesiphon sp. | reverse complement strand
ACTGACGTAGGGGACAAACATCAGATTGGTACGATTTTCAGCAATCTTTTCCATCCCCCGATGTAGATAACCGATGACGGGTTCGCAATCGACGACATCTTCCCCATCTAGTGTGACGATAATCCGAAAACAACCGTGCATTGAGGGATGATGCGGCCCCATATTGAGTACCATCGGCTCTGTCTTGGTTTCAAGTTGTGCCATGACTGCAATCTCCTGTTGCTACTGTAAATACAATTTGTAACTCTAGTTATCAGTATTCAGCTAACTCTCTTTCTCTGTCTCGTACATTTATCCAGTTTTTTAGATATTTTGTCGATTTTCAACGCAAGCACTTAGTTTTATTTGTTATTTATTTTTAAAATAAATATGGAAGCAAAAAGACAAAGTTAGTTCAAATTTAAGGCTACAGTCAAAGTATTAAAATACTAATAAAATTAGTGGTAGAACTTTGATTGATTTTTCAAGTTACGCCATCATCTCAATTCTCAATGAGGTAATATGCCAAAATCGACGGTCGAATATTGGAATCCATTAATTCAGGCACATAAAAAGCTGTGGAAACCCCTCTCAGGGCTGGAAGAAATGGTCGAAGAACTAACTCTGAGCATAGATACCGAAACTGGTGAGTACACCCGTCTAACTCGATTTTATCCTGGTGCCGATACAACTAGTTTCGGTGCAAAAATTCATGACTATCCTGAAGAGATTTTAATTATCAGCGGTCGTCTTTACGATCTAGCCTTCGATCTGTGGCTAGAAACTGGACATTATGCCAGTAGACCACCTGGAGAGATTCATGGGCCATTCAAAACCGATCTTGGTTGTGTAGTGTTGGAGATATCTTTTCCAGATCGAGTCCAGGCATCGTGAGTGGGACTTCATTGTCACAATTTGTCGAGCGCGTAGCGTCGGCTTTGCCGAATCGAGGTCTGCCACTTGCTGCTTCAACTAGCAAAAGATTAGAAGTGTGACCCAACTCGATCGAATGAATCATTGACAAGCAGCACTTCAGGCAGTTGCTGTTGGCTAGCCTTGGTCGCGATTCTCCAAAGGAGAGGCTGCGCCAACGATTTGTGGACAGGGCTTTTGAGTCGATCGGGACATTCCTTTTCAATCTGGGCTAAGGACTCTGGCCACCGAGTCCGATCGATCGATACTGCACCATCAGGACTCCAAGCCGCTTCCAAAATCATGCCACTCTGAGGAGTACGGGTTTGAATCCTCAGTCGGTCATAGATGTCAATAGCTGTCCCATCTTTAGTGTGAGCGCGACCATTCCCGCAATAATCTGCCCGAACCATGCGGGTACAAGCTTGATGGAAATCTCGCAGCGATCTCCCCCGAACTGTTTTCCAGGGTTTATAACCAAACCGAACGCATTTGGCTAAAACCCCATTGGTACAAGCAAAGGTAATGCCGCCATTCTCATGGTGTTTACCCGTTCGATCCCAATATCCAGAAAGGGGAATTGCTTTAGCAACATTGTGGCGATCTGGTTGGCAGTAATTTTGCCACTGTTCGGAGACTAGATCGCGGTAAAGAATAGTGTAGAGATAAATCTCTCGTTCGGGATCTTGAGGATCTAAGTCAACATGAGCGATTTTGAGTTTGAGATCTCGCCCACCTTCAACAACCGTTAGTTCGGTTCCGGCTACATCTTGTCCCTCGATCGTCAGATCCTCCACCGCGCGCCAATTCAGGTTTCTCTGGACTTGAATGGATGCAACGATCGTCAGGAGACAGCCCGTTGCCAACAGCAAGGAAGCAGACATTTTTTGTGTAAATCTCATGGCAAACCTCATGGCAGTTATGGGAGATGGTAGTCTTCAATCGATCGTGAATATCACCACCTCCAAACCTCACTCCTGGAGCCAGAAGCCACCAATTAGTCTCAGATTGTGGTGGGGAAGTTATGGCCGATCGAAATCCGTCAATCGCTTCTTTTAATCTTGAGCGCAAGTTGGCCACCTTCTAAATGGATTTTTGAGATGGGCTTTTGGTTAAGAATAGCCGTTACCGAGTTCGGTGAGGTCGATCCAAACTTTTTATAGTGGACTCCATTCGCATTAAGACCAGTCCCATTCAAGCTTGCGCCATTAAAGCTCGTTCCATTTATACGAAGTCCATTAAAGCTCGTCCCGTTTAGGATAAAGCCATTTTCGTTGAGATTTTTCTCAGTGGCTTTGGTAACAGGGCGATTACCTCCGGTAGGCTCGCCAACGATCTGGAACGCTAAAACCGTAGCCAAGCAGATTCCTGCTGTTAGGATGAGTTGAGATAGCTTATTGCGTTGAGTAAGTTGATTTAACATTGGTAATTCTCCTGTTTGTAATCTTTGCGGATTTGTAGAAGTTGAGTTTGGTGCGATCGGTTTTTTTAGGTAAAAGATAGCGAATGACTGAGATTAAATCCACTGTATTAACCGAGATTGCCACCGCCAATTAATCGAACGGTGCCGACGATTTCGCAAGGCGAACGCTACGCGAACGAATTGATGTTTTTGAAGTTGATGGTTGCCAGTATTTCCCCGTTCGCGTAGCGTCGGCTTTGCCGAATCGCTAATATTTAAATTCGCATCATCTGGTGAGCGTAACTGGGTAGAGCCGACAAACAGACGACTGCGACTAGAATGATGAATGAATAGTTTTTCATGGTGTTTGGAATAGTGAAAATGGTTAGTTAAGATTTAGTTGAAAATCGCTCGTGTAATTAAATTACTGATTAAAATGTCATGGTCGGAGATCGCTAGTCGATCGATACGATCGTCTAGATCGCGAGCGTGTTTTTTTGTTGCATAGGAGAGCAGCTCGTGCGTCCAAGCTTCAAATAATGCGAAGACTTCATCAACAAGCAATAGGCTGTGTGCGTGGGTTGCTTCATCCAGCGAAATTTCAGCAATCTCAAGGCGATTGCTTCCTGCCGAATGTCCAGACTCCAGCGCAAAGTGGAATTCTCCACAATAACGAAGTTCGATGCCGCGTCGGCGTTCGATTGCCGTTGCCAGATCGAGCATGGTACTGAAGAGTACGTTTCCGGTCTCTTCAATTGCTTCAATGATGGCAATCCGTTCGATTGCACTTGCCCGATCGATCAAAGCAGCTAGTCGGTATGTCAGGATACGGTTTTGGCGGGTCTCCTCACTCCAGAGAAAACGCATCCATGCGGATGGGGTGCAGAGACGATCGAAACCCAACTTAGCGAAGTCTTCAAGGTACCAAGGCCAGTGTCGATCGTCCTCATAGGTATGGATGTTGACTCGCTGTTGGTATCGATCGGTAGTGGGTTCCTCGCGGAGCATATACTTGTTGATGTCGCCAAAGCTGAGAATGAAGTGTGCCATGCAAGGATAGAAAGCAAGCCGCGCCTCTTCAGTCAAGCTGGCATCGCGCATATATAAAAACAATGGCAGATTGGCATAGGCTTGCTTATGTTCTGCGATTTTCCCCAATATGAGTTTCATGACAAGCTCCTCCGTTGTAATTGAATGGTGGTAAAACTTTTTGCTTGTAAATGCAATTGGTTTTCTCCTTTGTCGATAGTGAGTTGGATTGATGTCGGGATCGACTTGCTCCATGTCTTTTAGAATATGCGCCCCCATCTAGTTTGACAGCCAGAAAAGATCGGAGAAAAACTGCTGTTGACGATCGGAAAAGATCGGATCTTCGATTGTAATTTACGAATTATCAGGACTAGAATAAGACTAGACATTCTGGCAGGATCTTTGCCGATGACAGCAGATGAAGCCTTAGCGTTACTCGATCGACTGCTTCAAGCTCAAAGTCTCCGAGATCTTCAAGAGCAGGTGTTTCGTCACGCTTGGGAAGGTCGCACATACCCCGATATGGCCGAGCTAATTGGCTATGACACTGGCTATATCCGCGATATCGGCTACGAACTGTGGCGACAATTGACTCAAGTATTGGGCGAACCCGTCACCAAAAATAATTTACAAGCGGTATTGCGTCGCCAGCGAGATCGTTCGCCTAAATTAGCTGTGCCAGAAGTTACCCCAGCTTCGCCCCCAGATCGAGATTGTTACTGGGGGGAACAGATCGAT
>NZ_JBGSPA010000027.1:0-22155 GCF_041738855.1 Chamaesiphon sp. | reverse complement strand
TTGATTCTACGTCAAAGTTATGGATTTAAAAGTTTTAGTCTCATGAGAGAAAAGCTGTTAGCTTGCTTATTAAAGTAATCTCCGCATTCGCTCCGCTTACTTTAATAAGTTTAAATTATAACCGTAACTACGAGAGAGCCGAACCGTGCTACCTTAGCGACGCTGATTGCTGCGCTGTTTTACGATTTAGCGACCGATGATAAGGAGGTTAAGATTCCCGCGTTGGGGGAAAAGCGCGAGCGGGAATTAAGAGATTTGATTAAGAAGGGCAAGAAGCCTGTGGTGTTATTTGTCGATGAGGCGCATGATTTACATGCCTCGACTCTGACGGGATTGAAACGGTTGATTGAAGTGATTGATGATGGGGGTGGGACGTTGACTGTCTTACTGGCAGGACATCCTAAATTAAAGAACGATTTGCGTCGTCCGACGATGGAGGAGATCGGCTATCGGTCAATTGTGTTTACGTTAGAGGGGATGGTTGGCAGTCAACGGGAATATATTACTTGGCTGATTCAGTCCTGTGTCATGGATGGGATTAAGTTGTCTGATGTGCTGGCAATGGAGGCGATTGAAGTACTGAGTGAAAGGTTAAGAACTCCATTGCAAATTCAACAGCATTTGATGTTGGCGATGGAAGCTGCTTATCAAGTGGGGGAAAAGCCTGTGACTGCGGCGATTGCTGAGTCGGTGATGTCGAAGCAGATTGATGAGCTTGAGCCAAAGCTGACCAGAAATGGTTATGATGTGCGGGGTTTGGCGGAACAGTTTCATGCCAAACCAGCGGAGATTAAGTTGCTGTTTCGGGGTCAACTCGACCCGACACGGACGAAAGAGTTAACCGACCAAATGTTGATGGCTGGGTTGCCGATTTGAGTTGGAGCTTTGGTTTGAGACGCTAAAATTATAGTTGCAGTTAATGTGGTCTCAAAATTAGTATTGCGGGCTGGTTGCATTTAATTCGGTCTCAGTTGCAGTTAATTCGGTCTCAAGCGACCGGATAGTTGCAGTTAATGTGGTCTCAAAATTGCGATGATTGCAGTCCTGAGTGATGGTTGGGTCGATGGGAATTATTAAATTCCGCACCTCCCAGTTAGATCTGGGCGTGCTGCTTTCACAGCACCCAGCTCCCGATATTCTTAGATTGCTCTTTTGCCCATGTGAAAATAATCGTGACAAGATTCATGAATTGCTTCTAGATTTTCTCGCTTCCAATTATCATGATTTCCATCCGAATGGTGTAGATGTACTCTCTGGTCTCCTACGAATTTTAGTCCGCAGGATGCACATGAATGGTGTTGCCGTTTTAAGGTTCTAGAGGTGTGTCCGTCGTAGAGCTTACTATTACGCTCGCTCCAGTAGGTGATATCACCGTCATATGGAGATTTATCTCCTTTGACATTGATATGTCTGTTTTCGGAGTAAGGAACCGCTGGGAATGCCTTATCCAGTAATGATTTACTGGTGTAACGATTCTGTTTGGTTTCCTTATTGAATACCGTGTATGCCCGCTTTTGGATGAAATATAGAGAGTTTCTAGCCCCATCCATCTTGCAGTATTTATGGTAATTCCTCCAGCCTCTAACCACTGCGGCTAATTTCTCAGCCTTGACTGTGGCACCATAGTTCGAGTTATTGACAATGTGCTTTACCTTCTTACGGAATGTTTTAAAGTTCTCCTCTGAGGGAGTACTCAAAAACTTGCCGTTGTTTTGCACTTTAAAGTGCCAGCCGAGAAAATCAAATCCATCTGTCGTAGCAGTTAGTTTAGTCTTCCGTTCACTGACTTTCATCCCCCGTTCTGCTAAAAATTCGTTAATTCGGTATAATATTGCCTCAGCATCGTCTTCTGGTTTCAGGATTATTACCATGTCATCTGCATAGCGGATTGATGGTTTCGTGATGTTTCTCCACTTGTCTTTTGACTCGTGTAGACTTTCGATTCCGTTGAGTGCAATATTAGCTAACAGTGGACTAACCACTCCGCCTTGGGGCGTTCCTTGGTCTGGAAATCCTATATTAGTTCCAGCTTTTAGACATCGGAAGATTCCGAGTTTTAGTCCTGCTGGGGCAATTAGGTTGTCCATGATTGCAGAGTGGTTAATCCGGTCGAAGCACTTTTCAATATCGAGTTCTATGACCCGTTTATCTATTCCATTTGCGTCGCTTTTGAGGTTTATTTGTAGGATTTTCTGTGCATCATGCGCCGAACGTCCTGGTCGAAACCCGTAGCTGCGTTCATGGAAGGTTGCTTCGTGTGCAGGTTCGAGAGCGTACTTTGCGAGGCATTGCCAAGCCCTGTCCGCTATTGTAGGCACTTTGAGCATACGCGTAGTTCCGTCCTTTTTGGGGATAGGGATTTCTCGCAACTCTCTGTGTTTCCAGTTAGTATGATGTTGTGATAGCTTGTTGGCTAGTGCGAAGCGTTCTTCAAAGGTGAGGGAAGCTTTGCCATCAATACCAGCCGTTTTCTTACCTGAATTTAACTGCGTTACTTGCCGAATAGCTAGTAATCTAGCTGCTGGGGATTTTAGAATCAGTTTCTGCAAAGACCGCACCTTCCGCTTGTCTCCAACTTGAACTGCTTTGTAAATTCGTCTTTGTAACCGGAAAAGTATCTTCTGAAATTTCTTCCATTTGAAGCTCTTCCATAATTCGCTAGCGGTGAGGCTGCGTCTAATCATGATTTACTTCAATTTATTTACTCTGAATACCTTGCGGCAATTACGCCGCATCCTACCCGTGTTTGAGGAATTAATTCACTCGTCTGACCTACCGTAAGTGCGACCACTTACAGACCTCAAACCCGTTTTTCTTCGTTCCATCCAATCGATTAATATGTCCCTTTAGATGTAGCCAATTTAACCGCCAGAACCCCATACTCTTACCGCTGCCATACTAACTGCGCGGCGGGATACTAATCTCTGGCGAGGTCAGAATAAGGATTGCTTCTGCCTCCCGCTAGGTTACTTTTGTAGGCTCGGTTGCATCCTGGGGACTCCCTTTTAGCAGCAGTGTCGCTTGCAATTAGCGTCTGGTTCCACCCTGTTCCCAGCTTCGACCTCCCGAATTCCGAGTCGGGTCATCGTGGGCAGATAAGGATTCACACCTGAGTTTGGTGGGAAGGACTTGCACCTTCATCAATCGGACAGTTCAAGCCTTGAAGTGCTACATGTCTGGTAGCCAGCTTGGTAAGGTTATTTACGGACTTGACCGTGATTCACTTACAACGAATCGCACTAGTATTGCAGGTCGCTACATTTATCTTCCTCACGCGGAGCCAGAAACCGATCGGGATCGAAGGTTTCAGGGGATGTGTACAGGCTGGGTAAGCGATGGGTTAACCCTTGGGCGACAATTACCCCCCATCCTGGCGGAATCTGGTAGCCTGCAAAATCGATCGGTTTCACCACGCTCCGAAACAGCACTACTCCCGATGGATTGTAGACACGCTCGATCTCTTTGAGAAAAGCACTCATCTGGTGCAGGTGTTTGAGATGCTCTAGTGCCAAAGGTCGATCTTGTGTTACTAGATCGAGTTCCGATCGCAAGATCTGCTGCCATTCAGGACGGGCGGCGAGTTCTACCACTGCCCAAGTTAATGCAGTTGCCGTGGTGAAGTGTGCGGCATTGAGTAAGTGCAGCAATTCATTCAAAATTTGCTCTGTAGATAGTGCCGTCCCAACTTCATCTACCGAAGCTAAAAACAAACCCAGTACATCCTGCGCGTCAGTCAGATTACCCTGCTGCTGTCTTTGCCGAACGACTTCAGTCAAAAATGTGTTTAACTGTCTTCTCGCCTGTTGCGATCGACCGTAGGTTGTCAAGGGGATATCGATTCGCAACAATGCTGCTGCACCTTCAACGAGCGTATTGAACCATTGCTCGAATTGGGTAATGTCACTCGCCAACTCAATTCCCAACAATAGCCGAACGCCGATTCTCAAGGCAAGCTGATTTAACTGAGATTTGAGCGCAATCGGATCTGGCTGAGTCCAAGTCTGCAATTCATTCTGGATAATCGACTGCATCGTATCAAAGTAACTGGCGATCGCTTTACCATGAAAAGCTGGAGCCATCAACCGCCGCGTATTGCGATGCGCTTCACCATCTTGCAACATCATCGGCTGTCCCCATAAATGCTCTAAAAATGGTTGCCATCCTAAATAAGAGGACACAGAATCGATCTGGTCTTGTAATATTAAACGATTTGCATCGGCTCCAACTAATACAACATAAGGTTTTCCTAATAATTTCGGCTTAAATACCGCACCATACTTTTGATAATACTTCTCTAGTTGCCATCCTTGGTTGGCAATCAATTCCAGCGTATGTCCTACAATTGGTAGCCCAAAGTCTCCTGGTATTTGTTTGGTATCATGAGGATTTATCATTACTGAAACTAATTAGTTAATTCCCCTGAATTTACCACTCATCCAGAGAGCCTGTCTCGCGGTTTCTTCCCAAAAATCGCGGATTCTCCCGAACATTTATCGAGTCTGTTGATATAGCTTAGGAGTAATACCGGCGTGCTGGCGAAAACCCTTCGCAAAGTGGCTTTGGCTTTGAAATCCCACTAATTCGGAAACTTGGACGATCGATAAATTTGGTTTGGCGAGATATTGCTTGGCTTTCTCGATCCGGCATTGCGTTAGATACTGGTGAGGGGCGATGCCAGTGGATTGTTTGAATAAAGTTGCAAAATAATGTGGGCTTAATTTCACAATGGCGGCAATTTCAACGAGTGAAATATGGCGATCGAGATTGTCATTGATATAGGCGATCGCGGTTTTCAAGCTATAGTTTGATAATCCACCAGTTGGTACTGGCATAATTGGTTGGCGGACTGAATATCGCTTTAATAGGTGTACGGCGAGCATGGTTGCCACCGATTCGGCATACAAACGGCTATCTGTCGTACTAGTTTCTAACTCTTGTTTTAATGACAGCCCAAGTTGTTGAATCAGCGGATCGCGGACTTGGAGGTGTTGGATGAGTTCGATGCGATCGGGATCGATCGATTCAAATGCTGCACCACTCAAACTAACCGGATCGAGATACAGGTGAACGATCCCTAACTCTTGCAGAAATTCCGCAGCAGGGACGACTTGTTGAGCTGGGAAAATACCGATATCGCCAACCATACCCGATCTTTGTTGCCAACGACCATCGATCTTGACTTGCGCGAGTACGGGAGTAGTGTAGATATTAATCGTATGTTGAGCGGGAACGGTTTCTGGAATCGAATAAGGAGATTGCCGATGATAAATTAGATGCAGACGATCCCACCCCGCTAGCTGGCTGGAGAGAATCAGTGGTTTGGGCAGTAATGGGTTGAAGCTGTTGGTGTGAAGAGCATCAATCTGGAGCGGTCGATCTACTGGCATTGTGGCAGGGGAAGAATCATCTTCAACGATCTTCCCATAGATAATAGACCGCCTATCTAAATATGTATAGATTGTTCGTTCGCGTAGCGTTCCTTTGGGAAATCGGATCGTTTGAGCGCATACATCATCACAAAATATCGCCCTGAATCGGTAAGCCGAAAGCCAAAATCCTAACTCCGCTAACAATGTCGCGATCTCAACTTGTAGCCAACCTAATTTCCTACCAGAAGGCTGGTTTGTGACGAATCAAAGAGAGAAATTCTTCGCGAGTTTTTTGGTCTGATTGAAAAACACCGACCATTGCACTCGTAACCGTCCAAGCACCGGACTTTTGCACCCCACGCATCGACATACACATGTGAGTTGCTTCGATGACCACCGCTACCCCTTGCGGTGCCAGAATAGCTTGAATGGCATCCGCAATTTGACGAGTCAATCGTTCTTGTACCTGCAAGCGACGTGCGTACATTTCCACAATCCGCGCGAGTTTGCTCAAGCCGACAACTTTACGATCGGGAATATAAGCAATATGCGCTCGACCGACAAATGGCAACATGTGATGCTCGCACAAACTAAATAAATCGATGTCCCGCACTAACACCATTTCATTGTGCCCTTCGTCGAAAATTGCCCCGTTGATAAGTTCTTCTAACGATTGATGATAGCCACTAGTGAGGAAGCGCATTGCCTCAGCCACGCGGTGGGGAGTTTTGAGCAGTCCTTCACGATCCGGATTTTCATCTACGCCCAAAATCAGCATGCGTACCGCATCGGTCATTGCGGCTGAGGTGATGGTAGTAGTGGGCACTTTCGCGGCAATTCGATTGAGGGAATTTTGGCCGATCTCGATCGTCTCGATTGCAGGTGTGGAGGAGGAATCAGCACCTTCACGATTGGCAATAGTCATGATAAATCCAAATAAATAAGCTGATGGCGATCGTTTTGGCGATCGAGTTTTGCCGAAATAACTGTTGGGACTTTGTTTAAATACATCCCTGCCTCCGAGTTAGGAAGCCACAGAGACAGGATGAAATCGATTGCCGATGGCAGGCTTCTCTTCGAGACGCTTCGCGAACGCCAACGATTAGAGTTCGTCATCAGCATTGCCCAGCTCGTATTCAGCCGAACGCGCTCGACGTTGACTCATTTTCTTGGCATAGCGATCGTAAGCAATACAGATCCAGGTTAGTGTCATAAAAAAGATATTCTTGTTAAAGCTTTCCGCTGCATTGGGAAACAGAGTACCCGCAGGAATGACCCCAAATGCCAAGATAATGCTAAAGGTCAGCAATATCAGCAATAAACCCGTCCACTCGATCCAGAAATTCATCGCAAACAAAGCTCCTAACAGAATTTCGGCTAATGGTAATAACCAAGCGTAGGGAACGGCAATAATTCCAGGTAATGGGCCAATCCCCTGCCAGCCAGCAGGAAAAGGCCCCCATAATTGGAGTTTTTGGGTGAGTACGGTCTGATAGAAGCCATCTTTGACGTTGAAGTTGATGTAGTTGGAAATACCGGAGATGAAGAAGAAAACGCCTAGTGTGATGCGATTGACGGCGACGGCGGTATTGAGGTTGTAGATGGTTTTCATGGCGATTAGGTTGGGAGTTGGGAGTTGCGACTGAAATCACGCGGAGGTTCCCTCCGCATGTGTTTCAGTCAAGACAGGGAGCGGGGAGCGGGGTAATCTTTTCGATCTAAATTCGATCGAAATCAACGCTTTACTTTGTGGGTGCCATCCGATCGATTAAAGCTGGCATTCCGGTTGAATTCATTTGCTGTTGAAACTGAGTCGGTTGGGCGGCACGCCAGACTAGAGGAGTAGCGATGAGTAGTCCGGCTGCGATCGTCGCCATGCCAGAGAGCCAGGGGGTTTGACCCAACCGTTGGGAGCGCACGGGGCGGTGGCGTTGGAAGATTTCATCGGTGAGCCAATCGGCAGTAACTTTGAGGTTGTGGCGCAGATGGGGCAGTAATTCTAGATAGGTACCCGTCCGCACGAGATGTCCTGGTTGACCCTCGATCTTGAACTTATCGAAGAGATTGGCAACACTCTCATTTAGCCCCAATTTCATCAAGGTGCCGCGCAGATTAACAGTCGCTGGGAGCAGGGTTTTATTCTCCACAAGTGCTTGGAGGTTTTGGGCGATCGCTTTACCTTGCTGATAGGCGACTTGAGCGGTTGGCGGTTGAGGGTCGGCATGGTTGGTAGCGCAATCTCCAGCCGCAAATACTTCTGGAAAACCTGGTAGTTGCAAGGTTGGGGTTACTAATAACCGTCCCTGACGATCGCGATGTTCTGGCTCATTAATCGCCAATTCCTGTAGTAATGGATGGGGCGCAGTTCCGGCTGTCCAGGCAATGGTGCCAGCTTTGAGGGAAAAGGTACGATCGCCCTTTGTGCATCTGATCGCATCAGGGTAAATGGCGGTGACTGATGTATCGAATAGCATTTGCACTCCTCGCTGTTTGAGCGATCGCGCTGCGGTCGATCGCAATCTGCTATTGATATCGCCTTTGAGCAATTCACCACTGCGGTTAATCAGTATTACCCGCACTTCGTCGATATCGCCACCCAGATCTTCATACCAGAGGGGCAAAAGATCGCCTAGAGTACAGGCTAATTCGATTCCAGATGGCCCCGCGCCAATAATTGCCACGGTCAGTAACGGGCAACGTTGCTGGGGATCTGGGGTCTGAATTGCTTGCCGCAGTCGTGCTTGCAACCGATCGCGTAAGGCGATGGCTTCGGCTCCAGATGTCATCGGGAGTGCATATTCTGTCGCCCCTGGAGTGTTAAAGTATTTGGTCTGGCTACCCAATGCCAGCACGAGGCGATCGTAATCGTAATCTCGTCCAGAAGCCAGTACCACCCGCTGGTGGTGAAGATCGATTTCTACCGCCGTGTCTTGGACGATCGTCACTCCCGATCCGGCTAGCAAGTCGGTATAGCGGGGATGAACTTGTTTAGCTTGGAGTTCGCCACTGAGGAGTTCGTAAAGGAGGGGTTTGAAACTAAAGCGATCTCTGGGTTCGATGAGGACAATTGGTTGCTGGTATTTCTGGTGACTCAGATGCAGGGCAGTGAATAACCCTACAAAACCACCTCCTACGATCAGTGTTGGCTTGGATTTCTGGTACATGATTAAAGTAGAGGTACAGGACAAGACAACGATGGAAATCGTCGCTAGTGATGCAAAGTCCGCCACGCGGACTAAGATAATTGCCTTAGCGACTTCTATAACTCTGCTATTAGTATTGCTTGAGAGTCTGGAATGTGAATGATTTTGGTCTAAAAATTGGCTGAGAAACTCGCTTGATTATCCCGATCGATTTTTAATCTGTTTCTCATCAAAAACTCAGGTTGTGAGTTTATTATCGTAATGGTGACAATAATTTCTAGCATCACTCTCTTGTACTTACGGATCTGTTATTTGCTAGAATAAATTGTGAACGAGACTGTAATTTGGTATCTATGCCGATGGTTGTCGATCGGGATGCTCCTTGTTAGTTTGATGTCTGGTATGAGTTTAGCTGCAAGTCAAAATAGTTCTCTATCACAAGATATTCGCTCGACGATCGAGCTGGCTCGAACTGCCTGGATCGATCGCGATGCCGATGCTCTGGCTCAGTTATTTACAGAAGATGGCATACTCATCGTCCCCGGTCAAAGATGGCAGGGACGGGATAGAATTCGGTCGGAAATTGCCAAGTTTGCACGAGATTATACCGATGTGAGTATTAGCATTCACCGCATAATTATCGATCGCAATTTAGCAGCGGTGGAATGGCATTATGAGGACACGGCAAAGGCTACAGGCAAACGCAATCGGTCGGATGATGCGATCGTCATTGAGGTTGAAAACGGTCGGATTAGCTATTGGCGAGAGTATTTCGATCCTGCGGGTAAATAATCGATCGTCCACAAGGAGAGATCGATAGGTTTAGAGCTAATTTAAGTTTAAACTTCAACTTTTGTCGATCGAAAATCTGCATCCGTTTTCTGTGTGCGCTGGAGATGCAACCTAATTTTGGCTAACAACTCTTCCATACTAAAAGGCTTGACCATATAGTCATCTGCTCCGACAGCTAAACCTGTGGATCGATCTCCGGCTTCATCTCTAGCCGTCAATAAAATTACTGGGATTAGAATTCCAGTAGATCGCCATCGCTGACAGATTTCTATTCCGGTTAAACCAGGTAACATCCAATCCAAAATTGCTAAATCTGGCTCGAAATCCCGCACCAAATTTAGTCCCAACATACCGTCATGCACCACGCTGACGCGATAGCCCTCGCTCTCCAATTCTAATTCGATAAATCGGGCGAGTCTAATTTCATCTTCAATTAATAGGATATGTGCGGTCATTTATTTTGTCTTTCACCTCCTGTTTGGGGTTTATTAATTAATTATCTATAGATCGGTGAAAAGTCAGAGGAAATGGTCAATATCCAGCCCGTTCTCTTTACCATCTCCTCACCGATCGAACATCTTATTATTTAACTTCACTCGCTGGAAATGTAACTATTCTGCCTTTTTTGACAGCAACTACCACATCATAAGTAGCACAATAAGAGAAGGTGATATTATTAGCTTTGTTATACAAACTGACTACCATCCCTGCGCCACCAGGCTGAACTCCAAGCGGTTCCAAGTCACCATAGAAGAACCGTCGCAGTTGGTCGCCACCGCCGATCTGACCTTTATTTTTAGTAACTAGGGCAATTTTTTCCGATACGGAAGGGCCTTCAGCAGCAGTCGCGATCGTGCCGATTACCTACGGTAGGCTACGCCAACGATGGATGAAGGCTACCCAGTGGCACGTTACCAACTGAAACCAACCCGACGAGCGCGATACCTGTAAGTAAAGTAGCTAATTTCATGAATTTATTACCTGGTAAAAGATGTTTCTGGCGAACCCAATTGGCTCACTAAAATAAATCATCGCAGGCAGTGCTGAAATCTCTCTAAACTTAGACTATTAATTTCGTGAATTTCTCCTGAAAATCTATTCAGCTAAATCTCAGCAATTTCTCATAAAAGAGTTGAGTGTAGCGGCGACTGATGAGATATGGACGATCGTGTAGCTAAATTTCAGATGTTTTTCTTGTTTGATTTCAGTTTCTTTTGTTTGGGAGCCGGAAGCTCGTTTGCTGTCGATCGAATCAGATTCGACATCCACTCTCGATCGCGTAGCGGATGAAATCGCGCCGAGGGAACCTCGGCGTGCGTTTCACCAAGCAGCGTCGGCTCTGCCGAATCGTCAATGGATTAACGCTCTAACGCTCGTTACAAATAGTGTCAAATTCGATCGACTAATCTCTAGGGTGTTTAGACTGAATTTATTCTGCCCATACACCCAAAATCAATGCTTTATATGGTCATCGAATATTTCAATGCAGGAGCGGCTGTTGATATTTACCGTCGTGCCCGCGATTATGGTCGTCAGTTGCCACCTGGCCTTGAGTACGTAAACAGTTGGGTAGATTTAGACTATTTTCGGTGCTTTCAACTCATGCGAACAGATGACCAAGCCTTGTTTGAGATTTGGATCGAAGCTTGGAGCGATCTCGGTCATTTTGAAATCATTCCAGTGAGAACTTCGGCAGAGGCTGCTCAGCACATTGCAGACAAGCTCTAGAAGTCTTCTCTTTCTGTGGGGAGCGAGTTCTCGATTCTGCCGAATCGCCAGCGATCTCCAAGAGTTCCATAGTATTCGAGATATTTCTAAGACAACATTGTTGGCAGTCGCACTGTAACGATCGATCCAATCTCCTCTCCCGACTCAATTCTAAGCTGCCCATCACGAGCCTCCACAATCCGTTTGACGATTACCTCGCGGCGCGGCTCTGTCAACACTAAACCTAAGCTAGTTGTATCCGCAAAATTATTTCATTGAGGCGATTAGGGCTTTACGGAAAACGATTTTGTCAACGCCTGCTGCATAGAATTCACGAATTCGTGCTTCCTCGTCGTAACCACTGTGGCGATAAAATGCTCGAACGTACTCGAAGCTTTCCGTTCCCGATGTTTCCACCAGCAGCACGCGCACGCCGCGCTCCGCCAACATCTGTTCGATATGCGCTAACAGTGCCGCACCGCGCCCTTGCCGCTGACGATCGGGATGGATACCAATCAGATATAGATTCCACGTCCCCTCGGTCATTCGCTCTGGTGCGACATACGCAATCCCGACAAGCCCGTCATCATCATCGGTAAGCCATAGGTCTTGGCTGTCGGTTTTACCGTCGAAGTGCTCGGATAGCATTTGGGCGAGTGCCAAGCTCTCGTGGGGCTGGAAAAGACCAGTTGCCTCAGCCAAAGCGATCGCTGCGGTTGTTTCATCAGGAGAGATCGGTCGAATCATCGTGGACTCCATTTGGGTGTAAAGTAGGTCAACCGTTGCAGGTAAAATCACAACAGTTGTTATCCTTTCGAGGAGCATAACAACTGTTGTGATAGAATGTCAAGATTGTTTGATATTGCGGTAAGCCAAGGAGAGTTATGAGTTATGACGATTCCTCTTCGAGGACGCTACGCGAACGCCGGATTGAAGTTGTGCGAGCGGCATGGCGGACGATCGTCCGAGAAGGATTGGATCGTACCAGTATGCGGGCGATCGCTCAAGAACTTGGCTCTTCGACAGGGGTAATCACCCACTACTTTCGAGATAAAGAAGAACTAATCCTATTTGCCTTAGAATGCGTGTTTGAAAACGTCGTAGACGACATGAAAGCGTGTGCCAAAGGACGGCAAGGGATTGACAGGCTAGAGCAGATGATTTTTGTCGCTCTACCGCTGAAGGAAATTGACAGAGACGATTGGAAAGTTTGGATGGCGTTTTTGGGTTATTCGATCGGGCGCGAACAACTAGTTCGGGAACATCGAAAACGTTATGACTGCTTACGGCAGATTATTTATCAAGAATTAGCTGACTTACAGACAGCCAATTCGATCCGAGCCGATCTCGATCTAACCACCGAAGCCAATGCACTAATCGCCCTAGTGGATGGTATTGGTACTGGAGTTGTCATCTGCCCCGAACAGTTCTCGGCAGAGCAGCAACAATACTTGGTGCGGCGACATATTAATGCTTTACTACCACTAATATAGTGGGGCTGTTAACTGCCGATCGGGGAGCAGAGTTCGATTAACGAGCCTTCGATCGCCCGAACGTATGCAACCACCTGACCCCAAGGCTTTGCGGTCGGCTCCTTGACGGAAATCGCACCAGCGGCCACCGCCTTGGCATAGGATGAGGCTACGTCATCGGTGACGAATGCCAATTCAACTCCCAAAGGCGGAGCATTGAGATCGGATTTTTGATAGCGTCCGTCAAGATTCATTTCACCCATAGCATGTGAGGCAAAAGCCAGCACTGTTTCGCCAGTGTTTAACTCACCATACTGACCAGACTCATGTAAAAAGCGCGTTTCAAAGCCAAATGCCTCCTTGTAAAAGGTTAGTGCATCGGCAACTGAGGAAACGTAGACAATGGTGTAGCCAAATTTCATATTTTTTCTTTTTTAGATTTTGGTTTCTTTGGTTTCGGAAGCGGAAGCTCGTTTGCTGTTAATCGAATCAGATTTGACAGCCACTCTCGATTGTCTAGTTGTTCGCCAATGAGGAAGTATGGTTTCGCACCTGAATATGGGGGTGCTTCTACGATACTATCGATCGCATCGCAGCTCCCTTGGAGCATCGCCGCTCGACCAGCAGCAGTCGGCTTGACAAATAGTTGGTTATCGCAAACCAGCGCGACAACTTTCCCATCGCAGTAGATCGCATATTCACCAAACATTTTTTTGAATGAGACTTGCCCCGCTCCATTGAGACAATCGCAGACGTATTCAACAAAGTTCGAGTCTGATGCCATACATAATATGCTCTAAATTAGAGTTGAGATAGATGAAAATCGAGAGATACGATCCGAGGTATTTCTAAGACAACATCTTTGGTAGTTGAACTGTGACGATCGATCCAATCTCCTCCCCCGACTCGATCGTAAACTCCCCATCGTAAGCTTCAACAATCCGTTTGACGATCGATAAACTCAATTTTGCACTATACGTAGTATGCAACCAAAGCAAAAAGACTTTGAAATGTTTGATTCGATTACCTACTGTACGTCATGCGGTCGAACAATCTTTTCACTAATCCATCGATATTAACAAACCAAAATATTTATATTATTCAATCGAAAATGGTCTGTGGGCAATGCCCACCCTACTGGCTTGACCAGACTGAAATGCTTGCCATACAAGAGGTTGAGCGGTGAGTGACGTTAGACTGTCAATGTTGCCGAAACTTGCTCCATCGCTGCTGCAAAGTCTGACAACACTTCTGCCGACGCTTTGAGCTGGCTATCTTTCTGGTCGCCAAATTTACGCATCAGACTATCGGCACATTGACGATACAGCGACGCAATCTCTGCGTAGCGGTGCTGCGCGATCCCAATCTCAATCGAGCGTCGATCGGTTTTTGAAGGTCTGCGCGTCACAAAATCGGCTTTCTCCAGTCGGTCGATAAGTGCGGTAACAGATCCGCTGGTAAGACCGATACTTTCCCCGATGATTCGTGGGGAAAGTGGACCATTTTCCAGAAGATTGAGGGCACGCAGGTCGTTACGATGTATGCCAAGGTGTTCGGAGATGGCATAATCAATCGCATCGATTGCCCCATGGATTCTCCTGCTTGCCAGGATCAGAGCTTTAAGGGTTTCACTGTCATTCAAAATATTATCCTTGACAATCAAGATACTTTACCGTCTAATTATAATAGATTACGGACAATCTGTATAAGTAAATCGTCACCATCAATACTGAATGGAGGAAAAAATGACACCTGTTTTACTCGGACTGTTATTACTTGTGGGTCTAGTTCTTGCATTGGCAATTTTTCTGCCCAATGTTGTCCGCTATTCAGAGAAAATCGTCATTAATGCTCCTATTAGGGAGGTGTATGACAATATTCGACTGCAAGAGCGACTGATGCTATGGTCAGCTTGGCCTGAAGCTACTGGCTCAACCTGCTCCCTTGAGAATATCGATGGGAATGTTGGTGCCCGTACCGTTTTCTTCAATCAGGGTAAGCGTTTTGGACACCAGGAAATTCTTGCCCTCGAACCAAACCAAAAAGTCGCTCTAACTCTAGTAAATAGTGGACCACTTCAACACACGCCATATCTTGACTTTGACCTACATTCTACTTCCGAAAACCAGACAGAAGTCACGTTAAACTTTGTTAATACTTACCAGAAACCTTTTCATGTGCCTGCAAAGCTGCTCGGTATCATTAAATGGACTCGCGCTCTTCAAATTAAGGATCTCGAAGGCTTGAAAAAGTATTCTGAACTGCAATTGCAAGAGGCTCTGTATCCTGTTGATTAAGAAGTAGTAAAAATGTAGGGAGCACTGCCCACAGTTAATATATAACTGTCACAGTAACAACGGGCACGAGCAGCAACAATCTGCCTAGAGGTACGATCGGATATTTCTAGGACAACATTATTGGCAGTTTGACTGTAACGATCGATCCAATCTCATCCCCAGACTCAATCCGAAACTCACCATCGTGAGCTTCGACAATGCGTTTGACGATCGCTAAACCCAATCCCGTACCACTGGCTTTAGTTGTGAAAAAAGGCTGTGTCAATCGTGGCAAAATATCAGCAGGAATTGGCGTACCGCCATTATGAATTTGCAGACAAACGCGCCGATCTTTGGTTCGATCTAGTTTTGTAGTAATGATCTCGCCGATATCGATCGCTTCGCAAGCATTAGTTATTAAATTAACGATAACCTGCTTGAACTTATCTCGATCGACCGACACATAAATCGGCTCGATAGGAACAAATTCTAGCTGTTTTCCCGAAGCCATAGGGATAGTTTGCAAGGTATTTAACGTCTCTAAAATGAAGCTATTTAGTTCCAGTCGAGATCGATCGAGTGTTTGGGGTTTGGAATAGAGCAAAATCTGACTCAATAAGCGTTGCAGTCGATCGGCTTCGTCTAAAGATAGGTTTAGATACTCTTGAAATCGATCGGCAAGTTGTAGCTTTTTGAAGGCATTTAAGCCCATCAAAATTGTGGTGAGGGGATTTCGTACCTCATGGACGATCGTGGCGGCTAGTTCGCCAATTTCGGCTAGTCTGGCTAAAGCTTTTTCGGCTTGTTTGAGCAGGGTTATATCAGCCGCTACCGCTAATAGACAGGGTTCATCCTCTAGATAGATTGCTTCGGCAGAAAACAACGTGGGAAAAATCTCCCCCGATTTACGGCGAAACCAGATCTCTAGATTGCTGACTGTGCCTTGCTGCTGTAGTTGTTGAGCGATCGCGATTCGATCGGCTGGATTCGCCCACACGCCAAGTTCTAGCGTACTGCGTCCGAGCATTTCTTCGCGGCGATATCCCAGCATCTGCAAGCAACGATCGTTGATTTCGAGGTAAGTCCCATTGTCGAGAGTACTAATGGCGATCGCATCTGGAGAGGAGCGAAACGCTGTCGAGAACTTGGTTTCCGAAACTCGTAGGGCATCTTCGACTTGCAGACGTTCCATCTCCGCCGCCGCCCGTGCTGCAAAAATCTCTAGAATTGCCTGATTGCGATCGTTAGATGCCATTTCTTTGTCATCTAGTACCGCCAGATGTCCCAACAGTTCGCCTGTCGAAGTCAATAATGGAATGCCAGCATAACTCTGTGCTTCCATTTCCTCGAATTCAGCTTTTTCTGCGGGAAACAAAGCTTGAATCTGGGCGGGGAAACACTGATAGCTATTACTGCCAATAATCCTTTCGCAGGGCGTACCGTACAGATCGTACTCGAACTCGTTACCAAATTCATTGCCCTGCCAAAAGGCAAAACTCCGCACGCGAGTGGGTGGCGCATCCATGCACTCGCTGATGAAGGCATAACGAACGTCGAGCGCATCTGCGAGGGAGCGAACGAGCGATCGAAAGAAGTCTACACCAGTGGCGGAAACCGTGCCAGCGACGATCGATCTGAGGATTTGTTCGGATTTTTGGCGTTCTAAAATTTCGGCTTGGAGTCTATCGTTTGTCTGGGTTAATTCGTTCGCGAAGCGTGGGCTTTGCCCAATCGTGCGTTGCTGCACGCGCAATTCTAGTTGATTATAGAGTTGGGCATTATCGAGAGAAATTGCTGCTTGAACGGACAGAAACTGGATTATTTCTAATCGCTGAGGGGTAAAAGCTTCAGCAGTTAAATTATTTTCTAAATACAGAATTCCCGCTCGCTTAGTTTGATAAATTAATGGCGTACATAGAATCGATTTTGGTTGACGATCGATAATATAATTATCTCGGTAAAAGCGATCGTCTGCGGTGGCGAGATCGAGGACGATACTTTCTTGGGTAGTTGCCACATAATTGACAATCTCGCTTGAAAACATATTTCGGCGATCTGTAATGTCGATGGGAATGCCTAGCAAAATCGAAACGCGATCGGGTTCTACCATTGCGGCGATTGCTAGTTCGCCATTATTATCTAGGAGCAAACATCCGCGTTGTGCACCGGAGTTTTTGATCGCGATTGTCATCAATTTAGCTAACAATTTATCCAGTACGATTTCCCCAGCAAGTGCTTGGGATGCTTTCATTAAAGCTGCTAGATCCAGTGCAGCCGCTCCGGTAGTACTAGTGGTAGAAGCAAGATAACTAGTAGTAACAATTGAGGTTGGTTCGAGTTTATTGATTTTTTCATTGAGACTCTCAGTTCGATCGACAAGTCGCTCCAGACATGCTTGCAGATCTGTGTGAATTTCCTGGGTAGTTTGATGGCGATCTTCAGGATTTTTTGCCATCAGCTTCATCACTAGATCGGATAGCGGGCAGGGAATTGTGGGATCTATTTCATGAGGCGGGATTGGTTGTCTGGCAAGATGAGAGTGAACTAGTTCTAGCGGATCTGTCGTCTCAAATGGGAGACGAGCGCATAACAATCGATAAAATGTCACCCCTAATGAATAGAAGTCAGTTCGATAATCGATCGATCGATTCATTCTCCCTGTCTGTTCTGGGGAAATGTAAGCTAGAGTACCTTCGAGCAAATTGGGATCGCGAACTACAGCATTTTCTGGCGATCGGATGGTGGCGAGTCCAAAATCGACAATCTTTACCTGTCCCGTGGTGGGATTGAAGACGATATTAGATGGATTAATATCCTTGTGAATAATGTTGTGTTGATGAATTTCGCCTAAAATTGATGTTAGCCTAATTGCTAAATCTAGAAATTCTCCTAGATTGAATGTGCGATCGCTCAGCCACATTTGGAGAGATTTTCCACCAAAATCTTCGAGAACGATAACAGAATTTTCTCGATAAGTTTCTAAACCATAAGTTGTAACTACACCTTCAATATTTAAGCTTCGCAAAATGTCGTATTCCAACTGAAACCTGTCGATATCTGCGGGCGATCGAGAATCTCGATTCGATATTTTGAGGATGACAGGCACGAGATCGTTACTGCGTCGCGCTCGGTACAGCATCGATCTGGAACTTTCGTAGAACTTCTCAATCGCTTGGTAGCCAGGAAAATCAATCATGGTGCTTGCTAAATTCCTTTAAATCCCATTCTGGATTCAATCGATTGTTCGAGATCCACAGCACCGACTCGTTGCCGAGAATCAGCTCGTTTTTTAATCCCCACCTGACTCAAAAATACACCCAATAAAATGACACTACCGCCGATATATTGAGCGCGAGTGGGGACTTCGCCCAATATTAAATAGGCGGCTAAAATCCCGAAGATCGGTGTAAACGAACCCACGATCGAGGCTGTCGCCACCGATGAGGCGCGCAAACCAGCAGTCCAAAAAGATTGTCCCACGACGACAATAATCGTGCCGTATAATAGCATCCATTGCCAGAGAAATGGTGACAGGACATCGGTAAAATGATAGCGACCGTATAAACCCAAGGCAACGCAGAAAAAGACGATTGTGCCCAATCCCGTCCGCACGGTGTTGTAGATGCCTAATGGCACTCTCGCAAGCCGCTGTTTGCCGACGATCGTGGCAATGGCTAAAGCGATCGCACCTAGAACTGTCAGCAATTCCCCCCACCACATTGAAAATCCCATAATCGGCATCATGTTCACCCGTGCGGGTTGCAGTACAATTGTCAATGCCACCCCGATAAATGCCACAATCGCACCGACAAATTCCCATTTATCGACTCGTTCGCGCAACAGCCAGATCGATAACGCCAAGGTTAAGGGCGGTTCCAATCGACCGAGCAATACTACATTAGTCACTGGAGTCCAGGCTAGTGCTTGAAAAATTAATCCTGGAGCCAATGCGCCAGCTAAGATGGCAACTACAACCAAACTCACCCATTCTCGCCGCGAGATGCGGTTTAAAGTAACGCGATTCCATTGCGATCGATGGATGGCGACTAATACTAACAGCGCACAGAGATTGCCCACAAACAACACGTTGCACAGCGAAATCGGATTATGCCCGCCGACAAAATTCATCGCCCCGATTTCGGTAATTTTGCGCGTCAGGGCACTAGAAGCCCCAAAAATCGGGACAGCTAACCAGAGATAGACTTGTCCGGGGATGCGGTGGGCGAATTTATACATTCGTCGGGAACCAGAAGGCGTGATGAGTGCGAACAATAACGACATCGAATCAACGCTAGACGAAAGATCGATCTCGATTCTATCCTAACAAACTGAGTTTTCCATGAGAAAATGATGAGCGATCGATCGAGTAATCTAGTGAATTTCTCAGCTAATGTTTAACCTTAAATCATTTAGGGCTGGGATCTAAGCGTAATACTGGTAACAGTAGAGCGAATTACCTGCGTCTATGACACTGTATTTCCCGATCCACAACTAGTATCGCTGTTGAAGTTGTTAGATTGGGTCTTATGACTACAGTTAGAAACTGTGACACTTAAATTAGATCGAATCAACTGCACCCCCAGGTTTTCTCATGCCACCGATCGACAAGTTTATCGCTAATCTCCGTACAGTTAAACAGCGACATTTCGACCCAGCCTCGCTCCAATTTCGGCTGACTGTCGAAATCTCGCTACTGTCAATTCTCGGCTTGAGCGGTGTGGCGGTATGGACGAGTTGGAAAATGCAACAGCTTTTGATAACCACGCATACTCAACAGGTGGAGTATATTGCTAATCGGTTCCCTCGCGATGTGCAGCTATATAGTGAGATGTTACCAGTAGCCACGGGGTTGCAAAAGACGATCGAGAGTGTCTCCGTTCCTGGTTTGGCAATTTGGATCAAAAGTTCCGATGGTAAGAAAATTTTAGCCCAATCGGGCGGGGTAAGTACCGAGTTGATGTCGATCGCTGATATGCCCCTCAAACCGCAAGTTTACCCAGTAGGCGATCGATTTCTAATCTTATATCGGGGTGGGGTAACGGTGCGAGGTAACTCCCTGGGCAAGGTGTACATGGCGCAGGATGTCACGCAGGAGCAATCCCAACTGATGTCTGCCATCCAAGGTTTGGCGGCTGTGTGCATTCTCTCTCTAGTCTTGACAACGATCGCGATCGCCTTGCGGATTCGCCAATCGCTCCAACCGTTACAAGAAATGAGCCAGATTGCTGGCGCAATCTCGGCAGCAGATTTGAACAAAGCCCAGTTGCAACTCACTCAGGCTCCAAGTGAAGTCAAGGAACTGGCGCAAACTTTTAATATGATGCTGGCACGACTGGCAGATGCTTGGGAAAATCAGCGTCAGTTTGTCGGCAATGTCTCCCATGAGTTACGCACGCCATTAACGGTGGTTGTGGGCTATTTACAAAGCGTTCTCCGCCGCAGTACCAATCTCAATGATTACCAGCAAGAAGCCCTCTCGACAGCGGCATCAGAAGCCGAGCGCACGGTGCGACTGCTTCAGGATTTATTGAATTTGGCGCGAGCTGATAGTGGATATGCCCACTACCATCTCGAACGGTTATCGCTCAATGATGTCGTCGCAGAAATCGCCCAGATGACGGAGAAGTATAGCGACCGAGCGATCCGCGTTGAGGCTACAGCTAGTATCGAAGCCATTGCCGATCGGGACAGGCTTCAACAGGTATTAATTAATTTAATCGATAATGCGGTGAAGTACTCAGCCCCCGATACACCGATTATCTTGAGTATCGATCGCTTCGACGGACAGGCAATGATTCGGGTAATCGATCGGGGTGTGGGGATTCCGCTTCAGGATCAGAGTCGGATTTTTGAACGCTTTTATCGGGTAGATGAAGCACGAACTCGCTTGCCACAAGCGGGGATTCAAGTCGCTAGTGACGGACATGGGTTGGGTTTGGCGATCGTCAAGACGTTGGTTGAGGGGATGGGTGGGAGTATTTCGGTGCGCTCGAAGTTGGGTGAAGGTGCGGAGTTTTCGATCGTTTTACCGACATAATTGCGATGGTAAATATGTCGGTGCTTAGGCTGAGAAGATGGGTAATAGAACATTGACGGTAGTACCCGAATCAGCAGACACGATCGTCAATTCTCCACCATGAGCGACGATAATCCGCTGGGAAATTGCCAGACCCAATCCAGTGCCAGCAGGTTTTGTCGAGTAGAATGGTGTAGTCAAAAGATGCAATGACGCTAGCGGAATGGGATTGCCACCATTGTGAATTTGGATGCAAACTCGATCGGAATCGGGTTGCGGTAAGATCCGACAACTGACAGTCTCATTGGGTTCGATCGCTTCACAGGCATTCCGAAATAGATTCAGAAAGACTTGTTTTAACTTATCGATATCTGCCATCACTTCGATCTCTGGACACATGCTGACATAATCGATCTGGCGATCGAGAGCTTCTGGTAAATCTCGAACCTGTAACAAAAAATCCTTAATAAATTCGCCGATTTGAAATCTCGTGAGTTGCAATACTTGAGGTTTAGCATAAGAGAGAATTTCCTGCAACAGATGTTTGAGACGATGAGATTCGCTCAATGCCAAGTCTAGACGCTGCCGATCTGCGTCGGTATCTAAAACTTTGTGGGCGTATCTCAATCCCATCTCGATCGTCGTCAGTGGATTTCGCACCTCATGAACGATCGTCGCGGTAAATTCACCAATAGCAGCCAATCTCTCACGCTCGATCAGTTGTTCTTGGGCAAGTTGTAGCTCGATCGTGCGGGCAGCTACTTCTTGGGATAGGATCTCATTAAATTGCTGTTGCTGCTGATAGAGCAGGTAATTTTCGATCGCGGTAGCTGCTCGTTCGGCAAATAATTCGACGACTTTGACTTCTGAGTCGGTGAACAGGCGGGGTACCTGGAAGAACGAACAAATAGTCCCAATGATGGTTCCGTTCGTCGTACTTAGAGGTACGCCTAAATAGCTGAGATAACTGCTAGAAAGTCGATCGCAACATAAGTCTTGACGACAATCGGCGATCGCTAGAGATCGCCCAGATTGGATGACATCTGCGGCGAGTGTGCCATGCAGTGAAAATCCCGCGTTATCCCGATCCAAATCAAGGCTGCTAGCCATAATTCTCCCTGTCACCCCATTACTCATGGTAACGATCGTCCAATCGGAACTGACGATGCGGCTGACACCTCGGACGATTTCCATTAAATAGGCTTCTAAATCGCCCGAACGATAACCGATCGCTATTAAGTGTAGCGACCCGCAATCATAAATCATCAAACCCACAATCATCGCAAAATTGAACCCACATTAACTGCAACTATCCGACGACTCAAACCCACATTAACTGCAACTGAACCCGAATTAATTGCAACCAACCCACAATCATCC
>NZ_JBGSPA010000005.1:0-16717 GCF_041738855.1 Chamaesiphon sp. | reverse complement strand
GATATTATAAGCACGAGCTTCTGGTGCAAATGACTTTTGTACGCCGACTAATGCCTCTTTGACGATATCTAAGCCACCGATATCTTTAGTAGCCGTTTCGCCAATAAATTCTAGTCCGTAAGTAGCGAATAACTCGTACTTATAGTGCAGTAATCGATCCGCTGCTGTGTCGAGATCCATACCTAATTCAATTGGTTTTAAGGCAATCCGAATTTCCTCTAACGTTAAGCCAGACAAGATATTTAAAAATTTAGGATTATCTGCTGGCAGTTGTGCCCCCGCAATCAGCTCCCTTACTTCTGCGGGCGTAGGCAAAGGAAAATCGTAGCTGTAAATCGATTGGACGAACTGATGGGGAATCTCGCCTGTTTCGAGAAACACGATCCGCCGCTCGTTGCTGCGCTGGAGATGAAAGAACAGGTTGAGAATCGCCTGATGCGCTCGAACTTGTAAGGGTCGATCGAGCGAGGCAATAGCGGTAAATAGATCGATGTAGACTGAAATGCCCGACTGTAAAGATTGTGGATCTAAGTGGCGTAAGATCTCAGATCCGAGATCGAGATCGTCCGCCCATTCATCTAAAATCCGATCGATCGAGTGCCATCCTGAAGCTATCGAACTCCAACACTGAATGGGTAGCTGCATTTGTTCGGCGACTACTTGTAATTTTAAAATACTGTTTTGTTGTTCGATCGCTCCAATCTCAATTCCTATTAGGGGACGATTGGTTAGGGTGGTGGCTAGACTCATCGGACGTGTATAGTGGTTTTATGCTTCTCGATTCCGATCGTTACTCAGTCTTTAGGCTAGGTAAGACAACCTATTGTTGCAGCGATTCTTCAGCGGCAATTGCTAACTCTCGGTCAGCTTCTACCAACTTGGTCGCCTCCGCATCGTTATTTAACTGCGCTAACAAACCCGTCTTCGAGCGATTGTTCTCAATCTCATCCGGTAACTCGTTTAAATCGGATAAGCTGACAACTTTCTCAACCCGAACCTTTTTGGCTGTAGATAATTCTTGCTTTTGAGTTTCGAGAATTTCATCGGCCGCTACTACAGTGGGAACCTTAGCTACTTCGCGCTGGGCAATATTTTTCAATTCGCCCACAGACGAACGAACCTGGGCAAATCCGGCTTTAGCTTGCTTGGCAACCCCTGTCGCAAGTTCCACATTGCCCTCGTTTGCAGCTCCTCGCTCGATCGATAGCAGCCGTTCCACTTCATCACCATCAGCTCGGATTTTAGCAACGATTTGCGTAGAATTAGAGTTCTTACCCCCAGCGGTTAACTCAGTTAAAATCGTTCCTGTGGCAGATACCTTGCCATTTGCATCGATCGTTAACTTGCCGTTTTCATTGCCAATCGTAGTTTGCTCGGCATCTTTGACAATCTGATAAGACCTGTCGCTAAACTCGAAAGATTTTTGTCCCTCTGGCAGGTTTTTGACTTCGTTTACTAAATTACTTAATTGTGGCAGTGGTTTAGATAACAACTTTGCTTTAGGAGTAAACTCGCTGCCAGACTGTCCGTTAAAACCTAGTTCGGCAGAGTCGAGTACATCGTCGATCGACTCGATATTAACATCGTGAACGATAACTTCACTATCTTCATTGGCAATAAAGGTAAATGGCTCCGCTCCAGCTCTAGCAACTGTATATTTTTTACTATTGCCAAGATCTGCTGTGGCTGAGATCGTCACCTGATTCTTACCGTTGCCTACGACAAGGTTGTTTTTGTCCGTTTTGCCGATCTCATGCAACCGCGCCAGTTGTTCTAGCCGCTGCCGATTATTGGCTAGGGGATCGTTGACGATCTCAGTATTAAATTGCGCTATGTTTACCTCTTCTGATTCTGAAACTACCGCAGTTGGCAGTTCTCCAATCAGATCGCCATTGACAACCTCGGATTGCTGTTCGGCAAGAATGCGACCTGTCAGGGAGTCGCTGGATATCTTTGCCAGATTGGGATTTAATACCGCAGGGATGGTATCGCGATTGATGGCGGCTTCGATTACCGCTGAATCCATGTGTTCGACAATGGTATTCATCTCGACCTTACCGTTTTTAACTTCTAATAATTTCACTCCCTCTGAAGCGATGGTGACGTTCTGAAAATCATGAGGAGCATTTTCTCCTTCAGGAGTCTTGAGTAAATCGATTAGTTTCTTGGCTTGTTCTGCATTACTACCGCGAACATCTTCCTCAATATTTACTTGGCCCTTAGACCGATCGAACATAAATTGCTTGATCGAGCCAAGTGTATTGCTTAATCTAGATTTGAGGTCTTTAAAAGAATCCTTGCTCTTCGCTAAAACAAATTGTTTGGATAACTTGATAATCTCAATTGTTAGTTGCACTGACTTCGTAGGCAGTTCGATTAAATCCTTACCAGCTCGATCTAAATCTTTTGCCTTCTGTTTTAATTGTGCTGCTATATCTGCTGATGTTCGTTCCTCTTCATTAGATTTTTTGGGCAACAATGCCGCGACAGTCGCCCCAATAATATTCCCCCCAATCTTGCCGATACCTTCTACAAAATCTTCAGCAGTATTAGAAATCTCCTTGGCTGTCATGCCTTGAACTGCTGATTGTGCTCTAGCCTGAATTCCGTCCATAATTTCCTCTATATTTAAGGTGTTTAGTTTGAACCGATCGAATTTTTATCTAAACTTCAAGTGACAATAAATCGTACATCGGATAATTAACTCCTACTGGCTCGATCGATTTTCCGACAAGTTCTGCATACATTTCTGGCGTGTAGTTTGCTAGAAAAAGATTTTGTTTGGGGATGTCAATAATGCCATTATCGCCCACTGTATAAGGTACTAAACGATCGGGATGCTGGCGGATGTACTCGACAGCTTCTGGCTCTATTCGTAAAAATTCTCCTTCTTGCTCCATTACTCCGATAATTTCATCTACATCGATCCAAAACGGGGTAGTTTTTAGATAATCGCTGCCACAAAAAGCAAACGTGCATGGAGTCATATTGCGGAAAATAACCTTCTCTGCTATGAGAGAGTTAACCTCAACTAGTTCGCCGTCGATATAGGTGAGAATGTATTCAAAGTCCCGATCTAAAGAAGTTTTATAAACTGTTTTGCTTACCCCGCGTACTCGCTCCGAGACGATCGAGTATTCATCGAAAATCTCAACTTTGTGAAAGTCTAAATTATGAAATGGCTTATTTGTCGCAATACTCAGCTCCATTAATTCCCGAATACGTGGAATGCTGACAGTACTGGAATCGCAAAAAACGAACCGCTCGACATAATTAATTTCTAAGGTGGGAAATCTGAGTGTGTCTAGTTTGGGATACTTAGTCTTTAAAGTCACGATTGGCTCCATAAATTAAATAATATAAATAACGTTCTATCGATAAACTATAGTGGAGAAACTAGAGATTTCTCGGTGTCTATCTCTACGTCATAAGTTTCATCATCTGCTTCTAGATCTGAATCGATAATTGTAGTAGAAGAAAAGCTCTAGTTAGAATCATCAGGGGATTTAGTGAACTTAATTCCGTGACTATCTAAAAGTAACAAAAGTCGATCGATATCGTCTTTTGCTTTGTACGCATCAAACTTCGCCGCACCTTCCTCGGACTTACTCGACCATTCTGGATAAATTAGAATATCGTCATTTTTGAAGATCTTAGATTCTTCAGCCAGTTGATATTGAGAAGGGTTATCGTGTGCATCGGGATAAAGTACTACATTAACTAACGTAGCTAATTTTGCTAACAATTTACCCTCTGGTGGTTCGGGAAAAAGGCGTTCGACGATTGCCCTGCGCTCGACCATAATTTCCGCGTGTTCGGCATTACTCAATTGTCGTTTGCTCGACTGAATTTTGGATAATAGCTTATCCCAATGTCCGACCGATCGTTTACTATTATCGATCTCTACTTGAGAGATTTTAATATCGTGTAAGATCGGAATGTATGCCTCCTTTTTGTTGCTATAGCCAGGGGATATTGTTACAGCTTTACCTTGTGGTAATTTCAAAAATTCCTCTGAAGTCATTAATGGCACTTGTGTCCTTTGCTCCGATCTCGATACCGTAGCGTTGCCACCTTGTCCGCTGCCGCCGTTAATACTCTTAGTCCAATAAACGATCTCTTTCTCCCCTAAATACTCTGAGTATTCCTTTGCGCTACCTACATCCTGCGGATTTAGGTAATGCTTGGTAGCACAATTAGCCATCATCGTATTCGCCCGATCCTCACCGTAGGTTTCGTTAAGTTGGCTTTTATTTTGGAGGCCGAGCAATCCGACGAATCCCGCCGACCGTGATTCAGCCAACCAATTAGCCAATTTAGGTAATCTCAGAGACGGAATTTCGTCAAACGAGCAAACTAGTGGAGTTATTCGGTGACGCGAGTGAGCAACGTTACGCGAGATTAATACGTCAAGAGCCGTTGCGAGAATCGGTGTGAGAATCGCCCGATAGTCTTGGTTTAGCCCTACAATTACGAGTGTTTTTCCTTCAATGTCAGGATTGAAGTCGCTCTTACCGCACAGAGCTGAAACGAAATCTCGCTCGATGAACTTCTGGAAGACCTTAGCTGCGTTACCGATGATGCCACCCTCAGTAACATTTGTCTCTTTTTTGCCACCACCAATACCGATTAGCTGACTAAAAGCTTTGTCATTCCAGACATTTAGGCGTTTGCTGGCAAACTTGAGCCGACTGCTGAGGTTTGGCAGAGCGATGATTGCCGCAGCCGTCATCAGATCGCCAATTTCCGGTTTGCCTTCTTGTTCTGCCACCCATTTAGCTGCTAAGAACAAACCTTTAACCAGCGTCACCCCCGCGTCCGTAAAGAACTCATTTCCACCACCGCTTTTATCGCTACCCTTGAGATTTTCGAGCATCACTTCCGCCATATTTCCCGCAGCGACCCCATGACCGGAATCGTCGATAAAATCGAGTAAGTTAAGGGTGCAAGATTCGGGGAAACTTGGCGCGAAAATCTGGATGTTGTAGCCATGCTCTTTGGCGTAACCGACAATCTCCTTAGACTGTTCATAGTATTTAAAATCGTAGAGAACGATCGACAGTCCTTGGTCAATCGCCGAACGCAGGTAAGGATTGAGTACCCCGTAAGATTTCCCCGTGCCAGCCGCCCCAAATGTCGCAGTCCCAGCTTGACAATCTGGAAAATATACAGTGCGATCGAGTTGGAGTAAGTTAGGAAACTTTGGTAAGTTTTTATGGCTCTGTCGAATCTTCTGGGCGATCTCGGCATCGCTGAATCCCTGTTGTTTCAGGGTTCTTTTAATGCTGCTAATCGTCGCTAGATAATGAGTCAATCGAGATCTTTGTGGTTGATTGATATACAGGCAAGTTTTGCCAACCTTAGACCACCTGTTAGCCACTTGCAGGCGACCCTTAGCTTGAGAGTTTTTACGCTCTTTAGTTCCACCCCAGTAAGCTTTACCTAACTTGCCTTGCGGTTTCTTACTGCATAGTGCGGCAACGAGCAAAATTAACCCACAACCCGATATTAAACCCCAGGGCGAGACAATGAAGCTCTTGGCTTGGGCGAGGGTTGGTAATTGCTGGGGTACTGGCTGATGACTGACTGAATGCGGGTTGTGAAATTTCGTCATTATGGCATCCTCACTTGACGGTAAATAGAGGCACCAACTACCGGAATGGCAATGCCGCGATTACGTTCGGAAATAGTCAAGTACAGGGGTATGGGCATAAAATAGGGAGAGCAGCCAGCCAGCCAAGCACATACCCGCGTATTCATGTGAATCAGTGCTGTACCTTTTTTGGCATTAACGTTAGTCAGAATGAATTTCACACCCCCTGAACCGATATCGACGACGACTCCAGCAGGTTCGCGCCCACCATTCATCAAAGCAAGTACGCCATAGCCACCAGGCACGGATTGACTATCCCCAGAAATAATCCGCGCTCCATTGAGATAGGGCATCCCCAAAACCGATCGAAACTCGCCATAATCGCATTTGGTCTTGCACTTATGCGCTCCGTTATCGGAAATCACCATGTGTTGGATATTCCGCTCGTTCGTCCGCACCAAATCTAGCCGAATCGCCGCCACCCCAACTGGATATGAAAACCCAGGCATTTGCGAGATAAGTACCTCACTCAATCCAGGGATCGTATTTGCCGTTAAATTGGAAATCCCAGGAAACTGCTTGAGCTGAATGTTTTGAATTTGGGGGAATTGGGCGATACTCGTTTTACGTAAGTCGGCAACACTTCCGAGCGTTGCATTAGGATTTTTAGCAGCTAGATTACCCACTGTCGTCCGCGAACCATCGGCAGCCGTAACAGGCATTTGTGCCATCCCTGGAGTTGCAGCAATATCGCTAACTTTAAGCCGACTCAACCACGGAGTCGCTGTAGCCAAACTGCTATTAGAGTCAACCCTCGTACCATTTTTAGCTGCAATCTGAGCTGGGGTCAATTCACCTGCTGCAAAAGTAGTATTCCATACGGACATTGGAACACAAGATGCTGGAGCTACCCTAGCAGGACAATTAATTGAAGTCATCCCACCCATCGAGCCTTGAGCTTCAGGTGGAACATTAACCTTCATTGAATTAGGATAGGCTGGCATCGAACCAATGGTCGAGTTACCGAGTGTTTCCTCGATCGTTTGAGTTTCCGCGTGTACGGGATGAATATTTAGGCTCAAACAAACGCCCACGATCGGTAAAATTGAATGTTGAAATTTGAATCTTGCCATTGTAAATTACTCCAAGTATTCTAAAGCCGAATGAGGTTAGTTCAGGAAATTGCTCCAGTTAGTCCAAAACTGAGTGGAGTCGATCAAGAAAAATACCAACCCAGTAGCATAAAAAGCAAAGAATACAAATTTACAAAACTGATTGAATTGACGAGAGCGATAAAAATCTAAAGTAGACTTAACAAGACAATCGAGACTTTTCATGATAATTTAAACTGGTGATCGGGTTGTTGTAATTTGAGCGAAGAGAATCAAGAGCCTAACAGAATCAGTTTAGATACTAAATTCAAATCGATTCGATGCTTGCTTGCGGCAGTAAGTAACGGCATTCCCCCATGAACGTCAAGGATAAACCGATCGATTGGATTGCCGCCCCGCCTGTCGTAGCCAGGAATTTCATTGCGATCGATAGCAACTTTCAAACCTTTAAAGAGCTTAGAAGTTAAAATCTTTAACCGAATAGAATTCTCTTTCTGGCGCAGTTCCTCGGCATTTCTGGCGGCAATCGGATCGTAATATCGAGGGGGAGGTGCAGCTTTAATGAAATTAATTTGGGCGATCGCTACATCTCTAGGTCTGCCTTGACGCAAGCTAAAAATATACGTTCGGCGGTTATTCGCTCGATCTCTAGTCCTAATCGTTAGTACCGATTGAGTTGCAATTGAGTTAACTTTAATTACTCCAGGTAATTGAAGTTTGTCAATTAGAGTTAAATGCACTAAATTTGCCGGATCTTGACAACCTTCTTGTGCTGCAAGACAACCTTCCGCCTTGATTCCAACAAAGGAGCGATTGTCTGCAATCATTGTTTGAATATATTCCCCAGCTCCTTCAAAGTTCAGGTTAACACCCACTCCAGGGATGATATTTACAACCAATACGCCATTCATTGGCGTGGATACTTCCCGAACGATCGGCTGACTAGCTAGACTAGGAGATCCTGCTAAAAAAGTCGAAACTAATACTAATGGCAATCCTAAAGATTTCCTCAACATTCTCCTCACCTCACTGCAAACGGCTTAACCGCAACGATCGTCATTTTGTATCCCATTGGCAGATACCAGAGCCTGGATGCACTCTCCAAACGCTTAATCTCAGTTTCATTACGTTTTGCCCAAGCCTCAAGGATCGGCGTTGCACCGCCGTCTAGAACTCCACCTAAAATATTGGGATTGCTAGTACTACTAACAACAGCCGTCCCATTGGTCGAAACTTGCACCGATGTATTTGGTTGAGTTAGAACTTTCCCAAGCCCAGAAGCCGCCCCTGCTAAAAACGTCTGCAAATCCCGCCGACCGATTTCGCCCTGGTCGAACTGCTTGTATTGTGCGATGACGGGACTATTATCGGTGCCACTGAGAATTAAGCTCCCCGCATCGATGGGAATATTTTCACCATTAACGATTGCTATGGCTGAGACGATTCGCATCAGTCCATTTGATGCCACTGTCACCGTCGCAATAATTCTCGTGCCATCAGGAATGGGAACCCCGCCGTTGGTATCAGCAAAACCCTGTTCTAGTTGCAATAAAATTTCTTGTCCGGTTTCACCAGGGATGATTTGCATCGGCGAGATCAGCGATACCATCCTGTTCTGACCTGGTATTACAACCGCCTGCGCCACCGTAAAAGTTGTATTGTCTTTGTAATCATCTTTTTCTCTAGAATATTGAGAAATTGGCTGGACGACGGGTTCAGAAACTGACTCGATCGCAGGTTGGGGGAGAGCTTCTGAATATGACCTCGGATCGATCGAAGCTACATAGTTGGCTGGTGCGTTCTTAATCGTGCTAGCTTGTGGCACGAGTTGTCGCATAGGTTGTTGAATCAATGGCTGGTTGAGCTGCGGGAGTTGTTGTGGAGATGATTGACCAACTGGTTTGAACGATGGTTGTCCATCCGATTGCACTACTGGTTGTTGGTAAATCTGCGAGGTGACAGGTTGCGTAACTGGCTGTGGAATGGGTTGAAAAATAGTTTGTTGTTGAATCGGTTGTCGAACGGGTTGCCCGACAGATTGTTGGACGGGTTCTGGTGTAGACTGTGCGACGGTTTTTGACACCGCCTTCTCCCCATAAACTCCAATAGCATTATCGGTAGCCTCTTGCCAGGATACTTGAACTTTAGGAACGATTGCCCCAGTCGCGGGATCGGGCTGGGGTTTAACGATTGCCACTTGAGCATTCGATCTAGGTTGAGGCGCGGTTTTAGCTACAGGCTGAGGTTTAAACGCCACAGGCTGAGGCTTGACGGCTACTACTGGAGATTTCGCCTTTGGCTCTTTTGCAACTCGCGGCTGAGAAACGGGAGTAATCGCAGGTGCAACAGGAATAGGCTTGGTGACTGGAGCGATTGGCGGGATGCTTCTTGCTGGCGGTTCTACATTTGTTGGTGGGGCAGATCTGCGAGTAACGGGTGTAACTGGGGTAGCCTGTGAATTGGGTGTTGCTGCGGCGGCTTTTGCATCTGCGGTAGCTTTGGCGATCCGCTCGGCTTCTTGAGCTTTAGCTGCATCTTCAAGCCCTCGCGTCTGCTCTTGCATCGCTAATTTGTTCTGCATGGTGGCAAAACGCGGATCGGGTGCAAAATCGGCTTTCGGAGCTGTAGGTTCGGGATTGGGGTTAGCAGCTACTATCGGACTCTTTTGCCCACTATTGCCGAACATCATATATCCGAGTCCACCGATTGGAATTGCCGATAATCCCAAGATCAGGGCGGATTTAACACCACCTTGCTTGTAGAAGGGGATTGTACTGCGCTGTTCCTCAATGTCACCTTCAGGCTCGGCGGGAGAACCGTGCGGATGTTCGCTAGTACCGGAAAGATCTGAATCGGTACCAACTAACTCGCTAAGAAATTCATTGTCTAAGTGAGGATTTTCTGAGTTGAATTTTGCTTGCATGACTATTTTTAAGGAGTTGTAGGATTAACGTTGGTAGAAGGAGCCGGAGCAAATCCTGTTGATGGCTGGGACACAGGTGGCTTGATATCATCTGTTTGATATCCCTCGATCGCATAGATTTGTAGTCCAGATGATTGCGCCATTGCCACCACTTGAGCTAAATCTCCAGGAGTAGTCGTTTGAGCGAGAGCCGCTGGATAGATGGCCCTGACATAGATGATTTTATTGAACGGAATCGTTTTCTCTGGTACGTTTGCTGCCGAACGTAAAATTAGATTTGCCACGACTTTAACTTTCCAAAGTCGTTCGTCAGCATTGCCTTTGACTTCGATCGGATCTTGCAAGTCCAAAATCGAGATCGTCACTTCCGACTGACCTTGTAAAACGCCTAACTTGGTAAGCAATGGTGCGATCGTCTCGCCTAAAAATTCTTCTCTAAACTTGTCTGATAAAGCGAAACTTCCTGCCCAAACAGTAGTTGGTACTAAGCCTTTGGCTGATTTAGATTCGATCGGGGTACCAGGATCGATCTTGGGTCGGCGCATATCTTCCGTAGTCGAGGGTGGCAAATATCTACTCCAAGTAAATAACTTGGTTAAAGTCATCGCCGTGAAATCTTTAATAAACTGAGGCGATCGATTTTTAGCTTCAAATGCTGTAACTTGAATCGTTTTCCCGTTAATAGTCTGTACCATCGTCGGTAACGGACGATTGGCAATATTATTCGTGCTAAAGGCGTTAATTACCAATAAGAGTGTATTGAAAATTGATAATCCGCATGTAACTAAAACAAATAATGCAAAGCGATTATTCTCCGTCGCTTGAGAATGCGGACGGATCTTAGTTAAAGATTTAAGTTCGTGAAATGAGTCAGACATGAATTTAGATAGTTATTTAGTAATTAAAATTAAAATAATTTTAGAGTTTATTTTTTACTAAAAAGTGCCTTAGCTTTACCCCCAATGGCTCCAGCTATTTTCGCTCCATCGCTCGTACCCCCTGCTTTAGCTGCAATCCCTGCTTTAGCTGCTTTCCCGATGCCGCCTGCTGCACCTCCCGCTGCTGCTCCTGCGCCACTAATTGGAGCTGTCGCCAATCCTTCAGCAACGGCAACCATCGAGCCTTTAGCAAAGATAAAGGTGATGAATGGTGCAAATATCGCAGATAGCATGGCGAGTACATAACCCAATCCCCCCAATCTGCCTGCAATAGTGGCAATTAAAGCTAACACGATGGCAAAACAAATCTTGGCATTGCATAGTGCCCAGAACTGTGAAAACCAATCCACCATCGCTTTTTCATCAGCTACTCCCATTGCTAGAGCTAGGGGTAATAAATAAAATGACAAAATCGCCGCAAGTTCGAGTGCCCAGTAAAACATAATCGTGATGCACTTGAGAACCAAAGAAATTAGTTCGTCCCCCATTTTTGCAAAAGCTGCTCCAGGATCTGAAATAGCACTCCCAACGCCGATCGCAGTGTTTATTAGACCATCTAGCACGTTACCGCCAGCGTTATTGCCATTAACTCCAGCACCGCTTGCCGCAGCTTGCTGCTGTGCGATTTGAGATACCATTGCTTGTGAATATTGAACGATTGCCGGATCTGTAACATTAGCATCGTTGATAGTTTGTGCTAATGTAGCTGCCGCAGTTGCCGCACAAGTAAGTTGAGCTGACTGACCACCCTGAGCATTTGTCGTATTGGGCTTGAGCCGACATAGATTGAGAGATGCTAAAAATTGCTTGACGGCTGATTGTCCTGTTGCAGAATTACTATTTGGGTCGAGTGGTGTATTGGTAATCCCCGCCGCTTGTGATGCGGCAGAATCTGCCTGCATGTCCGCACCCACATTTTGAATGATGGTGATGCCAAAGCCCTGAGTCAAACCTCTAAGTGCATAAGTCGCTTTCTTAGCTGGGCCACCACTTTGAGATAGTAAAATGATGAATAATAATGGCATCATTAACTTCTGAATAACATGCCAAGGTTGCATTTCGGCGTTTAATGAGTACTCTTCATAGAGCTTGTAGCATCGCCAAGCTAGAAAAATAAATGCCAGACTAATACTAAATCCCGCAATTCGACCAAAGATACCGCTGCTGTTATAAAGAACCGCCCACATCGCATTGGTAGAATCAGCAGCATCCTTCGCTGCATCTGCGGCGGCTGAAGCTATGCCACCATTTGCAGCACTACTTGGAGGACTTGCAGCAGCAAAAAGATATGAATTAGCAGCTATAAATGAAGTTAAATACATCTTTAAAAATCGTTAAAGTTTTAAATGCGAGTAAAGCAAAAATATCAATTATTTCTGCTTTACTCTTGTAAGTTATGGTTGTGCTTTCACTCTAGAAATTCCACCGATATAAGCATCAAGATAAACATTGCGTTTTCCATAGGCGATATTGGCATCTGCTTCACCAAGGGCGATTTTTCGTTGAAGATCTTGACTTTCAGATGTTTGCTGTAATAACTGCGCTTGAACGATACCCTGCTTACTTGTGTTGTTCAAAATCGCATCATTCTGATGAACGCTGCCTGTCATTACAGCTTTCAAGCTTTGAAGTGCAGTTAAAGAATCATCCTCGGAAGTTTGCGCGAGTTTATCTGAATTTTTAACTACATTATTAGAGTCAGAAAGCATCACTCCATTTTCGTTTGTTGCGTCCTTACCGAGGAAAGTACTAGCTACGATCGTGCCGTTTTCAGTAGTGGGATTAGAACCACTCGAAAATGAAACATTCGGCGAATTATTACTATCCACAACAATTTGAGCCGCTTGTCGAGCCTTAGCCGCATCGTTATTTTTTTGGATTAAAGCGGCGACGTTAGCTGGACTCGATGGTGAGACGATCGAACGTTCTGCTGCTGTAGAGGATGCTGGCGGAGCGGTTGGAGTTGTGCCACCGAATAACCCAGCCAACCCAGCCAACCCAGGAAACATCGACTGAAACTGTGCCGTTGCTGTCTTAACTGCCCAATCAGTACCCGCTTGTTGAGCGGAAGCCATATATTGCTGTGAAATTGCTTGAGCCGATGCCTGCAAGGTTGAAGTGATATTACCAAAAGATGCAAATATAGTTTGTGGATTTGCAGCACAACTGCCGGGGTTCGCAATACATGGAGCCAAAGGATTGGCAAAGACGATCGGAGTGTAGCCAGCGGATGGTGTAACGGTAAAACCTGCTGAAGTAAAAGCATTAGGATTATTGGTACTGACTGCGAATGACGGCAATGCTGGCAGTGCTAGTCCCGTTCCAATTGGGACAATACTCCCGTTTGCGCCGACAGTGTAAGAATTTCCACTAGATCCAGTTAAGATTGCCCCACTCGGAAAAATTGGAGTCGTACCAACAGTGGGACTAGCACCAACAGATCCATCGATAGCCGTAGTTGCGGGAAGCCCTGTCAGCGGATCGATCGGAGCTAGCGTACCCCCAATCGTAGCTGCCTGAGCGTGAGATGTAGATGATAAAATCATCCACGCAATCGAAACCGCACTGAGTAACTTTAATTTCATAGCAATTGTTAGGTAGGTAATAATTCCGTAGCATATTGATGCAGCCCTAGAATCGGATTCTCAGCCGCAGCCATTAACTCTTGTCGTCGTTTGACTTCAAGCGTATTGTTAACGACTGCTGCCAAGCTACCCGCACTGGCATAAGCGCGGACGCGGGTGTAACTGCGTCCGTCGAGTAAGAGCCAGTTCGAGTATCCCAATGCTTTGTTTGGCTTGAATGAATCAGTCATTGTGGGGCTAAGAATTTCTTCGGGAATGAAGAGAATGTCCCGAAATGCCTCCCTGACCTCCGGCTGAATCCGCCCAACTAATTTAATATTGCAGTTACCTAAAATTCGATCGCCATCCGCGCAATTTGCGATCGAGCCTGGTTCTTGAGCCGCGAGAATTACGCTGATTCCTGATTTACCTCCGTTGGCACAAAGCTTTCCAACTTGATTTGCCAGTGCTGGGAATTGGAGTAAAATTGCCGCCTCATCCACAATCAATACAGACTTAACGTTACTAAAGGCTCGTCGCAACACCGCCCCAAACATACACATCGATAGGATCGCCGCATCCTCAGCGTTATTTACCCCGCGCATTGCCATCACAAATAACTTGCTGTCGGCTGAAAATGTTGAGGGACGCGACAAGGCTTTGCCTACCCTACTAGTCAGCCAGTAACGTAATTTAGTAACGACAAAATTTAGAGCCTCGATCTGTTCTGGAGACTGTTTGAGGGCGATTCGTTCCGGCGAGCAAAACTCGACAAAATGCTTGAGAGTTGGATACTTGAACCATTCAGGCGATCCGAGTCCATTACTACGGGCTTCGCGAATCGCCTTCTTGATCTCATAGTCACCAAAGAATTTCGCCATCACTAAAGCCAGGATCGAGCGCACGATATCGCCGTTAACGCTGGTATTTTGAGCGGTGGTTCCCATCACCATTGAATAGAGAATTTCGAGCAAGAAGTCCTCATAGTCTAAGTGGCGACTATCTTGCTGCTCCTGGGATAGATGGTTGATATTTGGTAACTCAAACAGATTACTCGCTTCTTTACCCACGTCGAAGTAGGCTTCCCCCAGCAGGATGGTGTAATCCTTGAACGTGCTAGCATCCTCAGTCGGTGGGTAATCGATGATTGATACAGGAACATCGTTAAGCAGGAAGTCGTTGGTCATGCTAGTCAATAGGACGGATTTACCCACTCGTTGAGTAGCTAGCAATATCATGTGGTGCTGGCTGTTAATCATGTCGAGAGCGATCGGTACGCCACCATCATGAGAGATAAATTCAAACCCCGATTTATCGACAGTCGATACCTGAGATAACGGAATCGTCCCCAGGACGTATTCGCTGAAAATCCTGCCCAGACGGTTGTAGGGAAATTTGAGCAGCGGAGTCCAAGTGACTGGAAATGTCTGCGCCCAAGTCTTCCATGTATAAGTGGTTTCGCGATTGAGGTTCGCGGGATAGAGAAATAAGCTTTCTAAATAGTTACAGGCGCGATCTAACTTGTCTAATGAGTCGCGGTGAACTAAGAAGACTGTCGAACAAGAGAGCGCGACATCGCCTCGGTGTAAGGTTGCACGAGCGTCAATTGCTTCTTGGAGATCGATCGTCGCAGCTACCCCTACATCTCCATCTTCAGCAGCTTTACCCGCCCGGAAGATTTGCTCTTTGGTGACATCTTTAAGCTGAGAGCGAACGATCGTTTGATCGACTTTGGATAACTGCGTGATAATTTCAATGTCATTCACCAAATCTTGGCTGAGTTTACTCCAGAAATAGTTGAGGCAGTCGCGCTCGTCTTCCCATCCATCTGGACGATCGAGCATTGCCATGACTGCGGTAAATCTTTTCTTGACGCGCACCCAACGGTAATCAGCCGTTGGTAAAGATTCCTCGCTGTTGATTAGCAATGACAAAGCATGAATATCTGAAGTAATTTCCTCTTTAATCGACTCACGATCGAAAATCAATTTCTGTGGAACGGGAATACATGGCTTGATATTGAATCTTGCCCACAAATCCGCCCATAATTCCTGTGCTTGTAGAGGTCTGACAGTCAAACCCATCTTGTTGACAAAAATCTGTTCCCAGAGCAAGAAGGCATTAAAGCTGGCTTCAAGGAATGCGAAAAACTCTTGAGACTTCCTAATCTTTTCTGCCCCGGAGAAATTACCGAGATTTTTCAGTAACCCCTTAGTGATTTTCTCTACCCGATCGTCTTTAACATCAGCATCGGGATCGTAAGTAAATGTGGCAAATACCCGCAAACTCTTCTGCTTCCGCAACCCCTTCGCGCTCAGAATTTCTAATCGCTTGAGTTCGGTCGTGGCGATATACTTGAGGATTGCGTTAGTAGTGCTGTTAATTAACTTAATCAAGTAGTTGCGACGATCGCTATCTTCAACAAAAGACTTAGCATGAAATGTTAACAACTCACCTTCGGGTAAATCCTTAAATCCGTTACTAGTCCCATAGAACGTTGAGTCTAGCTGTGCGTCGGGCAAGTTCGGATGAATGCCATCGCAATCGAAACCGAAAACTGCTCGATATTTAGTTTCAGCCCAAGACAATAAATACGCACCAAATTTGCGCCCTTCTGCTTCAAATTGAATGTGACAGATTAGATCGAACTCATTCTCGATCGGCACCACTTTTTCAGGTTTGCCACCAGGCAAAAGCCGATCCTTACGCGGTAAAACTTTGTGAGAAACCTTGTTTTTCGCTACTTTAGCGACGTTTTCTCTGGGCTTGTTGGGCTTTCTGGGGGCGATTGTCATAATCTTGAAGGGATTGCAGGAAGGGCTTGTAGCGAATATTTGCGCGGTAGTAACGATATGGATGATGGAAGGTACCGAGAAATCTCCAAACTCCTCTAGCAACTAAAATTGCCCAGGCGACATTGATTGCCAAGCAAACTACGGCGGTCGGCATCCAAGGAAGGTTAAAGGTTACACATCCAAATATCGCTGCTAAAATGTCTAGCAAAAGAGCTGGAATCATTACATCCGCAGGAATGCCAGCAATATTTCGCTTTTTTGATAAAATCCGATTTACTTTAATAGGCACGACATATTTACAAAGCTGAAATTTAACTAAATCCGATCGGTGAAATCAATCTAACAATCGTTGGATCGATTTGAACGATTGCTCCGTAGCTTAGGCACCGAGAAACATCAGTGCGGCAGCATCAATGATCCCGACTACTACAAGCAATACAATTGGTGTCTGGATTACATCCAACAACTCAGCTTGTTGAGTATATTTGTCGTATGCTCTGTATAACGCCCACATGAAGCCAGTAAAAAACAGTATTCGGAAAACAATAATCATATTGTCGATAATCGCAGTAGCACCAGTAGCTGCCGTACCAGTACTTGTCGCCGCCGTACCAGCAGCCGTACTCACCGCAGTCCCAGTGACCATTGCTTTGAACCTGAGTTCGATGAGGCTAGCCTCATCATCAAATCAATTACCTGACTGTGTTTGAGCCAATCACTACCAATCCTCAAAAACTAAGTGTTTCATAAATTATTATCAATAAGCTCTGCTTGTTGATAATTAGCGGTCAT
>NZ_JBGSPA010000223.1:0-38856 GCF_041738855.1 Chamaesiphon sp. | reverse complement strand
CATATAAACTCTAAATCAATTTAGCACAATTAATTAACTCAAGCTACCTGTAGGCAAGAGCTGTGTAGATTTAAAAAGTTAAATGTATGACTAATTCGCAAGCGTTTTTAATAATATAAAATTTAAGTGCGTTCACCCTGGTCGGGAAGTAGTCCACATCGATTATCGTCCCCGGCACCTGTTGGATCTAGTCAAATCCACATCTTTTACTGCCAAACAAATCCTCGGAGCAGTTACCCAAGAAGTGGCAGCAGCGACAGCCAGAAATATCAACATTTCAGATATCTATATCGATATTTCTAAGTTAGTAATTCAAGCATTAACTCAACTTGATTTTGCAGAACAAAAACAATTTGTCCTGAGATATGCAGTGGAAATCGGTAAACTCCAGCGGCGGGCTGGTGGTGAATATCTGGATGTAGTTGACGATCTAGTCGCCCGATCTAAACTAGAGTTGATTAAAGGTAGATTTGTCGGGTTTTGTGCAGTCGCTGGTGGAGCTAGTTGTAAATATCTCACCAGTGAAGATCGATCGCCCAAAGTCCTCGATCCGCCGATTAAGGCAATCGTTAATTGTGCGGGATTTCAAGATATCACCACATCTTCATCGGTTTTGATTCAAAACTTGATCCGACGCAAGATTTGTACGCCCAATGATTCAAAGCGGGGGTTTGTCATCGATAAAAACTTTGAAGCTAGCAAAAATTGCTATGTGATGGGGCCATTAGTTGCGGGTAATATCGATGGTACTTTCCGCGTCTGGCATGCCGAGAGTTGTCAGCGGATTATGAGCTTCTCGCAACGGTTGGCGGCGGTATTGCTGCAATCGGCACTGGAGCCATCAACCCGAGTTGCAATACCACTGGAGATCGATGTCCTAGTAAATGCTGTTTAGGGAGATCCAAATGTGCCATCATTCCAGCAGCCTGCATCGATTGCCCGATGCGGGCGAAAGAGTTATCGGGTATTCAATCCACGTTCTTGATGCGATGGCACAGCCACAACAATAAGTGATTGAGTTTCTGCCAACCCGATCGCAATCTAAGTTAGACTCGATCGCATTGAGTATCGTATTGCCAACATCTCTGCTGTGAAAAATCGATCGATGCAGTCCATACATGAAATTATCATCATCGGTGGTGGATCGATCGGGTTGGCGATCGCCATCGAATTGCGCCTACTTGGCGCAGACGTGACTGTGGTGTCTCACAACTTCAAAGCTGCCGCAGGTCATGCCGCAGCGGGGATGTTGGCACCGCAGGCAGAACAAATTTCCGCTGGGGCAATGTTGGATTTGTGTGTGGCTAGTCGCGATCTGTATCCTGAGTGGAGCGAGAAAATTGAGTCGATTTCAGGTGCAGATCCAGGTTATTGGCAATGTGGGATTTTGGCACCGCGACTCACTCATACCCACACAGATGCAGATTGGTTGGAGCCGCGATCGATCCATCACCACCAATCGGGCTTGAGTGAGTCGATTGTCGGGGGCTATTGGTATCCAGCCGATGGACAAGTTGATAGTCGCGCTCTAGTACGCGCACTCTGGTGTGCGTGTCAATTTCTAGGTGTTAAGTGGCTCGATGCGGTAAAAGTTACTAGCATTTGCCGCAGTGGGGGACGCGTGACGCACTTGGAGACAAGTGAGGGAGAAATGTCCGCCCAGCATTATATCTTGGCTACTGGGGCTTGGTCGCAGCAACTACTGCCGATCCCCGTCGTGCCGCGCAAAGGTCAGATGTTGTCGGTAATGGTGCCTGAAGCGCAACTCGCCAATTTACCGTTGCAACAAGTGCTATTTGGCGAGGAGATCTACATCGTACCGCGCCGAGATGGTCGCATTGTCATCGGTGCGACTAGTGAAGATGCTGGCTTTGCACCGCACAATACACCTGCGGGCGTGGAGCAACTGATGACTAATGCGATCCGCTTGTTTCCGCAGCTTAGAGACTTACCCATCCAGGAAACCTGGTGGGGATTTCGACCCGCAACGCCAGACGAATTGCCAATTATGGGCACTAGTAGCGAGGCGAATTTGACCCTCGCTACCGGACATTATCGCAATGGCATTTTGTTGACGCCGATTACCGCGAAGCTCATCGCCGATCTAGTCTGGCATCAGCAAGCAGATCGGTTATTGTCTGACTTTAGCTGGCAACGATTCGATCCGCGATCGGCATCAATAAGCGATCGCCTCTAATTTTTAAACAACAAAGGCGATCGAATTCGATCGCCTTGATTTTATCTAACCTGAATTTCTGAAAGTGAAGCTACCGATCTTTAGTACTTGAACTGCTAATCGCGGACACTCTCCAATTTGACAGATGATGTCATGGCAACTCTTGGAGCTGAATTTTTCAATCTAGTGGCGATAGTAGTCACCACGATATTCGCCACGATATTCACCACGATAGCGATCGTGACGGATACTGCGATACTCTTCGTAACGTCGCTCCCTCTCGTGGCGGCGACGAGCATAGTATTCATGGCGACGACGGTCTGCTTCCCGCGCCCGCTCGATTTCCCACTCGCGACGGCGGTATTCTCCATCGCGATGACGATAGTCTGAGTGACCGCCGCCGCCACCGATTTTGATGATCAGTTGGGCGTGGCGGTTTGCTGCTGGCTGTGGCACTGCCTGCGGATGACTATTGGCAGCCATCGCTGCTGGTGTAGGGGCGATCGACAATGCAGTGAGTAATCCGATCGCTAGTGGCGCAAATTTTAGCATGAGTAAATTCCGATTAGATAATAAAAATTAATGATGCCTGACTGATTTTATGGCGATCGATAGTTGAAATCATCCAGCTAAGGTAATGCTTTTGGCTAGAGGTTATCTATCTTTAGTCATGGTTTGGTCAGGGGAGTAGAGGCGATCGCACACATTTATAGCAACCGCCACAGTGATTGAAACATGACAACGACTGGAAGTCGTCGCTCATAGTGCAAAGTCTGCCTCCGCAGACTAAAAGGCAAAGTGTCTTAACTGTCTTGGCTAGTGATATAGGAACCAAAACCAGCCCGCGCTCGATCGGAGAAGGCTGGTGTTATGGCTGCTAGCCGCCGCTGGTCATTGCTAGTGAGGCTAGATCCACAGGCTTCTTCAAGAAGCCTGTGGATCCGAATCTACCTAACCACTTGGGTAGTTGCTACCCTCTAGCGATTGCCACGGTAGATACCATCCTGCCGATAGTTACGGCGATAGTCACGGCGAGCGTCACGGCGGTCATCACGACGACGTGCCCGTGCCCGTGCCCGTTCGCGACGCAGCTCTGCTTGACGATAGCGGTATTGTGGCGTGCCAATCCTGAAAATAACTTGGGCGCGAAGGTCTGCGGCTGGCTGCTGGAGCGATAGCGGCGATACATAATTAGTTGCCGCGATCGCTTCAGATGTGGGTGCAATGGTGAGGACGGTCAGTAAACCAAGTGCGAGTGAAGTGAGTTTTAACATTGGTGTGCGAAGTATATGGTACGAACTTAGATGTAGAAAGATTGCGATTTAGAACCATCAATCGCGCTCGTTCTAGGCGATATCTCTGTCTGGACGACAATCTTTGCGGGCAAGAGATCTTAGCGGTTGCGGTAATAGTTGCCGCGACCTTCCGAGTAACGATCTGGGTAAGAGTAGGGATCGTAGCGACGGCGGTCGGACTCACGGTGGCGGTAATGTGATTTCCAGCGATTGGAGTATTCTGGCTGTCCGCCGATCTTGACGACGATTCGGGGTTGGTTAGATCTGGACGACTGCCCGATCGAGATCGAATCGATGTTGATGGGAAAAGCTTGAGCTTGAGGGGCGATCGAGATGGCTGTGAGAGCGGCGAGTGCTAGTGGCGTGAGGAATTTTAACATGAGTAGATCCGGTGTAAATAATGAGTGGAGCTAAATCGATCGCCGAAATTCAGAGCTAGACCAAGCGCGAGCTTGGCTGCCACCGCGTCGGTAAGCTTTGCGTTGGGCTTTTTGCTCTGGAGTGAGAATAGTATCAAGCTGTTCTTTGCTGGCTTGGCGGATCGTTTTGATTTTGGCTTGCTGGTCGGCGGTCAGATTGAGGCTCTGCCAATTGCGCCGCATGGCTTGACGGCGATCTTGGCGGGCTTGAGCTTGTTTCTGCTGTTCGGGCGTGAGCACTGCATCCATCTGAGTGCGACTAGCTGCTCGCAGTTGCTGCATTTGGACTTTTTGCTCGGCAGTCAAGTTCAACCGTGCCATCGCGCCACCTCGACCCCAACCCCGACCTAGTTGACCTAGTTGACCTAGTTGAGCGGGAGTAAGGATTGCCTGCATTTGTGCTTTGCTAGCGGCGCGAATGGCTTGGCGTTTGGCTGTTTGGTCTGCTGTCAAGTTCAGGCTCACCCGACGCGATCGATTGGCTTGGCGTTGGGCGGTGAGCTGTTGAAATTGCTGACGTTGCCCGGGTGTCAGGATGGCATCGATCTGAGTGCGCGTCGAGGCTCTAAGTCGCTCCAGTTTGGTCTTTTGGGCGGGAGTGAGGTTGAGCTGGTTGGCGCGATTACCTATTTCGCTGGAGGCAATCTCGTGCGAGCTATGACGGTGGCTGGTGTGAGTACTAGCAGCAAATACAGGAGCAGCAAAGGCGATCGCCAACAGTGGTAGTAATTTAACTAGTTTAATCAGCACAGAGAAATCAGGATGGTTGGGGTGGTTGGAGTGGCAGGAGGCACGATTGCCATGTCTTTATATTAAGATTGCTACTCCTGTTTACACATCCAGCCAAGGTCATGAATCCCCGCTCTAAACAACCTATCTTCAGTCATGGCATCAACTCCTTGAAAGCGTGACTAAGGTAACGCTCGATCGGGAACAAATACAGCTATGTTAGAAGAAATAACATTCGATCGGTTTAGGTTCGCCGCGCTGGAGTTTTTGCTAACTAGCGACTGCCGAAACAGATGCCAAGTTTATCCAGTCATGCCGACATCCTCAGCCCCCATTTTGAATGAAGATTGAATTTCTCACGCGCCATCCCTTGCGATTATTGCTATATATCGAGTGGATTTTATTTGCAGTGGTCATGGCATTGGAAGTAGCTCCTCGTGATGGGCAATTTCTCGAACCAAAATGGCTGAATATTGGGATTGTCGCATTAGTAGCGGTAATGGGATTGCGCCTACCTTCCGGTTCTGGAACGATCGGGGTACTATATATGATCGCTCAAATTATCCCGATTTTGATTGCGGCGGCGGTGGGGATGCGTCCAGTCGCTTGGCTCTATCTGATTGTCGTGATCCGGAGTTATTTGATCTTTGGGCGACAATATCGGTTATGGATTACGGCGGGCATCTTTGCTCTATACCTGACAACGCTCAACTTATTTCCCTCATCTCGTCGCTATGCTGGTGTCAAAACTAGAGTGAGCGATCGCACTGAGATAGCGACGAGCGAGTCACAATCGTCAACTACCAGGACACAATACGGGCCGAATCAACGCGATCGATCGGGATTTCGGTGGGGCTTTGTGTTTCTCTTTGGTGGAGCCTTGCTCAGTCTCCAACTGTTGGTAGACCGGATTTTGGCGGAAAAGTTGGCCAAGGAAGAACTAGCGATCGCCAATCAACGCATCCGCACCTACGCGCTCAAAGCCGAAGAATATGGCAGCATCCAAGAGCGCAATCGGATCGCGCGCGAAATTCACGATTCGCTCGGACACTCCCTGACAGCTCTCAATCTGCATCTGGAAATGGCAGTAAAACTCGCCCATCTCAAACCAGAAACATCGCGGGAAGTGCTAATTGAAGCCAAGCGACTTGGTTCGATCGCCTTGCGAGATGTCCGTCAATCCGTCTCTACGCTCCGCTCTGACCCCCTCCACAACCAAGATCTCCAGACCGCACTGTACAAGCTTGCCGATGAATTCAAGCTATCGAACCAGATTAGACCCGCCTGCTATGTCAATGTCCCCCCCGATCTCCCCTCACCTGTCGCCGTTACTATCTATCGAATCGTCCAAGAAGCATTGACAAATATCAGTAAATATGCTGAAGCCAGTGAAGTCGAGATCGAAATTCGCACTCTCACTACGGAGATCGCCTTACGCATCACGGATGATGGAGTCGGCTTTATCCCCACCAACAACGCCACCGGATTTGGCTTGCAAGGAATGCGCGAGCGAGTATTATCATTACAGGGCAAATTTGAGCTGGTTAGCAAGCCCAGCGCGGGCTGTCAGATCGTCGCAGTTATTCCCCTCATTAGTGACTACTCATGATTCACATCCTGCTCGTAGACGATCAAAATCTGATCCGCCAGGGACTAAAAGCCCTGCTAGAACTCGAACCCGATCTCCAGATCGTCGGCGAAGCTGAAAATGGACAAGTCGCACTCGATCGAGTCAAAGCACTTGCGCCGGATGTAGTATTGATGGATATTCGGATGCCTGTGATGGATGGAGTCACCGCAACTAAAGAAATTTGTCAGCAATTTCCCCATGTCAATATTTTAGTCCTGACTACTTTTGATGACGATACTTATGTCACCGCCGCGATCGAACATGGTGCCAAAGGTTATCTGCTCAAAGATACTCCGTCTGAAGAAATTGCCGCCGCGATTCGCGCTGTGCATCTCGGGTATACCCATCTCGCTCCAGGGATGATGGCAAAAGTCATCGCCCATCGTGCCGATCGAGTTCAAGTAACTTTACCGCCAGAATTGGCGGAACTTACGCCCCGCGAATTGGAAGTCTTAAAACTGATCGCTGTCGGTGCCAACAATCGCGAGATTGCCCAGCAACTATATATATCTGAAGGTACAGTCAAAAACCACGTCACCAATATCTTGAATCGGTTGAACTTGCGCGATCGCACCCAAGCTGCAATTTTAGCCAAAACTTATCTGGCGATTTGAAGTGGTGAATAGTGGATGGTGGATAGTACGCTTCATAGTAATGTAGTAATGTAGTGGGACGACCAGACTAAAACTGTGGGTAAAGCGATCGCTCAAAATATTACTAATTGTATTTTTCAGAGTTATGAATGCCCACATTTTTAGTCTGGTCACGCCAGTAGGGTGGGCACTGTCTTGTCTCCCTAAACCCTCGGCAAAGCCGAGGAGCGGGAGCCGCTGCACACCAGCTAGGTTTCAGGCATCACCTAGCTGATAAATAATTGCGTCTACCTACTTATCCGAACAACCGATCGAGCTACAATTGGATGCTCGATCGGTTGTAGAATCAATTTCCAGAGATATAGTGAAAATCGGCATTGTTGGTATTGGATTAATTGGCGCATCCCTGGGCTGGGATCTGCGCCAGCTCGGACATGAGGTAATTGGCGTCAGTCGTCAGCAAGCTACTTGTGAAACTGCCGAACGTGATGGGATTTGCGATCGCGCCAGTTGCGATCTAGCGAGTTTGCAAGCTACGGAGATCGTCTTTATCTGTACCCCAATTGCGGCGATCGTGCCGACGATCGAGCGACTAATTCCCCATCTGCATTCCGATACCATTCTTACTGATGCTGGCTCAGTCAAAGGGGCGATCGTCGATCGCGCTACCGCACTGTGGTCGAATTTTGTCGGCGGACACCCGATGGCTGGCAACTCTGAGAGCGGGATTGCTGCCTTTGAGAAGGGTCTGTTTGTCGATCGACCTTTTGTATTGACCCCGACGGCACTAACGGTACCTTCAGCCCTGAATACAGTCGATGAGTTGGTGCGATCGCTCGGGGCGATCGTCTATCATACTACTCCCGAGCGACACGATCTGGCGGTGGCGTGGATTTCCCATCTACCTGTGATGGTGAGTGCGAGTGCGATTTCTGCTTGCCTAAATGAACCCGATCCGCTAATTCTCGATCTCGCCAAAAAGTTTGCCAGTACTGGCTTTAGAGATACTAGTCGCGTTGGTGCTGGCAATCCCGAAATGGGGCAGATGATGGCAGAATACAATCGGGATGCTTTATTGCGATCGTTGTATCGATATCGCGATCGCTTGGATGGAATTATTGACGCGATCGAGTCCAAACAATGGTCGGAAATTAAGGAGATCTTAGCCACCAATCAAGCCGCTCGTCATGAATTTTTAGATCCTGATGCTCATGATTAGCTCGTGGCGATGCTGAATCGGGGGATGAATTGCTCCGACTCGGGATGTTAACGATCGCTCCCGATCGCCAAAGCAACTATGATATCTATCAAACCTTGCTAGGAGTGTTGCTTAAATATGCCAGTACTGCTTACCACCCAACTCGATCGCCACAGCCAATTAGTTGCAACCGACAGGTTATCCCTCACGGCTGAAGAACGCAGTAGATCCCGTCATCCTCATGTCACTGATGGTGGGCGGGAAGTTTATTTGCAGCTCAAACGAGGTACCAATTTACGGCATGGCGACAGGTTGCAAGCTGCTGGCTCTGAGCTAGTTGTCGAAATCCTCGCGAAGCCTGAGCAAGTCATGGTGGTGACCGCTATACAGCCCCTAGATTTGCTGCAAGCCGTCTATCACTTGGGAAATCGTCACGTACCACTAGAAATTACTGACGATCGGTTATATCTATTACCCGATCCAGTCTTACAAGATCTGCTGCATCAACGCGGTTTGCAAGTCCTAGTAGTCGAGCGACCTTTTCAGCCACAAGCTGGAGCTTATGAAGCTACACCCCATCACCATCATCACTAATATGATGGACTCTACAGCTTTATTGACACTGCTCCAACTGACTAGTCCCGCTTTGCCAGTGGGAGCTTATAGCTATTCGGAAGGATTGGAAACATTGGTCGATCGCGGCTCGATCTCAGCGGTTGGCGATCTTCAACTTTGGCTGATCGAATCTTTGGCAATTGGTGCGATTTCCCTGGAAGTGGCGATCTTAATACGGGCTTATCGAGCGGAGTGTCAAGGCGATCGAGACATGGTAATGTATTGGAACCAGTGGCTATCAGCCACCCGTGAGACAGCCGAGTTGCAACAGCAAAATTGGCAAATGGGTCGATCGCTGCTCAAACTACTCCAGGATCTCTATCCTCGTGCCGATTGGTCGGGTTGGAGCATGACCGCAGATTGGAACCTTGCGATCGTCTTTGCGCGCGCGGCACAACTCGCCCAAATTGACGAATCTACCGCTACCCTGGGCTACTTGCACAGTTGGGCGAGTAACATGGTGAGTGCAGGCGTCAAGCTGATCCCGTTGGGGCAAACCGCTGGTCAGCAATTGCTACTCCAACTAGCCGAACCGATCGCGACTTGTGCCGCACGAGCACGAGATTTACCTGACGATCGACTCTTTTGTTGTAGTTGGGGCTTGGCACTTGCTAGCATGGCTCATGAAACCCAATATAGTCGATTATTTCGCAGTTAAATTATGACTTCTCCTTTTCGGATTGGGGTGGCTGGCCCTGTTGGTTCTGGTAAAACAGCTTTGGTCGAAGTGTTGTGTAAACGGTTGCGCGATCGCTATCAGATTGCCGTAGTAACCAATGATATCTATACCCAAGAAGATGCCCAGTTTTTAGTACGGGCGGGCGCATTGACGGCCGATCGGATTGTGGGCGTAGAGACTGGCGGCTGTCCCCATACAGCCATTCGGGAAGATGCTTCGATGAATATTGCCGCGATCGAACAACTAGAAACAAAATTTGCCGATCTAGATCTGATTTTTGTCGAAAGTGGCGGTGATAATCTCGCCGCCACTTTTAGTCCTGAATTAGTAGATGCCACGATTTATGTCATCGATGTGGCAGGTGGCGATAAAATCCCGCGCAAAGGCGGCCCAGGCATTACCAAATCTGACCTATTGGCGATCAATAAAATCGATCTCGCGCCGCATGTGGGTGCCAGTTTGGATATCATGGAGCGAGATGCCCGTCAGATGCGGGGGGCGAAGCCATTTGTCTTTACCAATCTCAAGACGGCTGAAGGAGTTGAGGAAGTACTAGCTTTCATCGAGCGGCAGGCTAATTTACTAGCGGCGGTCTAGAAGTAGACTGAGACAGTGAATGGCTGTGGATAGTTTGCTACCCATCCACCACCCACCATTCACCACCCACCATTCACCACCCGATCGTAATACTTTTGCAACTGTTGCGTCGCCGCCGACCAGCCCCACCGCTCCGCTTCAGCTCTGGCGTTTCTCCGTAGCTTGAGACTAGCTGCTGGATCTGCAAAGAGCTTTTGACTCGCGACGATCGCGCTTTCAGGAGTTTGCGGATCGAACAGATAGCCATTTTGACCGTCGGTGACGATATCTGGAATCCCACCCGATCGCGCTGCAATCGCTGGACAACCAGCAGCCATCGCTTCAAGCAATACCAACCCCAGCGTCTCCGTCCGCGAGGGAAAAACAAATGCATCGGCGACAGCATAGGCTGCTGCTAGTTTCTCGCCGCCCAAATAGCCGACAAAGTGCGTCGGCGTATCGGCAAAATAACTCTCCAGGCAAGCTCGATGCGGCCCATCACCGACGATCGCCAGTCGCGCTCCAGGAATTGCCGCGAGAATGGGCTTAATCTGCTCGATTTCCTTCTCAGCACCAAGTCTGCCAACATACAGCAACAACTGGCTTGCTGGCTCACCTTGGCTCAAATAGTGACGCATTTCTGGCGTTGCCTTGTCTGGGTGAAAAGTTTCAGTATCGACACCACGTTGCCATAAGTTGACGCGCTCGATCCCATGTGCGCTGAGTTCTTGCACCATCGCGCTAGAAGTACAAAGATTTAGTGCGGCTTGATTGTGCGCCCCTTTCAACAACTCCCATAGCAATCCCTCAAATACTCCTAGCCCATAGTGATGTAAATATTTGGGCAAGTGAGTATGATACGAGGCAACTAACGGAACTTGGGTCGATTTGGCATAAAAAATTCCAGCTAGTCCCAATACTGCTGGATTGACAACATGAATCAGATCTGGCTGGAATTTTGCCAATTGTTGACCGATTTCTGGACGCGGTAATGCTAATTTGAGTTCGGGATAGAGCGGTAGAGGAAAGGCAGACAATCCATAAATCTCCGCTCCGCAGTACGATCGTAATCCACCCTCTGGACAGAAAATCAACACCTCATCGCCATGTCGCTGGAGCTGTGCGATCGTGTGCTTGAGTCGAGTGACAATTCCATCGACTTTCGGTAAAAAAGTTTCGGTAAATAAAGCAATACGCATCGTTTAGCAGTTATTTGGAACTTTACGCCCAATCGGTAGCGATGCTAGATTGGTACAAAATACCTGTGTATTTATCTATACTTCTTCGACCGATCGCGACTTGGCAATAAATATATCACAGTGAGAGTAAGCTGTGGCATCCAAATGTATTCACCCCACCGATCGACCTCACAGATATCTGCTTGACTAACTGCAAAAGTTCAGCTATGCTGTATAGGCACAAAAAAATGCGGAAGGTTAGCTCAGTTGGTAGAGCTCCTGCCTTACAAGCAGGCTGTCACAGGTTCGAGTCCTGTACCTTCCATTCTTACTTTGACCATGTACGCTGTTTCAACCACGCTGTAGCAAGGCTTCACGGCGATCGGAAGATATACGTATCAACACCATTCGATACATTATTGGATAAATGGGCGAAAGAAATAGAATACTTAACCGTTGGGGCTAGCTGCTCTGAAGGTTATTTTTGGTCTGTAACACAGTTCAGACCTATTTTCAGTGCCTGTATATGTGGGTCATGCTTTAGTAGCGAAAGACAGTGCTAGTTAGGTATTTCCGCAATCTACTGCAATTCAGTTTTGAAGATTCACACTTTTTTAAAGTTTTAGTTGAATACTAGAACTCATCCCAGATTACTGCTCGCGATTTAGTCAGAGTTGCGATCGAGGTTAAAAAACTGCTGTTAATTTGCACAATTTACTAAAAATCATCATGATGCTTACTCGACGGCATTTCATGGCAGGAACCGTAACGATCGCCACTACATTTGCATTGAGTCAATTTAGCATTCAATCCCAACCAGCAAAACCCACAGTATCAACTGGAAAAGATGGCATCTTCATTTGCAACGAAGATTCTAATACATTATCTGTCATCGATCCGCTGACAAATCAGGTGGAGACAACCATCAACTTGACGAGTTTCGATGAAGATGCTCGTCCTCCGTTTCGGTTTGTGACAGGTGGCGTGATGCCAACTCAAGCCGCAATGATCTCTAAGCCGCTTTATCATGGCGCAATTCACCTGCATGGCTCGGCACCGTCGCCAGACTCGCGATTATTGGCTGTGACCGGACGCGGCACCAGCAATCTTTATCTGATTGATGTGGCAACTAGGCGAGCGATCGGTAATCGACCAAATCCGCTAGCGGAGCCAGGAAAAGCCGTAAATTCCGAATGGTTATCCAGTGGTCTTTTACTAGGTAGGGAACCCCACGAACCGACTTTTACGCGAAATGGCAAGGAGCTGTGGGTGGCACTGCGCGGTGAAAATCGAATTGCTATTTTAGAAGTCGAGGCAGCTCTGAGTGCATTGAGACAGGGCATGACAACGGGGGCGATCCGACAACATCTGCGGACGATCGACGGGCCTGCACAAGTTTGGTTTTCTCAAGACGGTCAAACGGCTTTTGTGATTTCCCAAAAAGTCCCGATCGTTGAAGTTTTTGCGGTCAACCCAGATCGGCGTGGGTTCAGTCGTCCCAAGCTGAAAACTCGCATAGATCTGCGGGAATTCGATCGCTTTGGATTCACGCCGTTTCAGAAAACGACTCCCGATGGTCGGGAAATTTGGTTTTCTCACAAGCTGGCTGATGCAGTCTCGGTCAGAGCCACCGATGGTGCATATCGCAGCTTAGATTTTCTGGCTTTGGGCGATCGCGCTCGACCCAATCATCTCGAATTTGTCGAAAACGATCGAGGCAAAGTTGCCTATATCACGCTTGCGCGAATCGACGATCGCAGGGGCGGGATTGCATCGAGTCAGGTGGCGATCGTCGATCGATCGGTAGCACCAGGAAAACGGCGCATCATTGGCACCTTCTATACACATGGGCGGGAGGCACATGGACTGTGGACGAATCCAGAGCATACTCGTCTCTACATTGCCCACGAGCAAGATGAACTACCTGGTACGCCTGCTGCGGGACAAACTGTCTGCACCGTTTTTGATGTGTCAATGCCTGAGAAACCGATATTTATGACCCAAATTCCACTAGGCGAACTGGTATTACCTTCTGGTAAATTACGCAACAAAAAAAGTATCAACCTGGTCTATGTGCGTCCTAGTACACCGAGTCAAACTGCTTAAATTAATTGAGAATTGAGAATTGAGAATTGGGTTGTTAGGATGGGGATTTAAACCCCTACTTCTTGTTAAAATTTGCTGGAGATATTGACGATGATGCGCTTTTTGGTTCGATTTTTGGCGATCGCATCGATCCTGTTGGGATGTTTGACACTTCCTGCGGTGGCTGACGAGTCGGATCGTGCTGGACACCATTTCGGAGTCGATCCCGCTTTTGCTAACGCGATGAACGTTGGCATGGGGAAGATGATGACCGATATGCACCAACCTGGCATCACAGGGAATGTAGATGTTGATTTTCTCGCAATGATGATTCCCCACCATCAAGGAGCCGTCGAAATGGCGCGGCTGGTTTTGCTGTATGGGAAAGATCCACTCGTGCGTCAGCTTGCCGAAGAAATTATCGCATCGCAGCAAGTAGAGATTGCCGCGATGCAAGCTAGACTACCGATGCTCAAACAGGGTGAGAACTTAGAGCCAGACAATTTTCCAGCAATTCATGGCACACGCGGAATTGGAATGTCAGATTCAGGATCTTAACTAATGGCGATCGATCGCGATCGATTTAGCATGACTTACGCTTGTTGCTGAATTTAGAGGATGAATGGATGCGTATAGTTTATTACTTAGATCCCAGAGAATCCCCCTTTTTAAGGGGGGTTAGGGGGGATTTAGATCCAGAAACGAAGTCTAGCAGACTTGTGTAGATACGGTAGCTTTTTAAAGGGGATCTGTTGTACCTCAACAACCTGAAAAATGCTGTATGAATTGTGCTTATCCTATTTATTTCTCATAGAACAACTTTCTCTAAATTACAATCCAAGTATTAAAAATTGATAAATATGACGACCAAACATTCTTAGTTCGATCGCTCGAATTTTTAAATTTCAGATAGCAGATTCACAGATTTTTAAAGTTTCTCCTTCAGACTGGATGCAGATAGCAAATTTAACGATTGCTATCGCTAACGTGTCAGGTCATGACATTACTCTAGGAGTTAAGTATGAAAAATTTAAGCCAGTCAGTTAAGTCTTATCTAAAGTATGGAGGTTTGAGCGATCGACTTTCCACTACTGTTGCCAAACAACCTTGCCACTACCCACCATTTAAGTCATACACATCTACTTTTAGCCGCACCAGTTTCAGTCTAGGTAGCCAGAACGATGATATTTTTACTGGAGGACGGGGCAAAGACTTCTTATTAGGAGAAGCAGGCAATGACCGATTGGATGGTGGACGCGGCAATGATGTGCTAATTGGTGGTGTTGGCAATGACATCCTGCTAGGTGGAAAAGGGCGCGACACTCTCTTTGGTGGGGAAGGCATCGATACGCTGACAGGGGGTGACGGCAGCGATCGATTTGTGATGGGTGGCAACGTTTTTGCTGGAGGAATACCAGTCCTGGTTGGTACCACTGGCATTCAAGCTCTCAATACACCCGATATCATCACTGACTATCAGATTGGGCGCGATCGATTTGCTTTCAAAGGAAGCGACCTCGGTATCGATCGGATCGATTTCCAAAAAGGGATTACTTCAGAGATCGCGGGTGATGGTAACTTCATTGTGATGCTCGACCCATTTGCCAATGCTGCATCTGCGGCCAAGGCGATCGCGGCAAATAATGCTATTACAGCCCAGGAAGGAGCGTTTGTTTACTTCAATACTACGCTGGGAATCAATCGCCTCGTCTATTCCCAGGATCTTGGCAACGGTGGAACGATTAGTGTGCTTGCTAATCTCACCAATCAAGCTGGAACTGCGGGGCTACAAAGCTTAAACAGTTTCTCTAGTAGCGATTTTAGCCTGTTCTAAACGTTCTATTTCGATCGCATCTGAGGGGAAGCTATTGAGTTACCCCTCAACTTTTTAGGTGCCAAATATTTAACGTGCGTTCGGGATAAGAAGAGCCTAGAGACTGAAGTCTCTGCTCATAATGCAAAGTCCGCCTTCGCGGACTAAATAATTCAGTCCGCGAAGGCGGACTTTGCAGCACTAGCCACGATTTCAATCGTTGGCGGGACTATAACGAAGCAGAGATTCTTAACCCGAACTCACGTTATTTACTTGCTATTCGATAAATTTTTCGTGCATTCATAGATTTTTAAAGTTTGTTTAGGAACATAAAAATGAACGATTCAAAACTAAATAAATGAGGTGATTTTTATGACTCGACAAACTGGATCGATCGAACCGATCGGACGAACAACGAGTATATTCAAACAGCTAATGTCCCTGCATTGGATGATGGCAGCTTGTTTTTTACTGGTATATATTACTGGCGCGATCGTGGCTCGGCTTCAGACGGGAGCGGTTTACAGTGGCCCAAAAGGATTGCTCTCCGTCTTTCACCAATCGATCGGCGTTTTGGTGATGATGCTACTCATCGCTCGGATTTTGCTGCTAATTCGGGTAGTATGGCGCAAATATTCGCGACGTTTACCGACACTGACATTCCCCTGGATTCTCCAATTCACCTTACACGCTATCCTCTATGGGTTGATGTTGGTTGCCCCCGTAACGGGCTTGCTGATTGCCAACTCCTACGGTAGTCAAGTACCTTTTTTCGGACTCGCAACGGTCACTCCGATCTTCGCCAAAAACGAGGCGGTAGTCGAAACTGCTAGAAGCTTACATTTTTGGTTTTCTTATTTGTTTCTCGCTTGCATCATGCTGCACATTTTGGCACATTGGCACATCGTCCGTCGCAGTTGGCGGCAGATTCAAGCTACGATGCCTAAAGTGTGGTTCCATCACAAATAAACCTATGGCTACTACAACTGTTTTGCTAATTGATGATGATGCGAATCTGTGTGAAACCGTACAACTTTATGTCGAGCGGGAAGGCTGGCGTTGCTTGGTATCAGCCAACGGTACAGATGGCACGGCTCAAGTTCAGCGTTTTCATCCAGATCTAGTGGTGCTAGATATCATGTTGCCAGACCTAAACGGATTTCAGGTGTGTCGAGCTTTGCGTACCGCAGGCTGTTTTGTGCCAATTTTGATGTTGACTGCCCGTGCCGATGAAACCGATCGCATTGATGGTTTAACGAGCGGTGCCGATGACTATCTCGCAAAACCCTTCAGCGTCAAAGAACTGGTCGCACGGCTCAAATCTTTGCTCAGACGCAGTTACAGCATTGGTTATCGGGATGTGCGACGGGCGCGGGGAGTGGCGATCGATCGCGACCAGCGGCAAGCCTTTCTCGATGGCAAGTTACTCGATTTGCGGGGGAAAGAGTTTGATTTGGTAGCACAGTTAGTCAGTTCGCCCGGACGTGCTTACAGCCGCGAACAATTACTAGAGCAAGTTTGGGGTTATGACTTTGAGGGAGATGTTCGAGTCGTCGATGTCTATATTCGGAAGTTGCGAGAAAAGATCGAGCGAGATCCAGCGCGTCCGCTCTATCTACAGACAGTTTGGGGCATAGGTTATCGCTTTGTGGTGGGGGAATTATGAAACCTTGGCAGAGTGTTTCGGCTCGTTTAACCTTGACACTTTTGACGATGACCTTGGGGAGTCTGGTGGGGTTGTCTTGGGTCTTAGATTCAGCTTTGAAGCAATTTTTTGTGCGCGATGCTCAGGCAAGTTTAGAGCGACAATCCAGCGCATTGGCAGCTCAACTTTCACAGCAGCAGGCATCCTCTTTGGTGCGCCAATTATCCGAGCTGACCAGCCAACAGCAGAAAGTTCAGGTCATCGTGTTTGACTCTACCGCAAACGCACGAGTGACCAGCCGAGGGATCGGCGATTCGAGCGCGATCGAACTTCCGCCGCATTCGATCTCCAAAACGCTTTCAGGAGCTGCTCAGACAGGGCAATTTTGGATTGCAACTGATGCAGAGTATCCTTGGTGGCTTTATAGTACAGCTCCGATCGGTACTGAAAATCGCGTCATTGGGGCTGTTTACGTCGCCATGCCACTGAGAAGACCGAGACAGTTCGCCGAGCAAGTCAAAGGCATGGTAATGGGGATGATGAGCGCTGCAAGTGCGATCGCGATCGCTGTAGGAGTTCTGGTTTCACGCACGGTAACTCATCCACTTCAAAAGTTGCATCGTCAAACTCAGCGGCTGGAAGCCGGAGACTATAACGCTCGCTCTAGGCTTAGAGGCAATGATGAACTCGCTCAACTGAGTCATCTACTGAATCAAATGGCAGATAAACTGCTGCAAACTCTGACTGCTTTGCAAGCTCAGGAGACAGCCCGACGGGAATTAGTTGCTAATGTATCCCACGACTTGAGGACACCCCTGACTATTTTGAGAGTTGGCATCGAAGCGATTCTAGATGGCGTAGTCACAGGCGATAAAGCTCAGATCTACCTACAGCGGGCTTGCTCCGAAACCGATCGCCTTTCTCAACTAGTCGAACAATTGCTGTTTCTATCGAAAGCCGATGCGGGACAGCTCGAACTTCAGCTTCAAGTAGTATCTCCCGTGGCGATCGCCCAAGAATGCCTCTCGCGAATGCAACCGTCGGCCAGTAAAGCAGGTTTGGAGCTTAAACTATATGCAGAACCGACAATACCAACAGTTGAAGTCGATCCAGCCCTGACGGGGCAAGTTATTCTCAACTTGCTAGACAACGCCATCAAATATGCCGCTGATGGGAAAATTGTCTGCCTGAATGTCCTGTCCCCAGTCGAGCAGCACCAGAGAAAGTATGTTCCCTTACAAATCCAAGATTATGGACAGGGAATGGCATCTGAGATGATTGCGCGCGTAACCGATCGATTTTACCGAGGAGACAATTCCCGACCCAGAGGGGGGATGGGATTAGGATTGGCGATCGCTCATCAGGTTTGTCAATTACAGCATGGGAGTCTACAGATCGAAAGTGAGATCGATCGAGGAACTATGATTACATTATTTCTCCCGATCGCCACCGGAGTACAGGCAGAGACAATGCCGCAATTGCCCCTGCCTGCGAAAGATGTGAGCATCCACATTCCCTGATGAGCGTCAGTGCGACGATCTAGTGGGCACGATCGGACAATTTGCAACAGCTAACCCAAACTCAGCCGTAAATGCTAAGATCTACAACTATAGCTAGGGGTGTCCGAAACCAGTCGGGCTGAGAACATACCCTTGCACCTGAGTCTGGGTAATGCCAGCGGAGGGAAGCTGTTTATGATAGGAAATTGAATATGCGTGCTGAATGGATTGCCAAACGTAGCGGACAAGCCAATGTCTCCCAAATGCACTATGCGCGTCAGGGCGTAGAAACCGAAGAAATGCACCACGTCGCCAAGCGCGAACGTCTCCCTGTAGATCTAATCCGCTCGGAAGTCGCACGCGGACGGATGATTATCCCGGCAAATACCAATCATCCCAATCTCGAACCAATGGCGATCGGGATTGCATCTAGCTGTAAAGTGAATGCCAATATTGGTGCATCACCCAGCTTTTCCAACATGCAAGATGAAGTTGACAAACTGATTCTAGCTGTCAAATACGGTGCTGATACCGTGATGGATCTCTCCACTGGTGGCGGTAATCTTGATGATATTCGGATCGAAATCATCAAAAATTCGACCGTTCCCATCGGTACCGTTCCCATTTACCAAGCTTTAGAAAGCGTCCACGGTAGTGTCGAAAATCTCACTCCTGATGATTTCTTGCACATCATCGAAAAACATGCCCAGCAAGGCGTTGACTATCAAACCATCCATGCGGGTATTTTGATCGAGCATCTCCCCCTCGTTCGCAATCGACTGACAGGGATTGTCTCGCGTGGTGGTGGTATCCTCGCGCGGTGGATGCTCCATTTCCACAAGCAAAATCCCCTCTATACCCACTTCGATGACATCATCGAAATCTTCAAAAAATGTGATGTGTCCTTCAGTCTAGGCGACTCACTCCGCCCTGGTTGTACCCACGATGCCTCCGACGAAGCCCAACTCGCCGAACTCAAAACCCTCGGTAACCTCACCCGCCGCGCCTGGGAACATGACATCCAAGTGATGGTAGAAGGCCCCGGACACGTCCCAATGGATCAGATCGAGTTCAACGTCAAAAAGCAGATGGAAGAGTGCTCAGAGGCTCCTTTCTATGTCTTAGGGCCACTGGTTACCGACATTGCACCTGGTTACGACCATATCACCTCAGCGATCGGCGCGGCAATGGCTGGCTGGTATGGTACCGCGATGCTCTGCTACGTGACTCCCAAAGAACACCTCGGCTTACCCAATGCTGAAGATGTCCGCAATGGTCTGATCGCCTACAAGATTGCCGCTCACGCTGCCGATATCGCCCGTCACCGTCCGGGGGCACGCGATCGCGATGATGAGCTGTCCAAGGCGCGTTATAACTTCGATTGGAATCGTCAATTTGAACTTTCCCTCGATCCCGAACGGGCGAAAGAATATCACGACGAAACTCTCCCCGCAGATATTTACAAAACTGCGGAATTCTGTTCGATGTGTGGCCCTAAATTCTGCCCGATGCAGACCAAAGTCGATGCAGAAGCATTGACTGAGTTAGAGAAGTTCTTAGCCAAAGAGAAAGAACCTTCAAGTATCGGTTAGTTTCGTTAAAGTTAATGCCAGATCCCCTACTTTTTCAAGAAGTAGGGGATCTTTTTTGGACAATGGAAGAGTATCGACGACTAGGAGAGCATGATATTTTAGTTACTTTTCCAGGTACCATGAAAGCCCATCGGCACTACATTAGGTAAACCTAATTGACAGACTGGCGATTCATCTAACCTGTCACGATCGAAAATCCAAACTTCACTCTGATGTTGTTCGCCATCATAAATAACTGTCACAATCCAGCCTTTGCTAGCATCGAATTTATCGACAACATGAATCGGCTCGGTGGGGTATAAATGACTGTCAAGATTGGCAGTAGTTAAAGTGCTGGTATGTCGATCGAATCGTCCGATAGTACCGACTAATTCGCGATTGAGAACCGCATTTGGCTTGTGAACAGCTAGATATGTATATCGCCATACTTGCCCGACTTGAGAACTTTCGACTAGTGGGAATTCACAACTGCGATCGCTCAATTGTTCGCTACTAATCAGTTTACCAGCAGTCGGATCGATGACTAGTTGCCAAAGTGTACCGATCGCTTCGGTGTGGGTTTTACCAGCCGCAACTTCTCGCAAAAACTCGTTGGTACCAAAATCTGGATAGCGAACTAAATCGCAGATAATATTACCGTTAGCATCAACATAACCATTACCAAAATGCCATTGATACCAAGGCTCGGTAGTGAAGTTACTGACTAGACTGAGATCCTCACGATCGAATATCATTATCTGGGTGCCGAGTTCTGGCTGCCACCGCATCGATTCACTATAACTAGCTAATCCAAATAAAATCGGTAGTGGTTGAATCTCGATCGGGGGTATGCAAAAAACTAAGTATTTACCAACCATCAAAAAGTCATGAACTGTCGTCAGTCTGGGCAACTTAGCTTGAGTAGATTGGATGACTTTACCACTGCGATCGCTCACATATAGATTGAGTTTTGGTTGCGCGCCGATCGAGATGCCAAAGTTATATATGTGTCCAGAAATCGGATCGACTTTGGGATGTGCCGAATAAACCAATGGAGCAATATCGCTACCTAAATTATCCGTCCCGAGCGTTGCTAAAGTATCTAAATCTAGCGCGTGTGGCTCTGCACCTTCCCAGAGTGCCAACAATCGATCGGGTAAAGCTAAAACCGAGGTATTGGCAGCATTTCCCAGCGATTTACCCCATCTTTCCCAGAGATTGCCAGAGGGGAGCATTCCATAATTACCATACAACCACCGATCGACCTGACTTTCTTCCTGATATTTCTTTGTCTGAACGTAGCGATAGACCCCACTAGCAGCCCCGTCAGCAAACTTAACTGCCAAAATTGCTCCATCCCCATCGAACCAATGTCCGACCCGCTGACCGCCACGTTCGAGCCGTCCGGGGCCATTCCGATAAAGGATACCGCGCAAGCCATCCGGAATCGCGCCGGAGAGGATCTGGAGCTGCGTTTGGGGAAATTCGGACGCGGGTGTAGCTAAAGCCTGCTGCCAAAGAGGTTTATCGATCGATCGTGAGGTTGTAGTCGTCATTTGTTACTAAATTTAATGACCGATTGGTTGACATATCTTTAGGTCAATTTTACCGCAATCTTTCAGCAGTGGACAATCTCTGTAGCTCGATCGCGGGTTTAACGATGTCTGGATGAATTAGTCGATCGACAACAAAACATTACTATAATAAAATATCAATACTAAGGCTAAAAAGATGAGTGAAAATAACGAAGCCATTCTCCAAGCCATTCAATCTGGATTTGCGAATAACGAACGCCAGTTCACCGATCTAGTTGCTAGCAACAGTCGCCTAGAGAATAAAGTAGATAATATTGGATCTAGGTTAGCTACTCTTGAAGCTGAAGTAGCTGAAATCAAAACTAAACTCGCTAAAATTGACAATCGGATGCACACAGTCGATCTCCGTCTGAATGAAGTCGATAGCCGACTCATTGATTTTTCAGATGATATCCGTGGCTTGCAAACTCAACAAAATCGAGTTAGCGAATATCTTTTCAATCGCCCACAATAACTGCTATTTACAGATCCTCACGAATTCAAGTATCTCCCATGTCAATGAATGATGTAATCGAGCGAATCGCGATCGCTGCCGAGAAAAATCCTCGCAATAATGTACTCATGGGCTACTGTGGAAGATACGGAGATAATTTACTGACACCAGAGGAAGAAAGAACAGGACTTTCCTCGCAACGCATTTATGAACTCAATCAAGAAATATATGCAAAGGGGCAATTACACCCACCTAGATTGAGCATTGATGAAATAAATGTCATTATTGCAGATTATCCCTATCAACTCCCTATTGAATTTTACGAGCTATATGAGCGCAAACACAGCAATCTACCTCCCTGTTTTTCGGTTCCATATGGATGATATGTCTAACAAAAATTTTAAGGTGAATATAGAACCCATTTGAGATCTTTTGGGCGATAGCGAAGCGCTGCCTTGGCAGGTCGCGTAGAATCAATGCAGAGTAGGTAAATTAGAGTAAGGTGGGGTCAGAGATGGAATATTCAAGCGATTTGACAGATAAAGAGTGGGAAATGATCGAGCCATTATTACCCCAGAAGAAGAAAACTCGACCACCTGTATGGACAAAGCGACAACTCCTCAATGGCATATTTTATCAGCTCAAGTATCACTTGATGATCTTTAGTATTATCCTGCTGTTGATACAATCTGGCTGCTTGTTGCATATCAGCAATTCCACCAGCGCGATCGCCCAAAATTTCGTTTCTTAGTAAACCGCGATTGACGTAGGCATCAGCATTTTTGGGATCGAGTTGAATAGCTCGATCGAAGTCCGTTAATCCCCCATACATGTCTTGAAGCTTACACGCTTTCAGCAAGCCACGATCGTTGTAGTCAGAAGCATTGGGGCAGCAATCGATGGCACGATTGTAGTTAATTAATACTTCCTGAAGATCTTCAAATTCAGTAGGTAGCATGAATGCCTTTTTGTGCGAATAATCGTAATAAATTGATTGTACCTTAAATGTTTAGTTACCCGTTTTAGAAGATCTTAGTTCTTGAGTCAACCGCCAACAGCCCAAACGATGCTCGAAAATATAAGCTCCTGATTTGCCAAAAGTTTTTACCAGTCGCTCTTGATTTGCCCTAGCATTGGCTACTGGTGCATACTCAGCTTGGCTGTATTCAACTCTGATTTTTTGACGGGTAAGGGGTTTGAACTTAACCTCTAACCTTGGATAGTTACCAGTTAACACCTGTGGGTCTAAATAGATCCATAAGTTTTGCTGTAATCCAATCTTGAAGCCATCACCAATATAATCTTGCTTGGGCGCAGTTAATAATAGTTGACTGGGGTTTTGAGCGCTCCGAACTTCCATCTGAGGCCAAACATAGGCATTGCGAACAGCCGTTCTGGGCACACGATCGTTTAATCCGCGCACAAAAACACGAAAAAAATAGCTAAATTCTGCTGTAGAACAAGGAACCTTCCGCTCCACTATTTCGATTGTGCCTTGCGCTAGCGGGACTGAATTTTCACCAGCAGCTTGTACCGCAGAGCTAGCTCCTATTTGCCAACAAGATAGCAGCAAAATTAGAAATTTTCCAGAACCCATACAAACTTTTCCTCCCTCAACTTTGTCGATCTTACTCGACCTGCCAATGCAGCGCTTCGCTATCATCTAAAAGATCTCAAATGGGTTCTATAGCATGTAATAATCTTACTGAAATGACAGATAATATGTCTCGCGATGATTTTGAGATGGGTATGATATGGAATCATTCACAGTTTCGATCGATCGAATTGAGGATGTGTTCATGTATCTACACTACCACATCACTCGAATTGAGTACGGCTCAAACAGAGGGTCGCGAGTGATAATAGTCAGAGAATTACCGATTGATTGTGCTATCAAAATCCGGTCGAATGGATCGCGATGATGCAATGGTATAGCAACCGCCAAGGCGGTTAGGACAGCACAGCGATTAAAATCGCCGCTAGTGCTGCAAAGTCCGCCTACGCGGACTGAGATCTAGAGTGTCTTAACCGATGTGGCGACTGCTATAAGGAGCGGTAGATATCAAGATCGACAAAAGCAATTGGCAGAATTTTAATGTCTAGTCGTTGCAGATCGGCTTCCAAATTTTCAAAAGGTCGTTGAAGTTTAAGTTTTCCCAGTCCTGATTTAATCGCAATCTCCCAAAGACCTGCAATACTGACGAATACATCATTATCTTTGTCTTCGATCGTGGCCAGTGCTAAATTAATTAAATTAGCATCGCCTTGAAGAGACCAAAGAAGTGCGTGCGTATCTATCAGCACTCTCATTACATGTATTCCTCAAAATCTGCCAATGGCTCATCAAAATCATCATGAATGGTAATTGCGCCTTTCCAAAGACCGAATCCCTGTCTTTTGTTACCTGCGGTTAGATCCGTTGATGCTTGAATATTGGCATCTAAATTGGATTTGGCTCTAAGTTCTATAAATTCGGCAAATGCTAATATTTGCTGCTGTAAGTCTGTCGGTAAGGTGTGGATCTTATCGATTGTCATTCGTTCGACCGGACTCATACTCATTTGGTGGATAGTGTAGTAGTTCGATCCTAACAAAAATTACGAACGAGTGTTTAATCGATCCTACATCGATCCAGCAACTAACAACTTGTCCCACTAACTGGGGGATAATTAATTGCATAATAATCGATAACTAATCTCTGCTCCTACCATGTCAGATAACTCAATCGAATCTACGCTCCAGGAAGAGCGGCTATTTAGCCCCTCAGCAGAATTTTCCCAAGCCGCACAGATTAAGAGCTTGGCAGAGTATGAAGCTCTCTACGCCCGCGCTCAAGCCAATCCCGAACAGTTTTGGGCAGAACTCGCCGAGAGCGAGCTGCATTGGTTCAAAAAATGGGACAACGTTTTGGATTGGCAACCCCCATTTGCTAAGTGGTTTACAGGCGGTAAGATCAATATCTCGTATAATTGTCTCGATCGACATCTCACTACTTGGCGCAAGAATAAAGCCGCATTAATCTGGGAAGGCGAACCAGGTGACTCGCGCACCCTGACTTATGCTCAGTTGCATCGCGAAGTCTGTCAGATGGCGAATGCCCTCAAACAGATGGGTGTAGTTAAAGGGGATTTAGTCGGGATATATATGCCGATGATTCCTGAAGCCGCGATCGCGATGTTGGCATGTGCGAGAATTGGGGCGGTACATACCGTCGTCTTTGGTGGCTTTAGTGCCGAAGCTTTGCGAGACAGGTTGGCGAATGGTAACGCTAAAGCCGTAATTACTGCTGATGGTGGTTGGCGCAAAGATGCGATTGTCCCGCTAAAAATTCAGGTAGATAAAGCCTTAGAAAATGATGCTTGTCCCACAGTCCAAAGTGTACTGGTCGTACAGCGCACCAAGCAAGAAATCCCGATGATTGAGGGGCGAGATGTCTGGTGGCACGAAATCCAACCCACTGTATCCGCTGACTGTCCCGCCGTCGAAATGGATGCCGAGGATATGTTATTCGTCCTTTATACCTCCGGCAGTACTGGCAAACCAAAGGGCGTAGTACATACCACTGGTGGCTACAATCTCTACAGCCACATCACCACCAAATGGATTTTCGATCTCAACGATACCGATGTCTACTGGTGTACTGCCGATGTCGGCTGGATTACCGGACATAGTTACATCGTCTACGGGCCATTATCCAACGGCGCAACCACTGTCATGTACGAAGGGGTAACCCGCCCATCCACACCAGGCTGTACCTGGGACATTATCGAAAAATACGGTGTCACCATCTTCTACACCGCCCCCACCGCCATTCGTGTCTTCATGAAAATGGGCGAAGAACTGCCCAACGCCCGCAATCTCGCGTCCCTCCGTCTCCTGGGTACCGTCGGCGAACCCATCAACCCCGAAGCTTGGATGTGGTACCACCGCGTTATCGGTAAAGAAAAATGTCCGATCGTCGATACTTGGTGGCAAACTGAAACTGGCGGCATCATGATTACCGCCCTCCCTGGTGCAATTTCCACTAAACCAGGCTCCGCTACTCGCCCCTTTCCTGGCATCATCGCTGAGATCGTCGATCTCGATGGTGAAACCCTCCCCGCCAATAATGGTGGCTACTTAGCCATCAAACATCCGTGGCCAGGGATGATGCGGACAGTATACGGTGACGACGAACGCTTCCGCAAAACCTACTGGGAACACATCGCCCCCAAAGATGGCAAATACATGTATTTTGCGGGGGATGGGGCGCGTCAGGATGCAGATGGATACTTCTGGGTAATGGGACGCATCGACGATGTTCTCAACGTCTCTGGGCACCGTCTGGGCACGATGGAACTCGAATCCGCGCTCGTCTCTCACCCTGCGGTAGTCGAAGCCGCAGTTGTGGGCAAACCAGATGAAATTAAAGGTGAAGAAATCGTCGCCTTTGTGACTTTAAATAGTAATTTTGTCGGCGATGCAAGTTTAGTAAAAGAGTTGCAAAAACACGTCGGTGTCGAAATTGGGGCGATCGCGCGTCCAGGTGAAATTCGTTTTACCGATGCCTTGCCCAAGACTCGATCGGGTAAGATAATGCGCCGATTATTACGCGATTTAGCCGCAGGTAAGGAAGTATCTGGAGATACTTCTACTCTAGAAGATCGTAGTGTTTTAGATAAGTTGAGAGGTAGTGATTAAATAAGACTATGTAACGGCGCACGCGATCGATAATTATCCTTATCTACCTGCGTCGTTGCCTCAAATGGTTTCCAGTATCGATAAATTCCCCAAATACCTAGACATTTGTTTTATTGAATTAGCACTAAGAACAATCTAAATATGGCAACCTCGATCTTAGACTGGCAACTCCCACCTCAACTAGACATCCCTGCTGAATTTGTCGCGGCAATTCGGGCGTGTAAGCCTACGGTAAATGGTAAATATGCCGCTCAATTATTATGGCAGCGGGGGATACGGGAGATCGATCGCCTGCCTGGTTATGTGGATTGTGATAAATATCAGCCGAGTAGTCCTTTTGCCTTTGGAATCGAGATGACGGCAGCAGTCGAGCGACTCAAAAAAGCCTACATCTATGCCGAGAATGTGGCTATTTGGGGTGATTTTGATGCGGATGGAGTGACAGCGACTAGTGTGCTTTGGGATGGCTTAGGGCAGTTTTTCGCGCGGGGGGAACAGCTCAGTTATTATATTCCCGATCGACTGAAGGAATCGCACGGGCTAAACATGGCGGGGGTTAAAAGATTGGCAGCGCAAGGAATCGATATGATTGTTACTTGCGACACGGGTAGTACGAATATCAAAGAAATTGAATATGCAGCTAAATTAGGCGTTGATATCATCATCACCGATCACCATACTTTACCCCCACAACGTCCACCTGTAGCGGCGATTATCAACCCCCGTTATTTCGAGTCTAGCCATCCATTATTCAATCTGGCTGGTGTAGCGGTTGCTTACAAATTAGTGGAGGCTTTGTATGCAACTTTGCCAGATATTCCCAAGCAGCCTGTTGAGTATTTATTAGATTTAGTCGCGATCGGTTTGATTGCCGATCTAGTGCAACTGAGTGGCGATTGTCGCTACCTCGCACAGCAGGGAATTAAGCGATTGACACTGCAAAATCAGCCCAATCTTGATGGCTTTCGTCCAGGGGTAAATAAGTTATTACAACTGTGTAAACGGAGTGGCGATCGACCGACGGATATTTCATTTGGGATTGCGCCGCGCATTAATGCGATTAGTCGGATTCATGGTGATGCGAGTTTTGGGGTGGAGTTGCTGACGAGCAAAGATGTCGAACGTTGTCATGAGCTAGCCGCCGAAACCGAACTGGCAAATACGCGGCGGAAGGAGTTGCAAAAGAATACGACTAGTAAAGTTCAAGCTAAATTAAATGAGCTAGATTTATCTACTACTGCGGTAATTGTCTTGGTAGATAGCAATTGGTCGCCAGGAGTCTTGGGTTTAGTGGCTGGACAAGTTGCTCAGGAGCATGGTAAACCGACGATTTTATTGAGTACGAATAGTGATGGCGATCCCAGTCAGGAAAAAGTCAAAGTTGCTAGAGGCTCGGCGCGATCGACTCAAAATATCGACCTCTATCAATTAGTCAATTCGCAAGCACATTTACTCAATAGTTTTGGTGGGCATCCTTTTGCCGCCGGGATGAGTATCAATCTAGAGAATATTGCTGTATTTACTGAAGCGATAAATCAACAGTTACAAGCCAAAATTGGGACGATCGCACCACCAGCGATCGCGATCGATCTGATTGTAACGGTTGCGGATCTGAATCAAGCAAGTGGACGAGAGTTATTTGAAGACTTGTTGTTGCTCGAACCTTATGGCATGGGCAATCCAGTGCCAAAATTACTAATCAAAAATTGCCAATTTAAGGATATTAAAAACAAAAATATTCAAGATTTCAAAGGTAAAACCGTTCAATATATTCGGACTAAGTTCGAGCTAGTCGATGCTACTAGTCCCAAAGGATTTCCAGGTATTTGGTGGGGACACTATGAACATGAGATTCCGCGAGTAGCTTGTGATGCGATCGTCGAACTAGATTTTAATTCTTATGACAAGCGATTTGAAATCAGATTGGTGGCAGTGCGTCCAGCAGTAGTCATCAATCCAATCGATCGATTTCGACAGGTTCAACTTCAAACAACTACTCGACCAGAACCATTACAAATACTGGATTTTAGAAAAGAAACAGTCGATCCAACCACCGCCGATCTCGGCGCGATTGTCTGGGTGACTGATTGTCCCAGCGATTGGACTGAATTACACGCTCATTGCCGTCAAGCGATCCGAACTCAGAGTAAATTAGCCCTCAATTATCAGTCTACCAATCTCGCCACTAGTCGAGAGATATTACAACAGCTAATAGGCATGGCTAAATACCTGATGACAAGTGATACGGCGATCGAGCTAGAGCTATTTAGAGCGCAACTAAATATTAGCGATCGCACCTCAAAACTAGGTTTGGATGCTTTAGTTGCCATCGGTTTTGTCGTGTCCTTAGCAACCGATCCCAATCGAGTCACGATCTCGCGATTTCAACAGTTAAACCGCCAAGAGTCTGACTTGTATGCTCTAGATGCCGTCCGACAATTCTTAGCAGCGATTGAAGAAGAACAATTTAAACGCAACTATTTTCTCCAGGTGCCAGTATACGCGATCGAGTCCAGCGTCGTAGGCTAAATATCAACTTTTCAAAAATGTATGTAGTGGGCAGTGCCCACCCATCACTAATTTCGATGTACTCGCTCTAAATTATGGACATTCCAACGACTCTTTGGTATCTTTACCTGTAGTAGGATTGGTACCCTTAGCTACTTTACACAGCTTCATTTGGATATCTTTTCTGAGCAATACATCTGTAAAATCCGCACCATCGATAATTGTACCCTCGAAATTAGTAACAGAAGCAGATGCACCGACTAAAATGGCATTAGTGAGATTGGCGCGTGTCAGTCGAGCCGTATCTAATAAAGTGTTGGTTAGATTCGCCCCACTCATATCGGCGGAATCAAAATCTCCACCAATTAAACTCACGCCAGTGAGATTTGCATTCACAAATTTGCCTCGACGCACACTAGCTTGAGTAAACTCAAAAGTAGTGAGGTCTTTACCCGAAAAATCAGAATCAATAGGCAAAGTTGCTTTGGTAAAATCGTCTGCCACTGCTACTTGTGGATAAATACTGACCGTGACTAATGCGATGACGACCAGCAATACAGGCAACAATAAGCCTGTTATCATCCGCCGAAAACTTAACTTCATTATGATTTATTGCTAATTAATTTTAGTCTTTATCAGTACTAATCTTAGCATTCACACACCATTGCTTCCAAGCGACTGGCGATCGCGATCGCCTCACATGACTCGATGGCTCCAGCGGAGCGAACGATGTGGTGGCTAGCCCCCATTGGCGGCGGACACCAACGTGTTGCCGCTATGGTTGCTAAATCGTCAAATATCGATCGCGTCTAGCTAGCTCCTGTAGAGAGGTCGATCGATCTCCGTGAACTTACTGCCAGTAGTCTAGAATCGCTTGGATCGCCGCTTGACTATGAGTCTGCACCAGATCGTGATCGGCGTCAGGGATGATGACGATCCTAGCGTGGGGGATCTTCTCGGCGTAGGTTTGAGAATGCCACAGGGGGATCGTACCGTCGCTAGCTCCAGCAATGACGAGAGTCGGAGTGGCAATGCGATCGAGATCGTTTTCGACAGTATCGACAGCATCCTCTGGCTTGAGTCGATCGATCAAGAACGATCTCGCGGCGGGTTGACTGACAATCGCCTCCCGTGCCGCACGGATCGTATTAAATGATTTCTGGTTGCCGAATACCTGTGCAAATGGGGCGATCGCCTTTAGCACCCAATCAACTACAGGTGTTTGCCACAATAACGGTTTGAGATAATCATAACGACCGACAAAACTATCATCTCTAATCCCTGCTGGAGCGATCAGGATCGTGCCGATGAGTTGGGGCATTGCGATCGCCTTATCTTGAATATCGATCGCATAAGCAGCCGCTACCCAGGCACCATAAGAATAACCAAGTAGATAAAAAGTCGAGATTTTTTTAGCAAGTAGAAACTCTTGTAAAAAGTCAACATGATCGCCGATTAGATAGCGAATATCTGGCTTAGAAGAATCCCCAAATCCCAATAGTTCTAAACTAATACAACAATAATGAGCTGATAAGCCTTGGGCGATCGCATCTAGCGTCCAAGCATCACCAAAAAAGCCATGTAGTAAAATTACTGGTATCCCCTCACCGATACTCGTATAAGCAGCAGTATACTTACTCAATTCGATCGTCTGTTTGCTCATGTCCGAACGACTGGTTTCCTAGTAGAGATAGCCTGTTCTATGATATCAGCCGCACGACTGACCCCGCCAGATGTGGCGATCGCTTGCTGGAGTCGGAGTGCGTTTTGGCGATAACTGGGTGTAGTCAAAATCGAGGTGAGAGCTGTTTGCAGCCGCACTGCCGTTAACTTTGACAAGGGAACGATCTCGCCTGCACCAGTCCAAGCAATCCGCGCTGCAACTCCAGGCTGATCGTTGGTAATCGGAATTGCCACCATCGGGACGCCATAAGTCAAGCATTCCAGCGCGGTATTCATCCCCGCGTGAGTAATTGCGACGGCGGCGCGTTCCAAGAGTGCCAATTGTGGCGCGTAACTAACGACGAGCGGATCTCCAGGCAGCTCTGGGAGGCTCTCTAGACTAGCTCCACCGAGGGAAATGACCAATTGAGCATCCAACCCGACACAAGCACTAGCGATCGCGAGAAACACCTCACTTAATTGATTTTGCAATGTCCCCATCGACGCGTAAATCAGCGGCTTGCCTGTCAATTTGTCCCACGGAAAGTCAACTTGCTTGCGACTAGTTTGATTGTGGTACGGGCCAGTAAAATGAAAATAAGCGGGTAAGTTTTGTCTGGGGTATTCAAACTCTGCGGGTTGATGGGTCAATACTGCCAATTGCGAATCGGGGCTAGTTTCGGGTGGTAATTGCCACGATTTGCGATAATTTCTCCGCAAAGCTTGCATCGATCGACCAACTGGATTGGTGAGCTGATACACCACCTGATTGCGAAGCACCGCCCACCAAGCCGGATTATAAATCCACGTCGTAAAAAATGGCGGAATTGTTGGCTCCTGGTTGAATGGTAAGGCACTGCAAATAGTCACAAATGGTAAATCTAATAAGTCGGCAACCAGACCACCTTCTGGGGCGATTTGGTCTACCAAGAGCGCATCAATTCCTGCATCTTTGAGGACACTTGGCCCCTCTGCTAGAAATATCAGGGCAGATTGCTCGATCCAATTGAGTGTATATCTGAGTGCTGCCAAACCGCTTAATTTGCCAAGTTCTGCAAACAATCGATCGCTCGCTCCGGCTGGAAATTCGACCTCACCGATCGATCGAAATTCCAAACCAGCCGCGACTACTTTTACCCGCGCATCAACTATTCCCAAAAATGTCACCCGATGCCCCCGCCGTTGCAATTCTTGCCCCAAAGGTAACATCGTATTGAGATGACCAGTTTCAGCGGGACACAATAAACCTATATGAATCATTTTTAACAGTTGACAGTTGACAGTTAATGGCGTTGTGGCTGAGACGGAGTGTAGATGTCTATTCTTAGCATAATCTGCCTATAGACTTCGTGCTGGGCGATCCAATGTGTGGCAGCTCTAAATGCCTGCTTTTTGATAAGTATTGCGATCGATTTTAGCTATTTAACGGATCGGTATTACCGATCGATGAAGGAGTGATAACAGTATTTACCAATTCGCGATCGATTGGCTAAGATTGGATGTATAGAATATGTATGATATTTCACAGCTTTCTGGATTCGGGGCTAGATAGTTTGTAGTTGTATTGTTAAGGCAAAGCTCCGTCAAGGTGTAGCAATAACTTACCCAAATCGATAATTTTAGAGGTTTAATCTATGTACGTCGTCGCTCAAGAACAGCCCCAAGCACGGGCTGAGTTTATTAGAAAGACTTATCTGCACTTAGCTGGTGCCGTCGCTGCGTTTATCGCGATCGAAACCGTTCTAGTTCAGTCAGGCATCGCCGAAACGCTAGCCCGCGCCCTGAGTGGTGGTTTCACTTGGCTGGCGGTATTGGGTGGTTTTTCACTCCTCGGTTGGTTCTCGCGGGGACTGGCAAGTAGAGCGGATTCAGTCTCGCTCCAATATCTGGGATTGGGAATCTATGTAGTCGCGGAGGCACTGCTATTTGCGCCGCTGATCTACATGGCTAGTATCATGTCCGATCCGACAGTCATTCCGACAGCGGGGATTCTCACCTCCTTTATGTTCGTTGGTTTGACCGCAGTTGCCCTAACTACTGGCAAGGATTTTAGCTTCCTTGGTGGCGCACTCAAAATTGGTGGTTTTGTGGCGTTGGGATTAATTGTCTGTAGCGTCTTGTTTCAATTTCAACTCGGTTTATTTTTCTCAGTGTTGATGGTGGGATTTGCGATGGCAGCCATCCTCTATGACACTTCCCAGATCGTCAACAACTTTACCAAAGATCAATACGTTGCGGCTGCTTTGTCGTTGTTCTCGTCGGTAGCTCTGTTGTTCTGGTATGTCCTCCGCATCGTGATGTCTTCTCGCCGTTGAGTTAGCGGATGTTTGGGTAGTTGCGGGGATCTGTACCCCACACTGGTTCTCCCCCAATCGGGGGGGTTTGGGGGGTAAAGGACTACCCTGCAACTCAAACAGACTTAGCTCAGTCAAGTCTCCTTCACTAACCGCAATCTCCGTGCTGCTGGTAACTGCCACCAGCCCAGGTGCGGCAAGTCGTGATGCTCCTCATGATAGCCAAAATGGTAACAGCTCACGAACGACCAAAACTCCGAGAAAGGCGTACTCGTAGCTCGGCACTCATTCACATAGCCATTGACAGGTTCGCGATGTGGTAAAAATGTCCCAAATAGAAACAGTTGAAACGAACTCATCACCGATGGGAACACCCAGAACCAAGATAGATTGCTCTCGGGAACGCGCAACACCTGATGTACCGCATGAAATGTCAAAATCAATAATCCCAACCGCAGCCAACTCCAGTAGTTCTGCATAAAGTTGAAATACCAAGCAAAAAAATTCCGCCGTTTGCCATTGTGAAAGTCGGGATCGCCATGCCGCGCGGGGATGTCATGATGAAGATCGTGCATCTGACGCATTTTGGCAAATGGGAACATCGCATACACAAATAATACCAAGCTCCCGATCGCATCATTCAACTTCCGATTGGCAGGTGCGATCGATCCGTGCATCCCATCGTGTGCCGTCACAAACAGCCCCACATATAAAAACATCTGCCAAGCAAATCCGCCAAACTTCACCCAGCTTGGCAGTTGCTCCAAATCGAGACTAAACAGGATCGCTGTACTCGTCGCCCAAATCCCAATCAGTGACAGTGCCACCCACAATCCTTTATTCGTTACCTGTCTCACCATGCCCAACCTCGATCGTCTCCTGAATTTAGAGCTATTTCTGTTAATTATCTTAACGTTTCTCTTCAAGTAGCGGGTGGGCAAGACATCCGGCGATCGAGGTTGGGCGTAGAATTAATTGTTAAACTAGAGTAGTCGTAGCGATCGAGATTTTCAGCCTGTGACAACTAGTCCCGAACCAACTCAGCTATCTGCTACCCTCGCCCCCAATTATACGATTCCGATCGTCCTAATCGCGATCGCCATTCCCCTCGCCGCAATTCAGATCTGGGTAGGCGCGATTGTCGGCATCTTTGGTATTTTCCTAGCAATTCAAACCGCAATTATTAAACTAGAATTTACACCAACTACGCTCAATGTCTATCGTGGTAGTAAAGTAATTCGCACATTTCCCTATAGTGAATGGTCAAACTGGGAAATCTTCTGGCAACCCGTACCGATCTTATTTTACTTTAAAGAAGTCAACAGCATCCACTTTTTACCGATTATTTTTGATGCCCAGATGCTACGTACTTGCTTGGAATCCCATTGCCCCGATCGACATCAGTCATAAGGCTGATTCTGGTTCGAGCGATGATTAAAGTCTCGACGACAAAAATTGAATCGCATATTATGGGATTAATTTAGCGATAATTAACACCCATTACATGAGGACGCAAGCAAATAATTTTAGCCATCTTACCGCGATCGATCGCACCAAATTGTCGTCACCCGTTCAATATTTACGCGATCGAGATTTACTCCAAGGTCGGATTTTAGATTTTGGATGTGGGATGGGCAATGATGTCAAAATATTGTACCAACAGGGTTTGGATATCACGGGTTACGATCCACATTATGTGCCGAGCTATCCAGAAGGCAAGTTTGATGCGATCGTCTGTTGCTATGTACTCAATGTCTTGATGCCAGAAGTGCAAGCCGATGTATTGATGAATATCGCTCATCTGCTCAAGCCTGGAGGGAAGGCATATTACGCAGTCAGGCGAGACTTAAAAAAGGAAGGCTTTCGCGAACACTATGTTCATAAGAAACAAACTTATCAATGCATTGTTAAGCTACCATTTAAGTCGATTCAGCTCAATGAATATTGTGAGATTTATGAATACGTTCATTACAACCATCAATGGAATTCACCAAATAATTGTATCTTCTGCAACCCTCATCGCAAGATCGATTTATTAACCGAATCAGCGACAGCTTATGCGATGTTTGATGGTTATCCACTCAGTAAAGGTCATGTTCTGATTGTTCCCAAGCGACATACTAGTAATTATTTTGACTTGCCTCCAAAAGAACAATCTGCCTGTTGGCTGATGGCAAATAAAGTTCAACATATTTTGACTAAAGAATTTCATCCTGATGGATTTAATGTCGGGATAAATATCCATAAAGCGGCGGGACAAGCCATGAATCACGCGACGATTCACATCATCCCCCGCTATCTCGGCGATACCGATGGCAAGAAGAGCGGAATGCGATCGGTCATTCCCAAGTCAGGTAGGATCGATCGCTAGACTCATGTCATACAGTCAGTAGGGTGTGTTAGGCGCAAGCCGTAACGCACCAGTGTGCATCCCAATGGGGTTCGGTTAGTCAGCGACGAAAGTCGCCGCTAATGTTGCAAAGTCCGCCTACGCGGACTACGAATGCTAGTCCCCAAACAACCGCTCCAAAGCGATCGATTGTGCCGCAGCCATCTGTCCATAACAAAACACACACGGCATTCCTGATGGTAAAAGTGGTGCAAAATCTGCCATCAAATAAGGACTACCATAAATAACCAATCCTTGTAATTGTCCATTTGCGAGTAATTGTTGAACTAATTGTTTCGCTACCGATGTAATTCCCAGTCCACCGGAAAATGGGCTGGTGCGAATGAAAAGTTGGAGGATAACGGCATCTTCAGGATCGATCGCGATTGCCGGACTGTGGCGGTTGATGAGTTGGAGTTGATAGCCGAGTTTGGCAGGAATGGTAATTGCTGGCGTACTGCGACTGAGGAAAGTAGGATCGAGAATCTCTTCTAAGACGATGATATTTTTGCCAGAGCTGGGTGTTAATGGTAAGTCGCCCTGAGCAATGAGTGAATCTGTCAACATACCTTTGGCAACAGCCATCGCTGCTGGTGCGGCGAGAGTTGTCAACTCCGCTGGTTGACGATTGACAGGTGACTGAGTGAGCGTGACACCATCCCAATTTTGAAACAACTGCTGTTTCGATCGCCAGATCCGCCCGACGCTCTCCTTGATGCGCTCGGCACTGATTCGCCCCGATCCTACCGCAGCACACACCGCCCGAATGGCAATTTCAGGATCTACAGGCATCAAAATAATGTCCGAACCAGCCGCCACCGCCATCACTGGCGCATCATCTGCACCATAGCGATCGGCAATTGCTCCCATCACCAAGGCATCGGTACTAATCAACCCCTCAAACCCCAAATTGTGACGTAATTCCTCAGTCAAAATCTGGGGTGAAAGCGTCGCAGGTAGCTCCCCATCGAGCGCGGGAATCAATAAATGGGCACTCATCACACTATCTACACCCGCTGTAATTGCCGCCTTGAATGGAGGGAACTCGATCGCGTCCAATCGCGCACGATCGTGAGGAATTATGGGCAATGCCCAGTGTGAATCCACCCCCGTATCCCCATGACCAGGAAAATGTTTGGCGCAGGTGAGGACGGGATAAGCCGCTGCTCCGTGGATGTATGCGGTAGCTAACTGACTGACAATTTCGGGATTCTCTCCAAACGCCCGAATATTAATCACCGGATTGGCGGGGTTATTGTTGACATCGACAACTGGAGCCAACAGCCAATTGATGCCGACTGCTAGAGCCTCAGTCGCGGTAATCGCGCCCATCTGCCGCGCATACTCGATCGCTTTAGCCAAATCTGTCTGGGCGATCGCATTGAGAGCCATTGGCGGCGCAAACCAGGTACCCCCCGCAAACCGTTGTCCGACTCCTTCCTCAATGTCGGCAGCAATCAGCAAGGGATAAATCGCCCAGGCTTGCAACTGCTGGATGCGGAGCGTCAATTCACCCGCATTCCCACCCCAAAAAATTACCCCACCCACACCGAGATCGGCGATCCAATGTTTGAGCGTGGCGCGATCGCGTTCGCCAAATTCTGGATACTGGATCTGATGGTCGCCTAAATGGCTGGATGCTCTGACTACCAGCATTTGCGCTACTTGTTGGGCGAGGGAAAGTTGGTTTAAATCGGGAAATTGCATCGGATTTTTTGGGGTTGTTTGATTAGCTGCGGGGATCTTTACCCCACCCCAGTCCCACCTCGGTCGGGGGAGGGAGTCGGAAAGCCCCACCTTTACAAGGGGGGTTGGGGTGGGTAACACCATCTCTGCCGCAGCACTATGGACGATCGATATTTGTGCCCTCAATTTTAGATAATTGTTAAAATATAGATAATCCTAATTTTTCAACGTCGGTTGTGACTCTCCAGCGGAGCTGCTCCGCCAACAAGATGTTTTTTAGCAGCTCTCGCAGATATCAACCAGATGCAAAGACGAACTCTATTATCGGCTGTACTATTACCGATCGGTACTGCTGCCACATCTTTATTATCCCCATCATCACCAATGACGAAGACACAAGGCGAATTTGAAGTTACCAAAACTGACTCAGAGTGGAAGGAAATCCTGACACCAGAACAGTTTAGCGTATTGCGGAAACACGGTACAGAACGCGCTGGGACTAGTATTCTTGACAAAGAGTATGGCAAAGGTGAATTTGTCTGTGCTGGCTGTGGTTTACCGCTATTTGTTTCTGATACCAAGTTCAATAGTGGTACTGGCTGGCCGAGTTTCAACGATCCGATCCCTGGTGCGATCGAGACTTCCGTCGATAAGTCGTTCTTTTCTACTCGTACCGAAGTCCATTGTCGTCGTTGCGGCGGACATTTGGGGCATGTATTTGACGATGGCCCTGCGCCGACTGGCAAGCGCTACTGCATGAACGGCGTATCGCTAGAGTTTGCGGCGGGGGAGGCTGCACCTCAGGCTTAGGATTCAAACAAAATACTCAAGCAAAAGCGGATGCTGAAACGAGATAAATCTAGCCTCAAGCATCCGCTTTTAGTTTATCGCTCTTAGTCTGTAGCCGCCTGAGCTGTGAGCTAGGGCATCGGATGAAAGAGCAAATCGGGGAAGAACCGATTGAACTCAATCAGCAGTCCGGCTGTGAAAATCAGCAGCGCGAACAACAGCACTGGAGCTAGTGAAAAATACCGAGGTAGTCCATCCATAAAATCTTGAACTCCAAACGCAAGAAACAGCAGATTGATCGGGCGCTAGCGGGGCGATACGGTGATATCGCTCTCTTTGACTGTCAGTTCGCCCGTGGTCAGCTCCTTGAGTGCTGCCAGCGGCCAAGCAAAGCCGGAGAGCATGTATTTGATGGCACGGGGCACATCAATGATGATTTCCTTCATCTCAGCATCTTTCTCTTTGCGGACTGAGATTAAGTAGGCGCGCCCTACCCAGCCAATCCATCCGGCAATGTAGAGAAACAGAATGCTGGGAATCAGAAATTCACCTGCATGGCTGAGCCGACCATCTACCACCAAATGAGGCAGTCCTTCAGGCCCGCAGAGTACTTGAGACTTGGCATAGTTGTCAAACCGGGCTTTCGCCTGTGGTGTCGTAGCGTTTGCCGCACGCTGGAGGAACGCTTTTGACTGACCGCAGGGTGTCAGGCTCGCGACATCCGCCGAAGCGGGGGCAGCAAAAGGCATCCACAGAAACAGGACAAGCACCAGAGCAAACAATTTTCGCATGGATATTGTTTCCCTTGATTTACAAAAAACGTTGAAAGATTTCCCAAACCTGAGCAGCTGGCTCAAAATTTGGGCTGTGAGTGCAATCATACCCTCAAGGTCTGTCACCTCAAGTTACGCTCTTAAAAGAAGTTTACGTAAACTTAAGCAAGAAGCTTGAATTGGATCATCAATGTCTACTGTTTTAGCAATCGAAACAAGCTGTGATGAAACTGCTGTCGCTATCCTGCGCGACCGGCAGGTGCTCAGCAATGTGGTTTCTACACAAATTCTGGCGCATCAGCCCTACGGCGGCGTTGTGCCGGAGGTCGCCTCGCGGCAGCATGTT
>NZ_JBGSPA010000222.1:0-35770 GCF_041738855.1 Chamaesiphon sp. | reverse complement strand
TGACCGCTAATTATCAACAAGCAGAGCTTATTGATAATAATTTATGAAACACTTAGTTTTTGAGGATTGGTAGTGATTGGCTCAAACACAGTCAGGTAATTGATTTGATGATGAGGCTAGCCTCATCGAACTCAGGTTCATTAGTAATGCGATTAAGTACCACGATCGTCCCAATGGAAAAATCGATATTTTGGCGACCAAACACGAACATTCATGGCAATTTATAGTCATCGATGATGGCCCTGGCATCGCTCCAGAACATCATCAAAAGATTTTTGAAATTTTTCAAACACTCGCAGGTCAAGCAGATAACAAAGGCACTGGAGTAGGGCTAGCGATCGTCAAAAAGATCGTCGAAAGTCGTGGTGGTTCCATCTGGGTGGATTCAGATCTTGGCAAGGGAAGCGCGTTCTCATTTACCTGGATCTCCACTCCTTAGGTTGATTTCGACAAGATACTGATACTGTTAGCGGTCAAAATCGATCGGGGGATAGTGAAACACACAACTGACGAGAGCAGGTCACGTTAGATGACGTGAGTTTGGGATAAGGAAAAAGCAAAGAAGGGGCAAAACAGGTAGTCTGGAAGTAGCAACTAACCTTGCTGATGAGGGTTACATCGATCGATGGATATGTTCGGTTGGCGAGCGGTCAACTACGATAGAAGTCTTTGCTTTATTAACGGGTACGATTACAGTATAGCAGTCGCCACATCGGTTAAGACACTCTAGATCTCAGTCCGCGTAGGCGGACTTTGCAGCACTAGCGGCGATTTTAATCGCTGTGCTGTCCTAACCGCCTTGGCGGTTGCTATACGTTCTCGCTCTGTCGATCTAGAGGGAGTTTCAATTATTTCTTGTTCGGGCACAGGAATTTCTACAACCCAATGAGAAAAATCATCCGGTGCGCGATCTCTGTCCGTAAAAATACCCCGTCACCTGACGGGGTATTTAGAGTCAACCGATGATAACTTCAGAATTAACTATCCAAACTTACCAGCAGTAGAAGCAATGAGGAAGGCTGCGTAGGTGAGGATATAGCCGACTGTGAAGTGAGCTAGACCGACAACCCGACCTTGAACGATCGACATCGCAACGGGCTTGTCTTTCCAACGAACTAAGTTCGCAAGTGGAGTCCGCTCGTGTGCCCAGACAACAGTTTCGATCAACTCTTGCCAGTAACCACGCCAGCTAATCAAGAACATAAAGCCAGTTGCCCAGACGAGGTGTCCGAAGAGAAACATCCATGCCCATACAGACAAGTTGTTCATCCCGTAAGGGTTGTAGCCGTTAATCAACTGTGAGGAGTTCTGCCAGAGGTAGTCACGTAACCAACCCATCAGATAAGTCGAGGACTCATTGAATTGAGCGACGTTACCTTGCCAGATACCTAAGTGTTTCCAGTGCCAGTAGAATGTTACCCAGCCTAAGGTGTTGAGCATCCAGAACATCGCCAGGTAGAACGAATCCCAACCAGAGATGTCACAAGTACCACCACGACCAGGGCCATCACAAGGGAAGGCATAGCCGAAGTCTTTCTTGTCGGGCATCAGTTTGGAGCCACGGGCATCCAACGCACCTTTGACAAGAATCAAGGTGGTGGTGTGGAGTCCGAGGGCGATCGCGTGGTGGACTAGGAAGTCACCAGGGCCGATGGTCAAGAACAGGGAGTTGGTACCGGAGTTAATTGCGTCCAACCAACCTGGCAGGTAAACTGCGCTGCTGGTGGAGGCTAAACTATCAGCATTCGAGAGTAAAGTATCAAAACCGTAAAGTAGTTTACCGTGGGAGCTTTGAACCCACTGGGCAAATACTGGTTCGATCAAGATTTGCTTCTCAGGCGTACCAAAGGCAACTACAACGTCATTGTGGACGTAGAGACCGAGGGTATGGAATCCCAAGAACAGAGACACCCAGCTCAAGTGGGAAATAATCGCCTCTTTGTGCTCTAACATCCGCGCTAGCACGTTGTTCCGGTTTTGATCTGGATCGTAATCACGAACCCAGAAGATCGCACCGTGGGCGAATGCACCGACCATCAGGAACCCAGCGATGTACTGGTGATGGGTGTACAATGCGGCTTGGGTGGTAAAGTCCTGTGCCAAGAACGCATAAGGCGGCATGGAGTACATGTGTTGAGCCACCAAGGAGGTGATCACACCGAGCGAAGCCAATGCCAAGCCTAATTGGAAGTGAAGGGAGTTGTTGATCGTATCATAAAGACCTTTATGACCTTCACCGAGTCTGCCTCCAGGTGGTTTGTGAGCATTGAGGATGTCCTTGATGCTGTGACCGATCCCAAAGTTGGTACGGTACATGTGCCCAGCGACGATAAAAATTACCGCGATCGCGAGGTGGTGGTGCGCCATATCAGTCAACCACAAGGATTGAGTCTGAGGATGGAAGCCACCCAAGAAAGTCAAGATTGCTGTCCCAGAACCTTGGGCTGTGCCAAACATCTGTTGAGCGGTATCGGGATTTTCTGCATATACGCCCCAGTTACCTGTGAAGAAGGGGGCTAGCCCTGCCGGGTGAGGTAATGTACTGGTGAAGTTGTCCCAGCCAACGTGTTGACCGCGAGATTCGGGGATCGCCACGTGGACTAAGTGACCAGTCCAAGCTAGCGAACTGACGCCAAACAAACCGGATAAATGGTGGTTGAGGCGAGATTCAGCATTCTTGAACCAAGACAAGCTGGGACGGAATTTTGGTTGGAGGTGTAACCAACCAGCGAACAGCATGACTGAAGCTAACAGGAGCAAGAAGATCGATCCTGAGTACAAGTCTTCGTTCGTCCGCATCCCGATCGTATACCACCATTGGTAGACGCCAGAGTAAGCGATGTTGACTGGATTAGATGCGCCACCTTGGGTAAATGCGTCAACAGCAGGTTGACCAAAGTGCGGGTCCCAAATTGCATGAGCGATCGGGCTGACGTTCAGTGGATCTTTAATCCACTGTTCAAAGTTGCCTTGCCAAGCTACGTGGAACTGGTTGCCAGAAGCCCAGAGGAAGATGATGCCGAGGTGACCGAAGTGAGTTGCGAAAATCTTTTGGTAAAGATTTTCCTCAGTCATACCATCGTGGCTTTCAAAGTCATGAGCCGTGGCAATCCCGTACCAGAGCCGACGGGTAGTCGGGTCTTGAGCGAGGTCTTGGCTAAATTTAGGGAATTTAGTTGCCATAGTTTTCTTATCAGATTTCCTCGCGGACGGACGAGATGGTTAAAGCCAGGGATGATGCTAACTGTAACCATCTCGTGTGGCATTGATTAGCATCATGTTAGTGATGTACCGAACCTGGATGTCCAGATTCGATCGATGTCAATCTGGGGATATCGATCCTGTTGATTGACATCGAAAACAGACAAAGTTCTTCAGATCGATAGGGATCGAGCTAAGAAGAATGCCCAGGTCGTAGCAATCCCGCCGAGGAGATAGTGAGCTACACCGACAGCCCGACCTTGAATGATACTCAGAGCGCGAGGTTGAATTGCTGGTCCAAAGTTGAGCTTATTGTGTGCCCACACGATCGATTCGATCAATTCTTGCCAGTAGCCGCGACCGCTGAAGAGGAACATCAAGCTGAACGCCCAGATGAAGTGTGCGCCAAGGAAGATCAAACCGTAGGCAGACAGAGCCGAACCATAGGAGTTGATCACCTGAGCCGATTGCGCCCACATGAAGTCCCGCAGCCAACCATTGATGTTGATTGCGCTGGCTGCGAAGTTACCACCAGCGATGTGCGAAACAGTCCCATCTGCATCGACGGTACCCCAGACATCTGACTGCATTTTCCAACTAAAATGGAAGATCACCACCGAGATGGCGTTATACATCCAGAACAGACCGAGGAAGACGTGATCCCAACCAGAAACTTGGCAGGTACCACCACGACCAGGACCGTCACAGGGAAAGCGGAAGCCCAGACTAGCTTTGTCGGGGATTAACCGCGAGCTACGAGCAAACAACACACCTTTGAGGAGAATCAGAACGGTGACATGAATGGTGAAAGCATGAATGTGGTGAACCATAAAGTCCGCCGTACCCAATACAATCGGCATCATTGCCACTTTGCCACCGACAGCGAGGGTGTCGCCACCGAAAGCCAGACTAGCAGTTTGCAGCGCGTTTGGCGCAGTGTTTCCGGCAGCAGCAGTATGCAGACCTTGAACCCACTGAGCAAATACAGGCTGTAGCTGAATTGCCTTGTCAGAGAACATATCCTGGGGGCGACCCAACGCTTGCATGGTGTCATTGTGGACGTACAAACCGAAGCTATGGAACCCTAAGAAGAGACAAACCCAGTTCAGATGGGAAATAATTGCATCGCGGTGACGCAACATCCGATCGAGCAGGTTGTTCTGGTTCATTGCTGGGTCGTAATCCCGTACCATGAAAATGCCTGCGTGAGCAGCACCACCGACTACACAGAAACCGCCAATCCACATGTGGTGGGTAAATAACGATAACTGGGTAGCGTAATCGGTAGCGAGGTAAGGATACGGAGGCATCGCATACATGTGTTGTGCCACGATGATGCTGACCGACCCTAACATTGCCAAGTTAATTGCTAACTGAGCGTGCCAGGAAGTAGTGAGAATTTCATATAGACCTTTGTGACCTGCGCCAGTAAAGGGTCCGCGATGATTTTCTAAAATTTCTTTCATACTGTGACCGATGCCCCAGTTCGTCCGGTACATGTGACCAGCAACGATAAAGAGTACAGCCAAAGCGAGGTGATGGTGAGCCGTATCGGACAACCATAAACCACCAGTGGTAGGATTGAGACCACCTTTGAAGGTCAGGAAGTCTGCATATTCAGCCCAGTTCAATGTAAAGAACGGGGTCAAACCCTTGGCAAAACTGGGATACAGTTCCGCCATCTTGGCAGGATCCAAGAACTCGTGGGGTAAGGGAATGTCTTTAGGTGCTACGCCAGCATCTAATAATTTATTTATAGGTAGAGCAACATGGATTTGGTGACCTGCCCAAGATAGACAGCCAAGACCGAGTAAACCAGCCAAATGGTGGTTCATCATTGACTCTACATTCTGGAACCACTCCAGTTTAGGAGCACGTTTGTGGTAGTGAAACCAACCAGCAAACAGCATCAAGCCAGCCATGACGAGACCGCCAATTGCTGTAGCCATAAGCTGTGTGGAGTTGGTGTACCCAGACGATCTCCACAGTTGGAACAAACCAGAGGTGATTTGAATCCCGCGAAAACCGCCGCCAACGTCAGCATTGAGGATGTCTTGACCGACGATCGACCAGACGACTTGGGCACTGGGTTTAATCCCAGTCGGGTTGGTGAGCCAAGCTTCGTAGTTAGAGAAACGAGCACCATGGAAATACATCCCACTCAACCATATAAATATGATGGCGAGATGTCCGAAGTGAGCACTAAAAATCTTCCGAGAAACGTCTTCCAAGTCACTGGTGTGACTATCGAAATCATGTGCGTCAGCATGAAGATTCCAAATCCACGTCGTGGTTTTTGGTCCCTTAGCTAGGGTTCGATCGAAATGACCTGGTTTACCCCACTTCTCAAACGAAGTAGGAACTGGATCTTTGTCAACGATTACCTTTACTTTTGCTTCCCGCTCTGGTGGACTAATTGTCATGAGGATTGTCCTCTCTAGACAAGGAACGAGGTGATACCCAACTGAAATGCCCGTTTCAAAAAGTGAAATGGAGCCAAACGCCTGCCCGATCCCTGCGCTCCCCGTGGAACTTCTAGTTTCAAGCCGTACTCGAATAGACAAAAGCAAGTTCGTCTAAACCGTACCTCTGTTGATGAATTATAGGTTGATGACCGCCTGATATTCACCATTCGTTAACAATAATTCAAAGTCGCTCCCCAAGATGCTTATATCGATCCTAGTTCACTCACACATTGGAAAAAGTCAAGTCTAATACATTTTTTTTAAACAAACTTAATAATAGCGGCAAATCCGCTCTGATAAAGCCTAATGGATGATTTTAGCTTCAGTAATATTGGCGATTTTGACGAAGTATCATTATTTGACAATTGAGATTTAGTTACATATCTACACAAATCTGTAAACAGCCAATCTCTGGACAAAATCAATCCGATCTGGCGAGGGGATGCACTGCCGATGAATCATTCGCTGGCAAGAATGCCGATTGGTACAATGGCGATCGCTCACAAATGATTTATAAAAATTAACAATCAATCTTGGCACCACGATCGGGTCGGCACTGGAAGTTGAGATCGGTGAAAAACTGACTAACCCTAGTAAAATAGGCAATGCAAACTAGTAACTTGTGAAATAGAGGTCTGGGTGTTGAGAGCGAATCAGAAGTGGAGTTTGGCTGCTCGATCGATCGGGTCGTATTTGGCTCTAATAATAGTGATGACTGGGATCGTTAGTTGCGATCGATCGGTGAGCGCGCCCGACAGCTTAGTGGCGACTAACCCCAATAATTCCGCTCTGAGCAATACCGATGGGCCATTGTCAGAAGTCAATATCCCCACTAGCATCTCCCAACTAGCTCCGAGCTTGGCAAAATTCAAGCCTCAAGTGCAGATCCTCAGCCCCAAGCCCGATGAAATTTTGGCAGACGATCGCGTCACTATCAAATTACAAGTCCGTGATATGCCACTATTTAAACAGCCAGAACTAGGATTGGGCAATCATTTACAGGTGATTTTGGACAAGCAAACTTATCAGAGTGTTTACGATCTGAGTCAACCGCTGGTTTTTAAAAATCTAGCGGCTGGAACCCATACTTTACGCGTATTCGCCGCGCGTCCGTGGCATGAGAGCTTCAAAAATGACGGTGCATTCGATCTGGTAACGTTCCATATATTGACCAAAACTGCGGAAAATAACCCCGATCCACAACAGCCACTACTTACTTATAGTCGTCCGATCGGTAGCTATGGTGCCGAACCAATTTTGCTAGATTATTTCGTCACCAATCCTGCCTCACCTTCAGCAAATCAACAAAGTCCAGCTAGCTTGACTAATTGGCAGGTGCGAGTGACTGTGAACGAACAGAGATTTATCCTGGGTGGCGCAGTCGCTGAGAGAGAGCATAGCGGGGCACCAGTCTATCTGCAAGGATTTAAGGAGGGCAAAAATTGGGTCAGATTGGAACTAATCGACGCTCGTGGGAACCCCTTACCCAATGTTTATAACGATACCGTCGAGATTTTTACTTATCAACCAAGAGCAGCAGATCCTTTAGCGCGACTCATTCGCGGCGATATCGATCCCAATTTGGCACTGACGCTGGTAGATCCCGATCGCATCGCCATCAAACCAACACCCACGCCAGCAGCATCGGTGCCACCAACGCCAGTTCCCAGTCCGGTACCGAGTGCGATCGCACCCATTCCGGTTATCCAACCTAGCCCTAGCCCGATCGCGATCCCACCCCGCCCGCCAACCGTACAACATCCTGTAGTCCCACCGATCGCGATCCAACCCAGCCCTAGCCCGAGCGTCAAGATCCTCCCGCCTCCAGATCTCAAAGTAGTCGAGACACCAAAAATAGCACCATCGCCCGTCCCGCCGCCCATGGCACCACCGACGGTGGGAACTCCAACTAGTAATCCCGAACCTGCGCCGCAACAGCAACGCCCGATCGAGATCGTGAAGCCAATCCCAATTGAAATTGTCCCACCGTCAGTAGCCAAATCGATCGCTCCTACGGATCGATCCTCCCCAGGAGAGGCGATGTCTAATGGCAAGCCAACACCAACACCAACATTGACAACGAAACCACTGCCCAGCAAAGTTCCTGCCCAGCAGGTGTACTCTACGGCGATCGTCATTGTTTTGCCCCAAACGGTCATCGATGAGCTGATAAAACCAGTGCAAACCCCCAATCCACCGTCAGCAACGGCGATCTCGCTCCCTCAGTCAGTAGTAGATGAGTTGGTACAAGCAGCGGCTCGACAGCAGCGTCAGACGTCCCCAGCGATCGGAACTATTCCAGCAGAACCAGCACCACCACTAGCTAACAAGCCAACAAAAACTTGGCAAACACAAACAATCGAGTTATTCGATTTAGCTAGAGCTAAAATCCGCACATTTACGAATACTATTCCAGCAAAAGCTCAAAAATTTGGGCAGAATATGCGCGCTTGGTGGAATGAAACGATCGATAAGTTACGGCAAGAATAGTTAGAATCAGCAATAAGTAATTACTAGCAATTGAGATAATGTGGAGCGAGATCGGCGCAAAAATCACTCAAGTTACAGGTGAAAATTTTGAGATAGTCGATCGCCAATCGATCGGCGGTGGCTGTATCAATCGAGTAGAGCTAATTAGCAATGCACCGCTCTCGCAGCGCTCGCATCCCGATCGAGATCGGTATTTGCTCAAACTCAATCAACCTGCGCTAGTGGACATGTTTGCGGCTGAGGCAAGCGGATTACTAGCAATAGCGGCAACCGCAGCGATGAGAGTCCCGATGCCACTCTGTTGGGGGGTGGTGCAAACTCATAGCTATCTAGTCCTAGAATATTTGGATTTGACTACCAATGTTACTGCTCAAAGCTGGAGCCAAATGGGTCGCAATCTGGCGGCGATGCACCAGTATCGATCGATCGAACGCGGAAAATTTGGCTGGCACATCGACAACACGATCGGCGCGACACCACAAGTTAACACTTGGGCAACTGACTGGACGAGCTTTTTCACTACCCACCGGATCGGCTATCAATTCCAACTTGCAGGCACCAAGGGCGGTTATTTTCCCCAAGCGGCTCAATTGCTAGCCGCGATTCCCCACATCCTGGCTCATCATCACCCCAAACCATCACTCGTACATGGCGATTTGTGGAGTGGTAATGCTAGCTTCACAACGGCAGGTGTTCCCATCATTTTCGACCCTGCGACCTATTGGGGCGATCGAGAAGTCGATCTTGCCATGACCGAGCTGTTTGGTGGCTTTCCTGCCGCTTTTTACCAAGGATACAACGATATTTATCCGCTCGACCCTAGCTACTCACAACGCCAGCAGTTGTACAACCTTTATCACATTCTCAATCACTACAATTTGTTTGGTGGCAACTATCAAACTCAGGCAAATAGGGCGATCGCATCCCTGTTGAAATAATTGCCAGCACAGCTTAAATCGATTTAGTAACCCCACTACCCGTGCCTTGAAACATTACCCAAGACAGAAAAAAGTTGGAGATAAAAATTGCCAATAAAGACGTTACCACCGCTGTCGTTGTGGATAGTCCGACTCCTTTGGCACCGCCTGTAGTTGTCATCCCCCAGTTACAACCGATAATCGCAATCAAAGCACCAAAAACAACTGCTTTGATCGGTGCGCTCCAGATATCCCAGGGTGTCAAAAAGTTACGTGCTGAGTCCAAAAAGATCCGGACTGGTAATCCAAAAATGCTGGTAGCAACCACCAACCCACCGAGCATCCCAGCGACAATCGAGACGATCGTCAGCAGCGGTAACATCACACAACAAGCTACCAACCGCGGAATTACTAAATAATCGACTGGATCGGTTTTGAGAATATACAGTGCGTCAATTTGTTCGCTAACTTTCATCGTCCCAATCTCTGCCGCAAATGCCGAGCCGACTCTTCCCGCTAGCACTACCGCTGTCAATACTGGCGCAAGTTCGCGCGTCAGGGCGATCGATAAAACTCCACCTACCGCCTGTCCCGCACCAAAATTAATAAATTCTCGCGCTACCTGGATTGTAAACACCATCCCAATCGTAGTTGCTGTCACTAACGCGATCGGTAATGATTCTGGCCCAACTAAAGCCATTTGCTCGATAATGTTTGGATAGTTGAATTTGCCTCGGAGGATGTGAACAATCACTTGTCCACCCATGAAAATGGCTGCAACGAACCGACTAAACCACAAACGCATATCAATTTCAAGTTATCGATCGGTAGTAAGACAATTATTCCGTAAAGCGCGGCAATAGGGTGTAAATTCGATATTATTATCAATGTATCGTATTTAGTGAGATGAGACACTACATCGCCCTCGATCTGATGGGTTGGCACCTATTTTTGGAATGAGAGGCTAGTGTGACGGGACGATAGTCAATGCTTATTTGAGCGAGTTTATCAACGATCGCATCCATACCTCAGACAATAGGGTATTTTAAGAGAGGCTATATTTAGGTTCTGGCAGTATTAGTTATATTTATGGTAGCAGTAGCAATTCTCGCAGCGGGCAAGGGCACGCGAATGAAATCGGACTTACCCAAAGTATTGCACTTACTGGGAGGCCGCTCGCTGGTCGAACGAGTATTAATGGGTTGTGTGGCTCTTCAGCCAGAGCGACAACTGGCGATCGTTGGCTATCAAGCTCACCGTGTTAAGGAAGCGATGCTCCACTATCCCGATCTAGAGTTTGTCGAGCAAACCCAGCAACTGGGTACCGGACATGCAGTCCAACAACTACTTCCCCATTTAGCTGACTTTACCGGAGATTTGCTCGTCTTAAACGGGGATGTACCACTGCTCCGTCCCGAAACGCTCACAGCACTCTTGGCGACTCACCAACAGCATCAAAATGCAGCCACCATATTAACAGCCCAAATTGCTAATCCGCAGGGTTACGGGCGGGTATTTTGCGATGGTAACAATCTACTTGAAGAAATTATTGAAGATCGCGATTGTACTGACGTACAACGTCAAAATCGGCGTGTAAATGCCGGAATCTATTGCTTTAATTGGCAGAAGCTCCAAGCGGTGCTGCCGCAACTACAAAGTAATAATAGTCAGCAAGAATATTACATTACCGATGCTGTCAATTTCTTGTCGCCAGTGATGGTGTACGACGTGCCTGACGATCGTGAGATTTTGGGCATCAACGATCGGTGCCAGCTAGCTACTGCTTATCAGATCCTCCAATCCCGTATCAAAGCTGATTGGATGGCGGCGGGGGTGACCATCATCGATCCAGATAGCGTCACGATCGATGATACCGTCACCATCGGTGTCGATGCCATTATTGAACCCCAAACTCATCTCCGTGGAGACACGACAATTGGTAGCAGTAGCCATATTGGCCCTGGTAGTTTCATCGAAAACAGTCAGATTGGAAACAATGTTCGCGTGATGTATTCTGTAGTGTTAGATAGCTCGATCGGGCATCATGCCAACATCGGCCCCTACGCTCACATCCGCCAACAGGTGACGGTAGGTGAATCCTGCCGAGTGGGAAATTTTGTTGAGTTGAAAAAAAGCACTCTCGGCGACAATACCAATGTTGCCCATCTCGCATATTTGGGCGATGCAACCATCGGCAAACAAGTCAATATTGGCGCAGGGACAATTACTGTTAATTATGATGGTAAACACAAACATCAAACCACGATCGGGAATTTTGCGCGGATCGGTTCAAATAACACCCTCGTCGCACCACTGAATATCGGTGCTCAAGTAACCACCGCAGCAGGTTCGACAATCGTCAATGACGTCCCCGATGACTGTCTGGCGATCGCGCGCGCTCATCAAACGATCAAACCAGGATGGCGACCTAAATGGCACCAAGAGTAACTCGAGCGGATCGAGCGACGAGGAGCGTGACCTGATGGCGATAAGTCGTTCGCGTAGCGTGCCATCGGCGATCGACCGGAGGCAATGTAGATCGACTTATTCCAACGACAACTCACCCTAAATCATGTCAAATGTCAACATAATCTAGAGATCTCTGGCTGCGTAAGTAGCGATCGCATCGATCCGTTCGCGGCAAAAATTAGCACCGATCGCACACCACAACCAACAGGCAAGCAGCGCAATCTTACCAACTTCAATAATCAACTGCGAAGACTCACCAACACCGACGGTTTCAAGATCCGTCGCACCGCTGGCAGTGCTACTGGTGAGCGGGGACACTAGTTCGGGTCGGCGCACAGTTGTGCCCAGAGTGGAACAGCCAAAGCCGCTGCCAGTCGATAGCTTCGGGTGAACTAAACGACTGATTGCTGGGAGCGAGAATTGAGAATAGCGATGTCGGATCATAGGTACTTAACCGCAATTGGCAACAAATCGGGGTGGGAGGGGGAGTCAACAGATCGGATGAAACAGTAAAATTTTCGGAAATAGCCTTGCACCTTATCGCAATGGGTGGATCGATAACTGATAGCGATCTCAATTCAGGTGTCCAAATCGGTTAGAGACGAAATAGCACTACAGTCGCGTCTGCATCACTAAAAGACTATACGCTAATGCAACTTTAGTCTAATCCAAACTGGCACAATCTTGAATCCGAACATCCACGGATCTATCCAAAATAGCTTTTGAGTGGTAATCAGTATTTACACTTAATTGTGGATGATTTGCTACTACAGCGATTCCAAATGGAGCATCCCTGATGTTTTCAGTACTGGTAAGTTACGGCTGTCTTGATGCGCTTTCCCGTCAGCAGAGCCGCTGGTGCGCGAATCGCTGCCTTATGGCGATCGCCACGCTGTGCCCAATCCACCCTAGATCGATTTATCTCCTCATTTGAGATGGCTATGATAGTATTTATCGCTCTAGTAGCAAAAGTTACTAAGTTAGATACTCAATCCTTTATTTAGGATGACGTATGGGCAGGATTTACAGCTCTAGTAGCTCTCCCAAACATTTTCCTGAAATACTCTAGCCAAACCCTAAATCGATACCAACCTGCATCATCATAAGTTAACTTAGCTAGGCAGTGGTTCTGACTGTGTTCTTTACTATCAAATCTGCGGAGACGCCCAGATCGTTAGACTGGATTACGCAGCGCGATCGCCTTTGTCACCCGTCTAGTTGCTAATTCGATCGCATTGTCTTGACGTTGACTGCTTATTTCAAGGTAAATTCTATTTAACTTGACTCTAGATTTTTTGCTGTTACTAGAGCTTTTCAAAACTAATATCGGTAATTAAATCTTATACTGCAACCATAGCTCAAACTAAGATAAAATACAAGGAATCAGGCAAGATAACATCATTGGTTGAAAGCCGTTAGGCGTACTAGTCGGGTGACTCGCTCAGCAGCAATAGTCGTCTTTCATCTGCGCGCTGTTGGCATCAGCCTTTCATCTGTATAGCAACACAGTTTTTGAGATAACTGTAATAGTTATGAAATTCGACCGACTGTTTCGATCAATTCTCTATCCCCTCCCCAATGAACCGTAGCTTCTGGATTATCGCGCTCATTAATTTAATCAACTCATTGAGTTTTACCATTCTCATCCCCACAATTTATCAATATGGGCGAGAGTTTCAGCTCAGTGATATTGAGACTAGCTTTTTATTTGCCATCTTTTCGATCGCCCAATTCTTCGCAACGCCAATTATTGGTAAATTATCCGATCGGTTTGGGAGAAGACCATTATTAATCATTAGTTTAGCTGGGACAGTGATTGGCAATCTCTTGGCGGGTACTGCACCTAACGCAGCAGTGTTATTTTTTGCTAGGTTTTTGGATGGGGTTACTGGTGGTAATATCTCAGTTGCTCAAGCGGTAATTGCTGACGTAACCACTCCCGCAACTAGAGCTAAAGGTTTTGGCATATTTGGCGCATCCTTGGGGTTAGGATTTGTACTTGGACCAGTGTTAAGCTTAGTCGCGCAACAAAGATCGCTAGGCACAGCATTTTTAGTATCCGCCGTAGTTGCGGCGATCGCATTGGTCTTGACGATATTTTTCTTGCCTGAGACATTAGCTCATCAAGTAGACTCAGATTCAAATATTTTCGATCTAGGATTGCGAGATCTGATTAAAGGCTTAACCTTTCCCAAAGTAGGGATTCTATTTATCATCAATTTTTGTGTCGGTACGACATTTACCCTATTTACTTTTGCTTTTCAGCCTTATTATCTAGATGTTTTACATCAAGACAATAACTCATTGACACTATTATTTCTGACAATTGGAATTGTCGGTGTCATTGTCCAGATTCAAGGAGTAAAAATTCTGACTAAATATCTAAGTATCATCAAAATTTTATTTTTAGGATTATTTTTTAGAAGCTTGTCGTTTATCCTCATGCCGATCTTTCCCGATATTTATTTTTTCTTGGGGATCAGCATTATGTTTTCTTTGTTCAACTCATTTGTACAACCAATGATTAGCACACTGATCTCACTCAATACCACTCCAGAAGAACAAGGCAAAATGTCTGGCTTAAATGCTTCCTACTTGAGTGCTGCAAATGCGATCGGTCCTGTGATTGCGGCATTGGTAGTAAACAAGAATCATCCCTCTACTTACGGTTATCCACTATATTTAGCAGGTGTTTTCACCTTTATCGTCTTGTTTTTTGCAGTTCGGAATCGTCATAAATATACCCCAAAGCTAGCTCGCTCTTAACACTCATTCCTGAGTAGAGTTTTGGATCTGTAGATAGACTAATATAGAAGTAAAAGCTAGTAATATCATTGCTGCCGCCGCCGCATATCCAAAGTCAAATTGAGCGAAAGCGCGATCGTAAATATAATAAACAAGTAAATTAGTAGAATTGAGAGGACCGCCACCAGTAATAATATAGACCTGCTCGAAACTTTTGAGCGTGAAAATCGTGGTCGTAATCGTAGCAAAAATCAAAGGCGATCGCATCCCTGGTAAGGTAATATGGCGAAACTGTTGCCAACTATTTGCTCCATCGAGTTCGGCAGCTTCATAACGATTGACAGGGATAGCTTGTAACCCAGCTAAAAAGACAACTAAATTGAATCCAATTTGTTTCCAGATACTCAAAACAATAATCACAGGCATTGCCCAGAGCGAATCACTCAACCAAGCGATTTTGTCGATCCCAAAATTGCTCAGCAAACTATCGATCGCACCATCGGTTTGAAATAACCATCTAAACCCCAATCCAGCCGCAACTAATGAAACGATCGACGGAATAAAATAGATCGTCCGCACAATAGCTATAAATGGTAACTGACGACTCTCCACTGGAGCACCTCCACCAATGAGCAATACAGCTAACCCCAAGGGAATAACAATACTGGGAATAACCGTCCCGATTGTAAAATAGAGCGTATTACCAATAACTTGCCAAAAGTCAGGAGAAAGTAATAATCGTAAGTAATTTTTTAGCCCTACCCAATGTACTCCCGCTCGGGTAAAACTACCACCTGTAAAGCTAAGATATCCCAAGTAAATAATTGGGAATATCAAAAATATACCTAATAAAACTAGGGCTGGAAAGAGAAAGATTCCTGCGGCTACGTCCTCTCGATCGATTACAGCTCTAAAATCATCTAAAAAATGGAACCTGGATTCAGACCTACGGATAGTCATCTTAAATAGATCGGTACAATTATTTATCACAGACCACATGAAGTTTAACATTGATTACGATTTATTGTTGAGAGCTTTCGATTCCAACGATCGTTTTACCCCATCCGCCTGAAGTATTATTACTCAATCGATCTGGAGATTGATGGGTAGTAATATTTTTATACCAACAGATTTAGAATTATGTTTGTTAGATAGATTATCCTCAGCTTCAGCTCACGTCGAATCCTAAATTGCTTCAAACAAAATAGATTTTATGCGATTGATTTTATCTATAAAATAAACGATCTATGTTATACTAGAAAGTAGACATTAATAAAATGTAGGCAAATGTTCTGATTCTATAGATCTGACTGGTGCGCCAACCTTTGGTCTGAGCGTATACCGCCGCGCATAGTTATTTGTCTAAACCGTGCGATTAGCTTAGTTGGATAAAGCAGCCGAGGTATCGGTCGAGGCTAGGTTCGATTCCTAGATCGTACTCCCCAAAAGTTAGCTCATTTGGATAGAGCAGTTGACTATTAATCAACGGGTAGCAGGTTCGAGTCCTGTACTTTTCACCAACCAAGCCAAAGGTTAATTCAGGCACCTTACTTAGGATAAGGCGGCGCAAGCCACAAACGGTCAGTAATGACCGTAGGTACGAGAGCAATCTCAATATGGTTCGAGTCCATTTTTTCAACTCTGTAAAGTTGGCGTTTTTTGGAATATTTAGTCGCTTAGCGGCTGGACATTGCAGCAGAATTTGTACCGACGTTGGCGTGCAGCTTTAATTCGAGTATTTGTCTTCATCTGCTCGAATTGGTGTTGCTACGGGCATACTAGTTTTAGTCGATCGAACACGATATTTGCTAGTTGGAGTCGATCGAGTTATCCTCGGATAGCGTGATTAGCCACAGCTAGCTCAATCCAATTTAAGCCAAAGCCTTTGTCCGTAACAAAACTGTCGAAAACGCCAGCGATTATGGAGTTAATTCAGTTGACAGTTGACAGCTCCCAAATCTTTCCAATATCGGTTGGGTTGAGCAGATGAAACCCAATACTTTAATATGTTCAAGACTTTCTACATCAAACCTCACGAGCGAGGCATTTTATACAACCGCAGCGACTTCAAAGCGATTTTATTGCCAGGTACTCATAACTATCTTGGGTGGAATTGGAGTGTCAAAACATACGACCTCAATCAGCCAGAAGCGCAGATCGAACAATTAGAGCTGCTGTTGCAAACACACAGAGATAAACTAGAGCAGCATTTGACGATCGTCCGAACGGAATTCAATCGAGTCGCGCTACTGCAAGTCAAACAAAACTGGCTCGTAGTAGCTTCCAACCAATTACGCGCTTTTTGGAAAGGATTTATCCCCGTCGAAGTTCGCTATTTCAATCTATCTGAAACTTTAGAATTACCACCAGATCTACTCGAAAAAACGCGCGGAGCTGCCCTGAGTGGTATTAAAAGATTTCAGGTGTCCGAATCGGAGATCGGCTTGATGTACGTCCAAAATAATTTCGTTCGTCCTTTGGGTACGGGTGAATATGCTTTTTGGTCTTCACTAAAAGATGTCCAATTTAAGACACTCAATCGGATGATTTCGAATCCAATCTTTCCCGATGAAGATGTCCTGATCGATCGGCACCCCGAATTTATCGCTCAGTATTGCACCGTTGCCGAAACCTTAGCCCAACAAGTTGGCATCGTCCGCGATCGACAACAACCGATCGCCATTTTACCGCCCCACAGCCGCAAATTGTTTTGGCAAGGCGTGACGGTAGAAACGATCGATATTAGCAATGATGCCAAACTTTCGCCTCAATTAGTTGCCGAATTAGTATCCGGTAAAGACAAAATTAATAAGCTCAGTAGCGATGCCTTGCACGTCCGTGAAGTGCCCGTCCAACACTTGGGCTTCTTGTATATCGACCGCGTATTTCAGAGCCAGCTAGAGCCAGGAATCCATGCCTGGTGGTCATTCAATCGATCGTTCGGATCGGTTGCGATCGATATGCGTCTCCAAAATATGGAAGTTTCGGGACAAGATATCCTCACCAAGGATAAGGTACCCGTACGGCTCAATCTCACCGCTGGTTATCGGATTAGCGATCCGTTACTGGCGATGAATAACTTGGCGGATATCAATGGCTTTTTATATAAAGAGCTACAATTTGCCCTGCGGGGAGCCGTAGGCGAACGGACTTTGGATGGGTTGTTGGAAGACAAAGGCACGATCGATCGCGATATCGCGGAGTATATCCGCGTCAAGACTGTTGATTATGGCTTGAAAGTCGAATCCGTCGGCGTCAAGGATATTATTTTACCTGGGGAAATCAAAACCATTCTCAGCAAGGTAGTTGAAGCTGAAAAATCCGCTCAAGCAAACGTTGTCCGCCGTCGCGAGGAAACCGCCGCCACACGGAGTATGCTCAACACAGCCAAAGTGATGGAAGAAAATCCCGTCGCGCTCAGACTCAAAGAGTTGGAAATCTTAGAACGGATTGCTGAGAAGATCGATCGCATTCAAGTAAATGGTGGTTTGGATAATATTTTGACCGATCTAATCAACATCAAAAAACAACCGTAGGAGCCATGACAATCTTCAATGAGAAGCTAAGTTGAGGTAGGATGCTTTACGGCTGCGCCTAACGCACCAGTATTCTGAGACATAAATCAGTCAGGACAACTCAAGGGGCTGTTGAAGGAATTAATAATAAACTCAAGCCGATCTAAAGGAGAGGATATGGATTCAGAAATTTTGATAATTTTCAGATTAGAAGCATGGTATCTTGATATTTCAATATTCAAACCTGCGTAGCAGGTTCGGTAGAACCGAAATTGGTGTGTAGCTCAAGTCTCATCCTATCAAGAATGGTTAACGATCGTTGCCGAGAAAGGCTCGATCGGTCGATAATAGATAGCGAGTATTCTATAGGGCGATACCTCCCAGAAACACCAGGCATCGCATTACTGCCAGCGATCGAAGCTGCATTTCTCAGCATATTTCCCTCATCCCTAAAGCCTAATTATGAGCGTTCAAATCATCCTCCCAATTCTAACGATCCCCTTTATTCTCGGCGCGCTATTTTTTGGTACCCGCAACGGCTTCTACAACTCAGACAAATATCATGGTAATGGTTCCGCGCACTAACTAGTGCCATACTTGCCTTGTTGGTGTAGCCGCTGCCACGATCGCATCTTCACACAGTGGCATCGGATTTCTTGGGGACTTTTTCCTTGTCTACGCTACCTCAACCTAGTAATGAAGATTTAGTTTGCCTTCCCTATGGCGTCGGGCATGGTGATGAAGGCGTGTGCTTGTTGGTGAAGATGGGGCCATATCGGATCTTACTCGACTGTGGCTTGAGTGATATTTCACCACTGCTGACAGCAGATCGTTTGCCAGTCTGCGATCTGGTCATCTGTAGCCACGCTCATGCAGATCGAGCTAGAGGCTTGCTAGCTCTGCATCGTGCTGCTCCCAAGCTGCCGATTTATACTAGCGAAGTTACCAGCCTACTGCTACCGCTCAACTGGTTGGACGATGCTGAGGAGGTGCTGCCGTTTAGTCAAGCATTGCCGTGGCGCAGATCGATCGAGTTTCAAGATGGATTGACTGCGGAATTATTCCCAGCAGGACATTTGCCAGGTGCAGCGGCGATCCTATTGACCTATACCGGATTTTATCAGTCTTATAGTGTCTTCTATACGGGTGACTTTTTTCTGTCCAATTCCCGCTTGGTAGAAGGCTTGCATTTAGAATCAATTCGGCATCTCAATCCCGATGTCCTGATTGTTGAAGGTAGTTATGGCACAGCGCGCCATCCACACCGCCGCAAGCAAGAAAATACCTTGATGGCACGGATCGATCGGGCGATCGTCCAACAACAGTCGATTATCCTCCCAGTTGCGACGATCGGCATCGCCCAAGAATTGTTGATCCTACTCCGCAGTCACCATTTATTTACCGGACGTGACATTGATATCTGGGTAGATGGGACGATCGCGGTAGCTTGCGATCTCTACTTGCAGATTCTCCCACACTTCCCCCCCGCCGTCCAAAACTTTGCCCGCCATCAATCCCTATTCTGGGATGAAAAAGTGCGCCCTCACGTCCGCCAGCTCACGCCAGAGCGGCTACTTGAGATTCATCAGCGTCCATGCATTATCCTCACCGACACCGATACCGCTCTCGATACTTATACAGATGGACATCCGTTCCCGTTGCTGGTACTGTTTCCCGCCGTACCACAGGGGATGACAGTGCTACCAGCCGCTACTCCCCAGATTACCGTCGAAACCTACCTGTTGAGCGAACATTCCGATGGTGCTGGCACAGCGCAATTAATTCACAATATCCGTCCCAAACACGTCGTCTTCATTCACGGTTCACCGCCCTATTTAGCCGATCTCACCGCCCTAGAAGAACTCCAGAACCGTTATCACCTTCACTCTCCCGCCGCAGGGACGCTAGTCTCGCTCCCCATTGGCGATACCTTCATCCAACCCGCGCCGCCGACAGATCCCAATTATGAGGGCGAACTCACCGAATCAGAACGCCAGATTGATATTACCTTGCCCAATGCGATCGCTAGCGACCCGAGATGGCACAACTTCGCCGATACTGGAATAGTAGAAGCCAGATGGCAAGGCGAAGAAATCGTCCTTAGAGGAGTGTCCCAACGCGAAATTCTCGATCGACAGCAAGAACTCAACCTCGCTCCAGACACACCCTGCTGTGGCAATTGTCTGTATCAACGCAGCTCTCGCTGTTATAATAGTCGATCCCCACTACACGGGTTTAAGGTGACTCCCGATGGCTTTTGTCCCTTCTTTGAAGAGGGTAGAGGGTAGGCTTTAGGTTTTAAGCTTGCTTGATGCTTTAAGTTCGATCGTCCAGCACTCATTCATGCCCGCCACTCTCTACCCTCTACCCTCTACCCTCTACCCTCTACCCTCTACTATGGATCGTCCCCTCATTATTGCAGGCAAAACCTTTAACTCGCGGCTGATGACGGGTACGGGAAAATATCGTAGTATCGAGCAGATGCAAAAGAGCATCATCGCTAGCGGTTGCGAGATCGTCACCGTCGCCGTACGCCGAGTCCAAACCAAAGCCGTCGGACATGAAGGTTTGGCAGAAGCGATCGATTGGTCTAAAATCTGGATGCTACCCAATACCGCTGGCTGTGAGACTGCCGCAGATGCCGTGCGCGTGGCGAGATTGGGTCGCGAGATGGCAAAATTATTGGGGCAGGAAGATAATAACTTCGTCAAATTGGAAGTCATCCCCGCAGGTAAATATCTCTTACCAGATCCGATCGGTACCCTCCAAGCAGCCGAGCAGCTCGTCAAAGAAGGCTTCGCCGTACTCCCCTATATCAACGCCGATCCACTGCTAGCCAAGCGGCTCGAAGAAGCCGGATGCGTTACAGTGATGCCATTAGGTTCCCCGATCGGCTCGGGACAAGGCATCAGAAACCTCGCTAATATCCAAATCATCATCGAAAATGCCCGAGTCCCCGTCGTCGTCGATGCGGGGATCGGTACCCCTAGCGAAGCCGCTCAAGCGATGGAAATCGGTGCGGATGCTCTATTGATCAATACCGCGATCGCCTGTGCTGAAGATGCCCCCCTGATGGCTCAGGCGATGGGAATGGCAGCGCGATCGGGACGGTTGGGCTATCTGGCGGGGAGAATTCCAGTTGCGAAGGTCGCGATCGCTAGTTCCCCTCCAACTGGAACAATTAACTCGTAGGTTGAATCGATCGGGGAAAGTAATTTATCAAAGCAGTTTCGTCAGTGGTGGATAACTTTTTAATAGTCCATTTCAGCTAAATTTTTATTTAGATATGCTTTGTAAATCGGGTCTTTCTTCCGGCAGAATTGCCCCCTCGATCGGGCAAACTTGAATGCAAATTCCACAGTCAATACAGGTAGAAAAATCAATCCAATACCAATCGGTACCCAGCGTGTTTTTACCTGGTCCTTCATGAATACAAGCGACCGGACAAGCCGCTACACAGTCGGCTATACCTTCACAAACATTGGTAACGATCGAGTGGGACACAATTTCTGCTCTACTAATAATTGATAATAATTAATCGTAACGTAAATCGCCAACCAGATGGCTAAGTCATGATTTTTGGAACTTTAAAAAAATCGGTTTCGCGATCGGGTGCCGCTGCATAGATCCCTGCCAAATTTTGATAAGGTGACAGTGAATCGTGGCGGGTGATATTGCTCATATCGATCGCTCTAGTTGTCGGCTCGACATTTTCGGTGTCGAGTTCACTCAATTGCTCGAAGTAATCGAGAATACTGCTCATCTGTTTAGCATATTGTTCTTCTTCGGCGGGAGTGAGTTCCAATCGAGAGAGGAGGGCTACTTTGTGTACTTGTGCGCGATCGAGCATTGGGGATTAATAAGGTGACTGGGGGGACTGGGACTGGGAGACTGGGGGACTTGCTAAACGGCATTCACCATTCACTAAAACCAAAAGCCTAGAAATAAATATCTAGTTGAGAGCGTCCGGTGGTTTTGAGCCAGTTTTGAGCTTCGATATAGTTGTTGGGAGCGATCTTGATGGCTTGAATCCAGTACTCAGCAGCTTTACCGAGCAGAGCTTCGCTAGCTGTCATATCGCCCTCATCTGCGGCTTTTTCGCCTTGATAGTGGTAGATGACAGCAATATTATTGAGGGCTTGACAGAGGCGGGAATTGAGTTCGACAGCTTGGAAATATTGATTGAGGGCGCGCTCGTGTTCGCCATTGCTGGCGTAGATCAAGCCCATATTGTACAGGATATAACTGCGATCGTAGTCGCTGTCTTCCAGGCGCAGGGCTTCTTCATAGTTGTCTAGAGCCTCGGCATATTCACCATCAGCTTGGGCGGACATCCCGTCACGATAATAAACAAACGCCTCTTTGGCACGCTTGTTGGTGGGCATGATCTTGAGTAAGATATCTGCCATGACGGTGAAGCTTTTGTCGATGAAGTTATCGTTCTTCTGGGTTCTTGGCATGGCTGGATGAGAGGGTAGAGGGTGGAGGGTAGCTGTGAGCTAATTCCGATCTGGTAGATGTCTGTACCGCACCTACTCAATTGAGATATTTTTACTCACAGCTATCTATTTTAGCGTTCTCGGAAATGAAACCAAGGGCTAGTAACATTTCTCCTTAGTTCGATCGCATCCACTCTGGTGCTGGGCGGCGGGAGCCTGTTTACTGTAAGGCATCCAGTTAAACATCCCCAGCGAACTCAACGGGCGACCGCCTCGGCAATATCGCCAACCCCAACTATCTCAATCTAGTTCTTCTTCAACCAGCTAAACATCGCGCGTAAATCCTTACCCACTGATTCGATTTGGTGTTCGGCTTCCCGACGGCGAATAGCAGTGAAACCAGCGTTACCCGATTGTTTTTCGAGGATAAATTCGCGGGCAAATTGTCCGGTTTGAATCTCACTGAGAATTTTTTTCATCTCGGCTTTAGTCGCGTCAGTGACGATGCGGGGTCCGCGAGTGTAGTCGCCATATTCAGCCGTATTGGAGATACTACTACGCATTTCGGCCAAACCGCCGACGACGACGAGATCGACGATGAGTTTAACTTCATGGAGGCACTCAAAATAGGCGAGTTCGGGCTGATAACCTGCTTCGACGAGGGTTTCAAAGCCAGCTTTAATTAACGCGCTCAGACCGCCACAGAGGACTGCTTGTTCGCCAAAAAGATCGGTTTCGGTTTCTTCACGGAAGGTAGTTTCGAGGATACCCGCACGGGTACCGCCTACGCCTTTGGCATAAGCCATCGCTCGATCGCGTGCCTGTCCAGAAGCATCTTGATAGACGGCAAATAAAGCAGGTACCCCTTGTCCTTTTTCGTACTCATAGCGAACTGTATGTCCAGGACCTTTGGGAGCGATCATCACCACATCGACATCGGCTGGTGGCACGACTTGCCCGAAGTGAATATTAAAACCGTGGGCGAAGGCTAGCGTTTTACCCGCGCACAGATTTGGCTTAATCTCGCTTTCATAGATCCCCCGCTGTACTTCATCGGGGAGTAAAATCATAATCAGGTCTGCGGCGGCTGATGCTTCGGCAACTGTTTTGACGACTAAGCCTTCTGCTTCGGCTTTGGCAGTCGATTTACTCCCTGGGTATAGACCGATAATTACTTTTACGCCACTATCTTTGAGGTTAAGAGCGTGAGCGTGACCCTGGGAACCGTAACCGATAATTGCGACAGTTTTGCCGTTTAATAGGTCTAAATTAGCATCGGCATCATAATACATCTTCGCCACGATCGATCTCTCCTTAACCTGGTACTTTGCTGTTGGCTTCTACTCTTGCATGGCGACGCGTGTCAGCAGCTCCGCCAACGAGCGCATGTAGGCTCATTGTGCATTAGCGTAGGCAGAACATTTTACCATATCAAGGTATACCGATCGGCAAGACGATCTCATCTGCCCCGATCCTTACAAACTAAACCGCCGTCGATAGTTGGCTACCGACTCGACCAACCCGAGGGCAATAAAGTTGGTGATCAGTGCCGATCCGCCATAACTGATCCAAGGTAACGGAATACCAGTAACTGGGGCAATCCCGATCGTCATACTAATATTGACGATCGCCTGAAAGCTAATCATCAGTAAGACGCCAATCGCCAATAGCGACCCAAAATTATTTGGAGCTTGGCGCGCAACTCGCAACAATCGCCAGCAGACCAGCAAAAAGGCGACAAGCGCACACATCGCGCCGACAAATCCTAGCTCCTCCCCGATCGAGGAAAAGATAAAGTCGGTATGCTGTTCGGGGATAAAATTGAGTTGCGTCTGCGTGCCTTGATTGAGTCCCTGTCCCCACAATTCACCCGCACCGATCGCAATACGCGACTGGATCAAGTGATATCCAGCACCCAACGGGTATTTCTCGGGATCGAGAAATACAATCAGCCGCGCTTTTTGATAGTCTTTGAGCACATGCCAGAATACCTGTCCGAGCATTCCAAACGCAATATTAACGCCGAGTGCGACGAGGGAAGTGACCCACCGCAATGGGAGCGTCAACCAGCCAACGACGCCCATCAGTACCGCCCAAACAATCCAAGCAGGCATACTCAGGCTATACAAAATTGCCGCGACCAGCGGCGATACTAGGAGCAGTAGCCAACCTGGGTTCGCATTTGCCCAATACAACATCCCGATCGCGATCGCCCCAAATACCAATGATGTCCCCAGATCTGGTTGAATGAACACCAATAACCACGGTAGGAGGGTAATGGCTAAAGTACTAAAAAATGTCGGCAGTGTATTCGCTGGACGCCGATGCAAAATTGCTGCCAGCGTAATAATCAATCCCACTTTGGCAAATTCTGACGGCTGGACATTGAAACCGCCAATACTAATCCATCGCTGCGCGCCCTTGGCACTATTGCCCAAGAAATCTACCGCCAGCAGCAATCCGCTAGTCAAGCCATAAGTCACCCAGTGCCAGCGGAGCAGATGATTATAAGAGATCCGCGCTATCCCAAACGCGATCGCCAGTCCGATGCTACCAAAGACCCAGTGCTGCACCCAATGATTGACTGGTTGGTTTAGCTCAGTACTGCGGATCATCACTCCACCAAAAAAGGTCAACCCTACAACTAGAAAGAGTAACAGCCAGTCCATCTGTTGCCAATGGATAAATAAATCTTGCCAAGGCGATCGATTTGAGGATTTGTACATTGAAGGGACGGGATGGGGGATGGAGAAAAATGGTGGGACAGGGAGATCGATCTGTAATTTCCCTAAAACCTAAAGCCTAAAGCCTAAAGCCGACAACCTATCCTAGTGCTGCGACCGAGACTTTGCCAGCAATTGCTTTGGCAATACTCACTAAAGCCTGAGCTGAGGCTGATGCTGGATCGCCAATGACGATCGGGATGCCACAATCGCCACCAGTCCGCACGGGGATTTCGAGCGGGATGCGACCGAGTAAGGGTACTCCGACTTCGGTGGCAAATTTCTCGCCACCATCAGAACCGAAGATATCATACTGCCGATCGGGTAAATCTGGGGGAATAAAGTAACTCATATTTTCGACTACTCCCAGCACGGTGGTAAATTTCTCAAACATCCGCAATCCTTTGCGCGCATCGGCGAGGGCGACGGTTTGGGGTGTTGTCACAATTACGGCTCCCGCCATCGGGACGGCTTGAGCGAGGGTCAATTGCGCGTCGCCAGTGCCTGGTGGGAGATCGACGATCAGATAATCCAACTCGCCCCAATTAACTTGATACAAAAATTGGCGGATGATCCCATTTAACATCGGCCCCCGCCAGATCACAGGCTGGTCGCGATCGATCAAAAATGCCATCGATACCAGTTTCACGCCGTGATTAAATGCAGGTTCGAGTACACCATTTTCAGTTGCTGCTAATCGAATATCGCTCAAACCAAACATCAATGGTGCATTGGGGCCATAGATATCAGCATCGAGCAACCCAACTTTCGCACCCAATTGGGCGAGGGCAACGGCTACATTTGCCGCTACCGTACTTTTGCCTACACCACCTTTACCGCTGGAGATGGCGATGATATTCTTGACGCGATCGATGCCTTCACGGTCGGGTAAGCCCTTTTGGTTGGGGATTTCGGCAGTTACTTCGACTTCTACATCAGTCACGCCTGGGAGCGTTTTGACAGCCTGTTTGCATTCATCGACGATAAATTCGCGCAAGGGACAGGCGGGTGTCGTTAAGACCACTGTAAATTTCACAACCCCACCATCTACCTGAATATTGCGAATCATATTCAGTGCTACCAGACTCTTTTGTAGCTCTGGATCTTGGACGGGTTTTAGTACTTCGAGGACAGCACTGATATCTAACATAGTTATTTTATATATTGTTGCGATGCGGCTGAGTCACGAGCTTGTCAGACTATAGGCATCTTAACTGGGAATCGCCCGCCCTACAAAACTTGGATATGTGGGTGAGGATGCCAATCTACATCTGCTTGGCGATCGAGAAAATACCAACTCATCGCTAAATATCTAGCTTATAGCAATACTCAATGAGAAAATAGGTTGAGGTAGGGTGTGTTGGGCTGCTGCCGCATGAGCACCACGATCGATCCTCTTTTGAGACATCCTCTCTCATCTAATCCATGCACAGAAATCAACTAAAGCGGCGATCGAATCTCGGATCGAAGTGGTGTTTTTTCTGGCTATTGCCTGAAGGGGTGACAAACGACGCTCGAAGGCAGAGCTGATAACGATTGAAGAAGAATATTGCTCAGACGATCGTCTGAGAGACAGAAGATTACACTTGTGGGGATAAGAGAGTGAGATAATTAAGAGTAAAAATGATCCAAAAGTTATCGTCTCGGGTGACCCGAGACGAAGAGCATCAACATTAATGTATCCAGAATTATATCAAAAATGGTTCAAGTTAAGTTTAAATCCAACAGAAATGGTTTTGATAGAAATCCTAATGAAGGATGGTTTCTTCTGACAACTCTTTCAGATATTAATTCAGCCGTTGCCGCTTACGCTACTCGATTTCAAATAGAAGAGATGTTTCGCGATCGATCGATTGAGTAGGACGCTGGACTGCTTGGGAGTCAGAGGCAAACGCGACCCTACCGCCAACAATTGCTAACTGAACAAAATCTGCTCTCATTTGCTGCCAACTAAGGAAACAGATGCCAGACTCACCCCAATTAGTTGAGCGACTCGAACGGCGGAAGTAATGGCTCCACCATGCAAACCATCGCCGAGATACGCTCCCGCATGATAAGTATGATTTTCGCCATTAGTCGCAACTACTTCGTCGCGGTATCGAAAAGATGCAGTTGTATATAAAGGAGTATGATGTGCTTGGGTATGAATAATTTGCGCTGGTGCAATTAATTCTTCTAGTTGGAATGATAGGAAATAGTGTGGTGGTGGTGAGATGTCACAAAGTTGGTTGAGGTAGCCGTTATAGCCCCAGCGAGTACCTGTTTGAAAGAAATCAAATTCTGAGGGTTTGTGGATGCCAAAGCGATCGTACATCGTCGCATCTTGGTGAAGTATGCTAGTTAGATGATTAGCTTTCCATGCCGAAAATCGCTTGGTTTCGGCGGTAGTTGGATCGGCGAGTAGTGCCATTACCTGGTCTGGTGGCGTAGCAAATACGATGCGATCGAATTCCTGGATTTCACCTGTAGAGCGGATGATTTTGACACCATCAGAACTTCTGATAATGCGATCGATCTTGACATCCAGCACGATCTCACCCTGAAATCGACTGAGGATTTTTTCAATATAAGTATATACGCCACCTTTAACTCTGACCCAATTAACCGCAATATATTCACGCAACATCGGCATTGCCAACTCGGCGGGAAAATCATCAATCAGTTCAAACGGAATTGAGTAACTATACATCACCATTAACTTCAGCCAGATATCACGAGTAGACGAATATTTTAGATATGCTGAGATCGATTCTCCGCAGGAGAGGTTATGCCAACGATCCGAAAAATCGTGCAGGTTGGCAAATTGGGTTTTTATCCATAATCCCGCAGAACGAGCATAGAGAGTATCAAGGCGTAGGTGTTCGACAAGACGGTGAATACCTGTAAAATTATTATCGATCGTCACTCCTGATAAAAAACTACTACCATTGTTAAAAAACATGGCTGAACCAGTACTCACAGGTTCTAGTTCTACATCTAATTCTTTCATAAGAGTGATGAAGTCTGTAAACGCCGTTGGAAATTCCAGCACTCCACCTTCAAGAATTTCGGTACAATCCGATCGATTCGGCTGGACGTTTTTATTTAGTGTCCGAATATGTCCGCCCAGCATCGATTCTCGTTCAAATACAGTGACATGATGCCCTTGTTTATCGAGTAGATAAGCTGATACCATCCCACTCGCGCCACCACCAATGACTGCAATTTTCATAATTAAGTTAACCTCTAAATTGTAGAAAATCCCCTCCGAGGAGCGGCGGTTTGATATCTCCAGGGGGAGAGGCTCCGCCAACGGAGGTTCCCTCCGCACAAAAAAACCGACAAGACAGGGGTGCCCGGAGGGCAGCACATTTATAGTGCGGGTGAGTAGATCTTCGCCGCAGCATATCAACTTTCGTGTGTTGCCTTAGCCATCCCCCAAAATCACATCCCCAGACAATCGTTGATACAACAATGCCCCCGTCCAAACCGTCGGTGCAAAACCTGGATAACCAGATGAAGCATTACAGAAATAAAACCGCTCCAGTGAAGTTTGATGATTCAATCGTCCCAAACCCATATTGCGTGGAGTCAAAATCGAGCCGTAAGAATTTCCTTCAGGACACCAGCAATACCGTTCATTAGTAGTCGGGCTACCTGTAATTTCAAACACCAGATGCTGCCGAAAATTCGGCACATAGTGTTTCTCTACTACATCAAGAATCGCATCTAAAATCTCTTGCTTCTTCTGTCTATAAGCTTTGGGGTCGTCATCTCGTAGCTGCTTAAAGTAGCTATAATTAGCAACAGTCAGAAATTCGACAATCTGACAATCTGCCGGACAATCTCGACTTGCCTCTGTTAATAAAGTCGGCGTGGTAATGGCAAAACTGGGATTAGAATAGTCATGGCGATCGTACATTTGGGCGAACGCTTCATTCAGACTTTCATGCCCTGTATGCGAAACATTCCACTTCCCAAATCCATAATCTCGCAGGTCGAGATCTTTGACGACGCAGTAAACCATGTAGTTAGATGCTGAATATTCATAGTCGAGTTTGCGACGGACAGTTGTGGAGAACTTGTCTAACCCGATCGTTTTGGCAGCTCGTTGAGGGTCGATATTGCAAATAACCGTATCGCCCGTAAATTCTGTGGTTTGATGAGTAGTGAGGTTCATTGCCTCAACTCCCGTCACAGTTTTATCTGTAAGTCGAAAATTCGTGACTTCATGGTTGAGCAATACCTGTCCCCCATTTGATTCGATGACTTTCACCAACGAATTAATTACCGATTCAAAATGTTGAGTTGGGTAAAATGCCCCTGCTTGATAACCTCGGAATAATGCCACCCACGCAAAGAAGGAAAGTTGGTTTGGTGGCAGTAAAAAATCTAGCCATTGCAGGGCTAAAAGGGTCTGTGCGGCTTGGGGAAGCTGGCATCTGTCAAATACATCCTGAAGGGTATTATTGAGATTCGAGACGGCACTGAATGCCGCCTGGGGATGCTTGATTAGTTCTACTGGATTAATAGGTGGCGCAAGTATTTTCAAACCTGCACCAGTTTTTTCGACTTCATTTACAAATTGGCGAATGTGATGCGAATGTTCGGGAAATAGTGCAGACAATCGCTGAATTAGTTCTGCTGGTTGCGAGGGAATATCCATTTTATATCCGGGCATTCGCATGTGGTCGAAACCATCAGGATCGTATCGTTCAAAGGTTACTTCTTTATCCAAGCCCAGTTTTTTAAGTACCCGATTCACAGTTTGCCCTTCGCCGCAATCCCAAACGTAGTGAAATTGAGCATTAAACGTATACTTTTTAGCCATCGTAAACGTATGACCAAATCCACCTGGATGCTCGTGAGCTTCGAGGATCTGGACACTCTTCCCAGCGTTTGCCATCAATGCACCAAAAGTCAATGCTGATAAGCCACTGCCGATAATCAGGTAATCTGGCTGCATAAAGAAGTTCCTCGGTCGATAAATGTTAGCTATTTTTCGATTAATCCGTAAGATTCATCAGAGCTAATTTGTACTTTGCTTCTGCTGAATCACCAATACCGAGCAAGGTGCATGATGCAAAACATAGTTACTGGTGCTACCCAAAAAAATCTCACTCAACATCGATTTTTGGTTACGTCCCATTACGATTAGATCCGCCGAATAGTTTTTTGCTGTTTCACAGATCGTGCGTCCGGCATCGCCAATATTTTGAAAGATCTCGACATGAATATTTCTGGCTTTAGCCTGTATAGCATAAGACTCTAAACGTACTACTCCCTGTTTTTCGTAGTCTTGTAGCTCTTGCTGATATCGTTGAATTGCCAGATCGTTCATCATCGGATAAGTACCGCCCATGAATGGATTGCTGACTGCTTCAAAACCAGTTTGAAAGAGGTTGAGGACATGTAAGATCGAAATCTGGGCACCATATTTCTCAGCAAGTGCTAGTCCTGATTTAAAAATCTCTGCCGACTCTGGAGAGTCACCAGTTGCTATTAAGATTTTTTGCAGCATTTATCAATTGATTTAATAAGATTGTTGATTGTATTAGTCACGATCTTTTCTCTAAATATGTAATTATATATTAGGCTATAAATGTGAGTATCTTGTGAGGGAAATATGCTTGCAACTGATTATGGGATGGAGATCGTGGTTTCCATCTACTTTTTTTAAAGCTGATTGAAAATAATAGTCATATAGCTAACAAATAAATCGGTAAATAGATAGATTTATCGATCCAGCCTGCCGCTTGAGTATCGATCGATAGAGGGGTATTTTTAGATTTCCACTGTACTCTAAAGATTTTAGTATGGCGATCGACAATGACATCACCGATCGCCTCTGGTTCGGGGAGTTAGAGAAAAGCTAAATTCGTCGCTGGAGAAACCGCTACTTGCAATTCCCGCCGCAAAAAGTCTCTGAGTCCCGCCGCATCCGATCGGCGAATTGTCTTTTATTCCAACCCTAATCTTAATATTCTTCAAGTATGCTGTTACAGGGATCTATGTGAGGGGGGGCACTTGTGTCTCCCAGCAGTAGAGATCGTTGACCGTTAATTTTCAGTTTGGAGTCAGCTCATGGCATCTTATCGGGATATAATCGGTTATTTTCGCGGCTACGGGAAGATGGCGACCGTCAGCATTGCCGCAACTAGTCTGTTTGAGGTGGTGGATCTGACCGTGCCCTATGCGATCGGTCAAATTCTCAATGTGCTGTCCAAACAGCCGCTCGACGAGCCATTGGTGGCTCTCACGAAGGCGATCGCGACAAGCTTGGGTCTACCAGTATCGGCGAATTTATCATTAGCCCTGCTGCTGACGATCGTGTTTGTCATCTCTGTTGTGCGCGCCCCGATTCAGCCCTGGATCGGCAGTTGGTTCCACTGGGCGATCCCGCTGCGGGCAAAGCGCGACCATGCCGAGCGAACGATCCAAAAAATTCTGAGCTTGCCCCTAGCTTTCTACGATGAAAACAATCCAGGTCGGATCGCCGGACGGGTCGCACGCGGTTTAACCAACCATACTTGGACTTATCCCGAAATTGCCGGACAGTTGATTCCGAAATTGGTCAGAATCTTCGGCATTTTTATCGCGATCTGTCTGATGGATTGGCGAATTGGGATCGCCTTCGCCCTCTCGTTTACGGCTATTCTGGGATTTAGCCTCAAAGGGTTGCGCTACATCATCAAGCGCGAGGCACTCCTAGATAGTTATATGGAGAATACAGAAAGCCGTACCTCCGAAATTATTACCAATATCAAAACTGTCAAAGCTTTTGCCGCCGAATCCAGCGAACTCGACAGGCAACGGCAACGTCTAGACCGTGAGTTAACGGTCGTACTTTATCGCATCCATCGCAGCTACGTGCGATTGAATATGTGGCAGCGGACGACAGTTCAAAGCTGTACCTTTGGCATCCTGGTGATGACACTACTCGCGACTCAGCGTGGCGAAATGTCTTTAGGTCATTTTGTGACGCTGCTGACGATCTCTAGTATCGCTTATGCCGAGTTAGAACCCTTGAGTATCTTGGCAGAGTTTCTGGCGCGACGTTATGCGTCGATGTTGCGCTTTCACGAGTTTATGCATGAGCCAGTGGGCAGTGATGCGATCGATTTGAGCTTAGTCGTTGGCGTTGGCGAAGCCTTTGCCTCAGCAAAAGCCTCTCCTGTGGAGAATCGGTCTGTGAAGACGTATGATTTTACGGGTAAAGTTGAGTTCGACCATCTCAGTTTTGGTTACGACTCAGCGCGACCGATTTTGCACGATATTAACCTGACGATCGAGCCATATCAAACCGTCGCCCTAGTGGGTAAATCGGGTTCGGGGAAGTCTACGCTCGTCAAGCTGTTATTTCGCTATTTTGAGCCAACTCAGGGTCATATCCGCATCGATGGTCTGGATGTGCGATCGCTAGATATTAGCGCGTATCGATCGCGTTTGGCGATCGTCCATCAGGAGGTCGATATCTTCAACGGGACGATTCTGGACAATCTTCGCTATGGCAACCCTACCGCCGATCCAGATGCAGTGACGGCAGCTTGCAAGATGGCGCGAGTCGATGAATTTATCCATGAGCTACCCCAGGGATATGCCACGGTGGTGGGGGAAAGAGGCGTCCGCCTGTCGGGGGGACAAAGGCAGCGGCTGGGGATTGCCCGCGCCTTAATCGTCAATCCCCAGGTATTGGTATTCGATGAAGCAACTTCCAGCCTCGATTATGAGTCAGAACGGGCGATTCAACTCGCGATGCGATCGATTTTGGGCACGAGAACGACACTGATTATCGCGCACCGACTCAGTACGGTGCGGGATGCTGACAAAATTGTGGTCTTGGATCGGGGTCGGATTGCGGAGGTCGGGACGCACGATGAGCTACTCAAGCACAATGGTGTCTATGCTCGGCTCCACGCGCTCCAAGAAGCTGGAGTGTTGCCATCTTAGCTTAAAAAAATCTATATTAATTTTACTGAATTATAGTGACAAGAATTAGAACCAAGATATGCGATCGCTGTCAACTTCAAGCAGAGATTTTATACCGGATTCGGATTGACAAATCTGGCGAGTGGCAGTTTGCTTGCCCTAAATGTTGGCAATTGCTCAGTCAGGACAACCCTGATTATGTCTATGGTGGTACCTGGAAAGCGCGTAAGTGATAAAGCTTATTGTCTTGATATCTAAAGTTTATCGATGAGAATTTATTAATGATATTTATCAAAACATCTAATTGAATATTGATTGCGAGATGCCAGACTCTACGTTAGTTTAGATCGAAGTACCTTAGTACAGGAACTAGAGCTATGAAGACATCAATTATCGCGCCAATTGAGACTGATGTACAGATCCAGACAGCGAGTGTCCCGTGGTATGCCAAACTCAGTCGCAGTCATATTGTCTGGGTGTTGGAACTAGTCCAAGATACGATTGCGATCTCTCTATGTATTGGATTGTTTTGTGTGATGGTATTGCAGCTCAAGGAGATTTTTCTCTCCCTCATCACAACCTTGCACTTTCATGAGATTACAGCAGATATTTTATTTATTTTGATTTTAGTCGAATTATTTCGGTTGTTGATTATTTATCTCCAAGAACAGCGAGTTTCGATCGGGGTATCGGTGGAAGTCGCGATTGTCTCGGTACTGCGCGAGGTAATTGTCAAAGGGATATTGGAAGTCCAATGGCAACAGGTAATGGCGACTTGTGCATTTTTGATTTCGATGGCGATCTTGATGGTGGTGCGGGTGTGGATTCCGCCGACATTTGAAGGGATCGATCCAGAACACCAGGTTTCCACTCGGCTCAAGGTGAGCAAACATCTGGATTGAAGTTGGAGCTGGGGGGTAATGCAGCGGTAATCGATCGATCGTCCCGATTTCATCCTGATGTCTATCGATCGAGATATCGCTCCTTGGCAAAAATATGGTAAAAGTTAGAGATGTAAGCTTACCAAAGATTAATCACCATGAAATTGAACATCGTACAGTCAATGTCTAATCTCAGACGGTATTTAATGCAAGCGATCGGTACAATCGTCGTGACGATCGCCTGCTGGCAGGGATTGTCAATCGGTGTCGATGCAGCGATCGCCGCGAGTGTGCAGCCAGGACTAGATCGCAGCACTAGTATCGTCACACAGGTAGCCAATCTGGAACGCGAACCAGGACAAATGGAGCAAGTAGTCAAAGATGACAAAAACCCTGCCAGATCGCTGCTAAACACGGCAGAAACTGGTGTCAAGATCGATGCTGATAAAGCCGAAAAACCGATGGGTGACACGCCATCACTAGTCAAAGAAACTGCCGATCGCAACGCCAAGCAAGCTGGGGAATTCTCAGAAAAGACCACGAAAAAAGTTAAAAACTTTTTTGGCTTCTAGGTAGATTCGAGGTCGTGAAACTAACTAGTTAGATCGCTTCTACGAGATGATGTTGACGGGCGATCGCCATGGCTTGTTTGCGATCGCTTGCGCCCAATTTGTGTAAAATCGTGTGAACGTGGACGCGGACAGTGCCTGGGGTGATATACAGGATTTCGGCGATCTGGCGATCGGTTTTGGCGGTGGCAATCAGGTTGAGGATTTCGCGTTCGCGAGGAGTCAGGGCGATCTCTGGAGTGTTAGCACGTGGGTCTTCAGGATGATTTTGAAAGAGGGTATGGATTTCGGCAGTGGCGGTAGCATCCCACCAAGAAGCCCCAGCAATGACCGATTGCATGGCTAAAATCAGTGTTTCGGCGGCGACACCCTTGAGGCAATAACCTTGCGCTCCTGCGGTCACCAACCGCGCAATCAACGATCGATCCTTGCGCGAGGTCAGGACTAAAATGGGTAACTGGGGATGATTTTGCTTGAGTTGGCGACAGGTTTCCAGTCCACCCAATCCTGGTAAGCCAATGTCGAGGAGTACCAGATCGAACGGCTGTTGTTTTGCCAAATCGATAGCTGTTTCACCATCGTATGCTTCAGCCAAGATTTCCACCGTCGATTCGCGCTGCAATCTTACCTGCAAGCCTAGGCGAAACAGTTCATCATCTTCAACTAATAGAATTTTGAGGCGATCTAGGGGCATTTTAAACAGTTGACAGTTGATAGTTGACAGCGACTCGTGAGATTTACATTGGCTCTGGTGCGTTACCCTGCGGGATAACACACCCTACAGTATTCTTACAAATCATTTAGGACTGCTGTAGTTTCACCTAAAGCCTAAAGCCTAGTACGACGGATCGACGATCGCGGCCAGGCGAAACCCAAAGATTGCCCCTCGGGGGGAGCGGTTTTCCGCCCAAATTGTCCCCTCATGCGCTTCGACGATTTGACGAGCGAGATACAGCCCCAACCCTGAGCCACTGGCTTGGCGATTGCTCTGTCCCTGATAAAACCTCTCAAATAAATGGGGCATTTCATCGGGTTGAATTCCTGCTCCAGTATCCATCACTTTCACCACCCGATCTCCCGCCTGAGTTCCGAGTACAACTTCCACTTTTGCGCCGCGTGGCGAGTGATTGATGGCGTTGGCGAGGAGGTTGGCAAATACCCGCTGAAGCTGGAGAGCATCACCATTTACCCAGAGAAACTGGCGGAAGTCGGAGTCTCCATAATTTAATGACAGGTGAACGCGCCGACTCATTGCCAGAGCGAGTAAAGAAGTTGCTGTTGACTCTGCTAATCTGGCAAGATCGATTGGGGTACGATCGAGTTTTAGTCCGTCAATGTCATTGCGATAGACATCTAAGAGCGTTTCGACTAGTTGTAAGCTAGTTTGGTGACTGCGGATGGCGATCTCTAATACGCTTTTTTGCTTGGGTTGGACGGAGCCGAATTGT
>NZ_JBGSPA010000141.1:0-52596 GCF_041738855.1 Chamaesiphon sp. | reverse complement strand
TAAAGGGTAGACCTCCTGCGAAAGTAGAAACAAAATCTTTGCTAGTGTTGTCTTGTTGCGCCTTCATGCGGAGGAAACCTCCAAGGGAGCGCACCGCTGTTTTCGTCCATATCTTCCCCTAAAGCCTAAAGCCTAAAACCTGACTTTCGCAGGAAGTCTGGTGAATGGTGAATGGTGAATGGCGATTCGCGATACGTAGGGTTCCCCGAGGGTTTAGCGCGATTCTCCTGAGGGAGAGGCTACGCCAACGAGACAGTGGATAGTGAATCAAGTTTAGACAGTCCCCCAGTCCCCCAGTCTCCCAATCTCTTGCCTACTCCGCTGGGGTAGAACTAGCAGCGGTGGCTGCTACTTTCTCCTGTGCGCGTTTTTCGCGTTTTTTGCGCTCGGCGTCGGCTAGATCTGCCATGACTGCTTCCATTTGGACGAGTTTATCGAGGTTGCTCCGATAGGTATCTAGATCTTTTTGAACTTTATCAGTTGGTAGGTGCATTGCTTCAGCAATCTGCAAAATGGCATCTTGACGTTTTTTTTCATCCTTGAGTAGCTCTGGAGCTGCTTGTTCGAGGAGCGTAAATAAGCCGATGCCGAATAATCGACTGTATTTAAATTTGGGATTAGTGGCGATCGATCCGATTGTACTCGCTAATTTTGCTCCCGCCCCATCGGTATTCGGATGAGCGATCCAACTTACGATGTCTTGCCCTTGTTGACTGGTGGCAAATTCTTGGACTTCAGCAGCATCAGTACGATACTTTTGGGGGTCACCACCCATCGATTGACATAGCGCAACAAAGATCGATTGTTTATCTCCTTCTGGACGATAACTTGCCATAAACCTGTCGAAACTATTTACTACACCCAATGCGTAGATTGGATCGTAGTCAAAGTCAACATTGGTAGAAAGCAAGTGCATTTCTACCACTAATTCTTCTACCACCCGCCGATAGATCGAATTGATCGGACGGGTATGTTGAGAGTAGAAATTGCGTTTGGTATCGGAGACAGTACTCTGGTTATTCACCGGGCTATACAGGAGATTTGGTTAACGATCCTTAATTATCGTCGATCGCCTACCCAATAAGCAAAGGGTGCGATCCCCGCGTCACTGTGGCTATCCTGTGAAACCGTTACCTACTGACGGTCATCAGCAATTCATACTGACCTAAAATTAATATCAGCGGGATCTTTGGGTCTTTGTGCGGATACCTGTCGGCAATGGATAAGGCATCTTGGTAGAGCAGACCACGATCGCTTTTAGGAGGCAAGGCTGAGATGACGACAAAACTCGCTGTGGCAGGATGGTTATGGATCGGCACAATAACGTTCGCCTCGCTAGTTGGCTGCTACACGCCCTCAGAGGCGATCGCCATCGGTGGGATCGCTCCACCTGCGGCTCTCCAGCCGCTCGATGCTATGCGCCAGTATCGGCAGGGGTTGGCTGCTGTGGCTGATGGTAATTTGAATCAAGCGATGATTAATTTCGATCGGGCGATCGCACTCAATCCCCAATATTTGCTAGCTTATCTCGAACGCGGCAGTCTCAAGGATGCTGTCGAGGATTTTGCGGGAGCGATTGCTGATTTTACGACCGCGATCTCGATCGATCCTCAGTCTGTACCTGCTTATTACAATCGGGGGGTGGTGGCGGGTAAAAGCGGTCAGCATCAAGCAGCGATCGCTGACTACAATATCGCGATCGCTCTCGATGGTCAATATGCTCCCGCCTATCTGAATCGGGGCAATGAGCGAGACGATCTCGGCGATACTAATGGCGCGATCGCCGATTACGATCGGGCAATTCAATCTAGAGCCAATTATGCACTGGCGTATCTCAATCGGGGCATCGCTTACGGACGTGCTGGGAATCGCGATCGAGCAGTTGCCGATCTCGATCGAGCGGCTGCATTATTCAAAGCTACAGGTAATCTCGATCGAGCCAACCGCGCACTCAAAATGATTGCTAATCTGCAAGAGTCTGGAGTCTAATCGCTAGCTTCAGGTATCACAGTGAGGTTCGGGAAAATACACCTAGATGATGACGAGAACCGAACTTGGCGATCGGTTGAGGTTTGGTAAATTAGAAACAAGTTGAAATCAGCAATTGGCTGACAGTAAACCACTCGTTAGCAATCGATCGCAATCGCTACCTTCAACTATGGTAGCAAGGTTTATCATCTGGCATCATCGATCGATCGTGTCATTTGAATCTCGCTCGGTCGTCAACTATACTTGAATTTGAGGCTTACTATCATGGCATTAGTTCGTTTACAACCATTCCGAAAAATCGATACTTTACAACGCGAAATGGATCGCTTATTTGAGAGCTTAACCGATCGCGATGAGCCTTTATATCCAACTGCTTTTGCCCCCGCAGCCGAGCTACATATCGATCGCGAAAATGTCTATCTCCAATTAGAGGTGCCTGGTTTAACACCTGAAGAGATCGAAGTACAAGTTACTGCTGACTCAGTAATCGTCGATGGCGAACGCAAAGAAGAAAAACACGTTGAGGAACAAGGTATCAAGCGATCGGAATTCCGGTATGGGAAGTTTCATCGCACGATCGCGCTACCTGAAAAAGTCCAACGGGATCGCGTTCAAGCCAAATATGCACATGGGATCTTGAAACTAACACTACCGAAAGCCGAAGATGAGCAAAATAAGACTGTCAAAGTCTTAGTGGAAGCATAATTTTTTTAGACATTCTCAAGTCTGAATTTTAAGATCCCTGACAGCTCAAAGCTGTTGGGGATCTGTTCGGTGATATGAGTCGATCGCACTCCCCGACCCGATCCTCTATAATTTAGAAAGAAAGTTCAGATACCAATGTGATGACTTCAGAAGTAAAAACCGATCTTCAGCCCGATCGTGAACTGAGTACTGCACTCTGGGCACCAGATCCAGATCTGGCTGGTGATGATAACGAACTCCCCGCCGAGCTGGAGATGTCTTTTTTCGATCATCTCGAAGAACTGCGTCAGCGGATTTTTTATGGAATCATCGCAGTCGCAGTTGGTGCTATGGGCTGTTTTGTGTATGCCAAACAAATCGTCCAAATTTTGGAAATACCTGCGACGGGCATTAAATTTCTCCAACTCGCTCCAGGTGAATACTTTTTTGTCTCGGTGAAGGTGGCTGGTTATTGTGGCTTATTGGTCGCTAGTCCGGTGATTCTCTACCAAATTATCCAATTTGTGATCCCTGGCTTGACGCGGCGCGAGCGTCAGTTGGTATTGCCTGTGGTGCTCGGTTCATCGGTGCTATTTGTCGCGGGGATCGCTTTTGCTTATTATTTACTGATTCCGGCGGCACTCAATTTTCTGATCGGTTATGGTGCCGATGTCGTCGAACAGGCTTGGTCGATCGATCGCTATTTTGAATTTATCTTGGTGCTGCTGTTTGCTACTGGGCTACTGTTTGAATTACCTGTGGTGCAGATTTTGCTATCTTTACTAGGTATTCTCTCTTCTGAGTTGATGTTGTCTGGTTGGAAAAGTGTGGTAGTTGGTGCGATGGTAGTCGGTGCGATTGTAACTCCATCTACAGATCCCCTCACTCAAAGTTTACTTGCAGGTGCGGTTCTAGCTCTCTACTTCGGCGGAATTGGAGTTGTAAAAATGTTGGGCAAGTGACGACAGATCCCTGACTTCTCCAAGAAGTCGGGGATCTAGCAGCAACCTAAAACCTAAAGCCTAACCGACTGCTTGGTCTTAATCAGTGCCTTGTTGTAAACAGTTTCCGTCTGCACCGCCAGCTTCGCCCAATTAAAGCGTTTGCCTAGCTCGTCGTAAGCATTGTCAGTCAACCACTTAGCATAGCCAGGATTCCGCAGCACTTCCAAAATCCCCCAAGCGAGGGAGTTACAATCCCACCGCCACGTCACGATCCCAGTTTTGGTATGTCGCACTACTTCTGCTAGTCCCCCAGCATCTGAGACTACCACTGGTACTCGCGCTGCAAAGCTTTCTAGTGCGACAATTCCAAAGGGTTCGTACAAGCTGGGAAACACCGCACAATCAGCTACAGTTTGGAATCGATCTAGATCTTCATCAGACATAAAGCCTGTAAAAAAGCATTTTTCCCAAATCCCCAGATCCCACGCCTGTTGTTTCAAACCATCGGTATTTCCACCACCGATAAAGACCAGCTTGGCATTACCGCCTAGTTCCCACAGGACTTTGGGCGCGGCATTGAGTAGCACAAATATCCCCTTCTCGTAGGTCATCCGCCCTACATAGTAAATGATTTGTTCGCGATCGGCAGCAAATCGCCGTCTAAAAGCCCAGAAGTCAAAATCTTTAGGGCGTTGTTTTTTCTCTGGACGAATCCCATTGTAGATGATGCTAATTCTTTCGCCAGGACAGTGGAGGATTTGCCCGACTTCTTGGCGCATATACTGACTACAGACGATCGTTTGGGTGGCAGCTTCGACTAGGCGGATTTCTTGAGAGTGAACGTGTTCGCTACTGGGATTGTGAATCCCGTTGTGTCGCCCGAATTCTGTAGCATGGATCGTTGCAACGATCGGAATACCAAATTTTTTATTCAAGCCAATTGCTGTATCCGCCACCATCCAGTCATGGGCGTGGATCAGGTCAAAGTCATTGGTTCGCCCAATCAACTTCGCACTGTATTTGCTCATACTGTCATTCATATTCTCGATCCAGTTGAAGATATCTTGGCTGAATCCAGCGACAGGGACGCGATGGACGTAGATGCCTTCGATAATTTCTTTGGCTGGTGCCTGACTGAACTCGACCGTAATCAGGTGGATCTCATGACCCAATCTAACCAGCTCTGGGTACAACTCCGCACCGTGACGAGCAATACCGCCGACGAGGCGTGGCGGGAATTCCCAAATGAGAACTAAAATTTTCATCGCTACTGGTTGCGCTATCGTCCTCTTTCTAATTGGTAATCGACCATTTGGCATCGGATGTAGATGCAATAGGCAATGGTAACTTGCAGTATATGTAAGCCGATCGGTGGTGGTAGATTAGTTGAAAACGAGCCTGGTGATATTTATCACATTATATCTAGCGATCGATCGATCTGACATTAATTAAGCGATCCGTAGTAATCACTCGATCTGACATTTCCGATGGTGAACCTATCCTAAACCCTTAGTCCTAATTCATTTCCCTGTGACGCTAGATTCTTAATAAAGAGTTTAGAGTCAGCAGATCGACTCTAGTGATGCTGATTTTTACGCTGACCTCACCACCAGAGCTGAGTTTAAATGTGCGCCCTCACAAATGCTACTAACCTGTCGAGTCCTTTCTCGATCGTGACCAGATCGGTCGCATAAGAGATCCGAATATGGTCGTCTGCACCAAACGGTTGACCGGGAATGGTTGCGACTAGCTGCTGTTCGAGCAACTGCTGACAGAAATCTAAAGAGTTAATATTGGTACTACTAATATTAACAAAGACATAAAAAGCTCCATCAGGTTTGGCACAACTCAATCCAGGCACATCACACAGCCGATCCAATACTACCTGTCGTCGCTGGGCGAATGCTTGGCGCATAGTTTCCACACACTCCTGGGAGCCTTCTAGAGCCGCGATCGCACCGTATTGAGCAAAAGTGCAGACGTTCGACGTACTATGCCCTTGCAGGGCACTAGCGGCTTGAATCACTGCCAGTGGCGCAGCTAGATAACCAACCCGCCACCCAGTCATCGAGTATGCTTTGGCAAATCCATTACTGACAATCGTCCGTTCAAAAATATCTGCACCCAGCGCGCCAATACTAACTTGTTCGACCCCATCGTAAATGATTTTCTCGTAAATCTCATCAGAGACGACCATGATATCTCGATCGACAATTACCTTTGCCAATGCTGCTAGCTCAGCACGGGTATACACCACCCCAGAAGGGTTGGACGGCGAATTCAGAATAAATAACTTAGTTTTGGGGGTAATCGCTGCGTTCAGAGCTTCTGGCGTAATTTTATAGTCAGTACTGCTGTCGGTATTGACTATAACGGGGATACCATCGACCAATTTTACCATTTCGGGATAGCTCAACCAGAACGGCGCGGGAATTATTACCTCATCACCTGGATCGATCAGCGTTACCATCAGATTGTAGAGGGAATGCTTACCGCCATTGGTCACGAGAATATTGGCTGCACGATAGTCCAAACCATTATCGCGTTGGAGCTTATTGGCGATCGCTTCGCGCAATTGCGGTTCGCCAGCCGCCGCACCGTACTTGGTTTTGCCACGATCTAGTGCTTGTTTGGCTGCCGCTGTAATGTGCTGCGGAGTAGCAAAATCAGGCTCTCCCGCGCTGAAGCTACAGATGTCTTTGCCATCCTGCTGCATTGCCTTAGCCAAAGCAGAAATGGCGAGGGTGACAGATGGTTTAATTCCGGTGATACGCTGTGCCAATTCCATAACTTGTCAATGCTCCCCAGCCATCTCGCTCAATGTCTTGACACTGTATGTGCGCGAGTTGTCTTTGTGTATATAATATAGTTCCCCAAGCGTAGCAATTATAAACCCATTTGCGAAGCGATCGACATCTAAAATTAGAGAATCAAGATTAGGGCTAGCTAGTGGAGATTATCATCTCAGCAGCAATTTGATGACCTTGAGAGAGTTTTTGGTATTTTGGCTATGATTACGGCATCTCTAGTGACGATCGCGAGTGTTAATTTCGATGTGGTAGTAGACTTCTACACCCAATTTTTGGGCACTCCGCCCAAATCATATCTTCCCAATGTCTATGCCGAGTTTCCGATCCCTGGGATACAGTTAGGGATTTTTTGCCCTAAGTCCACCAATCGCGATGAATTTGGGCATCCTCGTCAGAGTGGGATGAGCCTATGTCTGGAGGTAGCTAATTTGGAAGACGCGATCGATAAACTAGCTCAACTCGGCTATCCCCCATCAGGTAAAATCACCACAGCCTCCCACGGTCGCGAAATCTACGCTTACGACCCTGATGGTAATCGGTTAATTCTACATCAGGCAAGCAATAACTAATTCTCGCTATTAAAGCCCTCAAGCCTAATTCAACATGCAACGTCTAGAAGTCGAACAACGCACGATCCTGATTGGCTTGGCTGGTAGTCATGGCTATGGCTTGAGCCGCCCCGAATCCGATCTGGATTATCGCGGGGTGTTTATTGCTGGCAAGAAGTATTATTTGGGTTTGGATAAAGTCGAGCAAAAGGATAGTGGCTGGGCTACCGAGCCAGGGATCTTTGATTTTCTCACTGGCGAAAAGGATACAGTGATTTACGAACTAAAAAAGTTCGTGCAGCTATTGGCTGGAGCCAACCCCAATATTTTAGAGTTACTCTGGCTCAAGCAATATCCCATCAAAACCGCAGTTGGTGAATGTCTGATCGAACATCGCAAAATGTTCCTCAGCAAGCGCGTCAAGCATACTTATTCTGGTTACGCGTTCGCCCAAATCAAAAAAATTGAATCTCATCGAAAATGGTTGCTCAATCCACCACAGGAAAAGCCAATACCTGAAAAGTTTGGTTTTACAGCAGAACAGCCATTAAATAAAGAAGAACTACATGCTTTTTTGGAATATTTATATAGTCTAGTACGGGGTAAGATCGAATATCTAGCCGAAGCCCAAGAACTCTATAAATTATTAACTGGAGATATCGACTACAAGGGTTTGTTAAAACAGCACAACCTTCCTGATGACACTTTAGAGTACACCCAAAATCTCACCAATAGTCGCGGTGACTTTATCAAACTGCTCCAAAAGAGCCAACAGTATCAAAACTCCTTGCGGGAGTGGAATGCTTACCAATCATGGCAAACAAACCGCAATCCCACCCGCGCGGGGATGGAAAAACAATCGGGTTTCGATCTCAAACATGCGATGCACTGCATCCGACTACTACGCAGCGGCTTAGAGATTTTAAAATTCGGTGAAGTATTCGTCGATCGACAGAAGGTAGGCGATGCTGACGAACTCAAAGCAATTTTACATGGTGACTTCACTTACGAACAAGTCACCGCCATTGCCGACAATCTGGTCGCCGAACTAGATCGCGCTTATGATGATTCTAGTCTACCCCGTCATCCCAACTTGTCTGATATTAACGATCTCTCGATCGAGTTAATCGAAAAGCAAGGATGGGGGAATAATTGATAATTGATAATTCATAATTAAATGCTGATAATTCGAGCTGCGGAGGAAAGGGATGTTAATGAGATTTTTGAGTTGATTTTGGGTTTAGCAGCTTATGAACAGCTTAGCGATCGAGTGACTGGAAATAGTGAGTTGTTGCGATCGCATTTATTTGGCGATCGACCTATGGTTGAAGCAATTGTAGCCGAAGTAGGCGATCTGACGATCGGGTTTGCCTTATTTTTTCCGACCTATTCTACCTTCCTCACCCAACCAGGTATCCACCTCGAAGATGTCTTCGTACAGCCCGAATATCGCCGTCAAGGTGTGGGCAAAGCGTTGATGACTGCGATTGCCAAAATCGCACACGATCGCGGTTGTGGGCGGCTAGAGTGGTCTGTATTGGAATGGAATCAAAACGCGATCGAGTTTTATCAAAGTCTCGGTGCGACAGTATTACCAGACTGGAAAACTTGCCGGATGACAGCCGCAACCCTAGCGGAGATTGCGACTAAAGCCTAAATTGACTAAAATTTGATGAGTACGATACAGCAGGAATCAAAATCAATGCTCACAATCTGGGTAAACGAACAATTAGATCCGGGTGGTTTGATGTATGCCTGCATTGCTTGTCGGAATGAAGAATTAGCCAAAGACTGTCATGAATCTTTCGAGCAAAATCTCACCACCGAGCAAAAGCAACTTGGCTGGATTGCCAGACTGCGGACAGTCACATCGTGGGATGAAGTACCAGTTAACTCCCTAAATTTGGGTTAAATAGAATTAAGCGATTTCTAATCGCGCCTCTGCACAGGCAGACGTTCCGCGAACGACATCCCAAGTCCGCAAAGGCGGACTGAGAACTTAGTATGAATCCAGCCCTAGTTGAGAAACATGAGCCAGCAACAACCTTATTCATTGACTATGAAAATGTCACTCAGGTTAGACTAGCAGATCTCCAACGTCCCAATCTCAAAATCTTTATTTTTGTCGGCTGCGCTCAAGTCAAAATTCCGTTTGAGCTAGTCAGAGAAGCTCACCTACTAGGCGAAGCTGTGGAGTGGATTGGTGTCGAAGGCAGCGGTGCAAATGCTTTAGACTTTCATATTGTATTTTATCTTGGTCAAATTAGCCTCCAATCACCCAATTCCAATTACGTAATTCTCTCACGCGATCGCGGTTTCGATCCGTTAATTCAGCATCTGGCTAAACGTGGTATTTCCTGTCGCCGGATTGATAGTTTAGAGGTGTTATCTGGCAATAGTACAGATTTGACTTACTCCCAAGATTTTCTTTCTGATATCGCGATCGCCAAATTATCCGCAGCTATCCCCAAAAGTAGACCAAAAAAGCGCGCAACTCTGTACACATACTTAAAATCAGTTTTAACTAAATACCATCCAAGCGATCCAGAAATCAAACAATTGCTCGACAATTGGTTTGTGAATGGGAAAGTCACTGAAACCAAGGATAAAATTAGTTATAAATTCTAATTTGGTAGCAGAAATAATATTTATCTTCCCGACGCTCGTTGGTTTGAGGTAATATATAATAGCAGTGCCGCACCTTGGCGATATAAGTTCGCTATTAAAGCCTATTAAGTAAATCAGTAGTCCTCAGATATCCTCTCAGTTAGATTTAAGCTCATAATTTTTCAATAATTAAGTTAACTAGTAATTGTCTATGTTAAACATCCGCGCTCAAATCGCTTCCGAACTAGACTTAGATCCCAACATCGTCCAAAATGTTCTCGATTTATTTACTGAAGGCGCAACCATTCCATTCATTGCCAGATATCGGAAAGAGCGGACGGATGAGATGAATGAAATCGTCTTGCGGGAGTTGGAAGAACGATTCACTTATCTGACAGAACTATCAGCGCGGAAAGAGAGTATTCTAAGTTCGATCGAGTCTCAAGACAAGCTAACTCCAGAATTACGCACTAAAATTGAGAGCTGTCTACTAAAAACAGAATTAGAAGATCTATATCTACCATACAAGCCCAAGCGACGTACCAGAGCGACAATTGCTAGAGAAAAAGGCTTAGAACCGCTGGCGGAGTTGATTCGCTCTTTGAATAATGCCAGTGCCAAGCCTGTAGAATTAGAGCCAGAAGCAGCTAAATACATTGATGAAACCAAAGGTGTTAAAACAGCCGTCGAAGCTCTAGCTGGAGCCTCAGATATTATTGCGGAATCAACTGCTGACAAAGCCAATTTACGAGCTTATATTCGCGAATATATTCAATCGAAAGGGCAGTTTACATCGAAGATTAAAGATGATGTGGCGGAAGGCTCGACTAAATTTGAGATGTATCGGAAATATATGGCACCTGTCAGTAAAGTTGCACCACACAATTTACTCGCTTTATTTCGCGGCGAAACAGAGAAAGTTTTGAATCTAGAACTAGAGTTTAGTGAAGATGACATCTATGAATATTTAGCAACTCAAGAGATCGAGACTAAAATACCCACAATTCAAGAATTTTATCGATCGATGCTCAAGGACGCCTTCAATCGGTTGATGAAGACATCACTAGTAAATGAAGTCAGAGCTGAGTGTAAATTGCAAGCAGATATCGGCTCGATTTCTAACTTTGAAACCAATCTGCGCGAACTATTATTATCGGCACCAGCCGGGATGAAACCAACGCTCGCGATCGATCCAGGATTTCGGAGTGGTTGCAAAGTTGCAGTATTATCAGAAACAGGTAAATATCTGGCTTATGAAGCCGTCTTTCCCCATCAATCAGCAAATCAACGCCAACAAGCGGCGAATACAGTTAGGCAGTTTATCAAAAAATATAATATCCAATTAGTCGCGATCGGTAATGGTACTGCCGGACGTGAAACCGACCAATTTGTCATCGAAACGCTCGCCGATATCGAGCCGAAACCGATTAAAGTGATGGTCAATGAATCGGGCGCATCGATTTATTCAGCTAGCGATGTGGCGATCTCTGAATTTCCCGATCTGGATATTACCGTGCGTGGCGCGATTAGTATCGGACGACGCTTACAAGATCCCCTAGCAGAATTAGTGAAAATCGATCCCAAATCGATCGGTGTCGGACAGTATCAGCATGATGTAGACCAAAAACTACTGCGGAAAAAACTTGATGATACTGTCGAAAGTTGCGTGAACTTTGTCGGTGTCGATCTCAATACCGCATCCAAAGAATTACTTACATTTGTCTCTGGTTTATCGCCCGCAGTTGCTAACAATATCATCGCCTATCGGAACGAGCATGGAGCTTTTAAAAACCGCAAGCAACTACTCAAAGTTGCCAAACTCGGCCCGAAAGCCTACGAACAAGCGGCTGGCTTCCTTCGCATCCGCGACGGTGAAAATCCGCTAGATAATACCGCCGTCCATCCTGAAAGCTATCCGATCCTGGCGGCGATCGCCAAAGATGTCAATATTCCCCTGAATGAGCCGACTAAATTAGGTTCACAGCTCAAGCAAGTAGACCTGAAGAAGTATATTACAGAGACAATCGGCGAACCCACCCTCCGTGATATCATCAACGAACTCGAAAAACCTGGACGCGATCCCCGCGCCGAGTTCAAATATGCCACCTTCAAGCCAGGAATTCAAGAGATCGCCGATTTAGAAGTCGGCATGGAATTAGAGGGCACAGTGACCAATGTAGCCAACTTTGGAGCGTTTGTAGACATTGGGGTGCATCAAGATGGACTAGTGCATATCTCCCAATTATCAGATAATTTTGTCAGCGATCCCAATCAAGTTGTCAAAGTCGGTCAAGTCGTCAAAGTCAAGGTACTAGAAGTCAACGCTCAACTCAAACGAGTGAGTTTGACCATGAAGACTGGTGTCGAGCCAAATCGCGATCGTCCAGCACAGAAACCAACCGATCGCACTAGCAAGCCCCAATCATCTGCAGTGAAGCCATCAAAATTAGTACCCAAAGCCCAGCCATCCCCAGGAGCCGATCTGCCAGCAACACTAGCAGATTTGCAACGTAAGTTTGGTAAAAAAAATTGAACCCAGCTCAAGAGTGAGCGATCGTCACTGCACTCATGCCAAATTGCACCAACCATCGAGCTGCAACAAATCCGATCGATCGCCAGCAACTTCATCGCAGAAAGTATCACCAACAACAGTTTAAGTAAGTGAGATCGATTAGATCGATAGAGACAACTAAAAACTATGTTGGGACAGTCACTAAGCCGATCCTCAGTATGGTCTACCTGCCAGGAAAAACTGCCACCAAACTACCAGCAAAGCGCGATCGGTGTTGCGCCAGCCGCCAAAAATCGCGCTAAGCTAGAACATATAAGGTCGCCAAGGATAGACTGTCCCTACAGACCCCCGATCGTTCCACCTTTTGATAATTGGCATTTTTCACCCATGCTGCGAATCATCACTCAGCAGACTGAAGCGCAACAAGAGTTGCAGCGCATCAGTGCCCGTACCCATGACGATGCGATCGTCCACAAAGAAGCCACTGTCAACGAGATCGTCCAAACAGTCCGACGACAGGGTGACAAGGCTTTGATTCACTACACGGCTGAGTTTGACAGTCAAAACCTGACGGTCGATCGGTTGCGGGTCAGTGGTGCCGAACTAGATGCCGCCTATCAACAGGTATCCAAAGAATTGCTCAAGGCGATCGAACTTGCCGCCGCCAATATCGAGGCTTTTCACCGTCAGCGGGTACCCAAATCTTGGGTGACATTTGGCGAAGATGATATCGTGCTCGGCAAGAGGTATCGTCCGGTCGATCGGGCGGGTATTTATGTGCCAGGAGGGCGTGCTTGTTACCCCAGCACGGTACTGATGAATGCAATTCCGGCAAAAGTCGCAGGCGTGCCCCAAGTGGCGATGGTGACGCCCCCAGGAGCCGATAAGAATCTCAATCCTGCTGTCCTCGTCGCCGCGCAAGTAGCTGGAGTGGAGGAAATCTACCGCGTTGGTGGTGCCCAATCGATCGCCGCGCTAGCCTACGGGACTGATACCATTGCCAAAGTAGACGTGATTACTGGCCCTGGCAATATCTACGTTACCCTTGCCAAAAAGCTCGTATATGGGACAGTCGGCATCGACTCCCTCGCTGGGCCATCGGAAGTATTGATTATCGCCGATCGCCATGCCAATCCGAGCCATATTGCGGCGGATCTCTTGGCGCAAGCCGAACACGATCCGATGGCAGCAGCGATTTTGATTACGCCAGACATGCAGCTAGCTACCGCCGTCCAAACTGCCGTCGAAAGTCAACTTCAAAACCACCCCCGCCGGACGCTCACCGAAAAATCGATCGCTCATTATGGACTGATTATCGTTGTCGATAGTCTTGAAGCCGCTACCGAGTTGTCAGATCGCTTCGCACCCGAACACTTGGAACTAAATACTATCGATCCCTGGGCACTAGTAAACCGCATCCGCCACGCTGGAGCAATTTTTATCGGCGATGCCACGCCGGAGGCTGTTGGAGACTATCTCGCTGGTCCCAACCATACGCTCCCGACTTCTGGTGCAGCGCGCTATGCTTCGGCACTGGGAGTAGAGACATTTATGAAGCACTCTAGCCTGATCCAATACTCGCAGACAGCTCTGAGCAAAGTCGGTAATGCGATCGACGCACTTACTAAAGCTGAAGGGTTATTTTCCCACGGCGAATCAGTCCGCTTGCGCTTGAGCGACGGTACGCCAGAACGATTGCGCCCACGCGAGTAAGAAACGAGGATTAAAGAAGATCCAAATGTGCGCCGATGCTGGACACTACTAGTAGGGGCAATTTATGAATTGTCCCTACTAGCTGCGGTTAAGGGCGATCGGGCAATTCCAACTTAGGCGGGAGCGATCGCTTAATCGGCGCAGCTTTTGGCCTAGCTGATTCGCTCCGAGGGAGAGGACTTCTCTCATCCCGATCTTCTGACGGGTTGCGGGCGGGTCTTTTCTCGCCACCATCACCTGGAGGTCTACTCCCGCCCTTGCGGGGTAATTTAGCCCGCAGCGGAGCGACGAAATTGGCACTCAGGATTTCTAAATTGTTATCGACTCTCACCACATCAAAGTCCCAAAAATTGCCTACCAGCTTTTGAGGGAGATCGCCAATCAAGCGGATTTTAAAGTATCGTTCTTCTTCAGTTTTTTTCTTGGGTGCTTGGCGAATTTTGACAAAAATCTCTTTGGTTTCGCGCGATTGATAAATTACCTCACCGCGAATGGAGAAATAAGTATTGGGAATCTCCAAATTCTCGATCGTTGGAATTGGCTGAAGATCTGGCGGTGACTCATCTTGTGCATCAGCTTCCGACTCAGCGAGTGGCTTGATGACCAATTGCGGGTCCCACACGCCCATGATCTGGGCATGAAGTTTGTTGTCTTCCTTCCGAATGCGGGGATATACCACCCACAGGTGAGATTGTGCCAAGTCGAGGTGATTTTTGATAAGACTCATGATCCGACCGAGAATGACCGCATCGATCTGGGCACCATCGTCAGCCAGCATCATTCCTTGATTGAATTCCTCGATCGACGGGACATATTTACCCAAAATCAAACCGATCGCCCGATACTGAAGTGGTTCGCTAGCTGGCGGTATCGGGGTATTTCCCGTCAGTTGCAGCATCGGTGGCAAAGGGGGGTAGTCTGCTGGTTCTGGTCTTTTCGGTCGTTTAATAGGCTTGGCAGGACGAGTGGCAGCTTCTGGATGTGCTGGCGGCTGATTGGGGAATTGTGCAGAACTCATAGAAAATTCCTTCGGACGGAGTCAAATTTTTCGATCTCCCTCTCATAGTAATCGGGATTTTCGAGACAAAATTGTGGATAATGAACTAACCGCACAGATTGGGCACTGTAAAAATGAGACTTTTGCTCGATCGATCGCGCCCACATCCAGTCCTCAAACTACTCTGTAGGCTATCTCATCAATCTAAATGATTTTAGTCACATTCAGTTGCATAATTATTGATGCCAGCCTATTCTAGCAATTTATGACTACTATTCACCCGATCTTTTAGATTACATGGATGACGAGCGTGGGTTAGTCTAATTTTTCAGGTTGCCCGTGGGGACAAAAAGCATAGCTCAGGATCGATCCCAACTCCCAAATCAAATGAACTTTCAATCTGTCGTTACTACTCTCAATCAGTTTTGGAGCGCGCAAGGCTGCGCCATCGTCCAATCCTACGATACTGAAAAAGGTGCTGCCACCAAAAGCCATCATACCTTCTTGCGATCGATCGGCCCCGAACCGTGGTCGGTGGCGTATATCGAACCTTGTCGGCGTCCAGGTGATGGTCGCTATGGTCAAAATCCCAACCGTTATCAACACTACTATCAGTATCAAGTCCTGATCAAACCCTCTCCAGATCGTATTCAGGACGTCTATCTAGACTCGCTCCGCGCTGTGGGGATCGAACCTGAAGACCACGATATTCGCTTTGTCGAAGACAACTGGGAAGACGCGGCGATGGGTGCCTGGGGTGTCGGTTGGGAAGTTTGGTTAGATGGGATGGAAGTGACCCAATTTACCTACTTTCAGCAGTGTGGCGGGATCGATTGTCGTCCGGTATCGATCGAGATTACCTATGGCTTGGAACGGCTATGTATGTACCTGCAAGGAGTGGATGCGATCGCCAATATCCAGTGGAATGATACCCTTACCTACGCTGATATCTATCTCCAGTCGGAGATCGAGCAATCTACCTACAACTTTGAAGCATCCAACCCCGAATTACTGTTCACCTTGTTCGAGCTCTATCAACAAGAAGCCGAGCAACTCATCGCCAAAGGCTTAGTGATGCCTGGTTTGGACTATGTGCTCAAATGTTCTCACACCTTTAATATGCTCGATGCACGGGGCGTAATTTCTGTCACCGAGCGCACTCGGTACATTGCCAAAGTGCGCGGTTTAGCTCGACAAGTTGCCCATCTCTATCTGGCGCAGCGCGAGAAGTTAGGCTTTCCGCTATTGGCTAGATCTGAGGCAATCGTCTAGCGAAGAACATCCAAAAAATGTTTCAAACTGATGAAACCCAAGCGGTGGGCACTGCCCACCCTACGGCTCTGTTCATCGCTGTCAACTGTCAACTGTCAACTGCAATTTAGTCTTCATGATCGTCGAAAGGATCGGACAATTGTTTAGCTGGAGCACCAAACGACATATATAGACCATAGGCAGTGGTGAGGATCACCGCTGCGCCCAACGTAATGCTAAGAACTGTTGCAGATTCCATAGTTAGTTTAATCTCATGATGTTGCTTCTCTTACAATATTAGTGAATTTTACAAAAATTTACCAAAAAGTTTAGGGATCGCTACACATCGAGAGCCGATCTAGTTTCATAAGGGTGAGGCTGATCCATAGCGTCACCTGCTAAAAATAGAACGGATCGGGTGTCGAAAATGGGAATTTTCTTTGGTACACTGAAGGGTGTGGAACATTTCCACCCCCGCAGATAGAGTATCCACATCAAACATCATCGGTGACGCATGGCACAACGTACTAAATTAGGGGATCTACTCAGACCTCTCAATGCTGAATATGGCAAAGTCGTTCCTGGTTGGGGCACTACCCCAGTCATGGGCGTATTTATGGTGTTATTTGCAGTCTTTTTATTGATCATCCTCCAAATCTACAATAACTCTCTGGTTCTGGATAGTTTCACTGTTGACTGGAGTGGTGGCGGACAATAGATCGATTGTGACTGGAGATTGGGGTGGGTAACTAACGGCGATCCCGATCGGGTATTGCCACGCGTTGTAATCAGGAGACTGACTCTACCCCATACCCGATCGCTAGCCACTACACACCAACTATTTGTAAGGTTAACTAAAATAACAGTAGTGGTAGTGACAACCAGACTGTTCGTGCAATTGTAAGGAAAAAGATTATGAATTTTTTTGGGATCGGTTTACCGGAAACTATCGCGATCGCTGTTGTCGTACTATTGGTATTTGGCCCCAAGAAGTTACCAGAAATTGGCAAGAGTCTGGGTAAGGCAATTAAAGGTTTTCAGGAAGCCTCGAACGATTTTCAGTCTGAGTTCAAAAAAGAAGTAGACGCGATCGAAACTGCGGTCAAGTCTCCCAGCCAAATCGAATCGACTGAAGCTGTAAATAATAAATCTGACAGCAATACTTAATATTTATTAAGCTTGGATCGTAATTTACAATAAAGTGCAAACTTTTTAGGTATGTTAGCTGGATCTAGAGGTTGTAATCAATGTCTCAAACTTTTCAGGATTTAGCAACTCAGCAATTCACGGACATAGCAATATTTCCAGGAACGAGTTGGGTTGTGCTAGCGGAGCCTGTTCCGCAAGGATCGATTCACCGCCTCAAAATGAAACAAGGTACGATTATTCCAGTACATACTCACCCTGTTGATGAGTATGTATTTGTAGTTTCTGGCAGCCTGAAAACTGGAGACAGAATCTGTGAAACTGGATGTTTTTGGACGACGCAGAAGGATACAAAGCAGGGAACACACGAAGCGTTAACTGATGTCGAGTTAATTACGATTAGACTTGGAGCAATGGGTGAGTTTGAAGGAATATAACTCTAACCGATAGTATCTGCTTAGGCGAAATGAACCCTGGGTAAAATACTAGAATCTTGAGCTAGTCGATCGACAAAATTACCCACGCCATCAATCCCAATCGGTTGTGTATACAGTGCAACGAGTAATTCAACCAATTCGGTGAAAGATTTATCTGGTTTAATGGATTTATAGTCGATCGATTGTTTATAGTAGTTCGCGTAGCGTAAGCAAAGCCTAATCGTGGTTGAATGAGTGGGGATGAGACTCAATCTGCGATGAAATGGCGATCGGCTAGAGTAGATTTATTATGCCTAAAAAAATTCGTGAAATCAAAAAGCTGCTTACTCAGGCTGGATTCTATATGCGTGAGGGTAAAGGGAGCCATAGCAACTGGAAACATCCGCAGCTAGAAACGATCGTCACAATCGCTAGACGAGATGGGGAAGATGCACCGCGATATTTAGAAAAATTGGTTGAAGAAGCACTAAAAGAACTGGAGTCTCTAACAGATGAATCTGATGAAATACAGCATGAAGATTGAATGGTCTGAAGAAGATAATTGTTATGTGGTGTTTTTGCCAGAATTTACCAGAGCAATGCAACCCGTTTCTGATGGTAATAGCTATGGGGAAGCAGCCCAAAAAGGTCAAGAAGCATTGGAATCCATAATTGAATTTTATCAAGTAGAAGGTTGGTCTTTACCCCAACCTAAACATCTGCAAAATGTGTAAACAATAATATCTTCAATATTCACTCGATCGATATCCAAATACTAATATTCACAGTTGATAAAATAATGACTGTCCAAGATCGGAGACTTATCTGGTTAACTTCTATATTTTATCCTGACAATCGAGGGTAAGGACGTTGAATCTTGCAATAGTCTATCGACAAAATCACCCACGCCTTCAATCCCGATCGATTGTAACGTTGTTAATAAATTACTACTGTCTTGGATAAGTTGGGTGACATCAATTCCCGCATATACTGGCTGATAATAGGGTAATCTACCAATACCTTCACCGAGTAAAGTCACCGCACCGCGCCAGTTGCGATTGTGGAGATGGTAGCAAGCGACGGCGATTTGCAAGACACCTTGATAGAACTTTTTGTCTGGATCGATCGAGTCCATCCACAATGCTTCTAATGTGTCATGACAAGCGTAATATTCGCCTGCATTAAATTCATCAATACCTTGTATCCATTCAAGCGGTATATCATTCATGCAACTTCACCCAACCATTGCCGTGATGACCATAATTACAGACTTGAAGATTGAGAATTTCGGTGAGGATTTCTAGAGATTCTACCAATCTGGGGCCAGGACGATTGAAATAAGCATTACCATCGGTGATGTATACTCGATTCTGCTTAACTGCACTTAGCCGCTCCCACTGCGGATGTTGCGTTAGTGGTTGTGCTTCAGTACGAGTGCGATCGAGATCGAATCCGCAGGGCATGAAGATAATGATGTCAGGATCGGCGGCGATTAATTCATCCCAACTGATGCGGGGCGAATGTTGTCCCGTGACGCCACCAATAGTTTTACCACCTGCCATCTCTACCAATTCAGGAATCCAATTTCCCGCCAACATCAGCGGATCTGTCCACTCGATACAGGCGACTGTAGGCGGATTTGTTAGTAAGTTTTGACATTGAGTTTGACAAGTCTTTACTCTGTCTTGAAGCGCAGAAACGAGCGGTTGCCAATCGACATTTAAGGTTTCCCCAACTCGTTGAATATCTGCCCAGACATCGGCGATCGTGTCGGGCTGAAGTGAGATAATTTGGGGGTGAGAGTTGGTTAATTTCGCAACTGCTGTCTGTACTTCCCCAAAACTTACCGCACAAACATCGCACTGATCTTGGGTAATAATGTGGGTGGGTTGTAACTGAGTAAGTGTATCGAGATTGATATCATAGATACTTATTGCCGCTGTGAGTAATTTATCTACTTCCTGATGAATCTTGCCACTAGACTGATGAGTTGAGAGTCTGGCGGAGGTGCAGATTGCCCGATCTTTGATTTCTGGCGGATAGTCACATTCATGGGAAATACCCACCAATCGATCGACTAATCCCAAACAAGCAATAATTTCCGTGGCACTTGGCAATAGTGAAACTAGCCGGAGCGGTGCTAATTGAGTCATAAATTGTAAGAATAGGATCGGGCAGTGCTTATAAAATCTACAGGTCAATCCAAAATCGTCAATCCAAAATCCAAAATCGACTATGACTCATTCTACCGATATTTCCACCTTGACGCGCTGGATGGCTGGCGATTTTAGCAATCAAGCTCAGGCGTATGAGAATCCACCGTTTTTTGCACATATTCGGGTGTGTATGCGTCCGCTCCCTTATGAATTGTTTGGTGGGGTAAGTTTGTTTCTCGAACAGGCTTATGACTTTATGCTCCACAATCCCTATCGATTGCGGGTGCTAAACTTTGTTATTGTCAACGAGCGGATCGAAATCGAACACTATACGATCGATCCTGAAGCCGAATTTTATGGAGCCGCCCGCAAACCCGAACTATTTCAACAACTCACCCGCGATAAGATAATCAAAATGCCTGGTTGCACGATGATTACCGAATGGACGGGAAGTAGTTTCAAGGGCTATGTGGAGCCAGGAAAGGGCTGTAGGGTCACTCGCAATGGTCAAGATACATATCTGGACAATAGCTTTGAAATCAGCACTCAGCGGCTAATTAGCCTCGATCGCGGTCGCGATCTCGTCACCGACGAGCGCGTCTGGGGATCGATCGCAGGGCCATTTGAATTCACTCAGACAGCTAGTTTCGCGGATGAAATACTACTCGATAAAGTTGCCTAGAAACCAAGATAAATTTGGATATCGATCGATATCCAAAAGATCGGTTAACCCAAGTTGCTACCCATAAACCCCAGCGGTTAGAAACCGCCGCTTGGAGTGCAAAGTCCGCCTTCTCTTCGAGACGCTTCGCGAACGCGGACTAAAACTAGAAACAATATTTGTTTGACCGAACGGCGTTGCTATCGCTCTTGTATAATAATCTCTAATTTCTCATTCCTAACTTAATGCGTATTCTGGTAACTGGTGCTAGTGGTTGTGTCGGTCATTATATTAGCGAAACGCTGATCCAAAATACCGACCACGAGCTATTTTTATTTGTCCGCAACCCTGCCAAATTGCAAGTAGATATCACTGTACGTCAGGGGATTCATGTCATCACCGCAGACATGATGGAAATCGAGCACCAAGCTGAATTACTCAAAACGATCGATGTTGCCGTTCTCACTGCCGCTGGTTGGGGTGGACAGGAAGCGTTTGATATCAACTATACAAAAACACATGTTTTATTCGACTTGCTCGACCCCCAAGTGTGTCAGCAAGTCATCTATTTCTCGACTCAAAGTGTCCTCGATCGCCAAAATCAATTACTACCAGAAGCGGGTAAGATTGGGACGGATTATATTTTGTCTAAATATCAGTGTTTGGACAAAATAACCCAGGCAAGAAATGCTCCTGACGGCGCACACCAAATTGCAGCCAAAATCACGACGGTGTTTCCAACTTTAGTGTTTGGTGGTGATGATACCAAACCTTATTCTTTTCTGTCGGCAGACTTGACAAACATCTCTAAATATGCTCGGATATTGCAGTGGTTTACGGCTGATGGCAGCTTCCACTTTATTCATGGCAAAGATATCGCCGAAGTCGTCAGACATCTGATCGCGCATCCCGAAATTGCCGATAAATACGATCGTCAGATTGTTTTGGGGAATAATCTTGTGACGGCGGATGCAGGGATTAAAGAAATCTGTGCTTACTTTGGTAAAAAAAGTCCCTTTCAGATCCCGCTGTCGATCGCGATCGCCAACTTTTTTATTAAACTGTTCAAGATTCAAATGGCTGAATGGGACAGGTTTTGTCTAGATTACCGTCACTTTGGCTCGACCAACCCAGTGAGTCCAGCGACTTTTGGACTACCGAGTTATGCTCCAACAATTACAGATGTCTTCCGAACTCGCGGTCTGGTGCGGGGCAAATGACTACCAGTGCGGTTGTCATCAGTAGACCAAAAATCACCGATTTTTTTTAAGTATTGTTGCCGCTCGATGATACAATCGATCATGGTCGATTCGGGATCGAATAACACTAAACTGCTGTGACTACTGATGAAACGCCTCAACTGACAGAATTAGTCGATGAGGAAACGACACCAGAGGAATCTAGTGTCATCTCATCAGGAGACTCGATGGGTGAGTATCAACAGCTCAAACAAGAGTTGTATTTGATTACGATCGGGATTACGGCTGTGGCATTTGCCGCAGTGACGTATTTTTACGATCTGAAGGTTGCCTTCAATTACCTGTTGGGTGCAGCCGCAGGAGTGGTGTACTTGAGACTGCTAGCAAAAGATGTAGATCGCATTGGTAACGAATCCGTGAAGCTGAGTCTCGATCGTCAAGCTCTCGTTGTAGTCTTGATGCTTGTAGCTGCTAAATGGCACCAACTGCAAATTCTGCCAGTCTTTTTGGGGTTTTTGACCTACAAAGCAGCACTCATAGTCTATCTCGTGCGAACAATCTCGATCGGTGATTAAAATCCGATCGGGTGCGAACTAGCGCGGAATCGACCAGCAATAGCAGTAACTGCAATTTTGGTAAACGATCGCGAGACAATGGCTCCTAGATGCACATGTTAGATGGTTCAAACATCATAAATCTCCTGCCCTTGGCGGCATTGGATGTCGGTCATCACTTGTATTGGCGACTAGGAAATCTCCAAATCCACGGTCAGGTATTTCTCACCTCTTGGTTTGTAATCGGGTTGCTGCTGATCGCGGCAATCGCCGCTACTCGGAATGTCCAACGCATTCCCCGTGGGATTCAAAACCTGATGGAGTATGCCTTGGAGTATATTCGCAATTTAAGTAAAGACCAAATTGGTGAGAAGGAGTATCGTCCTTGGGTGCCATTTATCGGTACTCTGTTTCTATTCATCTTTTTATCAAATTGGTCTGGTGCATTACTCCCCTGGAAGCTGATTCACTTGCCATCCGGCGAACTAGCCGCGCCAACCAACGACATCAATACTACGGTAGCACTGGCATTGCTGACGTCTTTGGCTTATTTTTATGCAGGTTTCCGCAAACGTGGTTTGGGATATCTCGCTAAATATATCGAACCGACACCAATCCTGTTACCGATAAATATCCTCGAAGACTTCACTAAACCGTTGTCCCTAAGCTTCCGTTTATTCGGGAACATCCTTGCGGATGAATTAGTGGTCGGCGTACTAGTCCTACTAGTTCCGTTTATTGTCCCGATTCCAGTTATGCTGTTAGGGTTGTTTACTAGTGCCATCCAAGCGTTGGTATTTGCGACACTAGCTGCTGTCTACATCGGTGAAGCGATCGAAGGTCACGGCGAACACGAAGAAGAACACTAAATTTGGTGAATGGTGAATGGTGAATGGTAGATGGTGAATAACTAGAAGCTGTGAACTGGCACTACTAACTGAATGAATGTCAATTAATATTCTCTCAATCATTTTTTAAGGTAAATACACATGAATCCTACTGTTGCTGCTGCTTCCGTTATCGCTGCTGCTCTTGCTGTCGGTCTAGCTTCCATCGGTCCTGGTCTCGGTCAAGGTACCGCTGCTGGTCAAGCTGTAGAAGGGATTGCACGTCAACCCGAAGCTGAAGGCAAAATTCGCGGCACTCTGCTACTCTCCTTGGCATTCATGGAATCTTTGACGATCTATGGTCTAGTTGTAGCTCTGATTCTGTTATTTGCTAACCCCTTCGCATAATCTCACAATCAATCATCGGTAGGAACGGACAGTATTAGTTGACAGTTGAAAGTTGAAAGTTGAGAGTTGAGAGTTGACAGCGATTTGCGCTCCTCGGGTTCCCCGAGGGTTTAGCAAATCAAGACAGCGAATCAAGACAGTTGACGGTGGATTCTTTGAAGTAGGAACTTTAGCTCTTAACTAAGCACCACTTACGACTTACTACTTACAACCTACGGCTTACTGCCGATTTCCTTCCGAACTTAAATTTCCAAGGAAAGCATAAAAGATGATCCCACAATGGACACTACTGCTAGCAGAAGTAGCAGAAGTAGCAGAAGTAGCCGAGAAAGGTAAACTGTTTGACTTTGATGCCACCTTGCCCTTGATGGCAATCCAATTTGTCATTTTGGTCGCTGCATTGAACACGCTGTTTTACAAACCCCTTGGTAAAGTACTAGACGATCGCGATGAGTATATTCGTGGCGGTTTGGGCGATGCTAAAGCCAAACTAGCAGAAGCTGAAACGATCGCCAAAAAATATGAGGCAGAACTAGCCAGTACCAGACGCGAATCCCAAGCAGTCATCGCCACAGCCAAAGCTGAAGCTCAAAAAATTGCTGCCGGACAACTCGCCGAAACTCAACAAGCGGCTCAAGTTCAACGCGAACAAGCCCAACTAGAAATCGACCAACAAAAGCAGTCTGCGTTTACGGCTCTAGAGCCACAAGTAGAAGCACTCAGCCGTCAAATCTTGACCAAATTGTTGGGAGCCGAGTTAGTTAAGTAACATAACCTGCTAGCCAGATTAAAACAGTTAATAGCGAACAGTTAACAGTGACAATTAATGTAACTATGACTCGATCGCTCATCGCCAATAACTGAACACCAATCGAATCGCCCAGTTCTAGCATACATATATGATGGGAAATTTTTTATTCCTCGCCACAGCCGAAGCCACAGCCGAAGCCACAGCCGAAACAGGTGGTGTCAGCTTAAACACAGATTTAATCGAAGCCAACTTATTTAATCTCGTTCTGGTCTTGATTTTTGTATTTGTCTTCGGACGCAAGCTCTTGACGGAGATCTTGACCGAACGCCGTCTGGCGATCGAAACTGCGATCCAAGATACCGAAGCTCGGCAAAAACAAGCCATGTCCGCGCTCGAAGTAGCCAAGAAAAATCTGGCTCAAGCGAAAACCGAAGCGGAAAATATCCGTAAGACGGCAGTTACCAGCGCGGAAAATGCCAAAGCAGAAATCGCCGCCAAAGCTGCCGCTGATATCGAGCGGATGCAGGAACTAGCTGCTGCTGATACCAGCAACGAGCAGGACAAAGCCGTCGCCGAACTCCGTGCGCGAGTGACCAAGTTGGCAATGGAACGAGCCGAAGCTCAAATCAAAGATCTGCTCACCGACTCCGCTCAGTCCGAGCTAGTCGATCGCAGCATCGCATTAGTAGGAGGTAAATAATGAAAGATAGTGCCATTGGTAGTGTCGTACTCAACCCCTATGCGGACGCCCTGATGTCCCTGGCTCAGTCTCAAAATCTAGTCGATGAATTTGGTAGCAACTGTGCTGACTTGTTGGGACTACTCGATGAGTCGCCAGAACTGAATCAAATCTTGGCAAATCCGATCGTCAAAATTGCCGACAAAAAAGCAATTTTGGGTAAGATTGTCACCGACAAGATTCACCCATTCATGGCAAACTTTTTGATGATCCTAGTAGATCGTCGTCGCATTGGCTACTTGGCAGGAATTTGTAAGCGTTATCAAGCCGCCTTGCGAGACTTAAAAGGAATTGTACTGGCGGAAGTCACTAGTGCAGTCGCGCTAACTGACGCCCAGACCCAATCAGTTCGCGATCGCGTCCAAGGCATGACCAGCGCAGCTAGTGTCGAGATTGAGACTAAAATCGATCCAGATATCATCGGTGGAGTAATCATCAAAGTTGGTTCTCAAGTAATTGATTCCAGCCTCCGCGCCGAAATCCGTCGCCTGGGTCTGAGCATTGCTTAGAGGGTAGAGGGTAGGGAGTAAGGATTTAGTAAAGTAAAGCCTAAAACCTAACACCTAACGCCTAAGACCTCAAGCCTGATACCTAACACCTAGAGCCTCAAGCCTAATTCCTATAAAAGTAAATAAATAATTATGATTAGTATCAGACCTGACGAAATCAGTAGTATTATTCGCCAGCAAATCGAACAATATACCCAAGACGTCAAATCATCCAACGTCGGTACCGTCCTCCAAGTCGGCGATGGCATCGCCCGTGTTTATGGCTTGGATAAAGTTATGTCTGGGGAACTCGTCGAGTTTGAAGACGCGAGTGTGGGCTTGGCTCTCAACCTCGAAGCCGATAACGTCGGTGTGGTATTGATGAGCAACGGTCGGAATATCCAAGAAGGTAGTGCAGTCAAAGCGACTGGTAAGATCGCGCAGATCCCAGTCGGTGATGCCATTATCGGTCGAGTAGTCGATGCTTTGGCTCGTCCGCTCGATGGCAAAGGTGATATTGCCACTACGACCACCCGCCTGATTGAATTCATGGCACCAGGGATTATCGAGCGACGCTCGGTATATGAACCCATGCAGACGGGGATTACCGCTATCGATGCGATGATTCCAGTTGGGCGCGGACAACGGGAACTGATCATCGGTGACAGACAGACTGGTAAAACTTCGATCGCGATCGATACGATCATCAACCAGAAAGAAGAAAATGTAGTCTGTGTATATGTCGCGATCGGTCAGAAAGCCTCTACCGTTGCCAATATCGTCAACGTGCTCGAAGAAGCTGGCGCGATGTCCTACACGGTCGTTGTCGCTGCTAATGCCAACGATCCTGCAACTCTCCAATACTTCGCACCCTATACTGGTGCGGCGATCGCTGAGTACTTCATGTATCAAGGTAAAGCGACCCTGATCATCTATGATGACTTGTCCAAACAAGCGCAAGCATATCGCCAAATGTCCCTCTTGCTCCGTCGCCCACCAGGACGTGAAGCATATCCTGGCGACGTATTCTACATTCACTCCCGCTTACTAGAGCGCGCTGCCAAACTCAGCGACGAACTCGGCGGTGGTAGTATGACTGCCCTCCCGATCATCGAAACTCAAGGTAGTGACGTATCTGCCTACATTCCTACCAACGTAATTTCGATTACTGACGGTCAAATCTTCCTCTCCTCCGACCTCTTCAACTCTGGTCTGCGTCCCGCCATCAACGCGGGGATCTCCGTATCCCGTGTCGGTTCCGCCGCCCAGACCAAAGCCATGAAAAAGGTCGCAGGTAAACTCAAACTCGAACTCGCACAGTTTGACGACCTCCAAGCCTTCGCTCAATTTGCATCCGACCTCGACCAAGCGACCCAAAATCAACTCGCTCGTGGTGCGCGCCTCCGCGAAATTCTCAAGCAGCCTCAGTACTCACCACTATCAGTACCCGAGCAAGTCGCGCTTGTATATGCAGGCTTGAATGGCTATCTCGACGATATCGCCGTCGATAAAGTCACTGGTTATACAGCAGCACTCAAGGACTACCTCAAAAATAGCAAACCTGAGTACGCTCAAACTATCAAAGACAACAAAATGCAGCTCACTGATGAAGCCGAAACGCTCCTTAAAGCCGCACTAGTTGAATGTAAGAAATCCTTCTTAGCCGCAGCCTAGAATACTAGGGATAATGACAGCACAGTAGAAACCGTAGGGGTGCCCCTTGTGGGTACCCTAACGTTTACAGGTATCCACAAGAGATACCCCTACAGTATTTAAAATTACTAATTAATATTTAAAAAATATGGCTAACTTAAAACTTATTCGGGATCAGATCCAATCAGTTAAAAATACTAAAAAAATTACCGAAGCGATGCGTTTAGTAGCCGCTGCGAAAGTCCGGCGCGCACAGCAACAAGTAGTTGCGACGCGTCCTTTTGCTGACAGATTGGCGCAAGTGTTATATAGCCTCAAAAGTCGGCTGACATTTGCTGATGCTACTTCACCTTTTCTCCAGCAACGCGAAGCTAAATGTGTCGGCATCTTGGTCGTCACAGGCGATCGCGGATTGTGTGGCGGTTATAATAGTTCGATTATCAAAAAAGCCGAACTCCGTGCTAAAGAACTCAAAGCACAAGGTTTAGATTATAAATTTGTCACTGTCGGACGTAAAGCTACTCAATATTTTCAACGTCGCAATCAACCCATCAGTGCTGACTATACGGGGTTAGAACAAATCCCTACGGCTGCGGAAGCTAGTAATATCGCCGATGAACTGCTTTCGCTGTTCCTGTCTGAAGGCGTAGACAGAGTAGAGCTGGTTTATACCAAGTTTGTGTCGTTGATTGCTTCTCGCCCCGTCGTTCAGACCTTACTACCATTGACACCCCAAGGATTGGAAGTGCCTGATGATGAAGTCTTCCGCCTCACTAGTCGCGGTGGCAATTTCAGCGTCGAGCGAGAAAAATTGGATACGTCCGTGCAACCGCTACCGAGTGATACGATCTTTGAACAAGATCCCAATCAAATCCTCGATGCACTATTACCGCTGTACCTCAATAACCAACTCCTGCGTGCGCTCCAAGAAGCAGCAGCCAGCGAACTGGCTGCGCGGATGACAGCGATGAATAATGCCAGCGACAACGCCAAGCAACTGATCGGTTCGTTGACACTCAGCTATAACAAAGCACGTCAAGCGGCAATTACTCAAGAAATCTTGGAAGTTGTCGGCGGTGCCGAAGCCCTGCAAGGTTAGATCGAAATCTATCGATTGAGGATGCCAAAGGGTGAGGACAGATCCCCAAGATCCCCAACTTCTTCAAGAAGTCGGGGATCTTGTATCTAAACTTATTGATTCTCACCTAATAATCCGGCGATCGCGACTAAGCTAGCAGTATCTAAATACTGCTTGTTATTGGCAACTACTGATGATAAGAAACTTCTCACGCGATCGTCTTCGATCGACCAAACTACTTGACGGTTAGAGATAGCCGCAGCGACGATCGTATTGACTTGAGCGGCGTTAAACTCTGAGTAGTAACTTAATTTGGCGATCGCCGATTGAGTGCTGGCGATCGATTGACTGGTTACTAAATCTCTAATTAAGAACTCTTTGTCGCGAGCACTAGCTAGAGCAATTTCTGGGAACTGTTCTTTACAGAAACTAGATAACCGCTTATAAAAGTAGATTTTTGTCTGCTTCCGATCGTACCATTCATTGAGTAAGAAATCATTAAATTCATCATCATTTAATGCCGAACAATAGTCTTTATCCCCCGTTACAAAATAGAGATCTTCCCCTGCTGGCAGTTCGTCGAGTAGACACTCCCAATTGATCGCATCACCTAAAGAATTGTTCTTGCCTGGGGGATTGCCAACACCCATGCGGAATCTCGCGCGATCGAGAGTGGTGGGATGATTTGTGAGCTTTTTCCCCAATCTGAATAACGACTGAATAATCCGATCGGCTTTGAGGTTTTTGGCTTTGATATCGAGCGCAATTTTGGCGGTTAGTGCGACGTGAGCCTGTTCATAGAGCTTGAGTGATTCGCGTAAAATATCGATTTCTGGATAATCTTCACATATTTGGGGATATTGAGGATTGAAGGTTTGGGTACGGAGGGATTTGATGGCACCATCGATCCGTTGGTCGCGGTTGCGGTTGAATTCATCTAGGATTTGATCGGTAAGGACCAGCGTAATTTGGTGTCGATCGATCGCGTCGATTAGTTTATTCAGTTCGGCTAAATCTTCTTGGTTGAGTGAATAAAAAGATAGGAGAATATTAGTATCTATGAATAGCTGCATGTTTAGATTAGTGAAAATAATAATGTGACGCAGGTAGGGTCGTAGCTACTTACAACCCAGTTAGATCGATATCTAGGGATGGTACTTTAGTAGTGCCCTTGGGTGGGGAAAATTTAAAACTGGCATTGTTGATGACTGGTTGAGGATTGCGATCGATAATTTTTTCGGTGAGTGTAAAGTTGTTGCTACTATCTTTGGGATCGAGTTTGCCAGTAAATTCGATTTGTTTGAGGATACCTGTTTGCGGATCGACCAAACCATTAAAGATCCAGTTTTCAAGCTGATTAGTGTAGGAATAGGCATACAATTCTCGACCATCAACTTGCTGTCTACTTCCTTGCAAGTCTTTAATTTGATTTTCAGGAAGAGAGGTCAATACAGTAGGACTGACAGCTAGAGCTGCCTTGAGATCGCGCCGAGTTGGTTCGGTGACTGTGAGAAAGAAGATCGATGATAGACCGATGAGATATGAGTAGGGTTGTAATTGAAATTTGGCGATGGTAGTCTGGGAATATTGGCGGCGATCGGGTCGATAGATCCAGACTTTGCGACCATCTGAGACGATCGTATACTTGGCTGTCGGCGGTTGACCAGGCTGTACGAAAACTAGTGAGGAACGAAACTCACCACTACTTTTGGCTATTGTTGTAGTTTGAGCATAAACCTTCACATCTACACCTCGATCTTGTACCGTCATGACAAGTTGAGAGTCGGTTTTAGCTTTATTTGTTTGCAGAAATAAGCTTAAAACCTTGCCCAACAGGGTCAGATCTGGCTTGGTTGTTGCTGGTGATTGGGGTGAGATTGAGGGTGCAGGTTGTGGCTCAGTTGTGGTTGGGAGTGGTGAAGCTGGTGATGCTGGGGGGAGTTGGGCTGAAGCGGTACTAGCACAACCGATAATGAGAGTAGCGACGATCGTGCCGAGCAAGAATTTAGACATCATAAGCGTAGGGAATGAAGAGCTACTTTGAGCCGATAAGTGCCATCTTAGTATAAGTTTAGATCGGGCTAAAATCCGCGTGCGGTACCTTCCCCGCGCGGATCGGCTGCACCTTCGAGACTCCCGTCAGGTAGCTGTTGGATGGCATTGGCATTGCCCCAATCACCTTGTTGCTCGATCTGATGTCCCCGACGGCGCAACTCGGCAAGAGTCGCAGGATCGAATCCCCACGGCTCGACATTTAGCTTGTCTGGCGTCCATTGGTGGTGAATTCTCCCCGCAGCCACCGCCGCGCCGACATCCATTTTGTACTCTAGGACATTGAGCAAGATTTGGAGGACGGTAGTGATAATCGTACTCCCGCCAGGTGCGCCGACGGCCAGCCGAAATTTACCGTTTTCGGTGACGATCGTCGGTGTCATACTTGATAGTGGTGTTTTGCCAGGGGCGATCGAGTTTTGTTCGCCACCAACTAAGCCAAAGACATTGGCTACTCCAGGGGCGATCGCAAAATCATCCATCTCATCATTCAATAAAATCCCCGTGCCTGGGACTACTATCCCCGCACCAAACCGATAATTGATGGTAAAAGTGAGACTGACAACATTGCGATCGCGATCGACTACATTAAGATGGCTGGTGTCGAGTGATTCGGGTAATGATGTCGGGGTAGAAATCCTCGCAATGGGCACTGCTACGGCGGATCGAACTGCGCCCAGCTCGAATTGTTTTAAGAGTGCGGGTGTGGCTGGCTGAACGGTAGTAGAAGGACGCGCCCGATTGGGATCGATTTCTTGACGGCGGTGGGCGGCATAGGCTGGATTGGTCAGCGCAGCGACTGGTACTTTGGTAAAATCAGGGTCGCCCAGATGTACCGATCGATCGGCATAAGCAATCCGCATCGATTCGATTAGCAGGTGCAGCGCATCGGGACTATGCCAGCCCAGCGCGGCTAAATTGGTATTCCCGATCGTATTCAGGATTTGGAGCAGATGCAAGCCACCAGAAGAAGGTGGAGCCATCGAGCAGACATCGTATTGGCGAAATTTGCCGCAGATGGGCGCGCGCCACTTAGGGCGATAAGCTTGGAGATCGGTAACAGTGATTAACCCTTGATTTTGGCGCATATCGCGATCGATCGCGCGGGCGATCGATCCGGTATAAAAATGCTGGGGATTGCGAGCGATCGAACTCAATGTCCGCGCCAAATCTCGCTGGACGAGACGTTCGCCTGGTTGTAGTGGTCGTCCATTGCGGGTAAAAATGGCGCGGGCGGCTCGATTGCTGGCTAACAGTTTTTGCCTAGACTTAGCTTGCTCGGTATAAATTTCGCTGACAGTAAAGCCATCCCGCGCTAGTCTAATGGCGGGGGCGACCACCATCCGCCAGGGTAACTTACCATATTGTCTATGCGCTGCGGCTAGCCCCGCGATCGTCCCTGGCACCCCAGCCGCCAAATGTCCCTCTAGACTGGCATTCGGGCGCACCTTTTTTTGAGCATCTAGATACATGTCCCGCGAGGCTTTTTGGGGCGCACGTTCGCGAAAATCTAGCGATCTGGTTTCCGTCCCCATCTTCATCACCATAAAACCCCCACCGCCAATCCCCGCCGCAAACGGCTCCACCACCGAAATCGCCAAAGTCGTCGCCACCGCAGCATCGATCGCATTGCCACCCTGCTGGAGGATCGCCACTCCCGCCTGAGTCGCCAAGGGATGCGCTGAGGTTACCATCGCTTTTTGACTGCGAGTCGGGCGTGGAAAAGCCGCTAAAACTGGCACAGAACTGGCTAAAATCAAGAATGAGCTAATCGTCAGTGTGTAGCGGTAGAAATATCCAAAAATGCTCACTATCTTTCCCCTGCGCTTGAAGCGGTTTAATCGGATCTTATGACAAAATTAATTGTAGCCACTAGCAATCCTGGTAAGTTGCGGGAAATGCAAGCATATCTGAGCGACAGTGCCTGGGAATTGAGCCTCAAACCTGCCGAAATAGATGTTGATGAGACTGGAGACACTTTTGCTGCCAATGCTTGTCAGAAAGCCTCAACGGTGGCGATCGCGTTGAATGCTTGGACGATCGCGGATGATTCTGGGTTACAGGTAGATGCTCTCGCGGGCGCACCAGGGATTTATTCGGCGCGATATGCCAATAGCGACAAAGAGCGGATCGATCGCCTGCTCGGAGAATTGGCTAATTTTCCCGCACCCAGCCAAAGACAGGCACAATTTGTCTGTGCGGTGGCTGTCGCGCGTCCCGACGGATCGATCGCCGCCCAAGCCGAAGGGATCTGTCGTGGTGAAATTCTCACCACTCCACGCGGTGTCGATGGCTTTGGCTACGATCCGATTTTTTATGTCCCCACCAAACAACTTGCGTTCGCCGAAATGTCCGTCGCTACCAAGCGCAGTATCAGTCATCGGGGGATCGCCCTCGCGATCGTCAGCCAGCAGCTAGCCCAAATCGCCAGTGACGGGATCTAGATCTTTTTTACATTTACGCTGATTGGTTCCGGTGCGGCGGTGCTTGTGCAGTGGTAACAGATCGCTCAAATTGCGATCTGCACTGGGTGAGATGGGCGCAGGCATGATGGCTGAGGTGAGCAGTGCTCTACCCAGCTTGACAGTTTCCGCCGATCGCGCGATCTCGACACCTTTTTGCAGCAGTGCCACAATTTCGGGATCGCCACTTAACTCTGCTCCGACAGTCGATTTTTGCTCCACATTCACACCCCATTTCAAGATATCCAGCAATCTCAGCGGATTTGCACCTCCGAATGAGGATAGCGCAATTGCTTTTTCGCTGTCAATTACTGTTTGTTTGAGCGTCAGATCGTTAGAGCCAATCGCTGCTCTAATATTGGCGATCGATTGTTGTAGGACCTCTGCATCGAAGGGAATAATTTCAGAGATTACTACATCTCCAGTTGGAGATATTTCACTACCATCTGCTTCGAGGACATTGAGCATCGGTAGCACCTCGCGCTCGCCGCTCAGATCGAGTTGCCCTAGAAAGACTTGAGTTTCGTATCCAGCCGGAAGTCCTTTGAAGTAAAGCGGGATCTTTTTGCCTGATTTTAAGATTTTGTGTAGTGCCAAATCTAACGTATTAATCGGCCAACCAATATCCCTAACAGCGATCAGTTTTGTCCGTCCTGGTTTGACTATCGTCAACGCATCGAGCAACAGATTTACTGACTCTCGAATATTTTGGGTGTAAATATAGCGATCGGGAGCGTGAAGGCTCACCAATCCATCAGCCACCCGTGCATCCAAATCCGCGCTCACGGGACTATTCTCAACTACATGTGTAAACCTGACAATTCCATATTGACAGGTTCGCGATCGCGAGTTGTCACTAAATAACCACTCACTAATCTTCTTGGAAGCAGCATAAATATCGGGGGTAAAGTATCTCGATGCCTTGCCTGTCGATGAAAATATACACGACTCAACTGCGAACTTTTCACATAAGTGAATGATATTATCGCACCCCAAAATATTGGTGCTGACAGTCTGATGAATTTGCAGTTCAGCCAATCCTGGCAAGCGTTCGGCAGCTAGATGAAAGACGATCTGGGGTCGCTCGATCGCAAAGATGTGTGTGAGTGACTTTTGAGATGCCATCGGCGGCGAGCTTGGCTGAACCGACGAATAGAATGCTGTGGATAAGTCCGCGTCAGCAACTCGACTCGGTAGTGGGTGTTCGGCTACTGACGAGTGCAGGTTTCGGACATCGCTACAGTAGTAAGCAACCGGAATATGGATATTAGTAGTCGCTATTGGATCGATTTTGACTGGTTGAGAGCTGCCCGTACTAATATCGACAGCAACGATTCGTTTGACACCAAATTGTTGTAACTTGGCAATTAGATTAGTGCCGACAAATCCACATCCGCCCGTAATTAATACTACTTTATTCTTTAAGATTGATGCGATCTGAACTCGATCGATAACGATCTGACGATCGTAAACATCACTAAATGGATCGCTTCCTAAAGCTTGACGACCAGATTTGTCGATCAGTTCATCAGTTAATGCGCTCAGTCTAGCTAAAATCAGCGGATCGGTTGGATCGGGAGTACCTACTGGCACTGTTTCCCCAATCAACTCAAGTAGCTCACTTCTAGACAATATTTTTGACAATACCATAAGACTTTTTTCGATCTCAAATAGTCAAGGTTTCCCCGCTAGCACAAAAATTGTAATTATTGAGATCGCGATCGGATGAGCATTCCCAGGGTATCTTGGTAACGGTCGATCTTAGCACTCTAAACTTGTTAATTACTATTGACTTTGCGTTCGGCTTGTTCGATCGTAAGTGATGGAGTTGGGGGTGAGATCGGCTAATTGTCTGAACTCCAGTAGGTAAAAAGAGCTGAAGCTGCGATAAACTCTAGTTTTTTGCTATCCATACTCACCGCTAATGCCACGCCCAAAAATCTCGATCGATTGTCAGAGTATCTTAGCAAGTAAAGCGACATCAAATAATCAACTTAGCGATTGGTGGAGATCGCTTTGGAGATCGCCACCACCACTGACAGTAATTGCCCGTACCATAGTCAAGTCCAATCGACTCTCAAGCATCGGGAAATCCGCCCCCAAACAATCCGCAAATAACTGGTAGGATCGGTTACGATCGAAGATGCGATCGATGCCTCGATTAGCTAATTATCAATTTGGTTTAGGGAAATATGTCTGAAGCTTTAACACTCAATCCTGCTAACGTCGAAACCGTGCTTGATACCCTCCGACCTTACCTTATGGCGGATGGTGGTAATGTGGAGCTAGTCGATATCGACGGTCCGATCGTCAAACTCCGTCTTCAAGGTGCTTGTGGCTCTTGCCCTAGTTCGACAATGACTCTCAAAATGGGCATCGAGCGCAAATTGTGCGACATGATTCCCGAAATTTCTGGTGTCGAACAAGTTTTTTAGGTCAGATCGACTTCGTTGTCGATGGGTTTACCCCCCAACCCCCTTGAGAAAGCGGCTCCTCTTGTCCCCTCCCCTTGGAAAGGGGAGAATTAGGGTGGGGTAACGATCTCCGCAACCGATCGACTTGACGATTGGCTCAACTCTCAATCACCCCTCGCCAGTCGTTGTTTCGCTTGTTGCCAGAAAGTTTCTAGTTCAGCGATCGAATATTCTGCCAACGGTTTATCTGCAAATCGCTCCATCTGTTGGATGCGATCGATAAACCGCTGATTGGTACTGCTCAATCCCCGCTCGGGATCGAGTTTGAGCCACCGCGCGAGGTTGACGACAGTAAACAACAGATCGCCCAACTCCGCCTCTTGATGAGCTAGATCGGGGGTAGTCAGTGCCTCTTTGAACTCCCCCAATTCTTCGGCAAACTTTTCCCAAACTCCGTCGATACTCTCCCATTCAAATCCCGTCGCCGCAGCCCGATTCGAGATCTTCATCGCTGCTGTCAGGGGTGGGAGTTTTTCAACATAACTACTCAACTTATCGCTCAGTGGTGTGGTAGTCGGTTCTTGCTCACTCGCTTTGATTTCTTCCCAATTGGCTCTGACTGCGGCGACATCCGCAACTCGCACATCACCAAATACATGTGGATGACGGCGAATTAGTTTTTCGCTGATACTCTGAGCGACTTCAGCGAGGGTAAAATGCCCCGCTTCACTAGCTAGTTGCGACTGCAAAACTACTTGCAATAATAAGTCACCCAACTCTGAGACGATCGACGCGCGATCGCCACTCCGAATCGCGTGTACCGCTTCATAAGCTTCCTCAACGATATAAGGTGTCAAACTCTCTGGTGTCTGCGCCAAGTCCCACGGGCAACCCCCATCGGGATCTCGCAATTTGGCAACAACATCAATCAAGTCTTGGAGTGAGGCGAGGATTGAACTGGGTTCAGGATTTGTCATGCTCAATTTAGGATAAGATCGCGGCAGGTTGGTCAAAAGATTGTCATAATTATTTATATCTTATAAAATTTCGCCCAGAGTCACTCATGCTCGGAGAACTGAAGTCTTTTCGACAAAATCCCCTACGCTGGCTAAAGCGTCGCTATCTGCGGTGGGTAGCATTGGGCTATTGGAGCTATCGCTGGATTATTAGTCGCGGCACAGAGAGACAGTTTGCACAGGTTCAAGTTTGGCGGGTTGCCGCAGGGTTCGATCTGGCGGCTTGGCTGCTGGCGATCGAGGATTCGGTCAAGCCTGAATATTGGGGCATGATGTAGGTTTAGGTTTCAGGCTTTAGGGGTCGAGGGTAGTTTTAGGGAGCTAAGTAAATCGAAAGCTTTGAGATTAGGACATAGAATGATGAAGAGAATACTAATTTTCACATGCTCGATCGCGCGACTCGCCCTGCGATGACACTCTTAGATCTGATTCCGGCGCAGACGACGCCAAAATTCCCAGTAGCAGCATTGACCGCTTTGGCACCGATGCAGGATGTGACGGATCTGTGTTTTATGAATGCGATCGCATATTATGGCTGTCCCGACTATTTTTTTACTGAGTATTTTCGGGTGCATGAGAGTTCGCACTTGGAAAAACAGATCTTGCGGTCGATTACGGAGAATGCTACAGGTCGCCCGATCTTCGCGCAAACTATCGGTGAGAGTATTACCGATCTCGTGCGGACGGCGCGCTTACTGAGCCACTACCCCATCGCTGGATTCGATCTCAATATGGGCTGCCCAGCACCCAAGATTTATCGTAAAAATGTTGGTGGTGGACTATTGCGCGATCCCGATAAGATCGATCGCATCCTGGGCGAGTTGCGCTCGGCTGTGGCTGGGCGATTGACGGTAAAAATGCGGATTGGATTTGAGGATACGACTCAATTCGATCGGATTTTGGGCTTAATTGACAAGCATCAGATCGATCTGCTGAGCTTACACGGTCGCACGGTCAAAGAAGGCTATCACGGCACCGTCCATTACGATCTCATCGCTCATGCCGTCCACCGCCTGCGATGTCCGGTACTCGCCAATGGCAATATCACCTCGGCTGCGACGGCAATGGCGGTAATATCCCAAACTCAAGCAGCGGGAGTGATGATCGGACGCTCGGCAATTCGCAATCCCTGGATTTTTAAACAAATTCGGGAGGCATTATCAGGGCAAGAGATTTCGATCGTTACCTTAGCGCAAGTACGAGACTATATCGATCGACTATATCAGATGCCCAAGGTGCAAGCGATCGCCGCAAAATCGCGAGTTAGCCATCTCAAAATGTATCTCAACTACATCGGTCAAAGTGTGGATGCCGAGGGGATGTTCTTGCGAGAGATGCGGAAAGCGCAGACTGAGGTGGAACTATTTGGCGTGTGCGATCGCTATTTGCTCGATCGTTCGGACGTATTTTCAGCAGAACCATATCCAGGTATTTTTGCACGTCCCAAATGCGAGGCATAAACGCCTCTTGTAACCGCCGCGTCTGACAAACCCATACTAGATAACGTGAGTTCGGGTTAAGGCTATTGGCTCCGCACTCGATTGAAATCGGTGCTCATAATGCAAAGTCCGCCTTCGCGGACTAAGATTCAGTCCGCGAAGGCGGACTTTGCATTATGAGCCGAGACTTTAGTCTCCAGGCTCCTCTTCACCCGAACTGACGTTAGATAGACTATTGCTTAGTGCAGACCCAGGGTACACACAAGGGGCACCCCTACGCAATTAATCTGTAGGGGTGCCCCTTGTGGGTATCCTTAGATCTACGCTGTCACTCTCCAGAGCAATTTGCAACATGCTGTAGAAGAACTTATCCAGTGGCATTCCCGCTGCTTTAGTCATCGCCGACAGGACGCTAGTTTGGGCAAACGAACAGTACAATCCAGCCTCTAAAAAGTAAGGATTGCCCCAGGGGTCGATCCGAAAATCAAATAGACTGTAATGGCGACAGCCCAAGGCTACATGACATTTGCGCGCCATCGCCCAGACACTTTCGGTAATTGGATCGCTAGTGTCAATCACCCACGACTTGGTACTATCCTTGGCAGCGAAGTCTAGATTACCATCATCATTTTGCTTCAGCTTGTCAGCATAACTCCGAATCGGTCGCGTCGTGGCATCCAAGGCGTATTCTTCAAGTGGTAAACACACCAACTTACCAGCTTGAACGATGACTCCGCAGCGGACTTCACGCCCTAGCTCGATAAATGTTTCGACTAAGATCTCATCTGAATGAGTGAGTGCGACTTGCATTGCCGCATCATAGTCCGCGATGTCTGTCACCAGTGTCACACCGATCGAATTATCCCCATTCATCGGCTTGATGACTACTGGCAAATCAATACTCAGCCGATCGCCAGCACGGAGGACTTCGCCTGTCGGGACAATTACCCCAGCGGCGGCGACGATCGCTTTAGTCTTGGCTTTGTCAGCTACCAACGCCATCAGATCGGCGGTGTTGCCGATATATGGAATATTCAATAAGTTGAATAAATTACGATATTGAGTCATCCCTGGGATGCAAAACATCTGCGGTACCATCACGTCGATCTGAAGATTTAGCAGCACCTGCACGGCTTCAGCTAGCGATAGTGGTGTAGCTGCGGCGATCGCCTCCCGACTCAGATCGACCGGAAATCGCCACTGGCGATCGGGTGTAATATAGGCAATATGAAACTCATACAGAGCTGGATTGGCAGTACTCTCCAGACAATCTTGGGCATAAAGGCGCGACAGATCGCCATAAAAATCACTGACTGCCGAGCCGACTAAATGTAGTACTCTTAACCTGGGCATAAATAACTAGCTCTTAAACGTTCGATGGGCTTTGATTTGCAATCAGACTTACCCCGTAGGTAATCGATCGTTATCGATCGATTACCTACGGTACGCTCCACGAACGAGTAAATTGTGCCTGAAACCTAGCTGGTGGGCAATGCCCACCTTACATTACTACATTACTGGTGGACATTGCGCACCCTACATGACTGTTTGTCGATCCTGTCGCGATTTTTCGACCGCCTAAGTCTTGATTGGGCTGATACTGAGGTGTTGTTTTCGCTCCTAACTCTTTTAAGCTCCAAAAGATTGGTTAGATTCCAAGTGATAAAGCCTAAATCGATCGGGGTTTTTCCAACTTGCTCGCAGTGCGGGTGACACGCCTAATGTGTGCAGACGGTGATACCACCCATAGACGATAAACTCGTCGAGGCGATCGTCCATAGGCAGGAAGTTCATACCATACATGCCAATCCGATCGCTACCAGGCACGATCGATTCATCATCAAATCGAGGACGATAAGGGCCTGTCACTGAGTCTGAGACATACCAGTAGAGCGTCGAGTTGGTGATGCGGCGGTTGTTGACTCGATCGAGCCAATTGGGATTGAGGTAGATCCGAAAGCAGGAAAAGAACAGGTGATAGCGTCCATCTTTGTAAAAAACTTGCGGACGTTCTATGTGGTAAAACGGCCAGTCAGCGGCAGTTGCTGAAGTGGGAGCAACCACAGGCGGCAAGATTTGATAGCATCCGGCGATCGTGTCACTCACCGCTAACCCGACACACCCCTGAAAGTTGCCTGGAGTCTTGGCACTCGCACAGATGAACATGTAGTATCGTCCATCCTGCGGGTCTTTGAAAAGATAGGGATCGCGCCAGTGAAGATGCTGCGTCAAGTTGCAGTGACCATACCAAGGATCTTGCGAATCGGGAATAAGTGGAAAATGGTGAAGTTGACGCTGCCAATGAATGCCATCAGTGGAAGTAGCCAGCGCGATCGCTTCATTTCGCAAGTCGGGCATTTGCTTACCGCCTGCTGAGTAAAATAGGTAGAGGATGCCGTCTTCTGCATAGGTGCATCCGGCACAGATCCGACCGGATTCCCAAGCTCGATCGGGTTCGGGCTTGAGCAGCGTTCCTAAGTCGTGCCAGTGTTTGAGATCGTCCGAGACTGCGCCGCAGAGCTGGCTAACCGTCCACCAGGGGGTTTGTCCCTCTAGTCCGCGTAGGTAATAGAGACGGTAAAGGTCGTCCGTTTTGACGATCCACGGGTCCCAGTCCATCGGCCGACGGGGACGCAAGGAGCGTAAAACGCCCGTCACGGCATCGCCCAACCGAATTTGACTGCGTTCGAGCAAGCTGGCGGTGACGAGTTCGGAAACTCCCGTGGGCAGACGTTCGAGCTGGCTGAGAATTCGACGTTGAAGTGGTGGTAGTTGCATCTGATGTTAGCGTCAGAGAAAATAGATATTGCAATTTGCCCTGGCATTACCAAAAAGCAGGGGTTTAGAGCCTCCTACCTGTAGGCATATACTTGTTATCTAGGGAGTCTAAATCTCTCCAATAACAACTTCGCTTTCTTGTCTTGACGTACACAACCTGTCTCGCCTTTGTCACCCGCCCAGTGAAGGATACACCTCCATGTCGATGCGCCGCAGATTCGCTGTCTTGACCAAAATCGCTGTCAACTGTCTGCTTGTCTTGTCTCGCTGCTTGGTGCAACACATGCGGAGGAACCTCCGCGTGATTGCATCCGCAAACCCTCGGCAGAGCCTACGTATCGCGAGCCGCTGGTGCAACACATGCGCCAGGTATCCTCCGCGTGATTGCATCCGCAACTGTCAACTGTTTAAGCCAGTCCAAACTCCATAGCGGATAGATTTGTGCCAGTATCGACGGTTTTTTCTAACTTAAAGCCGCATTCTTCAAACAGCGTTTTAAACTGTTGACGAGTTCGCCATGCTCCTCCGGGCACCGAAACCATGATTTGCACTGCAAACAGTCCTGGCATGATGCCATCTGGAGCAGTTTTAGGATCGTCGAGATCGGGCACAAATGCTTGCAGGAGAATGATTTTGCCGTGGGGTGGCAGGGCAGCACGGCAGTTTTTGAGAATGATTCGAGCATCATCATCGTTCCAAGCGGAGATGAAATATTTCATCACGATCGCGTCTGCCCCAGTCGGCACCGCCTCGAATACATCGCCGGAAATCACCTCGATCGAGCCTTCACTCACGCCCAACTTGGCGAGATAAGCCGGAGCCGTTGCCGTCACGTAGGGCACATCAAACAATATCCCTTTGCAGCCGAAGCGTTTGACAATGTTGCCGATCGATCCGCCCTGTCCGCCGCCGACATCCATAATCGTCGGGAAGCGATCGAAGTCATACACATCCAGAAGTGCATCGATCGCATGGTCGGTCAAAAAGCTCATCGCATTCATAAACACATCACCGCTCCAAGGCTCGTCTTGGCAAAAGTCATAGACCGATTTGCCGTTTGCCCGTTCAAAGGCAACGTCCCCCGTGTGTAAAGCGGCTTCGAGCTGGTTCCAAGCGTCCCACTGGGCAGGCTCGGTAATGTGCATGGCAAAATGCCCGATCGAGGGTCCGTGATTTGTTACTAATAAAGCAGAGGTTTCGGTCGCGGCAAAGATCCGATCGGGGCGTTCTGCTAGCACGTCCAAATGAGCCAGCGCGCGGAGAATGACGTAGAGGCGATCGACCTTCGTTTTTGTCTTTTCAGCCAGCGTGTCTGCCGATTGTGCGCCTTCGTCGTGCAGCAAATTAAAGATGCCCAATCGTGTGGCTACATAGAGACATTGACTTTGCCAAAATGCCTGAATCATCCCAAAGATTTTGCGTTTGGCTGCGGTGTTGAGGGGATCGATCGTTAAAGGTGTTGTAGTCATAGGTTTGAGGTTTCAGAAAGATTAAATCTGCTCAAAATTCCCCGAAATGGGTGATTTAGCGGCGCGCGCTGCGGAGGTTCCCTCCGCTAAAAAGCGCGACAAGACAGGGAGCGTTCCTGACTTCCTGTCATTATTCACCGCCGAGTTCGACCAATTTGCCGATGTTGACATCAATGCGAATCCAGTACGCCGCATGAATTATTACTTGATACTTTAGCTACTTGGTTAAGAATATTTTAGCTCTTCATTACTTACTATGCAAAGTCAATAATTAAAATGCTAACTAAGTAATGAGGATCAACTGTCAACGATCGATTAATTTAATCTCCGCCTATTTCTACAAGTTTGCCAATATTAAAGTCGATCCGAATCCATTCTTTCGGATTGCGTAAATTTCCCCATAATAATAATGGGATCTGCCAATGATGCACCATCAAAAAAGGTAGTGGATCGTCCCAGTCGAAGATGGCATCCTTACCTTGAGTAATAATTTGTAATCGTTCCCTAGTCAGTTGTGGCGAATATAAATGTGTCACCAATCGCCAAATTTCATGATAAATCCAGTAAGTCGGGCGGCTAGATGCTAATGGTTGAACTGTTTCGCTCAGTGCCTCTAGTTGTAAATAAGCCTGGGCGACATCAGGATGATTGTAGAACATTGTGATGGCAGAATGGGTGCGGGGATTGCACTCGATCGCATATACTTGTCCATCATCATTCGCCTGCATAAAATCCAGTGAAACCTGTCCGGTAAGTTTCAAACTACTAGCAAAAGTCCGAATCCACGCTTCGATATCCGATCGATCTACATGCTGATAATTTACCTGAAAAGCCGATGATTCGCAGCAGCAGTGCAACTGAAGATGTCCATCGCGCACCGTGCTGTGAGTGCAGAACTCTTGCCCAGGAATAAACTCCTGCATCACCCACGGTTTACTCTCCGAGATCGGCAAAGACTTGACAAATGCCGCCGTCGCCGCTGGAGTCTCACAAGGCAACCGTGTCAGATCCAACCGCCGTACCGAGTCATACGGAATACTTTTGATAATGTATTTCCGCCGTTCGTTAGCGAAATCAAAATCAATCACTTGCTGAGGATCGGTGATTTTGTAAGACTTAGGTACCCGCAATCCCAACGCTTGGGCATCTGTAGCAAACTCATACTTATCATCCAATCGTTGCAGCATGTCTACATCGACGTGCATGACTGTACAGTAGGGGGAAAGTACCGTTTGGACTGCGGCGTCATAATAGCTAGCTACTGGACTACAGACGGGCACGTAGACATCAACACCTTCTTGTTTGACAATATCTAAAAGTGCTTGAGAGTACTCAGGTGTCTGCGGATTTGGGACAGTATAAAAGCGATCGACTGCCCAGGAATAACGATGCCCAGTCAACCAATATTTCTCAGTTTCCACCAAAATTACCCGATGTCCCGCATGATAAAACGATCGCGCCAATTGTAAAGCTTTGGTCATCTTCCCCCCACTAATCAAAATCGTCTGGGGATGAGCCGCGATCGATCTTGGCTGTATGGGTCTAAAGATCGCCGCTCTGAGCAACGCGATCGCCGTTAATGTTAAATTCAGCGGGAATACCAATAACAGTAACAACAGAGTAGCGATCGTTTTCACTCTCGTCAGTAATGTATTCCTATCGACACTAATTTCGCGATCGACCTTCATCTCTGCAACTGCACCTATTTTTGTCATAATTTTTAGATATAGCAGTCGCCACATCGGTTAAGACACTCTAGATCTCAGTCCGCGTAGCGATGCGCGATACGTAGGGTTCCCCGAGGGTTTAGCGCATCAAGACAGGCGGACTTTGCAGCACTAGCGGCGATTTTAATCGCTGTGCTGTCCTAACTGCCTTGGCGGTTGCTATATTGCAGTATCAGATCCCCGACTTCTTCAAGAAGTCGGGGATCTAGCCTCATTATCTGTCCCGCGCAAGCTTGGGATGATTAAACCCGCCGAATCAAAGTAATCCCGTCTCTGAGTGGTATTAGCACCTGCTCCACCCGTGGGTCATCCGCCACCGCCTGATTAAATTTAGCGATCGCTTCACCATTCGGTGTTGTCATCCCCGATACATACGGCTGACCCTGCATCAATGTATTATCCGCATAGATCGACCCATGGGTCGCCAATAACCCAGTAGTGAGCAGTAGATCCAGATAGTCGATATATCCAGCCTTATCAGCATCGATAAATACCAGGTCGAACACCTCCCCATCCGCCGCCAACTGCTTCAATGTCTCGATCGCAGGTGCAACTTTCACCACGATCTTGTGACCGGATGTTGATTCATTAAAACACTTTTGGGCAAACTCCGCCGCATAAGCATCAACCTCACAAGCCACCACTTCCCCATCGGCTGGTAGTGCTTCAGCCATCGCCAATGCTGAGTAACCAGTAAACATCCCGATCTCCAACACGCGGCGCGCTCGCGTCAAATGGATCAGAAACTTGAGAAACTGACCTTCGACATGACCAGAAACCATTTCCTGTTCCAACGGTTTGACCGTCTCACCTGCCGTAAATCGTTGTTGCCAATCCTCAGCATTGGTACGCTCAACTAGTGCTGCCAAAGCTGGGGACTCTGGCGTAGTACACAGGTCGAGATAAGGATCGAGACCATTTGCCAGCGCGTAGGCTTGATGTAATTCGGCGGTAAAGGCTGGATCGAGCTGTTTGAGCTGCTCGACTTGACGCACGAGACTTTCGAGCTTGGCTGCCAAGATGCCGACTGGAGTTACTGGTCTCATCTCTATACTCCTGCTGCGGACGGAGTGCCAACTTTGTCTAGGACGACGTACATATCAACGCCTTCACCTTGACGTGGGTATGCTTGACAAACTTCCCGATGTACTGCGAGAGCAGCATCTAGCTCTGTCCGGGTCAGGTCGTTCATGAAACGGCACTCACCAATCGGGCAAGGAGCGGCTGCACGCTGGAGACCGTCACGAGTACGGGCGATCGAAGTTGTCGCTTTCCACAGCAGTTCTGGGGTCAGATAGGGGCTATCGATCGCTAGTCCCAACCGACTCATCAAGCCCAAAATCCGATCGCGCTCGATGACTGAAATATAGCCGCGTTGCTGGGCAATAGTCGCTGAGAATGCCATATCGATCGCCACACTATGACCGTGGAACATCGGAATCTCTGGCGTCAGTTCTAGGGTAGGACTCCAAGTGTGACCGTAAGCAATCACCCGATCCAAATCTAGCTCGTGCAGGTTGGGTACTTCCAGCTTCAACATCGACTGAATCGCATTATAGGTGAGGCGGTGTGCTACTGCTTGCAGCTCGGCGGTGCCGTCCAAATAACCAAAATGGCTATGTAGGAGTGCTTCACCATAGTTTTCCAACAATTCAAAAATTTCGGTATTGCCGACGACCGCGATCTTGATCAACTCAGCCATGCCATTGCGAACTTGGTCGGTTGGTAGAGTTTTCAGGAATGAGAAGTCGAGAATTACCTTCTGTGAAGCGTGGTAGGCACCAAGACGGTTCTTTAACTTACCGTGGTTGACCGCAACTTTGATCGCGACACTGGCATCGATCAGCCCAATCAGGGATGTAGGTACGCGGATGTAGTTAGTTTTACGGCGGTAGGATGAGCAAGCAAAGCCAGCTACGTCTGTGGTCAGTCCGCCACCAACTACCAACACAGGCTCTTTGCGTACGAGTCCGAAATCAACAAAAGCATCAATGATACTTTCAAAAGTCGCTAGTGTCTTATCAGGTTCCTTAATCGAGACTGGAAATACTGTCAAGTCAAGATCGTAATGCTTGAAATAATCCTGCATTCGGTCGCCATATAGACCGAATACATTGCGATCGACAATCATTAAACACCGACCAAATTGGCGGTAACTATCCGCAATCTCGGTATTCTCAATCTGAAATGCACCATTTACGTACAGCAGGCTAAAGTCAATTTTTTCGTATCCCTCAATGTGGAAGGCACGGTCTGTCGATGTAAAAGTTGCGTTGATGTCGCCCATAAGATTTCTTTATTGTTGTGCCATCCATAACCTAACGGATTTTTCATGTTTATTCAACAAGCTTTAGTGGATCTGTGGAAAATATCGCTCAATATCGCTAAGCATGGCTGTCAACCCATCTCTAAAATCATTGGTTCGAGATTGTGTTAACATAGTATTAGTTTGATTATCTCTACCTTATGGATGATGTATGCGATCGATTCTAAAGAAGAGCCGATCTATCGCTAACAACCCCGATGGTGATTGAGTCTTACCTGAAGAAGTCAGTTTTAATTCTTTGGCTAATTTGGCGATCGAATGGATACATTCAACTCAGTTTTGACGATCGATTCGTCACAACATTAACTCGATCGATAGATTTTTATCCTGGGCTTTGATTATTGTCTAGTTGTAATAGTTCAGAATGCGAGAGTACGATCGCAGATAGTCACTTTAGAATAGATATTTAACTACCGCGATCGACAAGTACCTTAGTCAAGAGTCAATCGATCTGTCGATCCATTCAAGCTAATTCTGATGCAGCGATTCAGTAAGGCGGTATTAAGTACCAGACATTGCTCAATAGACAAAGTAAGACATCATGCTCGATTGCATGATGTCCGATTTTTCTTCCCACATTATTAAGGTACCCAGCTTTTCCTGGATTATTAAGGTCGATCGCCCAAATATTTGTAGCTACACCTACTGGCAATTCAATGTTCGCGCTCGACTTAGAGTAATCGATCGAGTTCTCGATCTGCTTTGATCTTACCCAGCACCTGTTTGATCTCTTGAGTGCGCTCTTTGGAGACAATTAGCGTGACATCGCCATCGCGGACGACGACCACATCTTCTAAACCGATCGTCACTACTACTTCATCGGGATTGCTAGCATATAGTACCGATCCGGTAGTATCGATACAGACATGATTGGCTAATTCGACATTAATGTTATCACCTTTGAGCAGCCGCTCGATCGCGTTCCAATCGCCCAAGTCATCCCACCCAAAATCAGCCGGAATGACATGGGTTAATTGAGTTTTTTCCATCAAGGCATAATCGATACTGATCTTTGGTAAAGTTGGATAAATATCGACACCTTTTGCGATCAATAATTGCATCAGTTCGGGTGCATACAGCTTCAGCTCATCGATCGCGGTTTTGGCAGTGAAGATAAAGATCCCACTATTCCAGGTATAATCACCACTAGCGATAAAGTTCTTGGCCGTGGCTAAATCTGGTTTCTCGGTGAATCGATCGACCTGATATGTTTTTAAAAACCCATACTCGCCGCTAGCTGCGCCCTGCTGGATATAACCGTAGCCAATCGAGGGGAAAGTAGGCGTAATCCCCAGTGTGACGATCGCGCCTCGATCGTCAGCCAATGCTATCGCCGATCCGATCGTCTTCGCAAACGCTCCCGCATCACCAATCCACGCATCGGCGGGGAAAAAACCAATAACTACATCATCACCATACCGCTTGGCTACTTCCAAACTCGCCCAAGCCACCGCCGCCGCTGTATCTCGCCCCTCAGGTTCCGCCAATATATTCGCGGCTGGAAGGCTGGGCAATTGCTCACTCACGCCTGATTCGAGCAGTTTGGAGGTGATTACCCAAATATCTTCCCACCCACCGACGATCGGCACCAGTCGGTTGGCAGTAGCTTGGATCAGGCTTTCGCCACTCCCGTCGAGACAGAGAAACTGCTTGGGGCGATGTTTGCGGCTGAGGGGCCAAAACCGTTCGCCTTTACCGCCAGCCAGAATTACCGGGACAAACTTTGGTCGCATGGGATGAATTTAGAGGTAGCTAAATGTTACTTGCAGTCGATCGCAATTCATTTAGATTACCATGATGGCTAGACTTAAACCTCGTGTAAAAGTCGGAAGTCGATTGTGTAGAGAGGGTAGAGGGTAAGGTGGGAACTGACCACTAGCTCAGGCGTACGCAGTTTCTCGCTCACAAATATTTCCCAGCTACTTTAGAGGGTACCCCGACTCAATCGGGGTACCCTCTAAGTGATGCTATTAGCTAGCAAATCTTGGAGACTAGATCTATGCAGGATTTGCTTGTGGACGGTGGATCAGGTTGATGACAGCGGCTTTCTCTAGGAGTCCGAGGAGGATACCATCGCTGTTGGTGACGCTGAGGGTGGTAACTTTCTTGGATTCTAGTTGCTCGATCGCTTGCAAGAGTGGTCGATCGCTGATGATAATAGTCGATGGCTCGATCGCTTGCATGATTTCGCTCACTAGTGTATGTGCCCAGCGATCGGATCGGACATCTTTGAGTGCGTCTAGTGCGAGTTCGCCGACTAGATGCCCAGCTTCATTAGTAATGAGGAATTTTTGCCAGTTGCTACCAGTAAGTGTGCGTTGGTCTACAAATTCGCGGAGGGTGATATTGTCCTGAATTATCGGACTATTGGGCGTTACCGCATCGGCGACAGTCATCCCCGTGAGGCGTTCTTGGACGCGGGCGTACTGAGCGGATTTACCAGCATTTTGCAATAAGAACGAACCGATGAGTAGGTTCCAGATATTGTCAAAGCTACCGTACAATACTACTGGAATCAGACCAGAAGCGATCGCCACCCAGCCAAAACCTTGACCGACGATGCTAGCGATTTTGACACCTTTGTATTGATTGCCAGTTACCTTCCAGACGATCGCTTTGAGGATATTACCACCATCGAGGGGCAAGCCAGGAATCAGGTTAAACAAGCCCAGCGATAAGTTGATGGCGGCGAGGACTGCGGTAATGGCGGCGACGGGGCCAGTCAGATGTCCGGCAAAGCCAAGGGTCGTGATGATACCAAACAATACTAAACTAACTGCGGGACCAGCGATCGCTACCCAGAAGGCTGATGCGGGGCTGTCAGATTCTTTTTCTAGGCTTGCCAATCCGCCGAAGATGAACAGCGTAATCGAATCGACTTTGATGCCCTGTTTAATCGCCACAAAGCTGTGTCCCAACTCATGTGCGAGTACCGAACTAAATAATAGCAAAGCAGTAATCAAACCCAATATGAAGGGACTAGCACCTGGCAAATCTGGGAACTGCACTGCCAGACCTTCCCCGTAACTCCATGTCACCAAGCCCAATACCAGGAACCAAGTGGGATTGATATAAAACGGGATGCCAAATAAAGAACCAACTCGGATACTACCATTCATCACAGCGACCTCTAACTCTTAGTCTACGACTAGTTATTTTCTCGATTACGTTTATTGTAACGAAATATTAATGGGCTTCTCATTATTCAAGTGACGTAATATCCGTCTGCTAGAGTTCGGTTGTAACTAATGGCAACCACCTCTGCGGTTGCCATTAGTTACAACGATTGAAGTCTTCGCTCATGATGCGAAGTCCGCCTACGCGGACTAGATCTCTAGTTTCGCAATTGCTTAGGATCGCTATTGCAGCAACTATAGATTTTGGTGACAAATTACAGCTTATATAGTACAGTAGTATCGAGACTTTGCTCCCTGTCGCTTATGCAGCTAATTCAACGCCAGACCCTAGTTTATCAAGCAGGTAATTCGGATAAGGTGTATGAAGTCGATCTGTGCCAAATAGCACTCGATCGCTATCTGGTCAATTATCGCTATGGTAGACGGGGTGGAAATCTCCGCGAGGGCACGGAGACAGTCGCAGCAGTGCCCCTAGCAGCGGCGCAGAAGGCATTCGATCGCTTGGTGCGATCGAAATTGACCAAAGGTTATCAAGTAGCAGGTACAGCCGCGACTGAGCCAGTTTCAGCTCCGATTTCAGTGCCTGTGAGGAGTGAAGATTTGGAGGTTCGCAACCAGGCGATTTTAGCCAGACTGACAGCGGCAGTACAGCATCGAAATGCGGTAGTAACAGCTAAACAGTGGCAATTGGATCGGGTGATTTGGCGGGCGGGAGAGCTGCAATTAGCCGCTGCCGCACCATTGCTGATCCAGTTGTGGGGCGACAATCCCCTGCGAAATTATAGTATCGTTTGGGCACTGGGACATTGTGGGAATGATTGTGCGATCGCGATGTTGAAAACGATCCAGCGCAAAGTAGCAACACCAGCTCACATTCGCCGGATTGCGCTTGAAGCGATCGCTAAACTGAGCGTGACAGCAGCCCAGCCACTCCGTAACGAACTTATCACCAAATTACCCGGACAACTGCGGGAGTCGATCGAGCAAGAAGCGGCGACAGCGTTAATAACTCAGACTTTGCAAACTTATCTAGCCACTGCGACACCTCTACAATTTGAGGTACTAGATTTGTTGTATCAAATTGATAATGAATATACTCGTCCAGTAATTCTGGAGATCGTGCGAACGACACCCCTTGCGCCAAATTATTTTCAACGATTGCGACATATTTTCAAGATCGCTGAATACCGATACGATGGGGAAGTATTGGGGATTTTAGCCTATCGATTCGATCGCACTGCGCCATTTTACAATGGTAATTTTGGTATTATTAATATTCCGAATACTCAGGAATATCTAACTATCCAAAACTGGGGGTACAATCGCCAGACAGGTATCTATGCAGCTTCACAAACTAGCGAGTTTCAGACAGAAATGGCTCGATCGGATTGCCGATTGGCTTATAGTAGCAAGACTCGTGACTATCTGCGGCGGAGAGTCTGGCGATCGCTCAGAACATTGGGAGAGTCAGCTCGATCGGAGTATGTGAAAATAGCTGTAGATGTGCTGTTGCAATATCGCGATGCTGACATGGTACCCGTGCGGGAATCAGTATATTATCAATACGACAATAACTGGCAACGTTCCGAGCGGAGGCGGGTGAGTTGGGATAAATATGCTAGTTATCTAGCATTCAATCATCTGCTGTATACCAATAGCCCTCGATATGAATTGAAATCAGGGACTGATACGTGGCGATGTAAATCTGGCTATAACTTGGGCGATCCGGCTCCAACGGTACGAGAAGAAGCTTTTCCGCATTTGTGGGTACAGCAGCCTGAGTATCTATTGAAATTATTGGTAGAAAGTCAATGTCAACCCGTACATGAATTTGCAGTAAAGGCGATCGAGACATGTAGCGAATTTTGTCAAGCAATCTCGATCGATAAGCTAATTCAACTATTAGCAACACCTTATGAAATTACCGCTCAATTTGGATTTGGATTGGCTCGATCGCGTTATCAGCCTGACAATCCGCAAACCGATCTGATCTTAGCGATCGCCAATTGTGCGTATGCGCCAGCTAGAAGTGAAGCACACAATTGGATTCGCACTCAGATCGATCGATTTAGTGCAGACGATCGTTTAATTGCGGGCTTAGTTGTCAGTCCTGAAGTAGATACTCAGTTATTTATTCGTCAACTTGTGAGTGAGACTATTTTGCCCATCGATACCGCCCGAGCGATTGTCGGGCGTGTTATTGCTGAGTTATTATGTTTTGACTCCACTTGCGCCACCATTGCTGAAAATGCCACTCAAACACTGATTACCTGTTTTGGAGTAGCATTGAGATCGATCGGATTAGAAATCGTTCTCGACCTGTTGCGTCATCTCCTGCCAGCTTTACAAACTTGTGGCGCGCAAATTTTACTCAATCATCAAACCGCAACCATCGATCTTCCCCCTGGTTTAATCGACGCACTCTTGGAATCTCCGGTAGACTCGGTACGGACGATTGGAGTACAACTATTCGGACAATTACCAGATGAGATCTTAATCGATCGCCTCGAACTAATTCTGATATTAGTAACTCATGAATCGCCAGAAATGCGATCGGCAATTCGATCGACAGTTGCTCGACTTACCAGTGCATATCCGATGTTTACGAGCAGATTAGTCGATCGATCGATCTCGATCTTATTAGCACCTGAAGCACATGAGGGACTGCATGCTTTTGTCTCACAGCTCCTCCAAAATGATGTCCCTAATTGGATGGAATTTACCAGTCTCGAAATTACTCGGACACTCCTCATCTCAACGGCTACCGCTAGCCAAGATCTTGCAGGTATAATCCTGCAAGCAAATAGTCACCGCTGGGCGGATACATTGACTACCGCACAGATTGGCGAACTCACCCATCATGAAGTTCTCACGATTCGCGTCGCTGGTTGGCAAATGTTGGAGCGAATCTTGCCCCGCTTGCGCCAACAATCCGATGACTTAGTCGCTGCTACTGTCGTGATGGCATCTAAATGGGCAGACTCGCGCCAATTTGGTTTCAAACTATTTGGCGAACTGCTGATACCTACCGAGCTGACACCTTTAGTGCTAATTAGTATTTGTGACAGCAATCGCGAAGACGTGCGTAAATTTGGACGCGATTTAGTCGGAAACTGTTTTCAAGAGCGTGATGGTGTGGAATATCTGCTCAAGTTTAGCGAACATCCCACTACTGATATGCAGCTATTTGCCAGTCAATATCTCGAAGACTATGCAGCGGGCAATCTCGATCGCTTGCAGGAGTTGATGCCCTATTTTACCCGCGTCCTCGCCCAAGTCAACCGCGCCCGCGTTGCCAAACAACGGCTGTTTGCTTTCCTAAATAGCGAAGTAATTAAAAGCGAAGCTGCGGCGAAACTAGTCATCGAATTGTTGACTCGTCAATCAGCCTCGATCGCGATTGGCGAAAAAGCCTGCGCCCTCGAAACCCTCCTCAAAATTCATCAATTATACCCACAATTGTCAGCACCAATTTCGGTCAAAAGGCTACCAATAAAATCTTAGTATAGCAGTCGCCACATCGGTTAAGACACTCTAGATCTCAGTCCGCGTAGCGATGCGCGCTCCTCGGCTTTGCCGAGGGTTTAGCGCATCAAGACAGGCGGACTTTGCAGCACTAGCGGCGATTTTAATCGCTGTGCTGTC
>NZ_JBGSPA010000124.1:0-17392 GCF_041738855.1 Chamaesiphon sp. | reverse complement strand
TTAAATCAATGTTTTTTCAACTATTAATGATATTGATGGTGGATTTTAATGTGCCAAAAATTGAAAAAATTCTGCTGTTAGCCTAAAAGTGTTGAAATGCCTGAGTTTGAGGAGACAAAACTTCATCGAACTCAGGTTACTCCATGCCAAAGGGCTAAGCCTGCATCTAGTTTTTATGTTGATTCCCTTGCTGTTTGATGTCGATTGCGATCGTCATGGAGAAATTCTGTCGAAATTGGCTCAACTAGTAGATGAGGGCAAGATCCAACCCTTGTTGGACGATCGGAGTTTCAGCATGGCTGAAATTGCTGCTGCCCATCGACATGCTGAATCAGGTCGAGCGATTGGAAAAGTTGTACTGACGCAATCATTCAATCTTTAGTAAAACGTTCACACGATGATTCAACTGACAGTGGTTGCAAAAGTCCAGGCAAAATCAGGTTCAGAGGCAGCTTTGCATAGATCGGGAACAACCAGGAATACAGGTAAGTTTTCTGTTAAGTTTGATGCCCACTGAATGCCAATAATTTACGCAAAGAGGAATTGTTACAATTAAACACGACCAAACTCGTCAGTGGAGATTACTTTTGCGTAAGGCATTGCTAACGCTGCCATAAAAGCTGCATGAACCTCAGCAGCCTTGACCGTTTTGCCCTTATGTTCCAAGTCCCGCGTTGCACAAGCATCCTCAATCACTACGCATTGAAATCCAAAATCGAAGGCAGCACGGGTTGTAGCATCAATGCACATGTGGCTCATTGCACCACAAATGACCACTTCTTCAATTTCAGAGTCTTTTAAGTACTTAAGCAAATGGGTCTCTCGAAAACTATTCGGAAAATGCTTGACAACAATAATTTCGTTGGATTGGGGAGCTACACTTTCGTGAATTTTAGCTCCTTGGCTATCTGGCAAGAAAAACGTGGCTTCTGATTGGTTCGATATATGTTGGATGTGAAAGACCAGAGATTGTTTATCTCTAAATTTCTGTAAAATCTTACCAGCGTTTTTCGCAGCTTGTTCTATACCGACAAGCTCTAGATTTCCACTAGAGAAATAATCATTTTGAATATCAACGACGATTAAGCCTTGTTTCACTTCAGAGTCCTTCATAAATTTGTCCTTTGTTGCCTTTTTGTGTTTACACTTTTAGCAAAGATAGCTTACTTCTCTTATCTCGCTGCTGCTTGCATAGTACGAGTATGAGCTAAACATATCGATATTTCAAGTACGTACAATATGATTAGGAACTATCAAAAAGTATCGTTGGAACAAGACTCAATGCAACATAAGCAATATATGTGTCCAGTAGAAGCCCTTGTTGATGTCGTTGGGGGAAAGTGGAAAATGCCAATTCTCTCTCTCTTGTCTCAGGGAACCAAACGTTACGGGGAACTCAGACAGCATCTTCCTGGAGTAACCGAGCGGATGCTGACGATGCAGTTACGAGAACTAGAACAGTCTGGTATTGTTCAGAGAAAAGTGTATGCCGAAGTTCCTCCAAAAGTCGAATATTCTCTAACTGAGCTTGGACTAAGCTTAGAACCTGTTTTACAGGTCATGCTGAGTTGGAGCGAGAAGTACCTGTGTACGATCGAGCAGAAGGCAGTTTGGTGGGAGAGAGTGAGTAAAACTTGAATCAACTTCCACTGATTAAACCAGCAGGCTATAGACTCGGTTCAGTGGCAACGAGAATACCAGAACGATAGGCGAGAATTTGCCACTCGCTGCTGCAACCGAATTGTTGGGCTGCTGTCATGTCACCGACCATACTTGTACTTTGCAGCATCAGCGATCGCTCGATAAAGGTTTGGAGGATGTTCGGCCAAACGATTGCATAGATATAAGTGCCACTCTCGACCATAGGGTAAATAAACACGAGTTCGATACCCATGATTCTTCATTGTCTGCAATCGCTCTGGAGTCACCCCTTTTAACATTTCAAATTCAATGGTGTCTTGCTCGATCCCCTGTTCTTGAATGAATTTATGCGCGAATTCCAGTGGCACCGGATCGAGTAATGCCGGATCGTGCGTCGCAATCGAGCAGGGATGTCCGCTCATTAAGAGCCTTTCCATTAATTGGCGATAGGACTTATCGAGTTCCGCACCACGAAATTTAGCCAGATGAGCGGGAGCAGCGTAGGCTCCTTTCACTAATCGAATTTTGCCAGGGAGCTGCAATACGTTTTCCAGATCGGTTGGTGTCCGATGAAGGTAAGCCTGAAGGGTAATTCCAACATTGTCGAAGGTTTCACACAAGCGTTGATGGATTTCTAGGATTAAGCTTGTACGATCGATTCCTTCCATGCTAATCATCATTTCAAGCCCTACATCATGTGCTGCTTTAGCAAGAATGCAAGCATTTTTGTACCCTAATTCAGTATCAATGACCATCCCAATGTGGGATAAGTCCAATGATACGGACGAATCTAGATTTCGATCGACGATCGTTTGAATCACACCGAGAAATTCCTGGGTCGCTTGCTCTGCCATCCCAGTGTCACGAGTGCTTTCACCCATATAATCGATCGTGACAGCAGTCCCCTGCTGATTCACAGATTTTGCAGTTTCCGCACACTGTGCTAATGTTTCACCGCCAATGAAGCGTAAAGCTGCTTGAAGCAAGGAGTGATACAAGGGCGGATGCTGAAGAATGTATGCTTTGATCTCCTCATCCAAAGCAATTTGCTTCAATGCTTCTGCAACTTCAAACTCAGTATTCATATTGCGTTCCAACTCTGTTCACAAGTTTAAATGTAATAACTGTTAAGTAACTAGCCATTTGTACATCACCAAAGCGTCAACATAGCCTTTTTCAGGGTGATTGAATCAGGGTGAACGCACCAAAATCGGGTGTGATTCGATCGATCAAAACTAGAACGGCTAACTCAATGGTACTTACTAACTAGTTGCACTTATTACAATGCCAACTGAAACTAAAATCAAACATGAAAGCGGATTAATTTAATTTAGTGTAGCAGAAAGATCGGCCAACTCTTTAGTTAAGCCGAGATCGATTATTGAAAATAAATCATAAAATAGCTTCTAAAAGTTCAGTTGAATATTCTTCATCAAGTGTCGCTAACAATCTCTTACTTCTAACACTTAACTTTCGGCTCTTATTTTGACTAATTATGTTAACTGCTATATGTCTTAAAACTGCGAAATTAGCTGGAGCATTATCCTTTCTGATTCGACTATTATCTTCTTGAAAAGCAACATCAAGCACCCAATGAAGAGAATTTTCTATCGACCAGTGACCTCTAATTCCCTCGGCTAATTTTTGAGCATCGTTCTCTAGACTACTGATAAAATAACGAGTTTCTATATTGGTCTTCCCGCCTACAACTCGAACTGATTCTACCATGCCAATACTAGTTAACTTTCTCCACTTTTGCAGTGGATCTATTCGCTCTGCAACATCTGTTATCATTAAATAATTACGAATTTCTTCTCTACCTCTATTCATCTCTCTACTGTAGAAGCTACTCAGGTTGAGGTCTTTTCCCTGAGTTTCAATTGCTTGTTTAAATAGCTGCTTTATTTGTTCGTATAAAGTCGGTTGATTCTTTTTTACAGTAATTACATAGTCTGCATCTTTTTCGACGATTTTTTTGACTATTTCTCTTTGACATCCTATTGCATCAATTGTGACTACACACCCTGCTAAATCCAAGACCTGAATCAGTTCGGGAAGTGCTGTGATTTCATTAGATTTTCCTTCTGCTTTCTTTTGACCTAATACTAACCTATTACTTGCCGCCCAAGCACTAACTGTGTTAATTACACCTTGATTATTCTTTTTATCTCCTGAATTTCAAGATTGTTTTCCATCAAATGCAATTATTTCTCCGGCTGTTATTTTACTTATTCCTTTAATCCAACTCAGAAAAGATTTGTTAAACTCATCGGGATTAATTTGTGAAAACACTCTGGCAAATGTATCGTGAGATGGTACCCCATTCGGCAATTCTAGAAATTTCTCTAGCCATTTTTTTCGAGCGATGGCATACATTTCTATATCTATCCATCCATCCGTTCCACATACTACAGCGCAAATAGAGATCGTGATTATGTCGATTAGTTTATGCTTTTTTCCACGTTAAATTCTAATATCTTTTATGTCATTAAAGTGTTCTGCTATACTATATTTAGGTTTCAGCTTCATTTAAAGTAATATTAGTTTTAAACTAATCTAACACAATTAATTAGCTAAAGCTGTTTGTAGGCATACATTATACATCTTTGACAAGTCGAATCCATGCCCGGCTTCTAAGCATTTTTAATAATAGAAAATTTAAGTGCGTTTACCCTGGTGATTGAATGCCTTTGGTAAATGCCCAACAGTATCAATTTCATGGAAGATTAGCCAAATTTCATCAAAGTCACTTTTTTGGCTTCTCGGATAATCATTTTCATATTCTCTCCGCTCTGAAACATGACTATTTATTATACCGAATCTTTTTTGACATTACCCCAAATTGTGATTTGATACGGTAGCAACGTTGCTGAGATGAACATGAAAAAAAGCTGAAAAATATCAATAAAATTGCATTTAGTATTTTCAGCTTCGATCGATTTTTTTAGATTTAGAGATCGAATCACGCGATCTCGATCGATCGCCAGCAAAATTAGATGGGTCAGAAAAGCGATTATGCTGCCAAAGCTTCGACTTTAGAAATCGCCCGTAACACAGCAGGACGTGTAGAGATCGACTCGTACCAACGAGCGACGTTGGGAGCATCGTCGAAGTCAACCCCAGCAAACGCTCGCCGCCACAGCCAGCCGAAATGGGCGATATCGGCAATTGAGTAATCATCCCCAGCGACGTAAGCCCGATGTGCTAGCGTGCTATCGAGTAAACCGAGTGTCCGCTTGGCTTCGCCATGAAAGCGCGAGATCGCCAAGGGCATGGGTTCGGGTGCCAGTTTTTGGAAATATCCCGATTGTCCAAACGCTGGGCTGAGTCCCGATGCGTGAAAGAATAGCTGTTCAAACACGCGGGCACGATCGATCGGCTCTGTAGGCAGCAGTTGGCCATGCTTTTCTGCGAGAAAAACTAGAATAGCTGCGGACTCTGTGAGTGTGAATCGATCGCCAGTAATGTTTTCCTCTACCAGCACAGGTACTTTGCCAGCGGGGGTTACTGTCAGAAAATCGGCTTCGCGCTGACCACCTTGACGGATGTTAACCGGATGAAGCGTATACTCAAGGTTGAGTTCTTCCAAAGTGACGATCGCCTTGATGCTGCTGGGTGTAGGGAATGCGTAGATGGTATACATGGGGATCTCTGCTGAAAGATTAAATGGGAATTGGGTTGTTATTGAGTGGCAAGGGTCACGCCAATCAGGAGTAAGATTGCACCAAATGCTTTTTTCACAGTGATGGGATCTTGAGGCGAGTCCAGTAGTCCAAAATGGCTGACTGTTAGTGCCATCAGAATTTGTCCCGCCACAAATAGAACGAAAAATCGTCCTGCGCCTAACTTGGGAATCAAAAATGTAGATCCAAAGACCAGAAAGGCACTGATAAACCCACTCAGGTAAAGATAACTGGGAACCTCTCGAAGTCGAGCAACCGCACCAAAATTACCCGTGAATGAAAAGAGTAAAAGCGTAGTAATTGCACCCAGTAGATAAAACGGAATATTTGCTAACAGGGCAGAGCCAACATATCTGGCCACAACTCCATTCATCGGCAGATAGACTGACGTAATCGTGCCCATGACGAAAGCAATTAGCCAAAATAGAAGGGATTGCATTGACATTGAGATATCCTCAGTGAATTACCACGCTCTTTGATATTGCTGAGGATACGAGTGACGATCGACTCGTAATTCCTTGGCAGCGCGGTGGGGCCAGTACGGATCGCGCAACAGCTCACGAGCCAGCAATACCAGATCGGCTTGCCCGCTACGGATTATCAGATCGGCTTGTTCGGGAGTAGTAATCATCCCCACCGCAGCAGTTGCGATCCCTGTGTCCTGTCGAATGCGATCGCTAAACGGCACTTGATAACCTGGCCCAGTCGGAATTTTAACCCCAGGAATCAAGCCTCCTGTCGAACAATCCACTAAATCGACACCAGCAGTTTTGAGAATTTTGCTCAGGGCAATACTTTGCTCTAAATCCCATCCCCCTTCTGCCCAGTCGGTGGCTGAGATTCTGACCCAGAGCGGCAGATGGTCGGGAAGGATGGCGCGTACTGCCTGGACAATTTCGATGAGGAAGCGAATGCGCCCTTCAAAACTTCCGCCATAGCGATCTGTGCGGTGGTTACTCAATGGCGACAGGAATTCGTGCAATAAGTAACCGTGGGCAGCATGGATTTCGATCGTCTGAAAGCCTGCGTCAATGCTTCTTTGCGCTGCTTGGATAAAGGATTGCTGAATAGATTCAATCCCTTCAAGTGCGATCGCGGTTGGGACTGGACTCATGTCATTAAAGGCGATCGCACTCGGTGCAACGGGTTGCCATCCTCCTTCAGCCTGGGTTAGCGGATTGCCACCTGCCCAAGGCACAGCACAACTAGCTTTTCGCCCAGCATGAGCCAGTTGAATCCCTGCTACCGCACCTGCTGCTTGAATCAGCTTGGCAATTTTGGCGAGCATGGGAACCTGTTCGTCGGCCCATATGCCTAGATCGCCAGGGGATATCCTGCCTACTGGATCGACTGCTGCCGCTTCAGTAAAAATTAGTCCTGCGCCTCCCACGGCACGACTGACTAAATGAACTAAATGCCACTCACTCGCCAATCCATCTTGGCTAGAGTATTGACACATGGGGGAGACACCAATGCGATTGCGAAAGGTCACGCCTCGTTGTTGAAAAGAATCGAACAGAGCAGTCATAGTTTAATCATCTCTATCAGGAATGATCCGTTCTTGGCGATATTGCTGGAATCGCTGTTTAAAGCCTGCTACAGTGTCTGGGTGACTCGTAAATCCAGCTCGACGGATCTTACCCAGTGCTAACACGATGTCATAATCGATGGCGAACATAAACTCCAAAAACTGCCAATTTACCAGCGTCGAAAGATCTGAATTTGCCAGATTGTATTTTGATGCCATCGCTTTCCACAGTGAGGCATACTCAGCCATGAAGCTTGCTAGGGGCAACGGACGCGGACTGCCAAGCGGTACGCCAAAGTCTGCCGCAAAAACGGGCCAAAGCTGAGACCATCGCGTTGGATCGCCATTGGAGATATTGAAAATCTCACCAGCCGCCGCTGGAGTCTCGGCGGCCCAAATGGCAGCAGCGGCAACTTGTTCCGCATCCACGATCTGGGTCATAGCCCCAAAAGCAGCAGCACTTCCCGGAAAATCAAGACGCAGACCAACTTCGCGCACGATTGAAGCATACACTGCGATCGAGAGTGCCAAGTTCATGGGATTGCCAACAGCAAAACCTGTCAAATGGGTTGAAATCAGATTCGTCCATTGCCAGGTGCTACTCTGCGATCGCGATCGGAGATAGTCTTCCTGGGCATAGTAAAAATTCGGCCCGACATGCCTTGGCTCGGTTTCTAGAGCTGGTGATGGCGAAATGCCCACATGTACTCCATAATATTTTGCCCCCGTGATGAGGGTGACATGTTGTAAGGGTGCTCCAACCGACTCCAGGCCATCGATGGCATTAACTAATAGTGCCAGGTTGGGCTGGACTTCTTCAATCCAACCCGATCGCGGTGCGTAGGCTGCAAAAAAGAGATGACTTGCTTGACTGGCCACTGCAAGTTTAATACGGGCATCGGTGCTATCCAACAAATCAACGCCGATCGCTTCATCTGCTCCTGGTAATGTTTTGCCAGATTGCGAAACTGCAATCGTCCGCCATCCTCCCACTTGAGCCAGTTTCGCGACGATGGCTCTACCAATGATTCCTGTTGCACCGACAACTACTGCGGTAGGCTTTTTGCTCTCGCTCATACAGTTTTTCCTCGATTCATGATTTTTTCGGGTGAGACGATCGGGCAGGACTCAGGGCAGGAAATCTCCCCCAATTCACTTCCGATTAGTTGTAGAAAAGGCGATCGGTTCCCGACCTATTGAGGCATCCAACCCGCAAACATTTTTTCAACGGCGGTCACGTCCAAAGCGATGGGAATAATTCGATCGGGCGAGATCGCCACTACATCTGTGAGTGATTCGATCGATCGAGCCGTTGCATAAATCCGGCGAGCACCTGCTCGGACTAACGCTTCAACAAAAGCTTTGCCGATACCGCGATTTGCACCTGTGACAAACGCAACTGAGTTGTGAATATTCATCGTAATTTCCCGATTTATGAAGGTTAAAAATTGAACCTTTTGTTCTCGACTGTTTCATCTTGCATCATTCCAATTAGTTTTAGAAGTAGGTAAAATAGAATATGTAGTATTCGATTTTGGAATAGCTAGCCGCATGGATCGCCTCGACTGTATTCAAAGTTTTGTGCGCGTAGTGGAAATGGGCAGTTTTTCGGCAGTGGCGCGGGAATACAACACCACTCAACCCACAATTAGTAAAAAAATTGCGGCATTGGAAGATTACCTAGACGTACAGCTCTTAACTCGATCGACTACTAAACTCCAATTGACGCAGGAGGGCGAACTTTTTTTCGAGCGGTGCCAGTCTTTATTAGATGCCGCTGCCGAAACGATTTCCAGTGTCGGTCAACGCCAAAACCCAGTTGGAACGCTGCGGGTCAACTGTTCGGTGGCATTCGGTCAGTATCAAGTTATCCCCTATCTCAAGGGCTTTCTCAGTCGCTATCCCGATCTGAAGCTAGATCTGATGATGAACGATCGCTTTGTCGATCTTGTCGAAGAAGGCATCGATGTCGCAATTCGGATTGGCGAGGTGAACGACTCAATGCTGAGTGTGCATCAAATTGGCGTGACCCGCCGCGTAACTGTGGCTGCGGGGGATTATTTCCGCGATTGCCCAGAACCCAAAACACCGGAAGATTTGGTCGATCGCAACTGTATTGTCTATTCTCGTCTGGCAACTGCTAATAATTGGCATTTTCAACTGCCGACGGGCGGTACCACCCAAGTAACCGTTAAAGGCAATCTGCAAGTTGATGGTTCTACTGCCATTCGGGAAGCTGTATTGGCAGGATTAGGTATTGCTGTTTGTCCCGTTTAGTTGTTTGGCGATCTGATTCAATCTGACAGTTTGAAAGTGATTCTCAAAGATTATCAACCCACACCGTTACCGATTCACGCGGTTTATCGGCGCGGGCGATTTATTCCAGCAAAAGTGCGTTGTTTTATCGAATATTTCACGAATGAATTTAAGTTCGATCCTTGGGTATCGGACTATGGAGTTAAGCCTTCAACATAACGTTGTTGTTAGGCGGCTATAAATAATTAAGGCTTGTCTTAATATAGTTTCGATGTTGATGTTTAATATCTACTGAAGTGAAGGCTGAGTCGTTTGGTTTTCGATCGAATTTGGCGATCTCAGCCTAATTGAAATTGTCGCCTATACACATGGATTGGGAAAAGTAATGGCTGGCAACTACCGAGATAGATTGGGTTCGACAACGGCTGGAAAGCTCTCAAAATTTCGTCGCACCCAATCCATTCCTACTTCATTATTTAGTTTTATCCGCTGTGGTGTATTAGCATAAATCTTCCCTAAAATCTTGGCATCCCGATCCACAACCACATCAATCAACTTGAGCAAATTACCTTTGAGCAAATGTGCGATCGGCGAATGTGCCTTCATATACATCAACACAAACACGCGAGATTGCCGATCGGACTCAGGAAGATAGAAGTGACATTCCTTGAGGCTCAATAGCTTATCTTCACCATGCAACAAACCCATGAACGGAAAAAAGTTTTCTAGATGTGCCTCTAGCACCTTTGGCATCGCAAGTTGAGCAGGATTTCTTAAAATATCGCGAAATGTAGGTTGTTTGCGGGGTTGTGACAAATACGCATGAGAATGTAACCCCTCATCGATGAACTGCTTCATTTGCACTTCTTCAATCTCAAATAATTCTCGATGAGTGCCATTTTGATGGTTGTAGTCGTGCATATTTAGTAGCAAGCTCAAAAGGTCGGTGGGAATGCTGCGTTCTCCCGTTACGCCAATGAACTCATATTCCGTGGCAATCTCATTCATAATTGCCGGAATTGGAATTTTCGGCTCATAGTTACCATACGACCAAATAAAATCCCCTTGGATAATTAATTCTAGAGGCTGTAACAAGGATTTGGTCTGTTTATTCGATCCTGGTAAAACTGTGTAACCTAAATTGTCAAATTCCAAGGCATGAAAGGGACAAGCGATACTACTAACGCCATCAGCGTTACTTACACACCAACCCTCAGACAGCATTGCACCCATATGAGGACAAGCATTAGGCAAGGCGTTAATGTTGCCAAGATTATCCTGCCAAAGGACGTAATCATTACCCAATAGTGAAATTTTCAGCGGCCGATCGGGCTTGAGCATGGAACGATGTGCCAACAGCCACGGTGCGCCTTGCAATTGATTCATGATTGCTCGAAGTTACTTACTAATTAATTAGTAAGTTTATCAAAGACTTGTCTTTACGTCAATTCAGAGATCGATTGTCTTCAGTCTGGCTGTCTGTTTGCTACGATGGAAAGGCAAATAATCAATTAAAATGCCGTGGTTCGACCCAGTAAACGAGGCGCAAAACCCGTCCCATCTGCTCGTGATGCCCAGATGACACAGCAGCGAATTTTAGATGCCGCAGAGCAAGAATTTTCGCGGCATGGCTTAAATGGTGCGAGGTTGAGTGCGATCGCGGATCTCGCTCAGGTGACAACGGCATCGCTGCATTACTACTTTGAGAATAAGGAAAACTTGTATAAGGCAGTGCTACAACGCCCGATCGATGAGGTTCAATCTACGCTTGGGCAGTTGAATTTTGATGGTTTAGATCCTGAAGCAGCCCTGAAGCAAATTATTCGGATCGCGATCGTCAACGAAGCTAAAAATCCTCACCGACAAATGCTCTGGTTTCAAGAAGCCAGCCAAAATCAAGGAATTTACTTCAAAGAGTGTAATGTTTTGAGCCTGCATGAGTATTTGCTCAAGATTTTAGAACGAGGTATGGCGGAAGGATATTTTCGCCCGCTTAAACCGTTTTTGGCTTTAACTTATATCTTGAGTGTTTGTCTGTTCTACTTTACTGTGCATGAAAACTGGAAACATCTCACGCCAGATATCGATCGTCTGAGTCCAGAAGCGATCGAAGAACACATCGAAGAGGCGATCTTATTTATTTTGGCAGGTGTAAGGCGTTCTTAATTAATACTCAACCGAATCCGAACACATCAACAGCCCGACAGATAAGCTTCAACGTATTACTTATTTAGCTTACGATGGAACTACGCCCAACTGCTGCATCATTGCAAAGGTATCGCCTTGCCCCCAATGCTCCACAATTTTTCCGTCTACCACCCGATCGATATGAACTACTGAAAACTTGACCTGTTTGCCTGTGGGTGGAATGCCCATTAACTCCCCCTGATGCGTTCCCGTAAAGATCCCACGAGTGACAACTTTATCATCTTCAGCAATGACTTCTTCCAGAAGATGGCGACCATCTGGAAATGCAGAAAACATCATCATTCCATAGTGCATGAACGCATCATAGCCATAAAGAATATCCGTTCCCATCCCGCGCCCCACAATATCGGCAGACATCAATTCTCGTCCTCGCTCAACATCTTTTCGATCGAAGGCTTCATAGAATTTAAGCACAATTGCTTTATTTTGCTCTAGTGACATAATGTTCCGGTGCCGCAGAAGTGTATTTCCCACAACTTTACTGTGCAGAGCAATAACACGCATTGACTTGGGTTAAGTCGATCCCCTTTCCTGTACCCTTCGCTTCAATCGACTGAACGATTCTGGCTCAATTCCCAAATGCGATGCTAAGTATTGCTGTGGAATGCGCTGCAAAAGTTTGGGTTCGCTGTTGCGGAAATTGAGATAACGCTGCTCAGGGGAATCTCGATAAAGAGAAAGTAGACGATCTCGTAACTGGAAAGCGAGGTCTTCTACAACAAGCCTGAGTAATTTCTGGCCATCTGGTAAGGTTTCTAGAATTTCGATCGCTTGCAAATTTAAGGTGAGTACCTCAGAGTCTTCGATCGCCTGACAAGAAAAGTAAGCAGGCGTTTTTCGTCGAAAACTTTCATAATCCCCCACTGTGCAATGTTCGGGGTGAAAAAACAAGGTCAGTTCTTTGCCATCTTTGAGAAAAAAGCTTCTCAGGCAACCTTGCATTGTCAAGCCGACGAAATGACAGATATCGCCTTCTCGAAATAGAAAGTCACCTTTGAGTACTCTCTTCGACTCAAGCAGAGGTTCAATCAGTGTTGCGTCAACCTGACATTCTGGGAAAAGCCGCCTAATGAATGAGTGTAGTAATTCATACATTGGAAATCTGGCTTGAGCGATCGTCACTTGTGCGTTCTTTATTTTCTCACGAATATTCCAAAGCTTGCGCTAACACTGACCGTCTAAACGATCGCTCTCTAATTACAGTCCTCACCCAGCACTCAAGCCGCCTAACTATGGCCTAATAAGTTCGTGCCATCCAATCCGGTGGTAGCTTTGGTTCGATTATCAGGCGCAATTCATTTCAGCGACCAAAAGCCGATGCGCTAAAATTGCTCGATCGAATTATGGAAATTTATCAGCAACCAGATCCGATAGCATCATCAGCAATTGTGTGGGCCATCTCGATCGGCTGTTGCTAGATCTGTTACGTCACCATCATCAGGTGCATGATGCTTTGATGCTAATTTATCTGTCGATACTCGTCTTTATGTTAGACATGCTAGTCATCGCACTAGCCACCGCTAACAATACAAGTTGGCTGCATCAGCTTGTCATTATTGTATTTCTGGTGGGCATTGGCATTTTGTTAGTCGGGATGATGCTGATGGCTGCCGAACTGCGGACTTCTCACCATTCTATTCAATTAGTAGTCGGTCAAAATTGTCGGTTATGTAAACCAGATCGACATGGAAATAGTGGTGGCAATCGATAGTTTATGAGAAATTGCTGAGAATACGCTGAAAAGTGACTCAGCATTCTCTCAGGAAATTCTTAGTTTTGCCTCACAAGAGTTTCAGTCTAGACATCCATAATTGGATTCAAGAACCAATTCGGTTCTGCCACAAAATATTTTATCGCTCTTCGACATTTATTAGGTAATAATCCAATGAAATTAACTGCTTTAAACTGGAAATTTTTGGCGATCGTCGCTGGACTAATATTGAGTACTAGTCTGACTGCTTGTTCTACCAGCTCAACTCCTCCCGCTGCTGATTCGACAAAGCAAGGTGACGCGATGAAAGGCGATGCCATGAAAGGTGACGGCAAGGGCGACGCAATGAAAGGTGACGCAATGAAAGGCGACGGTAAGGGCGACGCAATGAAAGGTGGCGCGATGAAAGGTGATGCGATGAAAAGCGATGATAAAAAGACACCCGCAACCAAACCATAGACTAACAACCTGGGGCTAGAGGTAAGATTAACCTCCGATCTTGCCTCCGATCGAAATTCACCGATGACATCCGATCGGTAAGTAGCAATTGTAAATAGATTGAATATTGTAAGAGCAACAGCGCATGGATAAGTCTATCTGGCAAAGGCGACAATTTCTATATTTCGGATTGGGTGCGATCGGCATGGGAGTCACAACAGCATGTGGAATTGGCTCTCAACAGGTCAATAATTCTAATAGTATTTCTAGTGCGAATGCCATGCCTATCAAATCTACAGAGATTGCGGCGAGTAATTCTTTACCCGAATTTCAGGGCATTCAAGAGTGGCTAAATTCATCCCCACTTACCAAAAAAGATCTCCAAGGTAGCGTCGCGTTGATTCACATTTGGACATTTGCTTGCATCAACTGTCAGCGCACCTTGCCCTATATCGTCAAGTGGCATCAACAGTATGCCAAACAAGGGCTAAAAGTCGTCAGCGTACATACGCCTGAGTTTCCCTATGAGCGGAAGATCGGTAATATTCAAGCAGCAATTAAAAAGCATGGCATTACTTACCCCGTAGCTGTCGATAATGACTTTAAAACTTGGAAAGCATACAACAACGAATATTGGCCGCATCTATTTTTAGCAAATCGACAAGGTAGGATCGTTTACGACCATATTGGTGAGGGAGCTTATCCAGAAACCGATCGAGCGATTCAAAAACTGTTAAAGTCATGACTAGTCAGGCTCTATCTGTCGGTTTGGCATTTGGCGGTGGAATCGTGACCGTTTTGTCTCCTTGTATCTTGCCAGTATTGCCGATTATTGTCGGTAGATCGCTCCAATCTCACCGCTACGGGCCGATCGCGATCGTCGGTGGCTTGATTGGTGGTTTTGCGATTACAGGTAGCTTGCTGGGCATTGTAGCTAGCTGGATACCGGATCTACCAGATGCACTCAGAGCGGTGGCGATCGTGATTCTATTAGTAATGGGTGTATTCTCGATTTTTCCTGAATTGGGTTATCGATTTTTTCACATATTTTCGATTAAAACTGACAGCTCAAACCCGATCGGATTGGTAGGTGAATTCTGTTTGGGCAGCCAACTCGGACTATTATGGACACCATGCGCGGGGCCAGTACTCGCGAGTATTTTACTCCTAGCAGCGGTGCAAAATCAGCCCATTCAGGCGTTTGGAATGTTGGTTGTTTATGGACTGGGAGCAGCGGTGCCGATGTTGCTATTTGCTTATGGCGGTCGTTATTTGGGGCAGCGATTGTTACAGTTGCGATCGCATTCTGGGACGATCCAAAAGATTGGCGGGATGATGATAATTATGACGGCGATCGCGATGCTGTTGGGTTTGGATGTGCAGATTCAGTTATGGTTGGCTCCTTTATTTCCGAGTTTTGCTATTTGAAATTGTTATAGCGTAGATCTACCCACCCCACTGGGCGGGTGACCCGACCAGTAGCCCTACGGGCACCCCTGTCTTGTCTCGCTAAACCGTCGGGAAACCCGACGAGCGCGAGCCGCTCCGAGGAGGGGATTCTTTACACCAATTTACCAGTTATAAATATGGCAATACCTAAAAAATCGCCTCCAGTTCCACATCAAAAAATCGTTATTAAGCTGTTTCACTGCATTATTATTGTCAGTTTATTGTTGATGATTGGTAGCGGACTTCAGATTTATAATGCCACGCCTGTATTTGGTGGCAAAGAGGGGTGGCGGTTTCCCGATTTTATGACTTTGGGTGGGTGGCTGGCGGGTGGTAGGGATTGGCATTTTGCCATAATGTGGGTGTTTTCATTTAATTTGCTAATTTACGGTATTTATATCGGCTTGACAAAACGATGGCAACGGCGATTTGTTTCTGGTAGCGATCTCAAAGTCCTGAAGGTCGGACAAAATCCTAAGCGCAAAACTTATGCTTGGCATCGGCTAATTTATACGGGCATCATTCCGATTTTGATTCTGGCGATCGCGAGTGGCTTGGCGATGTATAAGCCAGTGCAATTAGGCTGGTTGGCTGGTTTATTTGGCGATTGGCAAACTCTTCGTACGGTACATTTTTTGACAGTCCCGATCGCCTTAATATTTACGATCGTCCACATGCTAATGGGTTTAAAAGTTGGCGGATTGAGACTCTGGCGATCGATGTTTGTTTGAAAATCTGACATTTCGGTAGGGGCAATTCATGAATTACACCTCCTAGCTCCCAACTCCCAACTCCCAACTAATTATGAACTCCCTAAATCGGCGGCAATTATTACAACTATCTGGTTTCGCAGGCATGGGCTTACTGCTCGATAGTTGTGGATTGAATCAATATTCAACCAATATCGGGAATGCGATCGATCCGCTCAATCAACGAGTCGAAGAACTATTACTCAAACCGCAAGCTCTAGCTCGCGAATATCCAGTTAACTCGATCGAACCTCAAGCTTTATTGATTAATAGTTTTAACGATACTCCCAAAATCGATCCGGCTACTTTTAAATTAATTATCGACGGCGCAGTGAACCAGCCGATGCAATTGAGTATGAGCGATATTAAAAAATTACCATTGCGATCGATGGTAATTCAGCATGTGTGCGTCGAAGGTTGGGCGGCGATCGTGCAGTGGGGCGGTGTAAGACTTAAAGATTTAATCGCTTTAGCACAGCCAAAAAACACAGCTCGATATGTCTATTTTGAATCTGGAGATGGTTACTATAACAGTTGGGATTTACCTTCAGCAATGCACCCACAAACGCTATTAGCATATCAAAAAAATGGTCAGCCGCTCCCTGTAGATAATGGAGCACCTTTACGTCTTGCTGCACCGATTAAGCTAGGTTACAAGCAAAGTAAATGGGTGACTAGAGTTACTTTACTCGATCGATTAGCAACCAAGCAGGGCTATTGGGAAGACCAAGGTTATGAGTGGTTTGGGGGATTATAAATAAGATGGGCGGATTCGATTGAGTCAAAACATCATTTATTCTTCAGATATGTCAACTAATATTTTCAATCGTTATTTTCATCTTGTCTTTATTCTCTCGTTATTATCGCTTACGACTGTCTCTTGTGGGATTTCAAGATCGAGTTCTTCCGCTGTTGCAAATGCAACTCCCGCGAAGATCGCTGGCATCGAGATCGAGCCGCCTAGCGATATTGCGGTTACTGCAAAGGGGGAACAGACATTAGTACTTGCTGGCGGATGTTTTTGGGGCGTGGAAGCAGTATTTGAAAATCTCAAAGGTGTTTCTAATGTTGTCTCTGGTTTTTCGGGCGGAGATGCGAAGACGGCTAATTATGATACCGTCAGCAGTGGGAGAACGAGTCACGCCGAAGCTGTCAAAATTACATATAATCCCCAGCAAATTTCGCTCGGACAACTGTTGAAGATTTACTTTCTTGTCGCTCACGATCCCACTCAGATCGATCGACAAGGGCCAGATAATGGTACTCAATATCGATCGGCAATATTTTTTGCTAATTCTCAACAGCAACAGGTGGCAAAAACTTATATCGATCGGCTGAATCAAGCTCGCATCTTTACCCAACCGATCGCGACACAATTAGTTGCATTAAATGAGTTTTATCCGGCGGAGCAGTACCATCAGAATTTTATCGGTCGCAATCCAACATATCCCTATGTGGTAGTTCACGATTTACCTAAACTGGATCTATTACGGCAACAATTTCCCGATCTCGTTCGACGTTAAATATTCAATGCAATAGGATGAGATTAATCATGACTGAACACAGCTTATGGCGGATTTCGTTGGCTCATACAGCACTTCTGCTAGTTATGAGGTACACTAAAGGGTAGTAAAAATATATTTGATAATGAAACCAGCTTCAATCGATCTTCGAGAAAAAATAGTTGCGGCACATTTAGAACGTCATCACTCAATTAGAACAGTTGCTA
>NZ_JBGSPA010000120.1:0-13527 GCF_041738855.1 Chamaesiphon sp. | reverse complement strand
CTCGCGCTCCTCGGCTTTGCCGAGGGATTAGCGAGACAAGACAGCGGCTCGCGCTCCTCGGCTTTGCCGAGGGATTAGCGAGACAAGACAGCGGCTCGCGCTCCTCGGCTTTGCCGAGGGATTAGCGAGACAAGACAGCGGCTCGCGCTCCTCGGCTTTGCCGAGGGATTAGCGAGACAAGACAGCGCACCAAGCAGGCTTGAGGGAGCGGGCTTTAGGAAATATAGGTAAATGCGCCACTGTTAATATTTACCAAGCTGGGTGATATTCCATATTGTCTAATCTCAACATCTGCAAACTATGCCAATTACCTAATAGCTAAAACCTAAAACCTAATAGCTAAAAAACACCAAAAGCCTGCAAGGTTGCGCTAAACCGTCGGAGAACAAAGGCGTACGCGCATCCGCTAAAACCTAAAGCCTAAAGCCCAACACTTAACACCTAATTTATGACTCGTTTCAGCGGCATCCTACTTCATCCCACCTCATTGCCCAGCCAGTTCGGGATTGGCGATATGGGTGAAAATGCGTATAAATTTATTGACTTTTTGCACGATACCAACCAGAAATATTGGCAGATTTTACCATTGGGGCCGACAGGTTATGGTAATTCACCCTACATGTGTTATTCGGCGATCGCGGGCAATCCATTATTAATCAGTCCATTTAAACTCTTAGAGGATGACTTACTCGCTGCCACAGATTTAGAAAATCTCCCGAACTTTCCGACTCATCGTGTCGATTTTGCCCTGACGATCGCAGTTAAAACTAAGCTATTTCACATCGCCTTCGAGCGATTTCAGTCATTCGCAGATTCAGACCAAAAAACCGATTTCGACCACTTCTGTCAAAGTCAGGTGTATTGGTTGGATGATTATGCCTTATTTATGGCATTGCGCGAAGCACATGATGGTAAAAGCTGGCATCAATGGGAGCGAGATCTCGTCAAGCGCGAACCGATTGCCCTCATTCACTGGCAAAACCAACTCAAGCCCCAAATTAGTTATCATAAATTTATTCAGTTCAAGTTTTTTGAACAGTGGTCGGCGGTAAGAGAATATGCTCGAGATCGCCATGTGGAAATCATCGGTGATATTCCAATCTATGTCGCTCACGATAGTGCTGATGTCTGGGCAAATCAAGAATTCTTTGAACTCGATCCCGAAACTGGAGCCGCAGCCCTCATGGCTGGCGTACCACCCGACTACTTTAGCGAAACCGGACAATTGTGGGGCAATCCAGTCTACAACTGGGAAAAATTAGCTCATACCCAATTTAATTGGTGGATTCAAAGATTTGAATCGCTCCTCAAACTGGTGGATGTCATTCGCGTCGATCACTTTCGTGGTTTCCAAGCATTTTGGGCTGTAGAGCAGGGTGAAACTACAGCTATGAATGGGCAATGGATCAAAGCTCCAGGTGCAGATTTATTTAATACCATTCAACAAAAATGGGGACATTTACCGATTTTGGCTGAAGATTTGGGCGTAATTACCCCCGACGTGGAAGCTCTGCGCGATCAGTTCGGTTTTCCAGGGATGAAAATCATCCAATTTGCCTTCGGTTCGGATAATGGCAACCCCTTTTTACCATTCAATCACGCACCCAATTTTGTTGTTTACACGGGTACCCATGACAATGATACTAGTGTGGGTTGGTTTGAGAAACTAGAAGGTGTCGAACGCGATCGATTCCTATTGTATTCCGGTGGGATTTGTGCGGCTGGCGTACATTGGGATCTGATCCGATTGGCGATGACTTCCGTTGCTCATCTGGCGATCTTCCCGCTCCAAGATGTCTTGGGTTTGGGAGGTGCGGCGCGGATGAATTTTCCAGGTATGGCTGAGGGCAATTGGGAATGGCGATACGATCCAACAGTGCTCAATGAGACGCTAGCACTACGCTTGAAAAATCTCACCCTCATCTGCGGACGCGGTAGTAATTAAATTTGTCCAAAGCAGCTCGTAGGTTGGGTTGCGCTATCGCTTAACCCAACTCACACACGAGCACCCTTAAAATGTTGGGTTGCGCGGGCTGCTACCCAACCTCCGATCTACGATCGTTGTGACCGCAGCAACTCGTTAAGCACCGAGGTCAGACGATGGCAGCGAACAGACTTCCATCGCTTGAATCAAGCCATCCTCAATGGTGAAACGGTGACCAACGTGCTCATCGGCAAGCACGGCACCGACCAGATCGCGCACGACCTGATGCACCTCAACCAAGACCTGCTTGGCGTTCTCAGAGTAAAAGGCAATCGGCTCGACGTGTCCATCGATCTCGCTCCACTGCTCTGTCCAGTAGGCGCGGATTTCTTCAGGCCCACGCACAAAGCCGCCTTTGAATGCTCTCGGCCAGGTCACGTCGGGACTCATGAGGGTGAGGGCTTTATCAATGTCACGCGCGTTGAAGGCTGCATACGCTGCGCGTAGCAGATCGATTTCTGGTACAGGTTGATTTGGCATAAAAGGTAAGTAAAGGAGATGGAACGAATTTTCTCCCTTCGATGGGGATGCTCGCGACGATCGTCTGTTGTGGACACCCCTACAATAGTCTTAACCGTAACGTGCCGTCTCATCCAATGCTGCTAAAATTATCCTCATCCTGCTGGGGATGTGAAATCTTGACTGGGTTAAAGCCGATGGTGAATCATCCAACCGCCACACTCGATCTGACAAACCAACAACAAGCAGCGCGAGTGCTGCCACAAACACCCCTAGTAGCTAGCTATGATACGGGATGGAAAGGGCTAACCTTCACCCACTACTGCCATCCTCCCCACAAAACAATGGAGCATTGTCTTCTACAACATTCACTGGTAATCACAGACTCCAAAAGTTGCTTTCAGGCAGAGCGTCATTTGGACGGCAAATTTAAACACTACGCCCACGGCAACGGGCGCGTGGATATTATCCCAGCATTTCTAAGTCATTGGACCAACTGGGATCGGGAAGTCGAATTTTCGGTAATTGCGATTTGTCCAACATTGCTGCATCAAACCACTCAGGAATTGATGCAGCGTGAAATAGAGCTGACGCCACAGTTGGCGATCGACGATCTGGTCATCCAACAATTAGCCCTCGCGCTCAAGCTGGAAATCCAAACGGGTTGTATGTCTGGCAGGTTGTATGGCGAGTTATTGGGAACAGCACTGGCTGCTCGGTTGGTGCAGAACTATGCAGTCAGCAAATCTGTGCTGGAGTTCAAAACCAATGGTTTGTCCCAGTCACAGTTGGCGCGCGTCATTGATTACATTAAGGCGAATTTGACCCAAGATTTATCGATTTTGGACTTGGCGACTCTGACTGGCATGAGCCAATCCCACTTTAGCCGCTCCTTTAAGCAATCGGTGGGAATTGCACCCTATCAGTATTTGATGCAACAACGTGTGGAACGAGCCAAGCAATTACTGGCAAAGCGATCGATCGCAATTAGCACCATTGCCCTAGATTGCGGCTTTGCAAATCAAACTCATCTCACAAAAGTCTTCCGTCAGATGACAGGAATGACACCCAAAGCTTATCAAAAGTGACGATCCAAAGTGGATTTTGGGGTCACATTTCAATTGGGTTACGTAGATCGATCCTGGCAGGGGATGGGGTGGAATGATAACAGGCTCACCACTTTGTATATACTGAGTTATGAGCCTGAAAATAAAAGCTGTTACCATCCCCATCTCTGAAGCTAGGAATCTGTATTATAATGTCTTTTTCTAAAATCTTAATCGCCAATCGGGGCGAAATCGCGCTCAGAATTATTCGTACCTGTGGCGAGATGGGGATCGGTACAGTTGCGGTGCATTCGACGATCGATCGCAAAGCACTTCACGTTCAACTCGCCGATGAAGCAGTCTGTATCGGCGAACCAATTGGGAGCAAGAGCTATCTCAATATCCCCAATATTATCTCCGCCGCCCTGACTCGCAATGCGACAGCCATCCACCCAGGCTATGGATTTCTGGCGGAAAACGCCCGCTTTGCTGAAATCTGTGCCGACCATCATCTCACCTTTATCGGCCCGTCACCAGCCGCCATGCGGGCGATGGGCGACAAATCCACCGCCAAAGAGACGATGAAGCGCGTCGGCGTACCGACAGTACCTGGTAGCGATGGACTTCTCGCCGATGCCGATGAAGCTCTCAAAATTGCAGGTGAGATCGGTTATCCCGTGATGCTCAAAGCCACTGCTGGCGGTGGCGGACGCGGAATGCGACTAGTTCGCGAAGCCGCAGATTTAATCCGGTTATATCATGCCGCCCAAGGCGAAGCCGAAGCCGCATTCGGCAATGGTGGCGTCTATGTCGAGAAATTTATCGAATGTCCGCGCCATATCGAGTTCCAGATCCTCGCTGACAATTATGGCAACGTCATCCACCTCGGCGAACGCGACTGCTCGATCCAACGCCGCCATCAGAAGTTATTAGAAGAAGCTCCTAGTCCCGCCTTAACCCCCGAACTTCGCCAGAAAATGGGTGCTGCCGCGATCGCCGCCGCCAAATCGATCGATTATGCTGGAGTAGGCACAGTCGAGTTTCTACTGGACAAACACGGTGATTTCTACTTCATGGAAATGAACACCCGCATCCAAGTCGAACATCCCGTCACCGAAATGATTACCGGATTGGATCTGATCGCCGAGCAAATCAAAGTCGCCCAAGGTGAGAAACTCTCCCTCACTCAATCACAAGTAGTACTAAAAGGACACTCGATCGAATGTCGCGTCAATGCCGAAGATCCCGATCGCAACTTCCGCCCATCCCCAGGTAGAATCACTGGCTACCTCGCCCCAGGTGGCCCAGGAGTGCGGATCGATTCCCATGTCTACACAGATTATGATATTCCCCCCTTTTACGACTCCCTGATCGGCAAATTGATCGTCTGGGGGGTCGACCGCGATACCGCAATTCGCCGGATGCGCCGCGCTCTCCGTGAGTATGCAATTACTGGCGTACCCACCACGATCGATTTTCACCAACGTATCCTCGAACACCCCGATTTTATTAAGGGTGAAGTTTATACAAATTTTGTGGAGCAGATGGGGCTATGATTTAAATGATTAACTATGATGGGCTATGATTCGGTTATTAGTACGATGCGACGATCGGATGATTAATTGTGATTGAGTTATCAGTGCGCTCGGTTTGCTCTTATTCTACTCGCAGTTCATCATTCGATCGCCCTCAATCATCATCAGCGATCGCACTACCAACTTAATCATAGTCCATCATTCAATCATCCTTAATCACAGTCTGCTTTTCTTCATTACCCGCTTGAACTGTAAGCTCCGGCTGCCAAAATTAATTAGCAGTCCGATCTCTGTACCAGAAGCTTCCAAATAATTAATTGCTTGGGCTAGGTGTGCATCGTCCATCTGAATCACCGCCTTGAGTTCTAGCATCACCTTTTCCTCAACAAAGAAATCGACTCGCCTCGTGCCAATGTGCGAGCCTTTATAATAAATTTGCATCACAAACTCGCGCTGAAAACTCAAGCCTTGATGCTGCATTTCGAGTGCCAACGCTCGCTGATAAATTACCTCTTGAAAACCATTGCCCAGATACCGATGCACCTCCATCGCGCAACCAATCACCTTTCCAGTAATATCCGAATACTGATACGACTTTCCACCAACTTCACCCATACACCATCATCCTTATCACAATCGATCGCGCAGTCATCGCATCACACCAGCAACCCGATCGTAGCCCATTATTATAGTTAATCATTTAAACCACAATCGGTTGCGCAGTCATCGCATCACACCAGCAACCTAATCATAGTCCATCATAGTTAATCATTTAAATCATAGTCTAGTTCCTCCTGCAACAACTGCTTATAAATCCCTGTTAATTTAGGTGTGATCGAATTAGTTTCGATCCCATAACCCAAACTCGTCCAAGTACTCGACAATCGTCGCCGTACCTGGTCCAAATCTCCACCTTTTAATAACTGAGAAATATTGACACGCCAGAATTGCTCATCACTGAGCCAAGCATGAACCACTGCATCTTGATATTCTGGCTCGAAACTATAAGCACACTGAAAAACAAAGAACATACAATCAGGACGCGGATGATATTTCTTCGCCATTGTTGCCCAAGTGGTATTTATCATCTGATAGCGTCCCGCTGCGGTGGAGCAATTATTCAGATTTGGCCCACTAGTAATCCGAATACACCGCTCTGGATGTCGATCGAGATTTGGCGCATAACTACCGCCATAGATTACCGAATAGGGCTGACGATCGCTAGCTTCACTCGCTGAGATCGTCCGCATCAATGCGCGAATGTAGGGATCGCCGCCAGTCATCACCAATGGCGGATGGCGGTTGGGATCGAAGGTGGGACTCTGACTCTGACGACGGAATGATTGGCGCACTAGCAAGATTAGGCAGAGCGAAAAGATACCACCGATCGCAATTGCGATCGGTCTTACACGTTTGATTTTGAGGATGTCCATGTCAGATTGATAACTAAGGATCGGGAAGGAAGGGGATCGTAATTGGTAACCCAATCATGACCGATCTCAAGTTACTATCCCCCCCATAACTACACACTTGCGAACAGATCTTCCCAACTTTTTGCCACCGCTGTCGGTGCGCTGACAATTTCTAAGACCTTGTTGCGAGATTGTGGGTTGGTGAGTGACTCAACGCACACCTGAGCCACCTTTTGTCTAGGTATACTACCATCAAAGAGGGTATCCGCTCCCGACATGACAATCGGGTTGGGATTATCTTCATTTTTGAGTCCGCCGGGACGGACGATCGTGTAGTTGAGTCCACTAGTTTTGAGATACTGTTCGGCTTGTTGTTTCCACCACAAGATCAACCAAAACAGATTGAGTGGGTGAAAAAACTTCGATACGCACAGCGATGAGACAAAGACAAACTGCTCGATATTGTGAGATTTGGCGGCATTTACCAGATTTTTGGTGCCCTCAAAATCAACCTGATACGGGCCAGTTGGGTCTAGACTGGGTTTAGCTCCCGTAGCGCAGAGGATGACAGTGCTATCGCCGAGCGCGGTAATGATGCTGTCTGGGTTGAGGACATCGCCGACAACTAATTCCACCCCCGCAGGTAGAATGGTGCGAGCCTTGTCGATGTCTCTCACCATCGCCCGTACGGGGATCTCCCGCTTGACTAGTTCTTGGACGATCCGTCGTCCAGTTTCTCCGGTCGCGCCTGCTACAAATGCTTTCATTAAGTTTTGGTTAGAATAAACTTTAGGTTTAATGCTCTTACTACTTATGTTAAATATAGAAACAATCAAACGGGGATCTTTCGTCAGGAAATTGACAGATCTACTAGCCGATCGCTAATATCCTAGACAATATTCGACTCTTAGCCTCGCCATCAGCACATGGCAGTTGGACAAGGATGACCATTTCAAATTACCAGTTCCGAATAATTAATTTAAATTTTCCGGTTCTCATCAGCAACAGCTTGTAAATAGATCTTAGCGGTCAGTGCATTTTCACCAACACCACACAGTCAGCATATCAACAAAGATAACAGAGGCGATGCCAGTAACAACACTAGCGAAAAACAGCGAAAAACAGAGTTCGAGCGTGATGAATCCTGAATTAGAACGGCAAGATCTGGTGTCCGTAGCGGCAAAGCAACTTGCACCCTTCTGCTTTAGCTATCGCTTCACTGATGCCATGTTGATGGGAGCAGATGTCCAAACTGTCAGCACATATCTCGACGCTCATCAGGGCTGGTTTACGCGCTGCGCTCACCCGATGCAAGCCAACGCCCTCGGTAAAAATGGTTACGATCTCACGATCGGTCGGTTTGATTCGTTTGGTTACGTCGTCGAACCCAAGATCGGCTTGGAGTTATTACCCCACGATTGTGGTACATATCGCATCCAGACTGTCGAAATCCCCGATTACTGTCCCCCTGGGTATGAAGTGAGTTTCAATGCCCAGATGCACCTGGTAGAGACCGTATGTGGCGATCGCTTGGGCACCAAGATCGATTGGGATCTCGATTTGCATGTGTATATCCAGTTTCCCAAGTTTATTTATAAGTTACCTACTGGCGTGATTCAGGGTACTGGCGATCGACTCCTCAAACAAATTGTCAACCGCGTCTCAAAACAGTTGACTCACAAGGTTCAGCAAGATTTTCATGGCAACTTGGGTCTGAAAATTCCTAAGGTTTAGATCCGTGAGGATCGTCAAAACAGCGGTAGGGATAATCCATGAACTACCCTCTACCCTCTAATCAGACTGACTCGCCCAGTGATTGGCAACCTCTAGAGCCGCCGCTACTACCCGAAAATGCTCATCTTGTTGGAGTCTGGCGATCGTCGCCTTTGTCACAGGATTTTGGAGGCTTTGGAGCGCGATTGTCGCCCGCCAGCGATTGCGCCAAGCGGGATCGTTACACAATTCCAAAAGTAACGAGAGAGCGCGTTCTCCTCCTGGGGAGTTGAGTAAATGCCCTAGAGCCAAAATGCCTACTTCTTGCACCGATTGAGTCTCATCAGCGATCGCTAGTTCGGCAGTAACGAGCAGCTCGGCGTGATAATTGGTACCGAGCAATAAGGAGATGATACTTTGGCGAACTAGCCAATTCTGAGTATTTTTAAATAAATTTACCAACAACGGGATCGCGCGATCGCCAAAATCAAAGATCGAATTCGCCGCTTCCCCCATTACATTGGGATCGAGGTCGTTGGCAATCGCGCCTGCCAATAGTTGAAACGACTCCTCCACCCGATGATTGCCCAAACCCATTACCGCAACTCGCCGCTGCATAAAGTCGCTCGACTTTAACAATCGGGCGAGAATCGGTACCGCTACATCGGCGGGAACCTGTGCGAGCCTGTCTAATGCCACTTTTTGCTTATTTAGTGCGCGTTCGCGCAAATCTCGCTCGATCTGCTCCAAATCCAGCGGTAATTCATCATGCTCAGACATATATCAATTATCAATTATTAACGATCGACTAATTCAAGGCATCCATTCTACGCCAATCCCAACGCGACTATCATAGTTTTCCTTAGCATTTTGTTGCTGAATATCCGTAGAGAACCGGAGATGATTGGTGATGGCATAGCCAACGGATAATGTGGTCAATCCTGTTTCGGTACCACTGCCCAAACCGACCCAGCTTTGACTCAGAGCGATATCTGCACCGCCGCCACGCGAGGGAATGAGCATCAATTTCAGGCCGAGATTGAGACCATCACGACTGTACTTATCGGTTTGGAGATGCCGAAAACCGACTAGTGGCGTGATATTGATATAGCCGCCCAAAGGTAAGAGATAGTATTGAGCATCGGCACCGTAAGCACTGCGGTTGCCATTGAAAGTAGCATGGTAGTTGGCACTAGCAGAGAAGCCACTCCGACCAAAGAAGACATCATCGACAGCTAAATGGAATCCGCCTGTTTGTCCAGTGGAGGGATATTGGGAGTAGCCAACTTTGACCCGCGTCCGAAAACTGGGGGCATTTTTGATGTCACTCATCACATCGGGAATCCCCTGGAGCCATTTTTGCAAGACGGGGCTGCCATTAATAATTTCGGGACTGAGATCGATGGAGTTAGTGGCTGGCTGAGTCTCAGGTTGAGCGGGAGCTTGAGCGACGAGATTGGCTCCTCGCTGATTGGGACTCCATGTGGCTGGATCTGGTAGTGAATTGGGGGCAGCGGCGAGACTTGGTAAGCTTTGCCCCCAGTAGGCTAGAGAGATCGCCGTACTAACCAATGTTTGGTACAAACGCCCCAGACTCAGACTGCGATCGTGTAGGTTTAGCAATTTACTTTAGTGGCGATCGCCTTGCGGCACGCTGGTGCGACCTGAATACTGTCATATTTTAGCATTGGGATGAGAGTTTGACGGTTTAGTCTGGGGTATTGGTGGTGATTGAGTTAGTGGAAATGGCGTTGAAATTATCGGGTGGCGACAAGTCACCATGAGTTGTGGTAGTGACTCTATCATCGCTAGAATCGAGAATCGATCGACGATTGCGGCGAGTGAGGCTGTGGCGATAGCGGGAGGCGATCGCGTCTTGAGCTTGATAGCAGTAAGCTGCAATGATAAACCATCCTCCAAACCAAGATTTGGCTTCAAAGCCATAGCCGTGGAGATTACATAGCAAAGTTTCAGAGATCGAACCCCAGGCTGGATTGCCACAGATGCCCAAACTGTGCGTGAATAGTTCGATCGAGCCAAAGGAGATCGCGATCGTCATTGTGGCACAAACCCCCGCCCACAATGCCTGGATGTGGGGATACCATCTCGCTGGCGATTGGTGCCAAATAAACCAACTCCAGTGAAATAAGAACGCAAAGAATAAACTAGGAAGTAATAAATTTATTGTCATTGAGAGGATACCAAGGGGGTATTGATACTCATCAACGATCGCCTTGACTGAAAAATGCCAGCTCGCACCTAAAAAATTACCAACAGGTAACCCAAAAGGCAATAGAATTAAAGTCTGAATCCAAGCTTTGCGCTTGGGTAAAAAAGTTTCTAGTCGGAACCCTCGATTGCGTCCATTTGCCAATGCTTCGATATTTTGATTTGTCATAATTACTGCACCCTCGATCCGATCGAGCTATCTACCCTTAATTTTATAATTCCCGCTCGATTGATACATGTATCGATCGCTAGTTAACAAATTACTCGCTAACTACGATTTCATTGCACCCATATTTGCTCGATGCCACCACAGCACTGAGCGTTACCAAATAATTAATAAAATATGTATTTATACTTAATTCGGCACGGTATTGCAGTGGAACCAGATCCACTAGCATTAGACCCAATGGCTGATGACGAAGCGCGATCTCTCACTAAATTAGGACGTAAAAAAGTCGAACAAGTTGCCGATAAATTAGCTAAACTAGACCTGAAATTTGAGCTAATCATCACTAGTCCTTTAGTCCGCGCCCACCAAACTACGGCGATCTTCATCGCCAAACAACTCAGCCCTAATTTGGAGGTATCTCCAGAGTTGAAACCCAGTGGCAATCTAGTGAAGTGGTTGCAGGAATGGGATGCTAGACCTACCGGAACTAACATCACCCATCTAGCTTTGTGTGGGCATGAGCCTAATTTGAGTGAGTGGGCTGAATTATTAATATATGGTCAAGTTTGCCACAAATTAATTCTCAAAAAGGGTGGAATTATCGGCTTAAAATTTGCTAACGATCGGATCGCGATCGGTACCGCTCAACTTTGGTGCTTACTGCCACCGAAATTCATTATTTAGCACCTAGCACTACCTAAAAAATCGATCGAGAGTAAAATACTACTCTCGATCGATTTAAATCACTAATTCAGTTGGAGATGATTAGAACAGGAAAGTAGTTCTGACAACACCAATCAACGCACTATTGTTGGTAACTTGGTCGGGAGAAGTGAGGTAGATCAGACCAGGCGTAATCGAGATGTTGTCACTGAATTTATACTTGTAGAAACCCTCGAAGTGTAATGGAACGCTACCAATACCACCGACATAAGGTTCTGCACCCACAAATAAACCAGCGAGACCACCTTTGCCATCGACATCAGGGAACGATACGCCTGCGCCATAGCTCCAAATATTGTCAGTTGTGCCACCTCTGTTGGCATTTGTGGTCATTGCAAAACCATTGACAGCGAGTTTTTCGCTGGCTTTATAAACAAATCCCAACCCAAAGGAATTGGCAGTAGTCCGACCACCAGGGCTAGTAAGAGCCAAATTATTGGCTTGAGGAGTACCGACAATTACGCCAGTACCATTAAAGATACTGCCATTGTGAGAACTGTTGATGTAGGTTACGCCAGCTTCCAATTGAGGGCTGAGCTTGAAGTTAAGCTGACCGAACAGGGAATTGTCCGTACCAAACAACCCACCGGTTACAGGAGGTGTATTCGCAGGGCTATTGGCGTTAAATGCAAAGTAACCGAGGGATACAGATGCCAGTCCAGTATCAGCAATCGGGATAGTTGCCCCTACACCACTACCACCACCGATCTTGTAGATCGGACTAGATTCTGCAAAAGCAGACAGCGCACCGCTAGCTCCACTGAAATCATCAAAATTGGAGCCGTAGCTAGGTGCATAGTCTACTTGGAGCGCATTAAAAGCTGCTACATAGACATTGGTATTGGCGACAGGGAACTGATACGCCAGCCAATCAACAGCAACGGAATTATTACCACCAGTTTCAACCACCTGACCGCCCACAGTGCTGGGGCTGTTGAAGGTAGGGCCAAGGGATGGTTGGTTCCCAGTAGCTAGACGTGTCCAGAGGATATCTTTGCCAGTGAAGCTACTTTGAAATAATAACCGAACGCGATCGCCCACGATGACATTGCTGGAACTGGCACCACTTAAAGCACTAGTTAGGTTAAAAACTGCTTCACCTTTGAGTTTGGTGGTGGTGGAAAACTGGTTGGCTTGAAGTTGGGCGACTTTTTTGTCGGTGACGACCAGACGAGCGTCGATTTCGGTCAATTGAGCGCGATACTCTTGAGTCAATCTTTTGAGGACTTCAAGATCTTCGCGGGTGACACTACCAGGCTGCTGCGCGAGGAGGGGTTCGACTGCGACCAAACACGTATTTAAACCGCGCGCAAATTCAATTTGAGAGACGGGTCGATTGTTGAGGTTGGGATTACAACCATACTTGGTAGCGACGCCTTGAAGTGCTGTATACTGCCAGTCGCCAGGGTTGATGACCTCAGCGGTGGCACCATCAGTAAAATCTCTAAGTGGCTTGGCGGTGGGGGTAATGTCAGCAACTTTGACAGGTGTAGAGCCGCTAGAATCGATCGAGCTTGAGTCTGCGGGGGTACCTGTAGCAGCTACAGTACCGACGTTGTTACTCCTTGGTGTCGCCATTACCCCAGTGGATAATAAGACAGTAATACCCAAAACAATGGGGCTAATTAATACAGATTTCCAAAATGCTGATGACATTTGGGTAGTTCTCCTCACGGTTAGATTTATGGTGTTCAACTCGATCTAGACTGGCGATCGGGTGGGCAGAGGTTAATTGCAGATCTCGACCTGGGAGATCGAGACCTTAACCTTATTTGGCAAGTGCCGCAACCTGATTGAGCGATCGTCAATACTATTCGGAACATAGCTTAATCGTCTTGCCAGATCTAATACTGATAATCACGATACAGTTAGCCGATTTAATGGGCGGTCGAGGTGACCATCATTATAAGATGCAACTATTGGGATCGAATTAGCTTTATCGGCTTTGGCGTCAAAATTAAGTAGCAATTTCGGAATAAATAGTAACGATCGATACAAGTAATACGGATAATGAGAGCTTAATCAAGACATGCCAATCGGCAATTTCCGCATCTTCATAACCTTAAAATACCCAAAATAGTCACGAAATCGATATTTGGGTGCAACTCACCATCCAGTAGACTTCCTGCGAAAGTCAGGTTTTAGGTTTTAGGCTTTAGGCTTTAGGGGAAGATATGGACGAAAACAGCGGTGCGCTCCCTTGGAGGTTTCCTCCGCATGAAGGCGCAACAAGACAACACTAGCAAAGATTTTGTTT
>NZ_JBGSPA010000065.1:0-29425 GCF_041738855.1 Chamaesiphon sp. | reverse complement strand
TTTACGAATGTTTTCACCTACTACGACAATTATGGTCGATCGAGTAATTTCACTTGCAATCAAGTTAATCGATCCTCAACATCTCAGAAATTGGTTTGCTAATTGCTGTTACTGTACCTCATAACATCCGGAAGTGCTGTATCATCGGTTCGATAATCTCCTGCTCCGTTTCTCCATCTTCATCCCACTGCTGAAATCGATCGACTCCATCAATCTGTAGCAGGGTATATTCTCGCCAAGTATCTAATTCGTTAGTGTCTAAATCCTGAGTAATTTTCTCATATCCTAACTGTTCGATTAATCTCCGTCTAATTTCTAGGTTATCTTCATCTAGCAGCCACTCAGCTTTCCACTCACCAAACTCAGTCCAGTATCGACGGGGAAGATTGACTCCAAAAAGCCTGACTGTTTTGAGTTGTGAGATTTTCTGAAGAATTGATAAATCTGTAATATTATTTCTATCTATATCTAAATATCTCAAACTTTTCAATTCACCCATACTGTCGGGGAGAACTGATATATTATTATCACTCAAGTTTAAACTGTTTAAGGATTCAAGTTGACCGATACTATGTGATATCACAGCGATTTTATTATTACTAATATTCATAGCAGACAATGCAACCATCTTGTTAATACTTTCTGGAATAGCAGAAATTTTATTTCCTTGTAAGCTTAGTTGTTGCAAGGATGTAAGATTACCAATACTTTCTGGTATTTCACTAAGATATTGTCCTACTACCTCTAGTCGAGTTATTCTAAGATTACCAATACTTTCGGGAAGCATACTTAGTTTATTTCTACTCAGATTTAGTTCGGTTAAATTGCTTAATTTTCCAATACTCTCTGGAAGGTTCGTCAATTTCTGTCCGCTTAAATCTAGCTTAGTCAATTTTCTTAATTGACCGATGTTTTCTGGTAGATGTGTCAGCTTATTGTCATTTAACGAGATTGCAGACAAATTAACTAGATTGCTGATACTTTCAGGTAATCTAGTTAGTTGATTATGCTCAACTACTAAAGACTTCAAGTTCACTAGATTGCCGATACTTTCAGGTAACTTAGTTAGTTGATTATTTTCAATTCCTAAACAATTCAAATTCACTAAATCACCAATTGTATCTGGTAATTCAGTCAGGCAGTTCTTTCTCAGACTAATAAAATCTAATTTTTTCAATCCACCATGTTAATATTAAGTGATTGAATCTTAGTGAGTCTACCGATCCAGTCAGGTAGATCTGTTAATCTATTCCCTTCTAACTTGAGTTCTCTTAGATTGATAAAATCCCGAATACAATCTGGTACAGATTCTAGATTATTACTAGAGAGACAGAGAGAAGTAATCTCAGCAGGATTTTCGACGTTATACAAACAGTCTAACTTATGGCAGCTAAAATCTAATGGAAAATGATTCTTAGGTGTTGATGAATATGACAATAATTCAATAAATTCAATAGCATCTTCCAAGAAATTCAATAAATTCACCGTTGCTCAATATTAATTATTATCTTGTCTATACTAAACCAAATTAAAATCATTAACCACCCTCCTCTTTTTCTAGTATTCGATCGATCTTATTCTCGATCGATGTCAATCTCCTCAAAACTGTCGGACGATCTTCATCGATCGATACCATCATATTGACTAACCCTTCTTCAACTCTCGCTAATCGCAACATCGCCTGCCTGATTTCATCCATTTGTTCTTCATGCCGCAATTGATTCGCCTCATATTGTAGCCTGCTGGTTTCTTGTTGCTCTAACATGGCTTGGATAGTACGCGCATTAGACGCTACTAATTGTTGTAATTCTTGGTCGATCATCTTCAGTAGATAATTACAGATATTTATTATTCTAAGGCACCTAGCTCAAATATTCTTACGTGCAAAGGCGCACGTAGATAAGTATGACTATCGATCGTGCGCCGTCACTCGATTTATCTAATCATTCCCTCGCAATTTATCTAATACACTACAATCTAGGGATTCAAGGCATTACGGTGGCTTATCTGACGAGAATTGCTGGGCGCAGTTTTATCAAATACTTTCATCAAGATCGATCGTCGGGTGATGGCGGGATGGCTGAAGCAGTCCAGCAGCAGTTTCAACTAAATCGCAAAGACGAGTTTCTCAAGGCTTCTATTCACCAAGCGATCGCCTCCGGCACTGTCAAGCTCAATGAGACAATCGAGCATTACCGACAGTAAACAATTGGGTTGATTTTGATGCAATGTAGCGTTCTCACCATTCCCAGCTACGGATATTTAACGGCTAGGTAGCTACCATTATATTGTGTTAAGATAATTTCAATGGATTAAACGTTAGGAACCGATTTTATGACGATCGTTGTCAATCTAAGTCCAGAATTAGAAGAGCAGCTACGAGAGAAGGCTGTAAGTCAAGGTCAAGATATTAATATTGTCGCAGCAGAACTATTGGCACGTATCTTGATAGAGGAAGCACAAGAGGTGGTGGAGGCTATAAAAGGCATTCAGCAGGGATTAGATGATTTCTCAACAGGAAAATTTCGCTCTTTTGATGAATATGCTGATGAGCATTGATTGAATCAATTAAGTCTCTGTCACTAATGCCGAATCGTTATTCTTTTGCCAAAGAGAATAAATATTTTAGCCAGGAAATCAGACAACTTCTCCATGGCAGAGGGCGCACTTCATAAGCTGTCGAACATTTAAAACACTCTTTTTGTCCTCTATAACCCTTGCAGTAAGGGATTTAGCCAAAAGATTTAGATGACAAACAGCTTATCGAATCCTGTTCACTATTTTAGAGGCGGAAGAAGTATCTACAGTTCGTATTCTTCACATCCGCCACTCTTCACAACAAGCGATCGGTGAAGAACCAGAATCAGCCGATATAAGCTAAAAACTCGAGAGATCTTTGATGAATATCTCCAAGGGAGAGTATTCATATGTTGATATTTTGATACTAATCAACAATTGGATCGAAAGGGTAAGCGTATTTATCGAGAAAATACTCAAATGATAATTTATCTAACTGATACTTACTCCAATCTTCAAAACTTAAAGCTATTTTACACAATCTACTGACAACCAGCCAAGCATTATGAGGATATAAATTGTCTTGTTGCCTAAAAAGAAGATTCCAATTCAGATAGTCTGTCATTATATTCATTAATGCTAGAATCTCATCAAAAAGGATATTCTCTAGTCTTGGATTGAAACTTGGGAGCAGACCGATACAATTTATTCTTCCAATAAATATGAAACAAAGAAATTGAATTGATGTATGTACATTGCAATGTACTTCTGGTGTTTCAATCCAACAAGGCACGAAATCAATAGAGACTTGTTCTAATCTTTCTAATCGTTGTGGATTGTGGTTGAAATTCCTAAAAAAAGCCCACCTAGCAAAAGCTAGATCGGCTTGAAGAACATCATCAAAATTAGTCTAGAACAGACCTAAAGTCAAAGATGTATCGATCGGTAAAGTTGCACCGATACCTAAGTAGATCGTAAAGACAGTGCCGAAGAGGAATACTGCCATTGCGACTGGACGACGGAACGGATTTTGGAACTTGTTGACGTTTTCCAGGAACGGAACGACCAAAAGACCTAATGGTACGCCAGCCATGCAAGCGATTCCCAACAATTTGTTGGGCAATACGCGCAATAGTTGGAATACTGGCCACAAGTACCACTCAGGCAAGATTTCAAGGGGAGTTGCAAAGGGATTTGCAGGTTCGCCGACGAGCGCGGGATCGAGGATCGCTAGAGCTGTGCAGCAACCGATCGTCCCAAAGATGACGACGGGGAAAATGTAGAGCAGATCGTTAGGCCAAGCAGGTTCGCCATAATAGTTATGACCCATGCCTTGAGCTAACTTTGCTCTCAAAGCTGGATCGGAGAGATCCGGTTTTTTGAGGGTTGACATAGTTAAGTAAGGACGTAATTTTAGTTATCTATTGATGTCTCAACGATCGCAATGGATGACAGGGTGCCCAGCACCACCACCATCCATTCGATCTCCCGATTTACAAAGGACCAGAGATCCCTTGTTTGCGAATCATGATGAAGTGTAACAACATGAATACCGCAATCAACCAAGGCAACACGAAGGTGTGCAGGCTGTAATAACGGGTCAAAGTGGCTTGACCGACGCTAGAACCACCACGGAGGAGGTCAGCCATCGCTACACCAACGACTGGAATCGCTTCTGGTACGCCAGAGACGATTTTGACTGCCCAGTAACCGATCTGATCCCAAGGCAGGGAGTAACCAGTTACACCGAAACTTACAGTCAACACTGCCAAGATGACACCAGTGATCCAGGTCAGTTCGCGGGGCTTTTTGAATCCACCAGTGAGATACACGCGGAAGGTGTGGAGGATCATCATCAGTACCATCATGCTGGCACTCCAGCGGTGGATGGAACGAATCAACCAACCAAAGTTGACTTCCGTCATGATTTTCTCAACCGATGTGAAGGCATCAGCTACAGTTGGCGAATAGTAGAACGTCATCGCAAACCCAGTAGCAAACTGGATTACGAAGCATACTAACGTAATTCCACCAAGGCAGTAGAAGATATTAACATGGGGCGGAACGTACTTGCTAGCAATATCATCGGATAGTGCTTGGATTTCCAGACGTTCGTCAAACCATTGGTAGGTTTTACTATTTGTGACTTGCTTGGTAAACATTGACGTTTGCTGTGCTGCTCTCTAATGTCGTGTTATATATTATAACGCCAGTCGGAGGTAGATCCGGTGGCTCGAAATAATGACTGGGTAAGATGTGTTATGTTGCCAAGCAGGGATGTCTGCGACAAGCTGCTTGTACCAAATATGCCCAAATATGCCCAAAATTGGTTAACTTGGTAATGTTTAGTCGCAACGTCACTCATATTACCTCTACAAAATTTAACACACCTCGAAAGGAGAGTGGTATCGATCGTGAGAGCTAGTTTTTGGTTTGGTTGGGTTTTGAGTTTACAAGTTGCGCTATTTTGGTGCTGGGGAACGCCTCCAGCCGCTGCCTTTACCCCAGAACAACAATTGGTATTACAAGCTTGGCGCACGGTCAATCAAGCTTATTACGACAATGGCTTCAATCATCAAAATTGGTGGTTGGTACGCGATCGCACCCTCAAGCAACAAATCCCCACCGAGGAGGCGGCTTATCAAGCAATTACCAAGATGATTGCGAGTCTGGACGAACCGTTTACGCGACTACTGCGTCCCGAACAATATCGCTCTCTTCAGGTCAACACCGCCGGAGAACTGTCGGGAGTGGGCTTGCAAATCGGCGTGAAGGCGGATGGGAAATCGATCGAGGTGATTGCACCCATTGCCGGATCTCCAGCCGCTCAAGCCGGAATTTTGCCCCACGATCTGATCGTTGAAATCGATGCCACCCCCACCGCAGAATTGACCCTCGATACTGCTGCTGTCAAAATGCGTGGGGCGACTGGTACCAATGTCAGTCTGACGATCCAAACACCTGACAAATCGCCCCGCGAGGTAATTTTAATCCGGCAAAAGATCGAACTCAATCCCGTCACCGCCGAACTCCACACCGAAAACGGTCGCAAAATTGGCTATCTCCGACTAGCTCAATTTAGTGCCAAAGCCGCTCAGGAATTGGGTGAGAATATTACTAAGCTCCAACAGCAAGGAGTCACGGGCTATGTTCTAGATTTACGCAACAATCCTGGTGGATTGGTACAAGCTGGCGTGGAAATCGCGCGTCAATGGCTCAATGAAGGGACGATCGTCTACACTGTCGATCGGCGTGGGGCGATCGATGAAATTGATGCTACAGGTACCGCGCTCACAGATGCACCCTTGGCAGTCTTGGTAAATGAAGGGACTGCTAGTGCGAGTGAGATTCTAGCTGGAGCCTTACAAGACAATCGGAGAGCCACGCTCGTCGGGACCAAAACCTTTGGGAAAGGCTTGATCCAATCGCTATTTGACTTGCCAAATGGCAGTGGTTTGGCGGTGACGGTGGCAAAATATGAAACCCCCAATCATCATGATATCCATAAGCTGGGAATTACACCCGATCGAGTTGTTCCCACTCCAGAGATTACCTTAGAATCGGCTGCTACATCACAGGATACTCAATATTTAGCCGCGATCGAGGTATTGGGTGCAGGTGGTTGAAACTAGGCTCTAAAACATCGATAATTTTGAGATATTAGCTCGTAAATTTACCAATTAATTTAATATTTTTATGATAGACGCCCAAAGTTTAAAGGATCGGATCGAGCGAGTCGAAAGCAAACGAGCGATGCTGCTTCGGTTGCAAGCCGATCCCACACTCGGCACTTTGTCATTAGATGTCGAGCAAGCGTTGATTGAAATGGATGATTTGATGGCTGAGTTTCGGCGCACTTTTCCATTAGGAGTAGTCACACCACCGCCTAATCTTGAATAAATACTACAGCAGCGAGGCTAGATCCCCGACTTCTTGGAGCAGTCGGGGAGCCGATCTGCCCTAACCGCATTGGCAGGAAATAGACAACCTTCGATCGCTCGGACGATCGCTCTTGAACTATGACGACAATCCCCATTCAGTCTCGAAAGATCCCACCTTCCGTCACTTGGGAAAGACTCCCCGCAGATTTTGAATTACCTGACGAACCAGTGGAAAGCAACCTTCAACTGCTCCTTGCTGCTGCTCTACGTGAATCACTAGAGCTAGCTAGCTTGATTCTCGAATCTGGCATCATTGCCACCAATTTTGGGATCTGTGCCACTGTCGATCGGCAAACTGTAGTCAAAGCTCCTGATTGGGTGTATATTCCGGCGGCGCAGCCTTTTCCAGCGGGTGAAGCCCGTCGTAGCTATACTCCTCGTACCGAAGGAGATTTGCCTAGCATCGTGATGGAGTTTATTTCGGCTACCGATGGTGGTGAGTATTCATTTAATCCGCATTATCCGTATGGGAAGTGGTACTTTTACGAACAGATCCTTAAAGTTCCTCATTACGTTATTTTTCATCCTCAACTCCAAGTATTAGAGGTTTATCATTTAGTAGATGATAAATATCAGCTAGCATCACCCGATGCAGATCGACGGTTTTGGATTGAATCTTTGGGCTTATTTTTGGGAACGTGGAGCGGTAAAAAGTCTGAGTATGAGGGCTGTTGGCTACGGTGGTGGGACAAGTCAGGGCATTTACTCCTGTGGGGTAGTGAGTTGCTAGCACTCGAACGTCAGCAGGTAGATCGAGAGCGTCAGCGTGCCGAGCAAGAAAGTCAGCGTGCCGATCGATCTGAAGAGAAAAGCGTGCGGTTGGCAGCACAGTTGCGATCGATGGGGATAGATCCCGACCAAATCTAGTCATCCTGGGGGCGATCGAATAATGTATATCTTTTAGCTACTCAAATCTTTATGGCAATCCCCCCAAGCTGGATCGTGCAAACTGGTCGATCGATTTGGACGAATATCTGGCACCTGATGATGTCCCAGCTAGCACCACCAAACGATCGCGGTGAATATCAACGCCCCCAAAGTGAGTTCCGCCATCGGATTGATGGCAACAAATATGCCGCACAGCCACATCGCTACCGATTGTATGTCGGCTGGAGCTGTCCGTGGGCACATCGGACGTTGGTCGTCAGAACACTTAAAGGTTTGGAAGAGACGATCGAGATCGTCTTAGTCAATGGTGATGCCAATGCTGGTGGTTGGACATTACCGAAGTCAGAGCACGATTGCCAGACATTGGCTCAACTATATCGGTTTGCGACCCCTGGCTATACAGGTCGATCGACCGTCCCAATGCTCTGGGATACACACACATACTCGATCGTCAATAATGAAAGTGCCGAAATTATCGAGATCCTCAACGCTGAATTTAATGAGTATGCTCAGCATCCCGAACTCGATCTAGCTCCGATCGACCTTCAGGACGCGATCGCCCAGTGGAACGACACAATCTACCAAACTGTCAATAATGGTGTCTACCGCTGCGGTTTTGCCCAGACACAGGCGGCTTATGATATGGCTCATACCGAATTATTCGCGACACTCGATCGCATCAATGAGCTATTGGCAACTCAAGCTTATTTGTGTGGCGATCTACTGACGCTGGCGGATATCCGGTTGTTTACTACTTTAATTCGCTTCGATCTGGTCTACCATAACCTGTTCAAATGCAATCGCCGACAGCTAAGGAATTATCCCCAGCTTCAGGCTTATGTCTCCAAGATCTATCAGCTAGCTGATGTTGCCGATACCTGTAACTTCCCGACGATCTTGCAAGATTATTACGGGAATTTGTTCCCGCTCAATCCAGGCGGGATTATTCCACAGTTACCCGATCTGAGCTACCTGACTCAGCTCGGCGGCTGACTTCAAATTGGGTTGTTGCAATGATTCATCAGATTGGTAATGTCTACCACGGGTGTCAAAGAAAATTTTTCAATCAGCTTCTAAGTAGCTATGAAAAGGCGATCGCGGCACAAGTTCTACTCCTACTGCGATCGCGTCATGATGGATCTCATTGTTCCTGCTGACTAGCGATTGCCAATTGTCAATCGATTAGGTGTCATACAGCAGACATTCTAGGGACTCTGGATTATCATCGCAGAAACGTTCGAGGGAATTTTTAGGTTGAGCATTGCGTTGATGCCCAGATTCTTGATGTAATTCTTCGAGGATTTCCATCGCTACAGCAAATTCAGGAGAAGTCTTACCAAAGGTTTCGCCAGCCTGATGAGCAGCTTCGCGTGCTTGCTCGATCCGGTCTTCGATGGTCATCTTGGTGTCTTGATTGGTCATAATCTTGGCTATTTACGATAATTTATGCGAGATATTTGGTCGAAGCCTAGCTTTTATTGTATCTTTCCCTTATTAAAAGAGCGGATCTCAAATGTAGGGGTTTCCACACATTTGTCCATGCTGCTCCACTGACAAGTTGAGATGGCGATGGTGGATGGTGGATGAGCAACTCATCGATTGAGCCTGGAAGATCCTCGTCAGCAAGTTCGATCGCTGCCTCAGACAGCCGCGATCGAGCTTGCTTATTAAATATTTTACGATTTTTTGGGTTTAAAGAGACGAGCGGGGAATGAGAGTGTTAGAATTGCGTTGCAAAATATAGCACTCATTGAGGGTCTGCTGTGATCCGTTCTGCCACTTTGACGCTTCAGCCCACAATTCCACTGATTAGCGACAACAGTCGTCTCCGACTGCTTTCTGGAAATGCTAATGTCCCTTTATCTGAGGAAATTGCGCGTTATCTCGGACTCGATCTGAGTCCGATGATTCGCAAGCGATTTGCGGATGGGGAAATTTATGTTCAGATCCAAGAATCTATTCGTGGCTGTGATGTTTATCTGATCCAACCTACTTGTCGTCCAGTCAACGATAACTTGATGGAGCTATTCATCATGATCGATGCCTGTCGGCGGGCTTCAGCCCGCCAAATTACTGCGGTCATCCCGTATTACGGTTATGCTCGTGCCGATCGCAAGACGGCGGGGCGAGAATCGATCGCAGCTAAACTAGTTGCCAACCAGCTCACGACTGCTGGTGCCCATCGCGTCCTGGCGATGGATCTCCACTCGTCCCAAATCCAAGGTTATTTTGATATCCCGCTGGATCACATCTACGGTTCGCCAGTCATCATCGATTACATCCTGGCAAAAAACTTACCAGATGTCGTCGTTGTATCGCCAGATGTTGGTGGTGTCGCCCGCGCTCGGGCATTTGCCAAGAAGCTCAATGACGCACCACTCGCCATCATTGACAAACGTCGTCAGGCACACAATGTGGCTGAAGTGATGAATGTGATCGGTGATGTCGCGGGTAAAACCGCGATCTTGGTCGATGATATGATCGACACGGCAGGGACGATCTCTGAAGGTGCCAAAATCCTGCGCCAGCAAGGAGCGCGTCAAGTTTACGCTTGTGCGATCCATGCGGTATTTTCACCACCAGCGATCGAGCGGTTGTCGAGTGGAGTCCTGGAGGAAGTGATTGTCACCAACACGCTGCCGATCCCCCCAGATTTGTGGTTCCCCCAACTCAAGGTGCTATCTGTTGCCAATCTCTTGGGTGAAACCATCTCGCGCATCCACGAGGAAAACTCGGTAAGTAGTATCTTTCGGTAACGGTTGGTGGTTAACAGCGGCAAAGAGTGGTGAATTTTAGATCGTCCCGATCTCCAATCGGCTATCTTGAAGTCCTGATGAATCTACCAATTTTTACTACCCCTGGCGAATTAGATCGCTATCTCCAATGCCACCGCTCTCGATCGATCGGCTTCGTACCCACGATGGGAGCGTTACATTTGGGACATCAAGGTTTAATCGATCGCGCTCGCACCGAAAATAACACAGTAATTGTAAGTATTTTTGTCAATCCCTTACAATTTGGCGCAAATGAAGACCTCGATCGCTATCCGCGCCAATTGGAACTCGATCTCGTCCTCTGTCAAAGCGCAGGCGTAGACGCCCTCTTTGTCCCCACAACTGAAAGTATCGAGATTGCCGATACTCTCACTCAAGTCATCCCACCACCAGCAATGATGAGCGGCTTGTGCGGATGCAGCCGCATCGGACATTTTCAGGGTGTCGCCACGATCGTCACTAAATTATTCAATATCGTGCGACCCGATCGCGCCTATTTTGGCGAAAAGGATGCCCAACAATTGGCAATTGTCCGCCGGATAGTCAGGGATCTCTATATTCCGGTCGAGATCGTCGGCTGTCCAACGATCCGTGCTGACTCTGGATTGGCACTTAGCTCTCGCAATCAATATCTATCACCACTAGGAAGATCTCAGGCTGCGGTGATTTATCGCAGTCTCCAACAAGCACAGCTACTAGCCCAGCAGGGCGAACAAAATGCGCGATCGCTCCTCGCCGTTGTTGCCCACGAACTCGCAACTGTCCCCGAATTTCAACTGGAATATCTAGAACTTGTCGATCTCGATACCTTACAATCGATCGATACTCTATCCCAGCCAGCTTTGGTAGCGATCGCTGGACGAATTGAGAATACACGCTTGATTGATAATATTGTTATTGGTAAGTAACGCTCTGGCTTGATGCTGACACTCAAAGTGGTTAAAACCACTCTTCGGAATGCAAAGTCCGCCTACGCGGACTAAGAGATCTAGCGGCGATTTCAATCGCTGTGCTGTCTATTACGAGTTGCGGCTGTTGCCACAAAATTGTCTCTATCCTTCTCCACACTCATGCCTTCCCAACTCCCAATTATCGCGATCGATGGCCCCGCAGGTGCGGGCAAATCAACCGTCACCAAGCTTGTAGCTGCCCGACTGGGGCTGTTGTATCTCGATACGGGTTCGATGTACCGCGCGATCGCTTGGCTGGTACTAGAGGCGAATCTAGCCCTGGATGACGAGCAAAAAATTGCTGAGGTGGTGAGTCAGGCACAGATCGTGCTAACTGGTGAGCGAGTAGTAGTGAATGGGATTGATGTGACGGAGGCAATTCGGACGCAAGAAGTAAGTAGTAAAGTCTCCGCAATTGCCGCACTGGGAGTAGTTAGAACAGAACTAGTCAAGCAACAACAGGCAATCGGTGCCCAAGGTGGTATCGTCGCTGAAGGACGGGATATGTGTACCCATGTTTTTCCTCAAGCACAAGTGAAAGTTTTTTTGACGGCATCTGTAGCAGAGCGCGCGCGTAGACGCCAACAGGATTTGCGCGCGCGCGGACAAGGTGAAGTCAGCTTGGCGGAACTAGAGCAATCGATCGCCGCACGGGATGCGATCGATAGTACGCGCGAAATTTCCCCGCTCAGACAGGCTCCCGACGCGATCGAAATTATCAGCGATAATTTAAGTATTGAAGAAGTAGTGGCAACGATCGTCTCGCTCTACGAGCAGGTAGCAACTAAATAACTAAATTCGATCGCAGCCGATTGGTGCGTTACTGTTCGAGACTAACACCCTAGATCGACCTCATGATAAATCAAGAGCGAATTTTATTGAGACATAATTGATTATGTATAGATTTCTGGTTCTCACTATTTCATTAGCAATCGGCTGCGATCGAATTTAGTTATTTAGTCTGTGCTATCTGCTAATTATTAATATCTATACAAATAATGCTCAGTCGCGCTCAATCATTGGATCGATTGCTGGTTGCCACCGAACAGATGCAGCAGATCGAAAGTAAAATATTTGCTGATGGGATGCCTGTCGCCGCACTGATGGAAAAGGTGGGTGGACTAATTGCGCGGCGATTTCAAGTTTTGTATCCTGATGCCCAGCGCGTCGGGATCTTGGTCGGGATGGGTCATAATGGTGGCGACGCTCTAGTAGTTGCCCGTGAATTATATTTTCGGGGATATGAAATAGCGATCTATGTACCGTCCGAGCAATTGAGTGAACTTACCAATCAACATTATTGTTATGTGTCGAGTTTGGGTATCAAAATTGTTGATGATGCGCGGGGTTTGGCTGGTTGTGACGCGATCGTTGATGGTTTATTTGGATTTGGTCTAAATCGCGAAATTACTGGTAATCTATTTGAGACGATCGAGTTGATTAATCAATTGACAGTGCCGATTGTTAGTATCGATTTGCCTTCAGGTATTCATGGTGATACGGGCAATATTTTGGGTACGGCGATTCGGGCAACATATACGCTGTGTTTGGGATTGTGGAAGTTGGCATTCGTCCAAGAACAGGCGATCGAATATATCGGTAAAACTGAGTTAATTGATTTTGATATCCCGCTGGCAGATATCGAGCATATTTTAGGCGCACAACCGACACCAACCCGAATGACTAACGATCGCGCACTCGCTAATTTGCCACTCCAGCGATCGCCTGTTACTCACAAATATCAGCAGGGTCATTTATTACTCATAGTTGGTTCCGAGCAATATAGTGGTGCGGCAATTTTAGCTAGTCTGGGAGCCAGAGCAACTGGTGTCGGGATGCTATCGATCGCCGTTCCCAAATCGCTCAAGCCAGTGTTATTAAACTACTTACCAGAAGCCTTGATTATTAGTTGTCCCGAAACCGAAGCAGGTACGATTAAATCTCTGCCCGAACTCGACTTTACTAAATATCAAGCGATCGCTTGTGGTTGTGGTTTGACCGAGCGACCGTCAAAAATAGTCAAACAAATTCTCGCTGCGAATTGCCCACTTGTATTAGATGCCGATGCTCTCAATATTATTGCTAAAATCGGTACGGAAGCAGCTCTATCCAGTCGCATACACCCGACGATTTTAACCCCGCATATTGGTGAATTTAAGCGGTTGTTTACTAGAATTCCCACAACTAATAAACTCGTCGCCGTCAGTGCCGCAGCGAAAGTCAGTGATACAATTGTATTAGTCAAAGGCGCAAAAACAATCATCGCTCATGAGGGTCGCTCGATCGTCATTCCTGAGAGTACGCCAGCTCTAGCTAGAGGTGGTAGTGGTGATATTTTGACGGGGCTGATTGGTGGCTTAATTGCCACTGACAGCAGGTTAAATATCGATATCGCCGAAGTTGTCGCCACTGCGGCTTGGTGGCACTCTCAAGCCGGAATTTTGGCAGCTAGAGAGTGCGGCGATCTCGGGGTAGATCCCTTAACGACAATCGACTACTTGAGCCTGGTAATTCGGGGCATTCTCGATGGGAGAAATTGTGGTGAAAGTTAACAAAATTTGAAGATATCTTGATGGCGGTCGCGACAATCGCGATCGATGAGCCAAGTCTGGGGATTTAAAATTCCCCTGAGTTTAATTTGCACCAAATTGTTTGAGAAAATCCATTGCCTGTTGATATACTTTTTGATTTCCTTGCTGTTTGGCAAGTTTTGCCCCTTGTTGGATACTTTTGATGCCTGCCGATCGATTGCCGCTCGAACTATAAATTAGTCCTCTAATCATATGAGAGTTGGCATTCTGGGGATCGAGTTGAATGTTGCGGTTTAAGTCAGCTAATCCCCCCTGGCTATTTTTAAACGATTGATATTTGAGAATGCCACGGAGGAGATATGGATTGGCAGAACTGGGATCGAGCTGAATTGAACGATCTAAATCCGTCAATGCTCCTTGTGGATCGTTGAGTTTTTGATACTTGATGCCGCCGCGCAGTGCATAAGCATTACTATTACCAGGAGTGAGCTGAATCGATCGATTGAGATCGGCTACAGCACCTTGGGAATCATCGAGATTGTATTTGATAAAACCACGAATCCCATAAGCCAGTCCATCATTAGGATCGAGATCGATGGCGCGATTCAGATCGGCTAGTGCTCCTTGCGGATCGCCGATCTTGCCAGATTTGACTGTCGATCTAGCTCGGTAAGCTTTGGCATAATCAGGTTTGAGGGCGATCGCCCGATCGTAATCAGCCAGCGCACCTCGATAGTTGCCTCGTTCGTATTTTTGATTGGCAAGTGCAAAGTAGTCATCAGCTCTAGGCGACTGATTCTGGGTCACTGCTGTTAATTTTTGCTCTAAGTTCACACCTAAATTAGCGGCAATAGTTGCAAAACGGTTAATCGGAATGCCAAGATTAAATCCGGTTTTCTGTCCTAATTCTCCACTAGGATTGCGTTCGCGATCGCCTCTACCATGAATGGCGACTACTTCGCCGCCTTGATTCAATACGGCACCACCACTCATACCAGGCAGAGTATCGTTACTATAAATTAATGAATAACCTTTATCCAAGGTTTGAGTGCTATTGGCTGAGACTGTCCCCGCCCTAAATACAAATACAGACTTGTTGATGGCATCTGTCGCTGCTGGATATCCCGCTACATACAAATCCATCCCTTCAGTTAATAGATTGCAATTGCCGAGTTTAGCGATCGGGTAGTTGTCGGTGGTGCGAAATTTGACCACAGCTAAATCGATATCTGCCGCTGCCGCACGCATCGAATTGTTGACAATTTGATGCTTTTTACCATCTGAAGTAGCGATCGTATACGCCACGTTCTGATTCTTGACCACATGAGCGGCGGTGAGTACCGTATAAGTATCGCCCTGACGCTGGAGGATCACTCCCGATCCTTGACTTCCTGGCTCGGAGATATTGACAGTTACTGCTTTGGCTACGTTGGCAACTGCTGGTGCCGTAGCCGCGATACTTACCACTCGGACAAGCGGTATCACCATCCCAATCGAGATCGTCGAACTTGCCCAAAACATTGCATTCTTTGACATGAATTTAAGACTCCCAGCATCTGCAATCGGGATGTTTGGCCCCTAATACCAATCTACAATACAGGAGACCTGTTTGAGATCCCGATCGCCGACTATCCGCCAGTGATGAACTCCAGCAACTCAGCTTCAGAGATGACCTTGACGCCCAATTTTTCTGCCTTCGCCAACTTCGATCCAGCCTTCTCACCTGCTAGTAAATAGTCAGTTTTGGCACTAATTGAGTCGGAAACTTTGCCGCTATGACTCTGAATTAAATCTCTGGCTTCATCACGCTTGAGGGTCGGTAATGTACCCGTAATTACAAAAGTTTTCTCAGCCAAGATTTTGCTCAGATGAGAATTACTGCTCTCATCCACCGATCGCTCGAATTGTAATCCTGCGGCTCTAAGTCGCAGAGTTAAGGCGATATTGTCTGGCTGTTGGAGCCAATTATAGACAGATTGAGCAGTTTCGAGTCCCACATCCCGAATATCTTGCAGATCGGCGAGGGTCGCTTGAGCTAATAGATCGAGCGAGGGAAATCTTTCAGTCAGGATATTTGCGCCATTATTCCCGATCTGTCGAATCCCCAGTCCGTATAATACTCGCGACCAGGGGCGAGATTTGGAGCTAACAATTCCGTCGATCGTTTTAGTCGCTAACTTTTCACCCATTCGCTCTAGAGTCATTAATTTAGCAATATTTAGATCGTATAAATCAGCTACTGAATTTACTAACTGGCGATCGACTAATTGCTCGATTAACTTTTCACCTACGCCATTGATATCTAGTGCATCGCGACTCACCCAATGTACCAGCGATCCCTTGAGGATTGCCGCGCAGCGAGGATTGTTGCAGCGGAGCACCGCTTCACTAGCGGACTTAGTGACGATCGAGTCACACACGGGGCAATTGCTCGGCATTTTAAAAGCTGAAGTCCCCGTTGGACGTAGCTCCGTCAATACTCGAACGACTTTGGGGATGATTTCGCCAGCTTTGCAGACGATGACGGTATCGCCGATGCGGATGTCTAATTCATCGATCAGATCGCCATTGTGGAGTGTTGCCCGCTGCACGGTAGTCCCCCCCAACTGCACGGGTTCGAGGTGTGCTAGTGGGGTGATTGCACCCGTTCTGCCGACATTGACGCTGATGTCCAATACTCGTGTCGGTGCTTCCTCTGCGGGATATTTGAGCGCGACTGCCCAGCGGGGGAATTTATTGGTGAAGCCCAATTCCTGCTGGAGGGCGAAGTCATTAATTTTGACAACCACGCCATCAGTCATATATGCAAGCTGCGATCTCTCGGTATTCCAGCGATCGTAATATGCAGCTACCTGAGTGGCATCGGGACACAGTTCCCGATTGGGATTAACCTTAAATCCCATCCGTTCGAGCAGTTCCAGCGATTCCAAATGGCTGTGGAGTTCGGTGGCTGGGGTGGTAGTCGGGATCTGGAGCGTATACGCATAAAAATCTAGTTGCCGTTGGGCGACCATTTTGGAGTCTAGCTGTCGCAAGGCTCCCGCCGCTGCATTGCGGGGATTGGCGAGGAGTTGTTCGCCCGCTGTAGCGCGTTCTTGGTTGAGCCTGTCAAATACGGCAATTGGTAAGAACGCCTCACCCCGCACTTCGACGATTGGCGGGGGATTGTCAATATTTAACTTGAGCGGAATCGATCGAATAGTTTTGACATTTTGGGTGATGTCTTCGCCTGTATCCCCATCACCTCGCGTCGCTCCCCGCACCAACAATCCATTTTCGTATGTGAGTGCGATCGCCGAACCATCGATCTTCAATTCGCAGATATATGCCGCAGTGTCCTTGTTCCCCATATTTCGCTGCCAGCCTGCTTCCCACTTGGCAAATTCCGCCATGTCAAAGGCATTTTCGAGGCTGTAAAGGGAGATATTGTGTTTGACAGAGACAAATCCCGTCGCTGGACGTGCGCCGACGCGCTGAGTGGGACTATCTGGGGTTACTAGTTCGGGATATTGGTGCTCCAACTCTTGCAGTTCGCGATAGAGCCTGTCATACACGGCATCTTCCATGTCGGGATTGTCGAGGACGTAGTAGGCATAGCCAGCGGACTGGAGTTGGGTGCGGAGTTGCTGGGTGCGGGTACGGATTTCAGGTGTCACGATCGATCGCTGCTGATTGGTATTACTATAGTACAAGAATGCTATCAATTCTACAAGATGCGATACTTCCTCTCCCCCTCTGCTAAGCTATGACGATCCGGATTTCCCAGCGACATCTCAAAATTCTTGAAACTTGTCCGCGTCAATTTGAGTATACTTATTGCGATCGCTTGACGTTGCCGATGAACCCGACTCAACAGGCAAAAACTCAGTTGGGTAGTGATTTTCACCTCTTGATGCACCAGCGAGAATTGGGAATGCCGATCGAGCCGATTTTGGCTCGATCTCCACAACTAAATACCTGGATGCAGGCGATGCTCCAGACAGCCCCAGCACTATTTGAGACAGACGATCGGACTTGGCGCGAGAGCGAACATGTGCGGACACTGGAGATTGACAATTATCTATTTACGGCAATTTACGATCTGGTGATTTTGCATCCCGATCGCGCAGATATCATCGACTGGAAAACTTATCCACTACCTAAATATAAAAAAGACCTCGATCGGGAGTGGCAAACTCGACTGTATTTGTATCTACTTGCCGAAACTAGCGATTATTTGCCCAAACAAATCAAGTTTACCTATTGGTTTATTCAATCCACACCACAACCCAAATCGGTGACGATCGATTACACCCTCAAACAACATCGTCAAACTCAGACAGATCTGGGCGTATTACTAGCTAAATTAACCCATTTGCTCGATGCCTACCATTCCCATCGGGAACCTTTCCAGCAAGTAGCTGCGTCAATGGGTGTGTGTCAAAACTGTACCTTTGCGATCCGCTGCAATCGCGATCGTCCCGATCTAGCCGCTACCGATCCGCTTACCAGTTTCGATCTCGATCTGCTACCGTTGCTACCGATCCGATCTCACTCGATCGCTGACAATTGAGATTCTAGTAGACTAAGATGAGTGTATGTATTAACGTCTAAATTTATTACATTAAGTTTTATTAAATTTACTTACAGATATTGAAGCAAACAGCATTAATTGTGCAACAAGATTAGTGAGACTAAGTTAGATTATTCAGATACAGATATCCATCCGCGCAATCACCTCCCAGCACCGCCCCAATTATTCCTATGATCGACCCATCTCAATTCCGATCTGTTTGGCAGTCTAAACTAGTTCTGCGTGGCGCAGTGCTGACGGGAGCCTGTCTGACCACATTGTTACCAATTTTTGCGAGTTCTAGTCTCGCAGCGTTCAAGAATAGCCCCAAAGCAATCGTGGATGAGGCTTGGCAGATTGTCAATCGCGAGTATGTAGACGGTACTTTCAATCGCTTGGATTGGCAAAAAACCCGTATGGAATTGCTCAAGCGCAACTATGGTACCCGCCAAGAAGCATATACAGCGATTCGATCGACCCTCAAGAAGTTGGGCGATCCTTACACTCGGTTCCTAGATCCGCAGCAATTTCAGTCACTAAACAATCAAACTAGCGGTGAAATGTCCGGTGTCGGCATCCGGCTCGAAGCCAACCCCCGCACTCAGCAGCTCGTAGTTGCCGAAGCGATCGAAAATTCACCCGCAGCCAAAGCTGGCATCAAGACTGGGGATGTAATTGTCGCGATCGATGGTAAGTCTACCAAAAGTATGAATCTTGAAAGCGCGATCTCCTTGATTCGGGGGGAAATCGGCAAACCTATTACGCTCAAAATCGCTCGGGGTAGCAAGAGTCCCTTTGATATCCCCCTCACCCGCGCTCAAATCGAGGTAGCATCCGTCTTCTCCGAAGCCAAACAGGAAGGCAATCTCAAAGTCGGCTACATCCGCTTATCAGAATTTAGCTCTCATTCATCCGAGCAGATGCAAAAAGCCATCAAAGATCTCAATCGGAAGCAAGTCGGGGCTTATGTACTGGATATGCGGGGAAATCCCGGTGGGTTGCTCCAAGCCAGTGTAGAAATTGCGCGGATGTGGCTAGACAATGGCACGATCGTCAAAACAGTCGATCGCAAAGGAAGTAATGAAGATTTTCGCGCCGTTCAAGGTGCTTTGACTCAATTACCGATGGCTGTCTTGGTAGATGGAAATTCGGCGAGTGCGAGTGAGATCCTCGCTGGCGCACTCAAAGACAATCGCCGTGCCCAGATCGTCGGTGCTCAAACCTTTGGCAAAGCTCTAGTGCAATCTGTCCACTCGCTCTCTGACGGTTCGGGGATGGCGGTAACTGTAGCTCACTACTATACTCCCAATGGCACCGATATCGGTCAAAAAGGTGTCACTCCAGATGTGAAGGTAGATCTCAGCTCGATGGAACAGCGGAATCTAGCTGATTCGCCAGCTCTCATGGGCAGTGCTCAAGATCCACAATACCAACGTGCGATCTCTGTCCTCCAAAACAAGCCAAATATGGCGAGTCCCAATACTGGCAAAGCTCCAGCAATGAGCAGCAATCGTTAGGATGACCATCTAGAAAAAGTAGGGGTAATTTATGAATTACCCCTACTTTTTTTGTATGGTGTGTTGGCGTAGCGTAACGCATCACAATTAAATAACCTGTGTAGGTTGGGCAGAGCAAGGCGAAACCCAACTGCATCCGATTAAAATCGGTGCTAGTGATGCAAAGTCCGCCTACGCGGACTAGTCGATCGAGTCATCCGGTTCGGTTAAGTAGATATTTACTCTAGTTTTAGTCCGCGTAGGCGGACTTTGCATCATTAGCCGAGACTTCAGTCTCTGGGCTATTCTTCATCGCACCTCGCGTTATCCATCAAGCAGATCGCAAGAGTTCGCGACTTTGTTGGGTTTGCCACACCTTGAAAATCTCGGCACGACCATCATCTAATAACGATCGATCGAGTTGGTAGCCTACAATAATTTTATCTTGCTTTTTAGTCCCAGATATTATTGGTTGAACTTTCAATCCCAAGAGCAGTAAGAATCGATTGAGGACAGAGATCGGGCTGACTTCACCATTATTATAACTGGGCATATCAATCCCGATCGCGCGTTTGATATGTTGGCTGCATAGATAACTAATCCGCTTGAGCGAAATCAGGTCGGGATCGGTGAGTTGTAATTGACGATCGATATCCAAAAAGTTGACAATCCCCAATGCCAATAAGCCCTGAATTTTGAGGATATGATGATTGGCATCAGGCAAGAAAACTTTGTCTGGTCTACCTGCCAAATCTCGATCCCAGACTAGATAGATCGACTGGGGTAAATACTGCTGATGATTGAGTAGATAAAAGTGTGTTAATAATTGACCGTAATATCCTTTATCATCTTTGAGTTTAAGTTCGGGTGTGATGGTGACGCCATACCTTTGTTGAAGGGTATATTTCTCGACTTGAGCGCGTTCTAGATCGGTGAGAAAGCGTTTATTAGATAAATATTGAAAATCCCGATGACCGAGATCTGGCGCAGTGGCGATCGCTTGTGCTGCTTGGATTTTGACCTGCTGTTGGATTTTTTTTGTTTGGGTGCCGATCAGATTGTACTCGCGATCGCGTTGAGTTTTTTCTTTATGAACTTCACTGATTTGTTTGAGGATTTCTAATGATTTTTTGGGATCGGTTTTGGTGGCGTGGATTAGGGCAGTTCGCAGCTCTTGTAAGCTCTCGCGATCGCGATCTTCGCTGATGATATGTACTTGATGCCCTTCCCCAATCAATCCCGCTTTAACAGCATCGCGATGGAGGGTAATCGAGGCATTCACCCGCGCGGCAAATTTTGCCCAAGTCCGTAGATGGATCGGATCGAAGACAAAGGGCAAATCGACATCGATCCGCGTCAATGGACACATCAAAGCATAATTTTCTTTATAGTTTTCTTGATACCAATAAGCTAGCGATCGATAATTATTGCTACCACTGCCGATTGTTCCCATCCCTCGTTTGGCACACCAGATATAGCGGGGAACATTGGCGCGCACTCTGGCTAATGCCTGACGGACTTCGGTATCGGGAATGACTCCTTGAAAAATCCCATAGACGCGATCGAAATGCTTGACATCGATGCTGATCCCAGTTCCTAAAGTCGGCGTCACAAATACCGCATCATATTCGGGAGCCTGAGTATTTATCGACGAGACAAAATCGACGGCAGGATGTCCAGTAGTATTAGTAGTATGACTACAAACAACAAGAGTTTTGGTATAACTATCTTCGAGTTGCTTGAGGGTTTGTTGGATGTAGCGATCGATCGTATCGGAGCCATAGCGACCCGATCGACTATCGGTGGTAACATAGCATTTGTGCCCAGCGCGGAGATCTAGCTCCAACTGATGTACCAGCGCAGTAGGATTGGGCGTATCATAGAACTGGATATCCCACCCCTGCTCGGCACGCCAGTGATTGATCGCAATCCACGGCTCGATCTCTTGACTTGCTAATTTCTTGAGATAATCAATCGAGATATCTGATAAGTCAGCATCTTGAGCGATTACCAATCCATTTGTTTCGACAACTCTAGTAATTAAGCTTTGAAAGGTTTTTAAAATCGCTAGTCGCTTCTTTTTACAGGTAGAACTATGGAGCAAATGCCACAATGATTGTTCGACTTCATCTAAAATAATTACCCCACCTTCCCAGTCACGCGGATTGAGTTTCCACATCGAGTCTAGGCACAAGCCGAGACTATCCGATTGCTGCTTTGGTAGCTGTTCATTGATCCAATTCACACCAATTCGCTGACACAAAAATCGACCCAGTTGAATGCGATGAGTTAATAATAGTACCGGACGATTATTTACTTGAGCTGCGGCAACTACGGAAATTAATGCAGTAGTTTTACCTGTACCTTTGGCTGATTTGATGCCGACAATCCCAGTAGTAGGGATCTCTAAATTATGTAGATATCTGCTTTCTAAGATAAGATTGGCTGGATAACTTAATTCACTATGTCGTTTTGATTGAGCCAGATCTACTTCTAGCTCTAGTGCTTGTTGATAAATTGGATGAAACGCATCAATTCCCTGGGCGACAATAAAGTCATCAATACCTTTCTCAATTCCTGGTAACCGAATTACTTTAACATGACAACCCAATTGTTGTAACAGCTCACCCAAATGCACGATCGCGGTATCTAACAACTTCGCTTTACGCGGGATAATTTCATAATCAAAACAAATCGATAACTCCTGCTGCCGATTTGCAAATATTTCCAGCTCTGGAATTAGTTTTCTCCCAATCGTATTACCCTGAAAATCACGGACGACTCGATAGCCACTATTTATGCCTGGTAGCGCGATCGCTGGATAGCCATAAGTCAATAGGGTTGCGGCTTTCTTCACTCCCTCACAGATGACGATCGGGATCTGGCGATCGAGAATCCACTGCCAGAAACCAACCGCCTCACCCTGCAAATCTACCTCAATTTTTGTAGGTAGTTTAGCTTTAAATAAGTTCGCCGTTTTTGTCCATATTTCCGGCGTTACTCGCAAACAAAACAATCTTGTCGATACACTAGGTGGATGCTCATATTTGATTACTTTCCCTTCTTGATTTTTGGCTGGAGAATTGGGCTTGAAAGTTCCCCATTCCATCGGTTGCCAATCATTTAGCGGGTCTAATCCATCGCACCACCAACCACCTTTTGCACAATGGTTGTATCTTTTCATCCAGCTAGGAATCACTTGACCGCTATTGTTGCGCGGAATTTGTAGTGATATAAATAATCGATCGTAAGTAGAATTTCCTCGTAAAGATTTGAAATTTAAAGCTACTAATTCGCGATCGATATTGCTAGCGGTCACTAGCTCGGTGTGATGGGCACGATCTAAATTGGTTTGGATCATGGCGATCTATAAGTGCGAGGAGGGATTCATATTCTAATCTAAATTTATTAAAAAAACCAAAATCAACAGAAATACCTGCTCGCAATTGTATCTAGGGATATTGACTATTTTGAACCACCATCCATAGCGTAATATATCCACACTAATAGTTCATCTATTCTGTAATAATTTAATGACAATAGCAATCATAGTACTATTAGCTAAATTAGTTAATATAGGGTATGTTAGGCGTCAGCTATAATGTACCAGTATCTGATATTGGAGAGCTGATTTAGGATCGCCATCGTACTATTAGCTGAATTAGTTTGGGCACAGAGTCAGCTAATCTAAGTAGTCTTGTAAGTAAAAATTCGCATTTAGCGATCTTGACTTTTATCAAACACTATCTATGGTGGATTCTGGGCGATAACCCAAAGTAAATCCCCGATCTCCATAACGACTTCACACGCGATCGACTAACTGCTCTAAAATAGTTGAATTGCCATCCCGTCCCAAATCACTAGTTATATGGCTCGCAAATCTAAATCGACTCTGACTCCCAAACGTGCTGACACCGACATAGCACCTGGCTCCGACGGGCTAGCCATCTCCGATCTCCGCATCCGGTTGGAGTTTTTGGAACAGGATAATCAGAAGCTGCTCAAACAAATCGAAAAAAAACGCACCGAGCTAAATAACTTACTCGATCGCATTCGCGAAATTGGCGTAGAAGTAGCACAGCGCAGTGCTCCCATCCTCCAACAGTTATTGGAACTTGACACCAAAATTCATGCGGTATTCACCGAGATTTTCAATGGTAGAAAGCTGGGTAAACAAACTCGCAAAAATGTTGAGAAGATTTACTATTCGCTCCAGATGTCGGGACTAATTAGCCCCAATCTGATTCAGGGCGAAGGCTCATCTGAGCCAGAAGATATGGATGATGATGATGCTTGGGATGCCGAAGATTTTTTCGGTCGTCAACAGCAATCACGGTTTGAGTCAGAAGCTGAATCCCCGCAAATCGATCGCGACGAATTAAAAAAAATTCGGCAGCTATTCTTGAGATTGGCTGATGTTTTTCATCCTGATAAAGTGTGCGATGAAAAAGATCGCGAGTATCACACCGAAGTGATGAAAGAAATTAATCAAGCCTACCAAGCTGGCGATCTGGCTAAACTACTCGCGATCGAGAAACAGCATCAAATGGGCGAAATCATCGATCGCGATTGTGAAGACGATCTCGTGAGACGATGTGCGCGGATCGAACAAGAAAATGAATTTCTCAATAGCCAATTTGCTAACCTCAAACAAGAGATCCGCACCACTAAAAGTACCCCAGAAGGATCGATCGTCACCGAATTTAAGAAGTTGACTAAAAAAGGCGTCGATCCGATCGGTGAAATGGTTGCCGAAACCGAATCCCAAATCAAGATAATTGCTGAAGTTCATCAATTTGCAATTGATTTTCGCGACAAAAAGATGACGATCAAAGACTTTATGAAGGGTCCTCCAGTTTTTCAGCAAATGCAATCAGTCTCAGCCGAAGAGTTGCTGATGGAATTATTCTCAAAATTTTGAGGGTTACTCAGCCACCGCTGCGCTCCGTCGCAGCTTCACCATAAAAAAGCCATCCATTTGTTGGCGGTGTAGCCAGACTTTTAGCCAACCTGCGTCGCTCACCAAACCAGCTAGTGGCGAGTCAGCAGGTGGTAGCTCGATTTGCCAGTCAGGATGAGTTTTCAAAAATGGTAAGATAATCTCCTCATTTTCGATCGCGCATACGGTACACGTCGCATATACCAGCACTCCCCCTGGCTTCACCCAAGTTGCTGTATTGGCAAGTAACTGTGCTTGTAATTTGGCTAGTTCCTGAATTTGAGCTGGATTTTTTTGCCATCTGGCGTCAGCACGACGGTGGAGGGTACCCAGTCCCGAACAAGGTACATCCAATAATACTCGATCGGCAGTATTGGTTAATTCGCTAAATCCACAACTATCGCCAGTCGAAATTTTGACCGTATCTAGTTGCAATCGATCGAGATTTTGTTGGACTTTCTTCAGCCGTGACGCAGTTTTATCTAATGCCAAAACTTGTCCGGTATCGCCCATCAATTCAGCGATGTGCGTGGTCTTACCACCTGGTGCTGCACAAGCATCGATGACGACTTCCCCTGGCTGCGGATCTAGTAAATGAGTGACGAGTTGAGCACTACTATCTTGAATCGTCCACCATCCTTCTTGATAGCCTGGTAATTGACTAATCGCGCCCACATTACCCACAAATCTCAATCCCTGGGGTAGATTGGGAATAGGCATAGTGGTGACTCCCGCAGTTTGAAACAGATTGCTCAGATTAGTGCGGTGTTGTTGTAGTCTCTCCCCCATCGGGGCATCTGGTAGCAAATCTTTATCGATTGTGAGCAGATTGACCCGCAGATCGATACTTGGAGATTGATTGAAAGCTTGACACAATTGTTCGGTTTCGATCGCGCCTAGTTCAGTTAGCCACTGCTGGATCAGCCAGTCAGGAAAGCTATATAATGTACCCAATCTACCCACCAGATCGTCAGGAAGATTTAATACCTCTTCACCGCGATCTCTGAGCCGGATGTATTGACGCAAGATCCCATTGACTACGCCAGCTAAACCACCCAGATCGTTAGTCTTTGCCAAATCCACAGTAGTATTGACAGCCGCCGCATCAGGAATCCGATCGAGATATCGCAGTTGATATAGTCCCAGTCGCAATAGTTGTCTAAGCTGAGGTGGTTGACGATGAGCGGGTTGTTTTGCCAATCGATCGATTATCGCATCTAGCGATCGTTTGCGCCGGACGATCCCATTGACTAGTTCGGTAAACAAATGTCGGTCGAGATCTGATAATTCAAATTTACTCAACAATCGATCGATTACCAGATCTGTAAAGCTACCAGTCTCTAAATCTTTGAGCGCAAATAAGGCTAGTTGCCGAGGATTCATCAAAATAACATCATGAGCTAATTAAATAGCCACCAATAGATCGATCTAAAATTCGGAGCAATTCACAAGTTGCCCCGCTCCTTATTTTCAATCATTACCAACATTTAAGCCAGTCCCCAGCCCCCACTATTTTGACCTGCGGCGATCGCTATAAATATCCATGCAAAAGGGGTAAAATCCAGCTATGACTAGACTTTGCCCCTTAATTTGGAGATTGAGTGTCGCTTGTCCTAGTTTTTGCCAGTCAATTTCTTTCTCATGCGGAAAGCTGCTATACCACCAATGATGGTTCCAATGATAGTGAAAGGTTCGGGGATTGGTGTAGCTGCGACTGGTGACGCTAATATACTGTAGTTACCACCGTTCGCACCCGCGACTAAAGGAAGATCGCTCACAGTAAATGTGTTTGTTAATGCTGTTGTAGTATCCCCATTGGTTCTGTCAGTAAAAAATCCGGTACCATTAGTAATTCCGAACTGGACGCCTTGGGTAGTGTTGTTAAACAAACTTTGGAACGTAGAACCCGAGTTAATAGTGTAGCTAATGTTATTAGCGAAATCAAATGTTAAGTTATTGGAAAGTTGGTATTGAAGGTTATCACCACTACCACTAACGTATTCAAAATTTCCTGTAGTTGGAGCTACACCGAGATTGCCATTGAACAATGAGGCTAGATCGGAGCCAACAGGAGCACCTAAAGTATCTACCGATGCATTTGTATTAAAATTGATGGAAAATCCAGAACCCGCATTTAGATTCTCAAAAAAATCTGCTGTGCGACCGAGAACAGAAAGTTGTCCAGTCGTGAACACAACTGCTTGAGCTGGTGTAGCAGAGATACTTGCCGCAATACCCATCGCAAGAGTGCCAACTGCAACAATATTTAAAGCCTTGATATTTGGCAAGTTCGTGAACTGTCTAATCTTCATAATTGTTCTCCTAATCTTTCAGTACAATTTGTCTTCAACTAGTCATCTATTAATTCACCGCGAATCAATATCGTAAAATTTGCAATTCTTTCAGCTTTTTGCTGTTGTAATTTCATCGTAGCGCAAGATCTACATAGCTTAGCTCTCGACTGATATCTTTCAGCAAAGTGGCTTAATTTCTTCATTCAAATGTCTTGAATACATACTAAGTAAGGAATATCAACAGTCAAATAATTAGAATTTAAATATCTGTATATATTCAGTAAAATAGCTGAGCTTATAAATTTTTATCGTTTAAAATTTATGAGTATTGTAAAAAGTCAACAGCCAAATCAGTGAATTAAAATAAATAATTGTAAATTGACAGTCACAGATCGGGATCGTCGCCTGAACCCAATCATGCTCAATTGTCGTGTGATATCTGTGTTGTGGTCGATCGCTCGAAATTTTGATACTGACTGTATAATATTTAGCTAAAAATAACTAAGTATATGACGTGTAAAAAATTCTAAATACTGACTAGGAGGCGATCGACATAGTGTAATTTAAAGTAAAAACAAGATCTATGTATTATCCAAACTTGCAGCAAACTAGCTCTAATTTGTCAACCCTAAAAAGGGTGTTTGCGACAGAATTTTTACAGCTTTTAATAAAACTGAGTCGTAAAGGTCGAGTGCGATCGATCGTCTATTTGCTGGATGAGATCGCGGACTACGATCTACAAAATAATTCATCATTGAAATGCCACCTCGATCGATCTTGCTGCCAAAAGGTCAGAGAATACCTCCAAATTCAGCGATCGGATCGAATTTAAATTTATAATGGTCGCAATTATATTCAGTGTCCGCTGAGGAGTCGATTCGCCATGAATGAGCACAGTTACCGAGTAGAGCGGGATTCGATGGGCGAACGCCAGATTCCGGCATCTGCATACTACGGTATTCAGACTTTGCGCGCGATCGAAAATTTCCCGATTAGCGGATTGAAGCCGCTGGCTACCTACGTCGATGCCTGCATCCTCATCAAAAAAGCCGCCGCCATCGTCAATAGCAAGCTGGGTTGTATTCCGACAGATATCGGTAAAGCCATCGTCACCGCCGCTGATGAAGTGCTCCAAGGCATTTTCCGCGATCAATTTGTAGTAGATATCTATCAGGCTGGTGCTGGGACTTCCCACCACATGAATGTCAATGAGGTACTCGCCAACCGCGCACTCGAATTATTAGGGGATATCAAGGGCAACTATCACCACGTCAATCCCAACGACCAAGTTAATTACGGTCAGTCTACCAATGATGTGATTCCTACGGCAATTCGGGTCGGTGGACTGCTAGCACTTACTCATACCCTCCAGCCTGCCCTCACAAATGCGATCGGCGCACTAGACCAAAAAGCGGTAGAATTTCACTCGATCGTCAAATCTGGACGTACCCACATGCAGGATGCCGTGCCTGTGAGATTGGGGGATAGTTTTGGAGCCTTCGCTCAGATTTTACGCGATCATCAGGTGAGAATTATTACAGCAGCAGGCGATTTAACCAAATTAGGCTTGGGTGGTAGTGCTGTTGGCACGGGACTAAATACCCATCCAGAATACCGCTCACAGGTAGCACAGGTATTGGGCGAACTCATCGGACAACCGCTCACCGTCGCACCGAACTTGATGGCAGCAATGCAAAGTATGGCACCATTTGTCAATGTATCTGGTAGCCTTCGCAACCTCGCTGCTGACTTGCTAAAAATCTCCCACGACCTCCGCCTGATGGATTCTGGCCCCAAAACTGGTTTCAAAGAGATCCAACTACCCCCAGTCCAACCTGGCTCGTCCATCATGCCTGGAAAGTACAATCCGGTAATGGCGGAAATGATCTCGATGGTATGCTTTCAGGTAATGGGATTCGATCGATCGATCGAAATGGCAGCTCAAGCAGGACAATTGGAATTAAATGTGATGATGCCACTCATCGCCTATGACTTGATTCACAGCATCGAGATTCTCGGGAACGCACTGCAAGCTTTCACCGACCAGTGTATCCTGGGCATCACTCCCAATCCCGAACGTTGTCACCACTACGCCGAAGGCAGTCTCGCCCTCGTCACCGCACTCAACACCCACATCGGTTATCTCAATGCCGCCAATGTCGCCAAAGAATCACTAGCCACAGGTAAATCCCTCCGCCAAATTGTTCTAGAACAAGGATTGATGGAACCAGAGTTATTGGCTCAAGTATTAGATCTAGACAAAATGAGCCAGCTACCCCAATCATTCTAGGTGTTAGATGTTGGGCAAACGTCTGCGTTGTACGGTGGGTAGATCTCCGCAACGCAAAAACCCCCCTCACACTAATGTAAGGGGGGTTTTAAACTCTCAAATCAAACAGATATTAACCGTTGATAGCAGGAGCAGTCAAAGCAACAGGAGTCGCTTCACCAGCAGCCAAGTCGAGCGGGAAGTTGTGTGCATTTCTTTCGTGCATTACTTCCATACCGAGGTTAGCGCGGTTGATGATGTCCGCCCAGGTATT
>NZ_JBGSPA010000051.1:0-24525 GCF_041738855.1 Chamaesiphon sp. | reverse complement strand
ATTTAAATCAATGTTTTTTCAACTATTAATGATATTGATGGTGGATTTTAATGTGCCAAAAATTGAAAAAATTCTGCTGTTAGCCTAAAAGTGTTGAAATGCCTGAGTTTGAGGAGACAAAACTTCATCGAACTCAGGTGTCTACGTGACATCACCATTAAGAGTTAGAAGTCACGCCCAACCACACAGTCAAATTATGACTTGGTTGGGCTTGTACCAAGCTAATGTACCTAGTTTAATTGTGGGTATCGAACCAACGGTACGTCTCGATCTAGATAATGAACCTCAGCCTGATGCCGTCATGTTTATTCCAGGTAGAGGGGCGAGTATTACGGAGGATGACTACATCGCAGGTGCGCCAGAGTTAGTAGTCGAAATCGCGGCTAGTACAGTATCGATCGATCTTCATGACAAGAAGGCTGCATATCGTCGAAATGGCGTGCAGGAGTATATTGTCTGGCGGACTTTGGAGCGAGAAATCGATTGGTTTAGTCTCCAAGATGGTGAATATATCCGGCTGAAACTCGATGATAAGGGTGTAATTAAAAGTCAAATTTTTCCTGGGTTGTGGTTGGCAGTTGAGGCAATGTTGTCAGGGTCGATGGCTGATGTTTTGGCGGTATTGCAATCGGGATTAAATTCGATCGATCGTTCACTACCCTTCAATTATATTACATTTAAAAAGGATTAGTAATGGTGAAGAGGACTTTTAGATTGAGCGATTTACAATTATTTTTAATACTGCTTGGGATCTAAATGGTGGGCAATACTTACTACTTTTTCAATACATCTCTTGGTTTTAGCGATCGAGGATGATATAGTAATCATAAAAGTATAACTTATTGCTTCGTATATATTTGGCTCGTGGGCATTGCCCACCCTACTGGGACGACACGCTTAAAATTGTGGGTAAAAAGATCTCGTAAAATATACTGCTTGTAGTTTTAGAACTCTAAATGCCCACAGAATTAAGCGTGTCGAGCCACTACATCTGTCAATAAAATAAAGTAGCCGCCATAAAGTAGATCGGATGACTCAATCGAACTACACACCCTTAGAAAGATTACCTCAGCGAATTGAAGAGATAGCTGAATTATTAGCTCGATCTATCTCAGCATTTGATAGAAGGATGGAGCAGATGGAAATTCACGCAACAACTGAACGAGAACAAAGAGCGAGTGAATATCTGAAAATTCAGCAATTGATAGCAGCTACCGCTCAAGCAAATGCGGAAAATACTCAGCAAATTTCTAAACTTATTGAAGTAGAACGTGCCCACGAACGTAGAACTAGTTCAATCGCTAAATCAGTTATGGCAGTTACTTCTGATGTGAAAGAAACAGTAGTTAGTGTCAAAGCAATCGCCCGTGCTTTGGAACGACAAAATAGAGAACTTTCTGATACTTTGAGACAACAAAGTCGTGATTTTTTTGATGCGCTGGAACGTCATCAAGACCAGATCGATACGTTAATTAATCGACCGAATTGGGAAAAAGAAGAAGATGATTAGATACAGGTAGGTTGGGTTGAAGAATGAAACCCAACATTTCTAGGGTGTTGGTGAGTGAGTTGGGTTTCGCTATCGCTTAACCCAACCTACGGCTTTTAAAATACTAATGAGAGAATGCTTCTGGAATTATGGACAGCGAAAACATAATTGAAGAATTTAGTTATTTATGGGATGCGTCATCTTCTTGGGCACTACTAAACATCAATTCAGATGAACCAGATCGAGAACCTCAGTATATAATTGTGGACACAAAAACATCGCAAGCATTACTTATTAGTAGCAATGACATCTATAGGAAAGTAAAGAAAATGATGATAGAAAAAGGTGTAAAAATAATTTCTGGTTTACCCTTGGAATAAAGATAGATGTAAAATTATGATTTTGCGATTTATCTGTAGGGGCGGGTTTATGCTAATGATTATCACTAAATCCTAGAAATCTCAACCAAACCCGCCCAACCCTACTAGCATGTCTAGATCGATTATATATTCGTAACTAATTACACGCAATCCATTATTTGTGGGTGAGGGCGGGTTTGATTTAGATCTTTAGAACTATCCGTAGGTTATTCCATAAACCCGCCCATACAGATTGTGTATAATTTAATTAGGTTAATCTACTCGATCGTATGTCTCAAACTCCTCTCTTAATCCTCGTCGATGGACACTCCCTCGCTTACCGTTCCTACTTTGCCTATGCCAAAAGTAAGAGTGGTGGCTTGATGACTTCGGCGGGAGTCCCGACGAGTATTTGTTTTGGATTTGTCAAGGCATTAGTCGAGATTATTAATAGTCAAAAGCCGGATTCAATGGCGATCGCGTTTGACTTACGCGCGCCGACATTTCGACATGAGGCTGATGAAAATTATAAAGCCGCTCGAGCGGAAACGCCGGAAGATTTCACGACCGATATTCAGAATCTATATTTATTACTGAGAGCGTTAAATTTACCGACAATTACGGCGGTAGGATTTGAGGCGGATGATGTGTTGGGGACTTTGGCGGGGAGAGCTAGCCGCGCTGGTTATCAGGTGAAGATCTTGTCTGGCGATAAGGATATGTTCCAACTGGTGAACGATCGCGATCGAGTCAGTGTATTGTACATGACTTCAGCTTTTGCTCAAAGCGGCCCCTCGGTAGTCGAAATGAACGAGCAAGGTGTTGTCGATAAGATGGGGGTGACTGCGGCGCAGATTATCGATTATAAGGCTCTGTGCGGGGATAAGTCAGATAGCATTCCTGGTGTGCGGGGGATTGGCGATAAGACGGCTGTGAAGTTGCTGAATGAATATGGAGATTTGGAGACTATTTACGATCGCGTGGAGGAGATTCCAGGTGCCAATGGGAAGAAGCTGATTGCGGGTAAGGAGGATGCTACTCATTCCCAGTACTTAGCGAAAATTATTACCGATGTACCGTTGGAAGTTGAGTTAACAGCGACGAAATTAACTGGGTTTGATTTTCAAGATGTACAGCCATTATTACAAACATTAGAACTGCATCGATTTACCAAGGATATCGAGAAACTGCAAGAGGCTTTTGGTGGTGCGGCGGCTCCCGATCCTGAGAGTGTCAATAGTCCTCACGAAGCAATTCATGAGATTGTAACTCCTGGCGGATCGTTCGCGATCGATGACGGTGGTGACGATATGTGGTTTTTTAGTGCTGAAGATACTGACAAATTTAAACTTAGTAAACTATCACCGATTCAACCGCAAATTATCGATACGGTAGCTAAATTACAGGCTTTAATTACCAATCTCCAGCAATATCAAGATCCAAATCGTCCCGTTGCTTGGGATACGGAAACTACCGATTTAGAACCGCGCAATGCGAATTTAGTCGGGATTGGTTGCTGTTGGGGTGAGGAAACGAGTAGCATGGCATATATCCCCGTGGGACACGATGCGGGTGATAATTTGGATCTAGAATTAGTCCTGACAAATCTCAAACCGATCCTCGAATCTGCAACCTATCCGAAGGTATTGCAAAATGCTAAATTCGATCGATTGGTATTTAAAAACCAAGGCATCAACCTCCAAGGCGTTGTCTTCGATACAATGCTAGCGAGTTACGTCCTAAATCCCGACAGCAGCCACAACCTCACCGACTTATCCAGCCGCTATCTGAGTATCGTCCCCCAAAGTTACGATGACTTAGTATCGAAAGGGCAAACCATAGCCAACATTAGCATCCCCTTGGTAGCTCAATATTGCGGGATGGATGTCTGGGGCACCTATCGCCTCTACAGCATCCTCACCGCCGAATTAGCCGCCGCACCGAGATTGCTGACATTATTGCAAGATATCGAACTTCCTCTCGAACCGATCCTCGCCAAGATGGAAGATCGCGGTATTAATGTCGATGCTGAATACCTGAAAACACTCTCACTAGTATTAGCCGAAGACTTAGCCAAAATCGAAGAGCAAACCTACACCCTGGCTGGCGAAAAATTCAATCTCGGCTCGCCCAAACAACTCGCGCAAATCCTATTTGACAAACTCCAACTAGACACCAAAGGTATCCGCAAAACTCAATCCGGTTACTCCACCGATGTCAACACTCTCGAAAAATTGCAAGGCAAACATGAAGTCGTCGATCTGATCCTCCAACACCGTACTTTCTCCAAACTCAAATCTACCTACGTCGATGCCCTCCCCGCTTTAATACACCCAAAAACTGACAGAGTTCACACCGATTTTAATCAAGCCGTCACTAGCACGGGGCGACTCTCATCATCCAATCCTAACCTCCAAAATATCCCTATCCGCACCGAATTTAGTCGCCAAATTCGCCGCGCATTTATCCCCGCACCAGGTTGGATTCTCGCGGCGGCTGACTACTCCCAAATCGAACTCCGCATCCTCGCCCATCTCAGCCAAGAACCCGTTTTAATAACTGCTTACAACCAAAACGAAGATATCCACACCGTCACCGCCAAACTATTATTTGAAAGTGATACAGTCACCAGCGAACAACGCCGGATGGGTAAGATCATTAACTTCGGCGTAGTTTATGGTATGGGTGCGGCTAGATTTGGGCGAGAGACTGGCATAAAAGCCAGTGAAGCCAAGATCTTCATCGATAAGTTTTACGATCGCTATCCAGGCATTTTTGACTACTTAGAGCGCATCAAACGGGAAGCGATCGCCCTCGGATATGTGGAGACTGTCTGCGGACGGCGGCGGTATTTTCGATTTGAAAGTGGTAAATTGCGCGGCTTAAAAGGTAGCGATCCAAACTCGATCGATCTCGATAATCTCGGCAATTTGGGACAATTAGATTCGGGATATTTGCGTGCTGCGGCGAATGCGCCGATTCAGGGTTCGAGTGCGGATATTATTAAGCTGGCAATGATTCACATTGATAAGTTATTGGAGCCATATCAAGCGAAGATGTTGTTGCAAGTGCATGATGAATTGGTGTTGGAAATTCCGCAGGATGAGTGGGAGGAGTTGCAGCCGAAGATTAAGGCGACGATGGAAGGCGCGATCTCTTTGAGTGTGCCGATGGTGGCGGAGATTGGGGTTGGGGCTAATTGGATGGATGCGAAATAGGTAGTAAATTTAGATGGTAGGCAATACCCACCATCTAAATTCAAATATTGATTTACTTATGCTTTGTCAGATTTCAGTTCCTTTCTCATCCTAACTGCTGCTGTACCACCGATTAAAGTACCAATAATCGTAAATGGTTCGGGGACAGCAGTTGTTGGTTGATTAATAGGGCTACTGACAGTAAATGCGCCTGAATTGTTAAAATTATCTGAATCAGAGATTCGGAACTGAAGCACTGTTCCATTAATCAGACCACTACCAAAAATTGAATCTAATGTAACATTAGTTAGTGAAAGATTGGTTGGTGGATTTGAACTACCTAGACCATTTGCAGTAGTTGCTGGAAATAACTGACGGAAGCCTAGTGTGGTATTACCAAGCAGCAAAGCACCCCAATTAATGCCAGGTGACCTTACCACAAAGTCACCAGTGGGTCGAGAACCAAAGGATGTTGTCGGCTGTGTCAGTATACCAGCAGCATTTGTGATATATCCTGCGCCTGTAAGATTGACTGTCCCCGAAACATCAAGGCTAATTGTATCTGTTCCCAGAAAGTTACTAGTTACTGTAAACGACGGGCCAGAGAAAACATCAGTACCATTAACTGTTGTTGTGGGAATTGTTAATGATGCGGCATTTGCACTTGAAGTACTTAGAGCCGTTGCTATTAGTACCAAGCCAGTAGTAGCAATGGAAACTTTGTTACCCACATTCCGCTATGCGGAATGTGGGATTTTTATAATGGTCGAAATGGAAGACATAGAAAAAATGATTGGGATAATTGGGATTTCTCAGTCTATGGGGTGGTACAAGTTAAGTTTTTGACTTGTACCAACCTGCTGACCGACAAACTTAGTCATATTATTCCCATACATAGAAACTAAGTAATACAAGGTAGTGGAAATTCTTAACAATTATTTATATTATTCAATTCCAGAAATCTCAACCAAACCTGCCTATCCCCGCCAGTGTTCACAAATCGATGGTGAAGGTTTGTAATTGGGATGTGTTGGTGACGATCTTCGATTCTTTATTTGTGGGGAGGGCGGGTTTGAATGAAATATTTAGTACGATCGATACTGATCGCATAAACCCGCCCCTACAGATCTTGGATGATTTTTACCGATTCAAATCTAATTTGGATAACGATCTTTTAATTTGGTTTTAGTCGTTGACGTAGCGTACCGGAGGTAATCGAGGTGGATGCGATCGCGTTGGCGTAAGCCTTTTGGCACAGCGTACCGGAAACCAAATGGGGGTTATTGGTACAATCGACATCCGCGCTGAAATGGAATTTCGCGCTCATAGCCAAAGTTATCTGAAGATAACTGCTGGAAAGATGTTAGTTCGTTGAAACGAACTTACGCTCTTAGCCCCAAATTCATTTGAGGGCTTCAACTAAGGACTAGATTCTAGAGGCTATGCGTGCAATTACCTACGATAGAATCTACCAATTCCGTCGCATATGTTAACATCCCCTCTAATCCAGGGCATATTAATAAACAAAACATCAATATCCTAACATGCCACTTTGGAGACTATTTTATCATCTTGTTTGGGCAACCCATGAGCGACAACCATTAATTACCCCCACTCACGAACAAATCTTATATCCACATATCAAAGGAAAAGTAGAATTTCTAGAATGTCAATTACATGCTGTCGGCGGTATTGAAGACCATATCCATTTGATTGTTTCAATTCCACCTAAATTATCAATCTCTGATTTTGCCAAACGAATTAAAGGTAGCAGCGCACGTTTCTTAAATCAAGAGCTGGCTGATGACAATTACAAGTTCGCTTGGCAACATGAATACGCAGTGTTTTCTTTGGGCGAACAAAGACTCGAATGGGCGATTACTTATGTTGAAAATCAAAAGCAACACCATTCAATAGGTAAAGTTATTAAAATTCTCGAACAAACTGAGACTATCGAACATTTACCCTAGCCCAAAGCCACAGACGATCGCTAGTGCTTCTTGAATTTGTTGCCAATAATTATTTTCCAAAATTCCGACTAATCCTAAAACTCTTTGTCCGTCGATCGCTCGAATTTGAGCAACATCCAGAAATCGATCTTTATCTAAACCATTATTACTACTAGCTTCAACATTGACGACGTATGGTGCTTGCTTAGTACCTGGACGAAAGGGAATCGCGATCGTTAGTTGCCCGTGTTGATTCATCGTATCATTTTGGAGAATAAAACAGGAACGAGTTTTTTGAATTTCAGCACCAATAGTCGGATCTAGTTTCACCCACCGAATTTCGCCACGTTGATAAGTTAGAGTACCATTAGGCATCGATACCATCTCCAGCCAATCGATCCCATTCAGCTATTTCAGCTTGATATTCTGGATCTTGGCTATCTGCTTGAAGAGCAGCAACGATTTCATCTGAAAATATTTTTCGTCGTTCTTGAGTAATTAGAGAATTTAAATAATCACTACGATTACCTTGAGCTTGTCGATCGATAAAAGATAATAGTTCTCGATCGAGCGTGATAGCAATTTTTTGTTTCATAATCTTAACTCATGAGTATGACAAAATTATCATACTCATGAATTCAACCTGTTGTCAATCCGATCGGCAGATTTCGGTTTGCCCAGTTCACCGACTTGTACGTACCATGCCCCTCTGGGCGAGTAGTGCTGTGCCATAAGCAGCTTCCTGATGTGTGGAGATCGAGATCGGTACGGGTAGATATTGCTGGCGGATCTGTGTCCAGACTGGATTTTTGGCACCGCCGCCAGCCGTGTAGACAGCAGCGAGGGGCGTGGCTCCCAACTCAGACAGCAGCTCATAGCCACGGGCTTCGATCTTGGTGATGCCAGTGAGTAAACCATACAGGAACTCGATCGCACTAGCTGGGCGAGGAGTCATTCGTGGCGAGAGATCGGGGTCATTGACAGGGAAGCGATCACCTGGAGTCAACAATGGATAATAATCGAGATCGGTGGGTCGAGTGAGATCGATCTCCTGACTCAAACTAGCGAGTTCGGCGTCGCTGAAAAAATGCCGTAGGACTGCACCCCCAGTATTGGAAGCCCCACCCACCAACCACAGATCGCCCCACCGATGACTATAAATCCCATACTTGACATCATCTACCCGCGTCTGACTGAGCAGCTTGACAACTAAGGTCGAACCCAGTGATGTGACTGCTACACCAGGAATCTGGGCACCGCTGGCGATAAAAGCGGCAATACTATCGGTAGTGCCAGCACACACGACACAATCAGTCACCAAACCTAAGTCCTGAGCGACTTGTGGTCTAACCGTCCCAATCGGCGTGCCAGGTGCCACCACCTGGGGCAAAAATGACCGATAAGGGTGGCTTTCGAGCCAATCTGGGTAACACAACAGTTCGACATCGTAGCCGAGTTTGAGGGCATTGTGATAGTCGCTGATACCCAGTTTGCCATGCAGATGATAGGCGATCCAGTCGGCTTGGTGGAGCAAATAGCTCGGCTCTGTAGCGGAGAAGTTCGGTTGACTCGTCAGCCAGCAGAATTTGGCAAAGCTGGATGTGGCATTCAGTACTAGATGTCCGGCTGGGGCGATCGATTTGACCTGCTCCATGATTGTTTTGCTGCGATCGTCGGAGTACAAAATCGGTACACCGATGATTTGACCCATCGCATCACACAGCAACACTGTCCCCGAAGTACCATCGATCGCGATCCGACCGACCCGCGCCTTGATGGCAACTGGGATCTCTTGAATCAGCGCAAATAGAGTCTCCCGCCATCGCCAACCCACTAGCTCTCTAGTTCCCCACCACAGCACATTACGATCGGTATCGATCGCAACTAATCTTGCTCCAGATGTGCCAAAATCTATGCCGAGAGAGACTGTCATCTTGTTATTTTGTAGCCAGAGTTACATGTTTAGCTGGCCTATCAATGATACAAAATGTCAAGTTGGTGCAGCTAAAAATAGTATAGAAACACACACTTAGGAGTGACCAAAATTGAAAAAGATCGTCGCAATCATCCGCCCTTTCAAGCTAGATGAAGTCAAAATCGCCCTCGTCAACGCCGGAATCGTCGGCATGACGGTATCTGAAGTCAGAGGATTTGGCAGGCAAAAGGGACAAACCGAACGCTATCGTGGCTCTGAATATACTGTCGAGTTTCTCCAGAAGCTCAAAGTCGAAGTGGTCATCGAAGATAGTCAAGTTGATATGGTGGTAGACAAGATCATTGCTGCTGCCCGTACTGGTGAAATCGGTGATGGCAAGATTTTCGTCAGCCCAGTCGAGCAAGTCGTCCGGATTCGGACTGGTGAAAAAAATATCGAAGCTGTCTGATCGCCACCAGCCAACCATTTAGCAAGTTCAGCCGAGGATCGACCTCGGCTGTTCGATTTAGGATTGCCCACCTGATACCAACAGCGTTAAAATCAACATAATTTAAATCTGACGAGACGATCGGCTCATTTATTCCTACAACCAAATGTTTGCCACCAACGCTCCTACCCAACCGATCGCTCCTGACAAGATTCGACCCAGCGTCCAGGCTTTGCAGCCGCTGTTGATAGCCTTCAGACGGCAAATCCATCAACAGCCCGAACTCGGCTTCCAAGAACATCTGACCGCAGCCGCGATCGCGGCAAAGCTGACGGAGTGGCAGATTCCCCATCAAATAGGAGTCGCTCACACAGGTATTGTCGCGATGATTCAGGGGCGCAAGACGAGTTTTCGGCTCAAGACGCTGGCAATTCGGGCAGATATGGATGCTCTACCGATCCAAGAAGCCAATGATGTCCCCTATAAGTCGCAACGGGACGGGGTGATGCACGCTTGCGGGCACGACGGACATGTGGCGATCGCGTTGATGACGGCTTACTATCTCTCGCAGCATCAAAACGACTTTGCAGGCATGGTCAAAATCATCTTCCAGCCCGCTGAGGAAGGTCCAGGCGGTGCCAAACCGATGATTGAGGCGGGAGTCCTCACCAACCCCGATGTCAATGCCATTATCGGGCTACATCTGTGGAATAATTTACCATTGGGGACGATCGGGGTGCGGAGCGGTGCCTTGATGGCGGCGGTGGAGTTATTTACGATCGCCATCCAAGGCAAGGGTGGACACGGTGCGATGCCACACCAAACAGTCGATGCGATCGTAGTGGGCAGCCAGATTGTTACGGCACTCCAGGCGATCGTCGCCCGCAATATCAACCCGATCGATTCGGCGGTAGTGACAGTTGGTGAATTTCATGCGGGTACTGCCAAAAATGTAATTGCTGATACAGCCACCTTGACGGGGACAGTCCGATATTTCAATCCCGATCTTGCCGACTTTTTTCAGCACCGAATTGACACGATCGTCGCTGGTATTTGTGCCAGTCAGGGGGCAACCTACCAGTTGAACTATGTCAAGCTGTACCCACCCGTCATCAACGATCCCAAAATTACCGATCTCGTTAAAGCTGTGGCGACAGATATCGTCGAGACACCACTGGGGGTAGTCCCAGCATGTCAGACGATGGGCGGGGAAGATATGGCGTTCTTTTTAGAACGGGTCCCTGGTTGCTACTTCTTTCTCGGTGCGGCAAATCCCGATCTCTCGCTAGCTTATCCCCATCACCATCCCCGATTTGACTTTGATGAGACAGCACTAGCTACAGGAGTAGAGATATTTGTCCGCTGCGTCGAAAAATACTGTAATTAATACAGTTGACAGTTGACAGTTGACAGTTGACAGCGATTCGCGCTCCGATTCACCATTCACCATCCACCGATCTAGATCATTTGCGTGAATATCGATCGCTCACTTGGCGGATCGCACCATCCCAGATCGCCATCACTGGCTCTACCCCAAACCGCTCGACTACTCTGGGTGCATAGTGCGAAAAATATTGACGCTTGTCAGGATCGGACATCAACAAATCTAGTCCCACTGCTAGTGCATCCACATTGTCAGACACTACCAGTAGTCCATCCACACCATTGTGGACGATCTCGCGCGGCCCACTCAAACAATCAGCCGCGATCGCTGGCACCCCACAAGCCATCGCTTCGCACAAAGTGACTGGAAAACCCTCAAACCGCGAGGAAAGCGCAAAGATATCCGCCTTCCGCAAATGAGCATCGATGTTTCTCACCACTCCAGGCATATATATCCGATCGTCCAACTGTAATTTCACACAGAGATCCTCAAGCTCAGCACGCATATCCCCCTCACCCAAGATCGTCAAAGTCCACTCGGGATGGTTGTCGCACACTTGGGCAAAAGCTTTAATCAGAAGATCGAAACCTTTTTGGTGGGTGAGCTTACCGACAGCGAGGAGATGGCGATCGTCGGTGTGTAGTTGAGACTCGATCGTCTCTGATTCGGGTAGTGCAACTGGATTGGGTAGCACCAGGGTTTCGTAGCCTTGAGATGAGGGGAAAAAAGCCAGTCCACTATGCGTTTGAACCGTAATCAATGTCGCCCGTCGATAAACCCACTTTTGGAGAAATTGCGTAACCTTACCCAATCCACCAAAAGCTGGATAGACATGTTCGCAGACGATCGTCGGTACATCGATCCGCCAACAAGCCAGCAACGTCAAGATATTGGTAGTATTGACAAAACTAATTACCACCTGGGGACGGCTAGCGACAATTGCTTTTTTGAGCATCCCAATCTGGCGGAGATTTTGGCTCACTGCCGAGATCCCATAACCATCGCGCAATTTCAGTCCCAAACAACGATGTTCGATCCGCTTGTCGAGATCGTAGAATGGTGGTTGCGAACCATCGTCGAAAGTGAGAATGGTAATTTGCCAATCTCTTGCAGCCCAATAGTTGGCAATAATTGACATGACTCGTTCCGCACCACCAACTTTAAGGGAAGAACTAATCAGTGTAATTTTCATTTGATCTTAACAAGTATATGGTTAGGAACGAGGATGTGAATTGCTATTTACAGATGAGGACACTCTCCAATTATGCGGCGATAGTCTGCAATTTCGCAGATACTTAATAGTATTCATCAAGCTGTGGTGAGTAGATTGAGCGATCGCGATCCTCAGCAATCGCCAATCGTGCCAGAGTCAATCGTCAGATTGTCAGCAGATATCTAGTGTTTTTGCTACCTTATAATCTAAACTTGCACTTCTCTATCCAGCGTAAAGTACACATCTGAAAAAGTTAAACAGCAATTTGACGCAGATGTACTGATTATATCAATTACTTTTTTGAAGCAATGGCGTCGATCGCTAAATAATAATATGAGTTGACAGCCCAGATCGTCACCCTCTCAATCCTCTGCTTCCCGTAGCTGGCAACCGATCTAAATCCGAGCGACGTACGATTGCGGTGCTGAGGATCGCGATCGATCGCTACTACTAATGATACCCAGCTAATACATAGATTTATCATGAACACACACACCGCTCAGATTCTCGATGGCAAAGCTTTAGCGCAAAAGATGCAGACTGCCTTGCAGCAGCAAATCGCCCTGCTCCAACCTCAAATCGGTCGTCCACCTGGATTAGCTGTGCTAATGGTGGGCGATAATCCAGCTAGTGCTGCGTATGTGGGCGGCAAAGAAAAAGCCTGTGCCCAAGTCGGTATTAGGTCTTTTGGATCGCACTTTCCCGCTGATGTCAGCCAGGAAAAACTCACCGCTATCATTCATGAGTTAAATGCTGACGATCGCGTCGATGGGATCTTAGTTCAGTTACCCTTACCAGCTAGTTTGGACTCAGTTGCTCTCCTCCATGAAATCGCTCCCCACAAGGACGTAGATGGACTCCACGCTCTCAATTTAGGTAAATTGGTCAGGGGAGAACCTGGACTCCAAAGCTGTACTCCAGGAGGCGTGATGCGGCTGCTGGCAGAATATCAACTTGACGTGCGGGGTCAACATGCCGTAGTTGTCGGGCGGAGTATCCTCGTCGGTAAACCCCTCGCGCTGATGCTCCTCGCCGCTGATGCGACAGTGACGATCGCGCATTCCCGTACTCCAGATCTGGCGGCGGTCTGTCGCCAAGCAGATGTCTTGGTAGCTGCTGTCGGCAGAACTCAGATGATAACTACCGCAATGGTCAAACCTGGGGCGATCGTCATCGATGTCGGCATCAATCGACTGACCGATCCGACGACTGGTAAATCGCGGCTAGTCGGTGATGTAGACTTTGAATCAGTCAAAGATGTTGCGAGTTGGATTACCCCCGTGCCTGGTGGCGTGGGAGCCATGACAGTGACGATGCTGCTCGAAAATACGGTCTGGAGCTATGCCAATTCACATCGGATCGATCGACAGGTGACGGCGGTTTAAAGTCAAGCCGTCCTGCTCACAGCAATAGTACCCACGATCGGCTACAATTGTTCATAGATATTTACAAAGATTCGTAAATTTCCTCCTGTTAGATCGGATCGTATTAGAGTCCTAACTCCCCAATTTATGAGCATTCCCATTCGTAACGTAGCCATCATCGCGCACGTAGACCACGGTAAAACTACCCTTGTTGATGCCCTCTTGAAACAATCTGGTGTTTTTCGCGAAGGTGAGGAAGTGCCTATTTGTGTGATGGACTCCAACGACATCGAACGCGAACGCGGTATCACAATTTTGTCTAAAAATACCGCCGTTAGATATAAAGAAACATTAATTAATATTATTGATACCCCTGGACACGCAGACTTCGGTGGTGAAGTCGAGCGCGTCTTGGGGATGGTAGACGGCTGTATCCTGATTGTGGATGCCAATGAAGGGCCGATGCCTCAAACTCGTTTCGTACTCAAGAAAGCTCTAGAGAAAGGTCTGCGTCCGATTGTAGTTGTCAACAAGATCGATCGCGAACAAGCCTCACCCCATGTAGCAGTAGACAAAGTTCTCGATTTATTCCTCGAACTCGGTGCGGATGACGATCAGTGTGATTTCCCTCACCTGTTTGCTTCGGGGATCGGTGGCTATGCCCAGAACGATATGGAAACCAAAGGTACTGACATGGTACCGATGTTTGAGGCGATCCTCCGCCACGTTCCACCCCCAGTTGGCGACTCAGAGAAGCCATTGCAACTGCAAGTTACCACTCTCGACTATTCTGACTATCTCGGTCGAATTATCATCGGCAAGATCCACAACGGGACGATTACCATGGGTCAGCAAGCTGCGCTGATCAAAGAAGATGGATCGGTCGTCAAAACACGGATTACCAAACTCCTGGGTTTTGATGGCTTGAAGCGGATCGAAATTCCGAGTGCAACCGCAGGTAATATTGTGGCGGTGACTGGATTTGCCGATGCCAATATCGGCGAGACGATCACCTGTCCCAACATGCCGATGGCTCTACCGATGATCAAGGTGGATGAACCTACCTTGCAGATGACCTTCTGCGTCAATGACTCGCCTTTTGCTGGCACTGAAGGCAAAAACGTCACCTCGCGCCAAGTTCGCGATCGTTTATTCCGAGAATTGGAAACAAATGTCGCCCTCCGCGTAGACGAAACCGCTGAAGCTGACAAGTTCGCAGTCGCTGGACGCGGGGAACTCCACCTGGGTATTTTGATCGAGAACATGCGTCGCGAAGGATTTGAATTCCAAGTCTCCCAGCCGCAAGTAATCTACCGTGAAGTTGGCGGTCAAAAGTGCGAACCATTCGAGCTGCTCGCGCTCGATGTCCCTGAAGATTCCGTCGGTAGCTGTATCGAACGTCTCGGTCAGCGCAAGGGTGAGATGCAGGATATGGTCGTCGGGATGAATGGTCGTTCCAACCTAGAATTCGTCATTCCCGCTCGTGGTTTGATCGGATTCCGAGGTGAATTCATGCGAATGACTCGCGGTGCGGGGATTATGAATCACAGTTTCCTGGAATATCGTCCGACTTGTGGGGATATCTCTGCGCGTCGCAATGGCGTACTGATATCCTTCGAGGAAGGTGTCGCTACCGACTACGCACTGATGGGTGCTGAAGATCGCGGTACATTCTTTATCAAACCTGGAACCAAGGTCTATAAAGGGATGATCGTTGGTGAAAACAACCGTCCGCAGGATCTCGAACTCAATATCTGTAAGAGCAAACAATTAACCAACCACCGTGCTTCTGGTGGGGAAGAATTGGTACAGCTCAAAACACCGATCGATATGACGCTCGAACGCGCTTTAGAATATATCAGTGGTGATGAATTGGTAGAAGTTACACCTCAATCGATTCGGTTACGGAAGATTTCTAAGAAATTAGCTCGACGATAGAGTAGAAGCCTACTGGCTCCGTTATAAGATCGCCTCCGATTGAAATGGGGGCTAATGATGCAAAGTCTGCCTACGCGGACTAGTCAATTAGTTCGCGTAGGCGGACATTGCATCGACAGCGGGGGTTTCCAACCCCACGGCAGGGTCGGAATGAAGCAGATCTATTTCATTCTAATTAATAAAAAGCCCGCACCTGCGGGCTTTTTATCTGGGTTCATCGATCGAGGATCCACATTGTATTTGTTTGATTTACCTGAAAAAGCGATTGACACGATCGCTAGTAGCATAGTTAAGATTTGCTAGATTCGTCTCATCATATTCATACTATTCGAGTTAGAAAAATCTCTGGATCGATCGAGTTCAGATCGCCAGCAGCTTATCGCTGACTACTTGTCTTTTTGGAGATATATATTAAGCTAAGTGTAGACAGTCGCCAACCCGATCGATTTAACCGACGGAGTGGGTGGCTACAACCACCAGCCAAGATTGAATTTGAGGACACCCGATCGTGACAAATAAAGTTGAGAACCAGTCACCGCATCACGTCGTTATCGTCGGCGGGGGCTTTGGCGGGCTTCATGCGGCACTATCATTGGGTAAGGCACCCGTACAAGTGACACTGATCGACAAGCGGAATTTCCACTTATTCCAACCCCTACTCTATCAAGTAGCGACGGGTGGACTATCGCCTGCGGACATCTCCTCACCCTTGCGATCGATCCTCAACAAGCAGCCGAATACCAAAGTCATCATGGGTGAGGTGCAAGATGTCGATCCTCATCAACAGAAAGTTTTCTTGAACAAAGGCGAGCTAAATTATGACACCCTGATCGTCGCAACAGGTGTCAGCCACCATTATTTTGGGAACGAGCAATGGGCACCGACGGCTCCAGGCTTAAAAACTATTGAAGATGCGCTGGAAATGCGCCGCCGGATTTTCATGGCATTTGAAGCCGCCGAAAAAGAAACTGATGCCGAAAAACGTCGCGCTTGGCTGACATTCGTCATCGTCGGCGGCGGCCCAACTGGGGTAGAATTGGCTGGAGCGATCGCCGAATTGGCTTACAGTACCCTCAAGAAAGATTTCCGCAATATCGATACGGCGGAAGCAACAGTGATCCTCGTCGAAGGACTCGATCGCGTATTGCCACCCTATCCACCCGAACTATCCGCCAAAGCTGAAGCATCCCTGGTCAAATTGGGCGTGAAGGTGCAGACAAAAGCATTAGTGACAAATATCGAAGATAACGTCGTTACCATCCGTCAGGGCGAGAATACTACCTGCATGGCAGCACGAACTGTGTTGTGGGCAGCAGGAGTAAAAGCTTCAGCGATGGGCACGCTCTTGGCTGAGCGTACTGGCGTCGAACTCGATCGCGTGGGGCGGGTAATGGTAGAGTCAGATCTGAGTATCAAGGGCTATCCGCAGATATTTGTCATTGGCGATTTGGCAAATTTTACCAAGCCAGACGGCAAACCACTAGCTGGTGTGGCACCTGTAGCGACTCAAGAAGGCAAATATGTTGCTGACTCGATCCTCAAGCGACTTGACGGCGAGAGGTTGCCAGCTTTTGATTATTATGATGCTGGCAGCTTGTCAGTGATTGGCAGACATTCAGCGGTAGCCGATTTTGGTAAAGTCAAAATGTCTGGCTTCTTTGCCTGGTTAATTTGGGTATTCGTCCACATCTATTATCTGATTGAATTTGATAGTAAATTAGTGGTATTCATTCAATGGACGTGGAGTTATTTCACCCGCAAACGTGGGGCGAGATTGATTACAGGGGATGAATCGCTAGGGCAAATCGGCGTTGACGATCGCGGTGATTATTTTGTGCAGCCAAAAGTCAAAGTCAACGTGAAGGCTTAAATTAATTGATAATTGTGGATGCTGTTCAGGCGGAGAATACGTTAACGAGCAATTAGGGAAAGCACATCAGGGACAATTCATAGATTGTCCCTAATGTGCCTGTATGGACAGAGAAGTAGAACAGCTAAATAGCATCAGCTAAATCTCTGATGAGTAGTAGCTTGGATGCTAGATAAGCATCTAATTTCTGGGACTCTTGGGCATCAAGGATGACGCGATCTCGAACTTTTTCGGTAATGGCTTTGGATAAATCTCGATCGGGGAGCGAGAGCATGGCTTGGTAATTGATTTCCGATACCGCCTTCCAGAGGAGGCGTATTACATGGGGACTGACAGTAATATTTTGGATAATCGTGCTCGCTAAAAAATTTAATCTTTTCTTTATATTACCCAATTTTGACCTAAATAAACTGTTACCAGCCAATCAGACGTAGGGAGTTTTGGAAGACATCGATATTAGCGACGATAAAGTATGCGATGACAGCACCACCAACCCCTCCAATCAGGAAACCTGTTGCATAAGTATTCCAACCTTTGGTACTGGCAAACGTATCGGCGGGAGGATTGGGCACTGTACTTGTCGCGATCGGTGGTGGTGGATTGGTAGCGGCATAAAGGACGATTGCCGCAGCAGAGATGATAACTAGACCGATATCAGATGCGAGTGCGGTCACTGCGCCCGACTCAGTGTACCGCAATGGATTGAATTTAAAAAATGGCCCGAGCTGCCAATAGCCATGAGCCACACCTACTTCGATCCCTCGTCGGAGCGGCGATAAACCCTGACGGTAAGCTGAAAAGTTATTAACGATCGCTTTAGCAAGTTGAGAATTATTTATCGGTGTCAATAAATTACTGCCTTCAGGGTCGAAATCGGGAAAAACGACCTCATTATTGCGCGGATCGCGGGGATTATCTTTCGATCGATCTATTCTCTCAACAAAATTGGTCATGGTTAAGCACTGCTACATCTGGGCTTTGCACTTATTTTAAGTAACGCTCGTCTAAAGAGCGTCCAACTGAAGGTAGATAGCTGTAGATTCAAAATATCCCCAAAGATAGAGGCGGTTACCAATGCTCTCCATCTTCTGGTGCGATCTTTTGTGCTAGATCGCCATCATTTTTGGATACTCATCCGCTCGATCGAGTCATCACCACCAACGCCTTTACGAAGGCAACTTTCGGTCCTCCTCATTTCAAAAAATCGCATGTCAAAGTACTATACCCGATCGACCTCTTCACTGATAAACGAGGCACCGCACCATTTCCCCGTGCTGTCATATCGACGCACCAACCGCTGTCGCTTGCCTGGTTGATAGATCCAACCGATTTCTAGACAGAAGGGGCATCCGAGCCGAATCTGGGTCGGTGTGGTCGTGTACCCACCATCAGGAAGCAGCAGCAGTTGATAAGACTGACCATCTTCACGATCGGCAAATTCTAGCAGTTGTTGGTTAATGACTGTCAAGTCTACCGAATTCGCCGATCGACTAACCGATCGCCCGCATCGCTGGCTGTCAATGTAGACTCTGGATTACTAACAGTCGGTGATTCGGAATTGGCATCTAATGTGGTGGCAATACCTTTCCAGGTACCTAACAAATCTGCAATAGTTAGATGGGGACGCTCGGGGGTAGTTGTACCTTGACGATATTCGCGCACGAACGTAATGCAATCGAGTTTTTGATTGGGATCGAACGTTTGAATCATCCGAAAGCGGCGATCTGTAGCTTTTAGTGAAAATTCAGCGATCGTTTTAACACCCGCCGTCACTGTCAGTGCGCCCGAACTAAATGCGCCCGTCTCAAAATAAATTGCGCCAATCCCTGGCGGGGTACTAAAGTCCCACACGACTTCCTTGGCAAATCGTTCGGTACTCCCAGGTAGAATGTAAAAGCGTTTTAAGACTAAATGAATTGCCCGTCGATCGCTCGTACCGATGAGCTGGATATTACTAGGAATATCTTCGATTAGCTCACCACTAGCGGTAACGGTGGTGAAGGAGCCTACCCATTCACCTAGATTTTCGAGCACACACTCCCATTGGGATTTCATAATTTATGAGTTATGAGTTATGACAGTCACTCATTAAAGCCTAAAGCCTAAAGCCTAAAGCTTAAAGCTTAAAGCCGCGATTTTCGATTTTGGCGATCGCGAGTTTAGCTAACACCCTCACTGGCTCTAATTCATCAGTCAGCGCAACTTGAAGAGGTGGAATCGCCGATCGATCGCCTAACTTCCCTAATGCTACTGCGGCTGTCCGGCGGACTTCACTATCGGGATCGTCCAACGCAGTAATCAGATGGGGTAATGCTGGTAAATATGCCATTTTGCCAAGCGCGGAAGCAGCTTCCGATCGGACATTGGGATCTCGATCCTGAAGAGTTGCTAGCAGCAGTTGAGCGGCGTGAGGATCGGCTGTTTCTTGAACTAAATGGGCGATCGCACATACAGTCGCACAGCGGACATCGATCGACTCTGACTTAATCGCATCCTTTAGAAACGGAGCAGCTTCTGCCCCGATAAACCCCAATGCCCAGGCGGCATGACCTTTGGTACTTTGCGATCGCACCGGATCGGCTAAGATCTCTAACAATGCTGGTACTGAAGCCGCGCCCATCTTTGCTAACGCGCCCACTGCCGAGCCTTTGACTACCGTATCTTCATCATTGAGCAGCGCGTAAAGCAGACTGGGGACGGTATCAGGATCGATGATTAGCGCGAGAGTTTTGCCCGCAGCTCGCCGCACGACAGGGTTGGCATGATGCAAGAGTGCGTCTACCAATAATGGTGTCGCAGTTCCCCCAATGTCGCCCAATGTTTGGGCAAACCGGAGCCGTACCAACCCGCGCGGATCGCCCAGACATTCCACCATCTGTTTGAGCGTTGTCACGTCATCAGCATCAAAGGTATCGCGATCGATCTGTTCGGTAATCGATCGCATCAAAGCATCGGTTTCAGCCGGATCGAGGATCGCCACTGGAGTATCTTCAGATTTCATACTTATCCTAATCACCAATCTCAATAATTAAATCCTTCGCCAAAACGCCAGGATCTGCCCAATCGGATCGTAGTTGTAATTGGCAACCATTCACCATCCACCATCCACCATTCACCAGCTTAATTACTAGCAATCAACGCAGCATGACGATCGTGCAAATCTTGCATCATCGCATCAATTTTCAAGAGTTCTGGTTCCAGTTGCGCCAAAGCTTTGGCTTTGGGTAGTCTAGCTTTGTGGATCGCATCGGTAGTGTCATGCACCAAGCGATCGCGATATTGCTGGAGTTCGGCGATGATATCTGCGAGTTCGGTAGCGGTAATCTCTGCTGTCGTAGTCGGGAGATCGGATGCCATGTGCGTAAGTTTCCTAAAAATGAATCTAAGCTAAGTTTTAAAATATGGGGAGGATCGCGATCGCGGATCGCGTCCACCTAGTTAAATCTTCGCAGATCGCGTCACCAAGTGGTGCAGCTTTTGATTAGAGTGAAAGAAGATATCTATGGTGTTGTGATGGAATTACCTGAAATTGAAGCTGCATTGAGTAATCCTGATTTTCAATATCGCCTCAAAGCGATCTCGGCTCTAAAGGCTTACGATCCAGATACTGCTGTCCCGATTTTGACTGCGACGCTCACAGATCCCGAATTTCTGGTGCGATCGTTTGTTGCTAGAGGACTCGGAACCCAACAGACGGCAGCATCTTTTGCCGCGCTACTGGAAATGACCAAGTTTGACGACACCCCCAATGTCCGTGCGGAAGCCGCCAACTCGCTCTCGCTGTTTGGGCAAGTATCAATTTCTCACCTAGTTTCGGCATTTTGTCAAGACGATCACTGGTTGGTGCGTCGCAGTATCTTGGCTGCTCTAGAAGAGCTAGACTGTCCCGCCCAAACGATCGAAGTCTGTACGGAGGCTCTAGCTGGTGACGATGTGACAGTCCAAGAAGCCGCGATCGATTCGCTAGGTGCGCTGACTGGATCGAGCCATCACCAGGCTGTACTGTCGCAGCTCCTCACCCTCGCTCAGGCTGATTCCCCCCGCTTACGGACGAGAGTCGCCTACGCGCTCCAAAAATTTGACGAACCCCAAGCACAATCAGCTTTGCTCGCACTCCGACAGGACTCCGATCGCCAAGTAGTAGCAGCTAGTTTAGAAAATTTATTTCATCAATAAACTTCCGGCAAAAGTAACTCAAGATTGGCTCATACCCCCTACCCCCTACCCTCTATCTTCTAAAATTGTTTTACTTCACCAGTCACTTGTGTTATGCTCAAAGATGCCTGCGGATATGGCGGAATTGGTAGACGCGCCAGATTTAGGTTCTGGTTTCGCAAGAAGTGAAGGTTCAAGTCCTTTTATCCGCATTTGCAAAGATTGAGTCTCCCTCATTGAGCGGAGCAGACGAACGAGGGTAAGTTTTGCTCTCGTTTTTTTAATCCTACCCAGAGCGAACAAACTTAAAATTGGCGGATATCGATCTTACTCTTCTCAAAGCGATCGCTCATTAAAAGTTCACTTCAGCTATCGCGATCGCCACTCATCAATATTCCTATGTCAAATCAATCGATTTTCTTTCAGGAAGGCTCCGCCAACGGTTTAAGCGATCGTCTTTACCAATATCTGATCGCCAGCTCTGTCCGCGAACCCACGATCTTGACTAAACTCCGCGAGGAAACATCAGTACATCCCTTGGTGAATATGCAGGTTTCACCAGAGCAAGGTCAATTGATGGGTTTATTAGTGCAGCTAATCGGTGCTAAAAAATGTCTAGAAGTGGGCGTTTTTACTGGTTATAGTTCTTTAATAGTAGCATTGAGTGCGATTCGTTTTCTCGAAACTGAGTAATCAGGGGATGAGAAGCTTCTGTTAAGTAACCCTAACGGGTAGAGTTCGCACTTTAATTCTTAACAGATGACAACTATATAACCTTATTGGTGAGTGGGACTATCCTAGAAACCACAAGTCCAATCCTCCAGACGCAGGAGTGAAAACCTATTCCCTATGGTAGCGACTAGCCATCAATCCATAAAGCGGGAATAAAAGCGGAAAGAGCTAGCAGCCTAAAGCTGGTATCCCGTAAGTACGTGACTATGGATAACTTATGCTAAGACACTGATTGAATCATCGTTATACTAAACCAGCGAAATAAGGCTTTATGCGCTGGGAGTCCCAAAAGGGCATTAGCATAGGGTGGTGTAAGGTTTTTGTCCGATACACCAAGCGTTACCCAAAAGCTCGGTGAAGAGGTGTCATCCTACAAGTCACACAAGAATGGTTATGTGGAACGAAGCAACCCATCGGATTACTCTGGGAGAGGTCGAATACTTCCAGTAGTCAGCTAAGACGAAATTTCTACGAAAGTAGGTAACTGGTGGGAAAGATTGTGTAAGAAGCTAACGCCTTTCTGTAATGGGAAGGATACGCTGACGTACACACGGTATTACGGAAGGAAAAGCTACAAGTAGTAATTAAGATGCTATGAACACGGCAATAAAACCGATGTATGGATGGAGCGACATTAATTGGCGCAAGCTAGAGCGTGGCGTTCATAAGTTACAAAAGCGGATTTTCCAAGCGTCTAATCGTGGCAATGTCAAGTTAGTTCGCAGACTCCAGAAACTTTTGATAAGTTCTAAGTCGGCGAGGTTATTAGCGGTTCGTCGGGTTACTCAGGATAACCAAGGTAAGAAGACTGCGGGTATAGATGGGGTTAAATCCCTAACTCCGAAGCAACGTCTCGCATTGGTAGATAAAATCAAACTGGGTACCAAAGCAAAACCTACGCGCCGAGTTTGGATACCCAAACCTGGAACCAGCGAAGAAAGACCTTTAGGCATACCGACAATGAACGACCGCGCCTTGCAAGCGTTAGTCAAACTGGTTCTTGAACCGGAATGGGAAGCGCGTTTTGAACCTAATTCATATGGGTTCCGACCAGGACGCTCATGTCATGATGCGATTGGAGCAATATTTTTGGCAATCAGGTACAAATCTAAATTTGTTCTTGATGCGGATATTTCAAAATGCTTTGACCGCATCAACCACACCAAACTTCTATCAAAATTAAATACCTTCCCGACCCTACGGAGACAAATCCGAGCTTGGTTAAAAGCTGGTGTTATGGATGGAAAGAAGCTGTCCCCCACAAATGAAGGTACACCGCAAGGTGGAGTTATTAGTCCATTATTGGCTAATATCGCCCTTCATGGATTGGAGGAATTGATTAAGGGATTAGCCCCTAAGTTTGATATGAAAGCAAAAACTAATAACAATCAAATAAGTGTTATGAATAAGCTTAAATCAATCTCAATAATTAGATACGCCGACGACTTTGTTGTCCTCCATGAGAACATTGAAGTCATCAATCGGTGTAAAGAAACAATAGAAGAATGGTTAATTGACATTGGGTTGGAATTGAAACCTAGTAAAACACGAATTGCTCATACACTGAATACACATAATGACGTAAAACCTGGATTTGATTTCCTAGGATTTAACATCAGACAGTTTCCTGTCGGTAAGTACAATTCAGGTAAAAGCACTAAGGGTGATGTACTAGGATTTAAAACCATTATCACTCCATCGAAAGAGAGTCAGAAAAGACATTATCGCAAGATAGCAGAGGTAATAAATAAGTCGCGTGGTCTTAGCCAAGCAATTTTAATTAAACAACTAAACCCGATTATTTGGGGTTGGTGTAATTATTACTCCACCGTTATTAGCAGAAAAGTCTTTTTAAGATTAAGGTCTCTGACATTTTACAAACTCTGGAAATGGGGAATACGCAGACACCTTAATAAGGATCGGCGTTGGCTTCGCCGCAAATACTTTAAAACCATTGGCAATGATAACTGGGTATTCGCACCTAGAGAAGATGCAACGGCTCTAAAGCTAATTAAACATAGCGAAACTGAAATCAGACGCTATATAAAGGTTAAAGGTGACGCCTCACCATACAATGGTGATTGGGTTTACTGGAGTACAAGAATGGGGACTCATCCCGAAGTATCTACTAGGGTAGCTAATCTGCTCAAACGACAAAAAGGTAAATGTTCTCACTGCGGAAATTACTTCAAAGATGGAGATTCGATAGAAGTTGACCACATCATCCCAAAATCGAAAGGTGGTAAGGACAATTATGAGAATTGGCAACTACTTCATCGGCATTGTCACGACACAAAAACTGCCAGCGATGGCAGTTCTGGCAACAAATCTAACTGTAATAGTGTTAAGCCTAAGCCACCAGTCGAGTCAGAGCATTGGTTCTGGCAAGACGATATGTTGGTAACGACGTTTTGATGACAACGACCGTTTTACTGAGGAGCGGAATGATGGGAAACTATCACGTTCCGTTTTGGAGAGCAGTGGAGGGGGCGACTCCTTCACTGACTTTAAT
>NZ_JBGSPA010000042.1:0-2913 GCF_041738855.1 Chamaesiphon sp. | reverse complement strand
CCACTCAACCTCGAATTCTCATGGTACGAGCGTTACCAGAATGCCGCCGAAATGTTTGCCGATATCAAGCAAAGTCATCTGTGGGTGTCTGCTGAAAATTACGATACCAGTCTGGGTATCAATCCGATTTATAACTTCATCCTTTATGCCGTGCATAACCACGACCACTATCGCACTCATAGCGATTTTAGTATGGAGGGGGAACTTGCCACTTACAATGCCACCGCCAAACGCGCTCCTAGTCTAGTTATCCAAAAGATTATCTATTCTGAAAGTGTGCTCCGACCTGCTGCTTACCTATTTCTGGGACATACGCCGACATCCAAAATTGTCTTTCCATAATTTATCAAAACCAAAGTTCAATTAAACTTTTAGGAGAAAATCGTGTTAGATATCGATGAAATGGGACAGGACGAAATCCATGAATTGCTACAAAAAGTGGGGTATGGTCATCTGGGTTTTATCCATGAGGGCAAACCCTGTGTAATGCCGATGCACTACTATCTCGAAAATGCCAATATTTACCTATTTACAACCGTTGGCATGAAGACTCATGACATGGACGCAGATCCTGATGTTTGTTTGCAGGTTGAAGAATTGCATAGTCCAGAGCATTGGCGGAGTGCAATTGTGATGGGTCGAGCCAAGCAGGTTACAGCGCAACCAGAAATAGAACGAGTGATGGCACTCGTCAAACAGCGTGACGCTAACCTTTCTCCAGCAATTAATCGAACTTGGACTGACTCCTGGGGACGTGCGGAAGTGATTTCGATTTATCAGATTGAATCGGCAGAAATGAGTGGACGCACGACTGATGGTGTCAGCAGTCATCGATAAATTTTAGGTTCGAGGGGAAATGTAAATGCCAGCTAGATTGATACTCATGCCCAAAAGCTCCGCTAATGTCTTCTCCTAAGTAGGTAGGTGCAATTATTTATAAAATAGATTGTGCCTGAAACCTAGTTGGTGGGCAGTGCCCACCCTACATGATATCTTATATTTAATTATGCCCAGCTACTTATTACCTGTTCTCACTGTCGATATTTTAATGATAATCACTTCCTTAAATGTGCCCTTCATCCAGTAACAGTACTAACCGAACAAGCCGTTGATTGTCAGGATTACTGTCAAAAAACTAGAGCAAAATGGTCTAAAGATCTAGAAGAGTACTACTAATTTCGATGTTGTTGAAAAACACTATATGCCGAGAATTCGGCAGCATCTGGTGTTTGAGATTACAGGTAGCCCGACTACTAACGAACGCTATTGTTGGTGTCCTGAAGGGAATTCCTACGGCTCGATTTTGACTCCGCGCAATATGGGTTTGGGACGACTGAATCATGAAACTTCACTGGAGCGGTTTTATTTCTGTAATGCTTCTTCGGGTTATCCTGGTTTTGCACCGACGGTTTGGACGGGGGCGTTGTTGTATCAACGATTGTCTGGGGATGTGATTTTAGGGGATGGCTGAAGCGGCACACGAAAGTTTTACGCTGCGGCGAAGATCTTACCCACCCGCACTATAAATGTGCTGCCCTACGGGCACCCCTGTCTTGTCGGTTTTTTTATTCTGGGGAAACCCCAGCATAGAACCGCCGCTCCTCGGAGGGGATTTTTACCCAACTCTCCGAGGAGGAGATTTTCTATAGTTTAGAGGTTAAGTTGGTTATGAAAATTGCAGTAATTGGTGGTGGAGCGAGTGGGATGGTGTCAGCCTATCTGCTCGATAAACAAGGGCATCATGTCAGCGTATTTGAACGACAACCGATGTTGGGCGGACATATTCGGACATTGAATAAAAACGTCCAGCCGAATCGCTCGGATTGCGCTGAAATTCTTGAATGTGGCGTACTGGAGTTTCCGACGGCATTTACAGATTTTATCGAGTTAATGAAAGAATTAGATGTTGAACTCGAACCTGTGAATGTTGGTTCTGGGATGTTTTTTAATAATGGCGATCGCTTTTTATCGTCAGTCACCACCAATAATAATTTTACAGGTATTCACCGCCTCATCGAACATCTACGTTTTGATACCCTTTATGCGCGTTCTGCTAGCTTATGGTTGAGAGTCCAACGTGCTAATCTAGAAAATTTAGCAGATCTCCCTTTGTCAGCATATCTAAAAAGTTCAGGTACTCGCGATACTTGGTTGAAATTGCTAGTCATGTATAGTTACTCAATTCCGTTTGAACTAATTAATGATTTTCCAGCAGAATTAGCGATTCCGACTTTACGCGCTTATATTTCGACTAACTGGGTACGGGTCAAAGGTGGTGTATATACTTACATTGAAAAAATCTTGGAACGATTCAAGGGCGAGATCGTGCTGGGTGTCGAGATCGATCGGATTTTGCGAAGTCCTGATGGTGTCAAAATTATGATGTCTATAGGTGAAATCAAAGAATTCGATCGAGTCATATTTGCCACACCTCCAGACCAAGTTATGGCGCTACTCGCCGATCCAACTGCTGCCGAAACTAAACGATTTTCTGATTGGAAAGCTAATCATATAACTAGCGTAGTTCACCAAGATACTTCTATGTATGCCCGTTTTGGCATTCACAAACCCTCAGAATTTGATTTCTTCCAGACAAATACTCGCTGGGGCTATAACGGCTATCTCAATCAACTTTGTGGCATCTCATCGCCACAGCATTATTTCCTATCATTCCAACTAGAAGAATTAATTGCACGAGAGCAAATTATTCACACTCAAGCACATCACACTCCGATGTACACTACCGAATCTTTTCAATACCGCGATGAAGTGGTGGCGACTAATGGTGAGAATCACACTTATCATGCGGGAGCCTATCTTGGTGATGGTTTGCATGGGGGAGCGATTTCCTCTGCTGTCCGAGTCGCCGAATTAATTGGTATGAGCCAGGAGTCTATTTCCTCAGTCGAAAGC
>NZ_JBGSPA010000121.1:0-5119 GCF_041738855.1 Chamaesiphon sp. | reverse complement strand
CAAATCTATTCGTAAACCCAACGTCAAATTGATTATTGCCCCTTTTCCTGAACATGTACGAAGTGGCGACCAATTCTTCTTTAAGCCATCTTCTCAAACCCGCTTGACAACTGCGATCACTTCTTAACTTGTCACGAATGCACGGTGCGGGGCAACATCTGCTGGGGCTGATTAATAATATTCTCGATCTGTCTAAAGTCGAAGCAGGAAAGGTCGAACTCTTCCTCGAAACCTTCGAGATCGCGCCGTTGCTAGCAGAAATCGCGGCAACGCTGCGCCCCCTGGTCATGAAAAACCACAATGCCCTAGCCATCAACTGTCCGCCCGATCTTGGCTCCATGCACGCGGACATCACCAAACTGCGGCAGAGCCTGTTCAACCTGTTGGGTAATGCGAGCAAATTTACCGAACATGGCACGATTACACTAGGCGTAGAACGAGAACCAACGGGTTGGCTCGCTTTTTCAGTCGCCGATACCGGAATTGGGATGAATCCAGATCAGCAGGCAAAGCTATTTCAGTCCTTTACTCAAGCTGATGCCTCCACCACCCGCAAGTATGGCGGCACGGGCTTGGGATTGGTGATTACGCAGCAATTCTGTCAAATTATGGGGGGCGAGATCCAGGTGGCTAGCACCGCAGGCACAGGCACAACCTTTACGATTCGCTTACCCGATCCAGTTCAAGCACTGCCAGCCGAACCAGCTAGTCAAAGTGGGCACCAACAACCAAATATTATTATTACCACTCTAAGTACCTCAGTCGCTGGTGCTAGCACTATTTTGACGATCGATGATGACGCGAATGCACGGGATCTGATGCAACGCTTTTTGATTCGATCGGGATATAACGCGATCGCCGCAGCCAGCGGCGCGGAAGGACTCCGCCTAGCCAAAGAACATTTACCCGCAGCCATTCTGCTAGATGTGAAAATGCCCGATCTGGATGGGTGGGGCGTTTTGAGTCGGCTCAAATCCGATCCCGCTCTCGCCGACATTCCGGTGATGATGGTCACAATTGAGGGCGATCGCGCCTTGAGCAGTGCCTTGGGAGCCGTTGACTATCTCGTCAAACCCGTGGATTACGATCGGTTGATGACGCTATTGCAGCCATATCAGACCAACTCAGCCCCCACATCCGTGATGGTAGTAGAAGATAACTCCGAAAATCGGGAGATGATCTGCCGCCAACTAACCAAAGCCGGGTGGCGAGTCTTGGCAGCCCAACACGGGATCGAGGCACTATCACTGATGCAGACAGAAGAACCTGGAGTCATTTTGCTAGATCTGATGATGCCAGAAATGGATGGATTTGAGTTTCTGCGCCAACTCCGCCAACATCCGCAATGGCGATCGCTCCCCGTCATTGTCCTCACTGCCAAAGACTTGACTGCCGAAGAACGGCAGTGGCTAGACAGTCAAACTCAACGCATTTACCAAAAAGGTGCCGGAAACAAACAAATCCTCGAAGAAATCCGCACTTTAATTGCTTCGCATTCTTCCCAGTAATGCCAACGATTGAAATCGTGGCTCATGATGCAAAGTCCGCCTACGCGGACTACGCGGACTGGATTTCTTAGTCCGCGTAGGCGGACTTCGCATCATGAGCAGAGACTTTAGGCTCTAGGCTCTAGGCTCTAAGCTCTTCTTAGACGATCGAGATTGGGGATAAATTCATTGCAAAACTCTAAAATAATGTTCTAAAAATGCTCCAAACTCCCCAAGTGCAGCACACACTAATGGCTTACCTCCGCCACGAACTCTGTACGCCGATCGATGCCACGATCGGTTACAGTGCCATGCTGCTCGAAGAGCTACAAACACAGCCAGACTCAATCTTCGTCGCCGATCTGCAAAAGATTCATACCTGTAGTCAACAACTATTGACACTCGTAACGACAATTCTCGATCCAGTGCAACTGGAAATGAGCCAGATTGACGGCGAACTGAGTCGGTTTGGTGCCGAGCTAAGGATGGAACTACTCACGCCAATCAGCACGATTATCGGCTACTGCGAGATGCTGTTAGAGGAAGCTCCAGCCGAATTAATTGCCGATCTAGACAAAATTCATACAGCGGCTCACCAATTATTGAGCCTGGTAAATGATATCGTCCATCTCGCCCAGCAACAATTACAGCGGTTGACAACCCCAGATACTAATTCTCCGCTACTTCTGGAACACCCAGTCACAGCGATCTTGCTGCGGAGCGCAACCACGACACTGGAAACGCTCGATCGAGAGTCTACCGTAACGCAATCACAGGGAGGGATGATTTTAGTAGTCGATGACAACCCGACCAATTGTGACTTACTCTCGCGCCAATTAAAACGGCAAGGTTATACAGTCACAACGGCGACTAATGCCCGCCAAGCCTTACGCCTACTCAAAGCGATCGCTTATGACTTGATTTTGTTAGATGCGATTATGCCAGAAATTGATGGGCTGGAGTTACTTCAGCAGCTCAAACAGGACGATCGATTCAAGCATATTCCGGCGATCGTGATTTCGGCCCTAGAAACGATCGATGTTGCGGTTAAATGTATCGAACTAGGTGCCGAAGACTACTTGCAAAAGCCCTGCAATCCGATCTTACTCCAAGCCAGGATTGCTACCAGTTTAGAGAAAAAGCGACTGCGCGATCGGGAAATCCTCTACCGCCAACAAGTAGAACATCTGACCGCAACCGCTGCCGCGATCGAAGAACGCAACCGGATCGCCCGTGAGATTCACGACTCGTTAGGACATTCGCTGACAGCTTTAAACGTGCAGATGCAAGCTGCGGCAACGTTATTGCTAACCGATCCGACTCAAGCCCACTCATTTCTGTCTCAAGCCCAACGGCTGGGTAAAACTGCCATGCAAGAAGTCCGAGAATCGGTCAGAGCATTGCGGACAGAAGAACGCACCGAACAGCCCTTCGCCGAAACGATCGCGGCTTTGGCCGAGGAGTTTCGGCAAGTTACGGGGATTACCCCGAACATTTGCCTTCGACTGACCCAACCTTTGTCTTTTTCTGTCTCTAAAACCCTCTACCGGATCGTGCAAGAAGCATTGACAAATATCTCTAAATATGCAGGAGCGACTGAGGTGCAAATTCACTCGATCGCCACCGAGCATCGGATCGACCTCAAGATTACCGATAACGGTCGCGGATTTAATGCTCACCAGCAAACAACCGGATTTGGACTACAAGGAATGCAAGAACGAATCGCCGCCCTCAACGGCAAGTTTCACCTAACAACCTCCCCAGGATCTGGTTGTCAAATCCAAGTCGAACTTCCCGTGTTGCTAAATTAAAGTATTTTTGCAACCAATCTCCCCCCCTTCCCCTTTACCCTTTACCCTCTACCCTCTACCCTCTACCCTCTACTCCTATGATTGGCTTACTACTAGTAGACGACCAAAGTTTGATTTGCCAAGGTTTGGCAGCAATTCTCGATCGAGAAGACGATCTGCAAGTACTTGGATGTGCGGAGGATGGACGAGCGGCGATTGCTCAGGTCGAATCTTTGCAGCCAGATGTAGTCTTGATGGATATCCGAATGCCAGTGATGACGGGGATTGAAGCGACGCGGCTAATTGTCGATCGATTTCCAACCGTCAAGGTGTTAGTTCTGAGTACATTTGATGACGATCGTGATATTGCGCTGTCGATGCGAGCAGGTGCCAAAGGATATTTGCTCAAAGATATGCCTGCGCCAGAACTGTTAGGAGCAATTCGGTTAGTTCATCGCGGCTATACCCAAATGGCACCAGGACTGATGGAAAAGCTAGTCACAAATGTTGCCGATCCCGCCGATAGTATTCCTCCAGTCGAGCCAGCAGCCTTAAAGCAAATCCCCGCCAGAGAACGCGATGTCTTGCGGCTAATTGGGCAAGGCTGCACAAATCGCCAAATCGCCACTAAATTGAACCTCGCCGAAGGCACAGTCAAAACCTATGTGACTCATCTGCTCAACCGTCTGGCACTTCAGAATCGATCGCAACTGGCTATTTTTGCTAATTCATTTGCGTTGGTGTAGCTTCTTCGAGTGGTCCAATTGATGGGGTATATCGATCGTGAGGTCGTCCGTCCGGTTCAAATAGAATGTAGGAGTTACAGCACTTCTGCTAGTTATGAGGTACACTAAAGGGTAGTAAAAATATATTTGATAATGAAACCAGCTTCAATCGATCTTCGAGAAAAAATAGTTGCGGCACATTTAGAACGTCATCACTCAATTAGAACAGTTGCTAGGATGTTCGCTATTAGCAAAAGTGTAGTTCAAAAACTAGTCAAACAACAAAAGATTGAAGGGAACTTACAGCCTAAGAAGCCAGGTAAACCACGATTAAGTTACCTGACAAATGCTGAAGTAGAGTTAAGGGAGCTAGTTACAGAACATCCTGATGCAACTTTAGTTGAACTGTGTGAATTTTTCGCTGATAAAACTGGTAATTGGGTTGGTCGAAGTGCGATGGGTGACGCATTGCGAAAATTAGGATTGAGTCGTAAAAAAAAACGGAAAGGAGTACCCAAGCTACCACTGAGAGAGTCCTAAATTTGAGATTAGATTATTGGGAATCAGTTAAAAACATTGATGTAGAAAACTTAGTATTTCTAGATGAAACTGGCATCCTGCTTGGTTTAAACAGAACTCATGCTCGGTCACAGCAGGGAACTAGAGCATATGCTTTTACCCCATTCTATCGAGGTGCAAAAGTTACTGCTATCGGTGCAATTAGCAGTAAAAAAGTTGTAGCCTTAATGACAATGGATGATTCAATGGATAGTAGAGCTTTTGAATTATTTGTCAAGGATTTTCTCGTGCCGGAGCTATGGCCCGGTGCCGTCGTAGTCATGGATAATCTACCCGCACACAAATTCGATTCCATTATCCCCATGATTGAAGCTGTCGGTGCTTCTGTGCTTTTCCTCTCCCCCTACTCACCTGATTTCAACCCCATTGAATTGTGGTGGTCACAACTCAAGTCTTTTTTACGAATGTTTTCACCTACTACGACAATTATGGTCGATCGAGTAATTTCACTTGCAATCAAGTTAATCGATCCTCAACATCTCAGAAATTGGTTTGCTAATTGCTGTTACTGTACCTCATAACATCCGGAAGTGCTGTA
>NZ_JBGSPA010000006.1:0-31521 GCF_041738855.1 Chamaesiphon sp. | reverse complement strand
CTCCATAATCGGTAGCAAGTTCGGAAATTCTTCGGCTTGACGATCGAGCAGCCTAGCACCATACTCGCCAGCGAGATCGCCGATCTCGCCGCAATCGAGTTGACCTAATTGCACCATCCGTCCGGCTAGTTCATAATTAGGGACGGGGGCTTCGAGTAAATTATGACCGAACCTGTCGAGCCATTCGAGCCATTCTGACTTGCGGACTCGCTGCCTAATTTTGTTAAAAAAGCCGATCGCGCGGGGTTGTTGCCAGCCATGAGCTACTCCTTCGAGCAACTGCATAAATAGATATTCCCGATCGGTATCATCTAGAGGTGGTAACTCAGCAGTAGGCGCGAATCGATTGCTCGATTTACTCGCACCTCGCCCGAATAATTTGCGAAACCACCGCATGAATGACTGCCAGATTTTTTTTAACATTTACTGATTCCTTAGATGCACAATTTAGGTACATTCGATCTAGAGTATCGTAGAGAGTAGTGCTATGCAAATCGTCTCAACTGAGACATCTGACTTTTAGCCACACCTCTTCTTTATTTATCCCGCAGATGGCATATATACCTCTACATCATAAATATAGACCACAAACTTTCGCCGATTTGGTCGGGCAAGAGGCGATCTCTACGACATTGACTAATGCACTGCGGTTGGAGAAGATTGCCCCAGCATACCTGTTTACTGGGCCACGGGGAACAGGCAAAACTTCTAGTGCGAGAATACTGGCTAAGTCTCTTAATTGTATGGCGAGTCAGGTACCTACAGCGCAACCTTGTGGTAAATGTGAGGTCTGTAGCTCAATCGCCCTCGGTGCTGCGCTGGACATCATTGAAATTGATGCTGCTAGCAATACCGGAGTAGACAATATTCGCGAACTGATCGAACGCGCCCAATATGCCCCCGTTCAGTGCCGCTATAAGGTTTATATCATTGATGAGTGTCATATGCTGACCACGGCAGCATTTAATTCACTGCTCAAAACACTCGAAGAGCCACCAGATCGAGTAGTATTCATCCTCGCAACTACCGATCCACAAAGAGTTTTGCCCACGATTATCTCTCGCTGTCAGCGGTTTGACTATCGGCGGATTCCAGTCGATGCTATGGTCAAGCATCTGGCCTATATTGCCAAGGTCGAACAGATCGAGATCGCTCCAGCATCTGTAACACTAATCGCCCAAATCGCTCAAGGTGGCTTGCGGGATGCGGAGAGCATACTCGACAGACTGAGTTTGCTTGATGGGGAAATCACACCCGATCGAGTGTCCGATGCGATCGGTTCGGTGCCGGAGCGAGATTTGATCGGTATATTACAAGCAATCGCTACAGCCGATCCCGAAAGTGTAGTCGATCGCACTCGCAAGATCCTCGAACGTGGTAAAGAACCGCTCACTGTCCTCCAAAACCTCGCAGGTTGTTATCGGGATCTGTCGATCGCCAAAACTGCCCCTCAACGCGCCGATCTAGTCGCATTCACAGAGGAAACTTGGACAGAACTGGTTAAAATCGCTCAGACTTGGCAACTAAGCTGGATTCTGGCTGGACAAAAACATCTCAAGGATAGTGAAATCCAACTCAAACATACTACTCAACCTCAATTGTGGCTGGAAATCGCCATCTTAGGGTTACTGACGATCGACACTCAGTCCGCTGTAGCTCCGGCTAATAATCCACCCCTACCGATCGCCCGTCAGGTCGCATCGATACCACCCAGCCAGCCCGATCGGATAGCAGTCGCTGTGCCCCCTCCAGCCGCAGCAGTAGCCCCCAAAATGGCGATCGAGACAAACGACCTACCTAGCACCTGGGAACAGGTCTTACAGCAGCTTTTACCTGCTAGTCGGGATTTATTTAAACCCTTCGGTAAATTAATCTCAATTTCTGAAGCGCAGGCGGTAGTAGCGATGAAATCTAGTACCATGCAGTCGATCGCCAGTACCAAAGTACCCGAACTAGCGAAAGTATTTAGCCATCTACTCGGTCGATCGATCGCCGTAAAACTAGAAGTCTTGGGTCAAAGTCAACCCCAGCCTAGCTTCTCACTACCCGCACATCCCGCCCCAGTAGTTACTCCTGCCGCACCGCCACCGCTACCAGAATCGATCGCGTATCTACCTGAGATCGAGCAACCGATCCCACCCCCAGAAACACAGCCACCCGAACAGAGCATTCAAGCACCATTAGCTCCAGTAGATCTATTTCAACCAGAACCGCCGCTGGATTTTGCCGAACCGCCCGAATCACTGGACGTAGAACGAGCTATACATACTCCATTAGTGGAACTAGAAGAAGTAGAAGAAATAGAAGATCTAGAAATCGACCCCCTATTACAAATGGCGACAGATAATATCGTCAAAGTTTTCAATGGCAAAATCATCGATCGCACTCACGATTTATTCGATCGAATTGTTGGTAACTAATCCCTGGCTCCGTAATTCATAACAATCGAAGCGATCGACTATTTTCCTGACAAATAGCTATCCAGCGCGATCGCAAATTGGTCGATCGATCTGGGAGCTGGAACTTGCGGCATGTTGGGAGCTAGCCGCGACCACATCTGCCACAGTAGCGGCATTCCCAACTCAAAATTCGGCATCGATTGAAGCTGTTGAAAGACTGATATAGTTTCACCCTCAGCAATTAACTTGCCCTCATCCATCACCAAAATCCAGTCAGCCCATCGATACACAAAATCTAAATCGTGGGTGGCAATTAGTAGGGTGGTGCCGAGTTTAGCGATCGCATCTAGCTCCGTGAATAGGTTCCGAGTTTGAATCGGATCGAGATAAGCAGTTGGTTCGTCCAGCAGCAATAATTCGGGCTGCAATGCCATCACACCAGCAATACTTACCCGCTTTTTTTGACCTAAACTTAGGTGTTGGAGCGGTGACATTGCCAGGGTTTCTAAGTTGAAATCGGCGAGAATTTTAGTTACTTTTGCAGCTACTTCTGATCCGGCTAAACCTTGATTGCACAGTCCATAAGAAATATCTGCGGCGACGGTGGGTGCGACGAGTTGCTGTTCGGGATCTTGGAATACTAAGCCTACCCGTTGTCGCCACCGTTTGAGAGTGGCTCGATCGAAAGTCAGTGGGGTACGATCGAGTGTAACTGTGCCTCGATCGGGTTTAGACAATCCATCGGCGATCGCGAACATGGTAGACTTACCACAGCCATTTTGACCGATCAGTGCCGTCTTCCGCTGTCTGGGCAACCGCAAGCTCAACCCCTGCAACGTGGGAGCTGTTGCCATCGGATAACTGTAATAAACATCGCGAAATTCTAGTAGATATTCAGACATAGCAGCGATATAGTATTTCCCCAACTACCAGCACCACACAACCTGCGATCGATTCTCGCGCATAACGCGGCGAATATTGATATACATCAGGTTGCCAAAACCGAAATTCTTGCTCGAAGCCTCGCGCTTTGACTCCCAAAGTCAACTGTTGATAACGGTTAGCCGTCCGCTGAATTAACTGTCGCACTAATAGATTCAAGCTATTCATTTTCAGCCGATGAGTCCGATAACCACCGCGCGAGACTTGAGCGGTAATAATGTTTTGGGCTGTGTCTGATAATAGAAAAATAAAGCGATAAATTAACAGCGATAGTTCGATGAGAATTGATGGGCAACCAATTTTCTGACAGGTAGTAGCTAGATCGATCGCGGGAATAGTTAGTACGATAAAAAATAACGCGGAAGTACTTGCCACAGAGCGGATCGTCACTTCAAGTGCTTGAATCAAACCATGATGACTGAGATAGATCTGTCCGCTCCATACACCTATTTGCCACAAACAATCTGCCCGATCTGATGAAATGCCACTAGTATAATTGAGTACTAGAGCTGGCAAACTAGTCACCAAAAATGTCATCACTCCCAGCATCATCGCACTGTAAATTTGCGGCGGAATGCCTGCATAAACCACGATCCAAACGCTCATCCAGACAAATATGCCGATTTGTACTGGGAAGTGAGCGATCGAGGCAAGCAGCAGCATAGCTAGCGCAAACCAGAGTTTTTGCGCTGGTGGTAGCTGCCGCAGCCGATTGCTGTAAGCGAGAGTATCGATTTGAATATTCACTTATCGGGATCGATTGAAATCGCAGCTTCATCGGCTTTTCGGCGTTCGGTTCGACCTTTATATAAACCTAAAATATAACAAGTCACCCCCGATCCGATCGCGGCTTGAGTTGCAAATAAAAAGGTTTCTACTTCACCACCGGATGGCTTGATTATAGGCGAAAACCACGGTTTATATCCAGGTTTAACTTCTTCGATCGCTGTGATGTTGATACTATCAGTTGCCTTAAATTCTTTGCCTTGAAAGATTAAGACTGGAGCAAAAGATAAGACTATAGCAGTACCTAATAACCAACTATTCGCTAGTTTTGACATTTAAATTAGTCCCCTGTCGAAATATTCCGAGTATTTTTAATTCCTGTTGTCCGTAATCTTGGAGCCAGTTCCACACTAACAATGTCAATAAGCCCTCACTGATTGCCAAGGGGATCTGGGTAACTGCAAATACACCTACAAATTTGATAAAAGCCGCCATAAATCCACCCTGTGCCGCCGGAAAAGCCAAGGCTAACTGCACAGCAGTCACTAGATAAGTACATAGATCTTCTAACATCGATGCCAAGAATACCGCAACTTTCTGATGTCCCGTTCGCGCGATCGCATTGTAGACAACATAAGCAACCATTGGGCCGACAATCGCCATCGAAAAGGCATTTGCGCCCAGAGTCGTTAGCCCTCCGTGTGCGAGGAGTACAGCCTGAAACAACAACACTAACCCGCCGATGACTGACATCACTAGGGGGCCAAACAGAATCGTCCCTAGTCCCGTCCCTGTGGGGTGAGAGCTACTCCCATTGACTGAGGGAATTTTGAGTGCAGACAGCACAAACGTAAAAGCTCCAGACAATGCTAGCAACAGTTTCAGTTCTGGGTGTGCTTGGGTAATCCGGTGGAGAGAGCGTAAGCCTAATAGAAAGAATGGTAAGGCAACTATCCACCACAATACTGCCCACTCGATGGGCAAATACCCCTCGGCAATGTGCATGGCATAAGCTGGTGTCGGTGAGCCAATAACTAAGTACGCGCTCAAACCGACCATTGCTAGCAATGTCGCAAATTTTTTAGACCGATATTTTGTCACCTTGAACCTCGCAGATGAACGGGATGTGTTTTAACCAATGGGTGTTCTGACTCAGTTAATTCCAAATTTACCACGACCTAGTTAGCAAGTCATGGCACCTTGAATACATTACAGTTGCGGGACAGCGTTGGATTGCACACCAATCTTTCCCCATTGATTTCCGTGGCTACCTACTTCCAGAACCAATCTTGGGAGCGGTTGTGCCAACGACTGGGTTCATCCTAGCACCTCAGCGTCGGTATCGATCGAGATTATTGAGAATAAGTATCATAAGCGGAGCTAAATAGCTTTAGTTATCAATTATCTGCTTGGTGCGCTGTCTTGTCGTTTTTTTATTCGGCGGCGTTTTATGCGGGGGGAACCCCCGCATAAAAAACGCCAAGACGGGGGAACCCCCGCAAAAAAACGCCGCAAAACCGTCGGGGAACAAAGGCGTGCGCGCATCCGCAATTATCAATTATCAATTACTTATCTTGCGCCTAATTGTTGCAATACTCGAATAATCTGAGCGTGTTGACGATCGCCATGTTGGTGTGGCTTTTCATTCCGAAAATCGAATTGATATAAACCCATTTGGGCATATTCTAGAGCTGAATAACTCTGAGATTCACCCGCTGGAGCTTGAATATCTGCACCCGCATCGATTAATAATTGGACGATCTCTCCGTAGCCTGCATAAGCAGCACTAGCGATCGGTGTAAATCCTAACTTATCCCTGAGATTAACATTGGCTCCAGCGCGAATCAATAGCTCGACGATCTGGGTATGCCCTGTGGCTGCGGCACTCCCAATTGCGGCACCGCGATCGAGATCTAGATTAACTTTAGTTGCCAATAGAGAGCGAACTCGATCGACCTTACCAGCACGCGCAGCCTGGATCAGTTGAATTGATTCTAGCCCTGCGGTGGAGGCACCTGCCTGCATCAGTAGATTGAACATCGGATAGTTTTCGGCGGCGGCGACTGCTGTCAATACAGTATGTCCACAATCGTCTTGGAGATCGAGATCCGCGCCTGCTGCGATGGCTGTCTCCACACACTCCGTATAGCCAGAACCAGCCAGAGCAGCATAGAAGATCGCTGTTTGACCGCCGACACCACGTTGATTGACATCAGCACCACCAGCAATCAGGAGTTTGACTACATGCTGACGTTTGCTTGCAAAGAAACTTCCTGCCGCCAGCATCAGTGCTGTCATCCCAGCCAGACCCAAACCATCATCATCGCTGAGGAGATGGGGATCGGCTCCAGCCGCTAACAGGATATTGACGATCGATCGATGTCCGTGATAAGCCGCAGCCATCAACGCTGTATGTCCCCGAGCACCGATTTCATCGACCTCGATGCCGATTTCAATTGCTCGATTTACCTCATCGACGTTGCCCGTCGTCGCCATTTCGATGAATTTCTCCACTGGGCGATTTTGTTGGCGAATCCGGCGTTTTTGGGTGGCTTGCAGCAAGTGTTCGCCATCGCGATCGGCACACAGTCGAATCGCTGTATTCACCAACGGATATAAGTATTGATAAATCTCCCGCTCTTCACACTTGGCTGCGAGTAGAATCGGTGTCTCACCTCGACTCCAGACATTGACATTCGCCCCAGCCGTCACCAGCAATTGGACAACCGATCGATGACCGTTTTTGATAGCAGATAGTAATGCTGTCCAACCATCTTGCCCGACGGGGGTATTGATATCGACGCCGCGTGGGAGCAGCATCTGAATAACTTCGACTTCACCGCTTTCTGCGGCTAAACCTAGTGCTGTAGTAGCCGTACTGCCACAGTGAGGATTGGCTCCCGCCGTCAGCAAGCAGCCCACGAGATCGATGTAGCCGCGATCGATTGCCATTCCCAGCGGTGAATAACCTAAATGCCAATCATAGCGATCGAGACTAGCTCCAGCCTCGATCGCCTGTTGCGCCAAATCTAGATCGCCATCAATGACTGCTGCCATCAGCGAGGTATTTGTGGCATTTTCTTCATAGATCGGAGCCAGTTCTAGCTCGTCCTGTTTTGTCTTACTAGTTCCAAAAATATCCGTACTAGTCTGGGTGTCAGGATCGTAGTAATCACTGTCATCCTCATCACTGGTAGATCCAGATTGGCTCCCTGGAAATAAATTAGCATCGAGATCGCCGAGCAAGTGTCGCTCTGATGTAACCTCATGCCCAAATGTTAGTTCGTGGGAGCTGAGATCGTCGAGATCGATCGCATAAGTCTCACCGTCTTCCCAAGTTGCACTGGCTTCAAACCGATCTGGATCGACTCCTAACAGTTCGCGCTGATCCTGTGGCGCACCGAACCGATCCCCAGGAGCAGGTGGTGTCCGATCGACATCTATTTGCGGTAAATTATCCAGAACGTAGGTCATACTATCTTCCCATCGATCGATCGGCATCGATAGGCGATCTGGCTCTTCATTTGCTGCGATCGTCAGTCGATCTAGATCGGGGCTGAGATCGAAAGCATAAGTCTCTCCTGCTTCAAATTCGACATCAGTAGCCGAACGTCGAAGGGAAGTCATCGTGTGGGTATCTACAAACATATCCAGTCGATCTAACGTCGCTGGATTATCGGCATCATTCGCCGCAAAAACTTCATCTAGATCGAAGGCATAAGTAGCCTCAGCATCCGACGAGTTAAGATCTTGCCAATTAGCGGCGATCCGCTGCAAATCTGTGTTGTACTGGGGCACTACTGGCTGAGGAGCGATGGGGATCGTCCGCTCGACTTCAGTAGTATTATTGGCGGGTTGATGGATCAGATCGATTAAACTTTCAAACGGGATCTGCTGTTCGCGCTCCCCTAAAGGATTGGCAACTTGTGAGTTATTTACTGGTAAAACTGAATTGAGCTGTGGCTGAGGATTTGACTTGAGTACTTGCATTTGAGCACCAGCCGCGATGAGTAGATCCACGATCTCCAGATTACCTTGATGGCAAGCCACCGCCAAAGGTGTTTGTCCGCGCTCATTGGGACGATCGATCGCTACGCCTGAATCGAGCAGTAGCTTGACTCGATCGTAATTAACTGCTGCGATCGCGTCAAATAAGCTTTGAGTTTGGGGATCTACACTCATGATTGCTGTGTTCGAGTTTGCTGGGTGACAGGAGGTGTGCCCAAGGCACTGCCCATAGTTTCATCTTGCCCAGATTACCGCTCGAAATCACTACGATCGGCATTTTTTATTTGTGACGATCGCCAATTCAGGGTTCTCTCACCCCTATTCCCTACCTTCTGCCCCTAACATTAGCCGATAATAAAAATACTTCAGTCTTTCATTAGCGTCGATATGTTTGGTGTAATTCCTCTTAGTCTAGTTCTCATCAATGTCGGCGGGTTACTCACGCTCATCGGCTTTTTCGCATATGCGATCGACGATCCGACTTTCAACCTGATTGGTTTCTTTTACGGTATCCCCCTATTTTTGGGCGGATTGGCTCTCAAATCAGCAGAACTCGAACCAGTCCCATATACCAAAGTCACTCAGCCGAATACACTCAAGCTGCGCGAAGAACAAGCAACACCCACACTCAACCAAATTCGCAAAGATGTTACCCGCTTTCGGTATGGACAAGAAGCCCATTTAGATATTGCTTTAGAAAAACTCGGACTAGCTCCCAGCGATGACGATCGTCCAGTGCTCAAAGGTTTAGAAGAATCTGAAATCGGTGGAGCTTATGCACTGACTTTAGAGTTTTATTCCCCTTTTATGACAATTGATATCTGGCAAGAAAAACACGAAAAAATCACTAAGTTTTTTGGCCCAGATGTCAAAATTAAGATCTCACCAGATGATGAAGAGGAAGAAATTAATCTGACATTAATTGTCGATCGTGCCAAAGAACGGGTTACTTCTCCAGTCTAACTGCATACCATTGGAAATACTCTCCTGGGGCCAAATGCAGCTCGCAGATAGTGTCGATCATGTATTGCACCTGCTGGTCAACGCCCGTAATTTCTTGGACATCGAGTGGTAAATCATCCGCAGATGCGATCGCAATTTCTTTGAGTTTAGCAAACATTTCTGCTGGAGTAAATAACTGCTCCGGCCGATCTGTCTCTAAGAAAACATAAGCTTCGTTATTGAACATTAAAGAGTCAGTCATACCAAGGGTGAATGGTGAATGGCGAAAAGTGCGGTCTTGGGGTGTCCCCAAGTAGAGCACCTTTTCAAGACAGTGGATGGTGGATGGTGGATAGTGAATGGGTAAACCTCTACCCTTTACCCTTTACCCTCATCCCTAAAGCTAATACCTAACGTCTACTTCCTATTATGTGTGATGATCGACACAAAAAAATCCCTCCACATGCTGAGTAGAGGGACGGATCTCGACCGAAGTTTGTCGATCGATCGATTAGTTAGTAATAACCATTGTTGTAGCGATCGCCTCCTTCATTAAATGTATCATCCGCACTCGTGAGGGTGAATTTGTCGAGATTGGCGTTGAGCATGTCTTTTTGCTTTGCGCTCAAACCAGGAATATTCAGGACATCTTCTACAGTTTTGTAGGGAGCATTGTCTACTACTTTACGCGCGATCGTCGGGTACAGACCTGGATACTTCCGAAATGACCGGACATTGGTATTGTTGAGGTCGATTTTCTTACCAAATTCTGTCCCTAATTTACTATCGGCACTATTGCGGATCACTTCTCCAGTTGCGGGGGAGCTTGCCAAGAGCGTGGAGCTATTCCAGCTAGCTGCCATTGCTTGGGGGACGACACCAACTAAACAAGTCAAACAGAGACTAAAGGCAACGAGCAGACGGGCAAACCGTTTCATAAAATATTTTTTCCTAACACAGCATCTTATATTCTCTATTATTTTACCTTAATTTAGGCTTTAGGTTTTAGGCTTTAGGCTTTAGGGATTAGGACGCTTGCGTCCGTCTAACCGCTATTCCTGGCTCTTGATTCCTCAAACCTAAAGCTTAAAGCCTAATCCCTAATCCCTAGTCCGCCTCAAACCCTAAAGCCTAAAGCCTAAAACCTAATCCCTAGCTCCGTTTCCAGCTCACCTTCGGCAAGATCTGCGATCGATCGACGCGATGTTGATATTTGACAGCAAAATTCAAGAGGGAATCTAAGAGTGAATCGGAGAGGAAATGCGGTTGGAGTCCGAGGTTGAGTAGATTGGTATTTTTGGCATTAAAATAATGATCTTCAGCTTCGATCCGAGGATTGTCGATCGTCTCAATCTCGACATCCAATCCGAGCGCGATCCCTGCTTGCTTGACCTTGAGGGCGAGATCGTTGATGCTAAACATCTCGGTAAACTGGTTAAAGACGCGGAATTCCCCAGCTTTGGCGGGATTGGAGATGGCGAGTTCCACACACCGGATCGTATCGCGGATGTCCAGGAAGGTGCGAGTTTGACCGCCTTTACCATAGACTGTCAGTGGATGTCCGATCGCGGCTTGGATACAGAAGCGATTGAGAGCCGTACCGTAGATCCCATCATAGTCGAGACGGTTGATCAACATTTCGTCCATCCCTGTCTCTTCGGTGAGCACCCCATACACCACCCCTTGATTGAGATCCGTGGCGCGCAAACCCCAAACTTTACAGGCAAACTGGATATTGTGACTATCGTGAACCTTGCTCAGGTGATAAAAACTACCTGGCTGTTTGGGATAGGGTAAAGTATCAGTACGACCGTTATGCTCGATCGTGATGTAGCCTTCTTCGATATCGATGTTGGGTGTCCCATATTCACCCATCGTCCCCAGTTTGACGAGATGACAGTTGGGAAAATCATCCCTCAGCGCGTACAACAGGTTGAGAGTACCACCGACGTTGTTTACCTGCGTCAGTACCGCATGTTCGCGGTCGATCATCGAAAATGGTGCCGAACGCTGTTCGCCAAAATGGACGACAGCCTCGGGTTGAAATGCTTGTAAAGATGTTTGCAAGAAATCGTAGTTATTGATGTCCCCAATGAACAAATCGATCTCTTTACCAGTCAGTTTTTGCCATCTCTGAATCCGGTGGTGGATGCTGGAGATCGGTGTGAGTGTCTCTACTCCTAGTTCTAGATCCCAATGCCGCCTCACCAAACTATCCAAAATTCCGACATCATACCCCCGGTTGGACAGGTACAGCGCAGTTGCCCACCCACAATAACCATCACCGCCAATTACCAGGACTTTCATAGAGACACAACAGTAGATTTATTAATTTTATGAGCCAGTATTCGCTCAATGTATCAGGACAAGTGCAAACAAGTAAACCACAATCCCCAAACAACCAGGTTAAGAACAAGTTAAGTATCGACCGAAATTCAGCTATCTAGCTGAAAAACTTCTTAAATAACACTCAAAATCGCCAATAAGAATGATATGTCAGATACCCATACCACCTCCATCAGTCGTCAGACGATCGCCACACCGGGCAAAAAGATCGTGCTGACAGATTACGATCCCGCAGCTACGGGCAAATTCACCAAAGAGTCCGCTCAAGTCAAACTAGCTGCGGACATCCTCCGATTGGCAGAGTATCAGACTATTCTGTACGCTCAAAACAAATTCTCACTCTTGATTATCTTCCAAGCAATGGATGCGGCAGGCAAAGATAGTACCATCAAGTCTGTGATGTCAGGGATCAATCCTCAAGGTTGTCAAGTTTACAGCTTCAAGAGTCCGTCAACTGAAGAATTAGACCATGATTACTTGTGGCGTACTCACAAAGCGATGCCCGAACGCGGTCGCATTGGTATTTTCAATCGATCGTACTATGAAGAAACCTTAATCGTCCGCATTCATCCCGAACTCCTGGCCGTCCAAAAGTTACCACATCTAGATCTCAACCAGATCTGGTACCAAAGGTTTCAAGAAATTAATGACTTTGAACGGTATCTCACTAATAATGGTACAGTCATCATTAAGTTCTTCTTAAATGTTTCAAAATCAAAGCAAAAAGAGCGATTTCTAGAGCGAATCAATGAACCACAGAAGCACTGGAAATTTAATGCTGAAGATACTAAAGAACGTGCTTATTGGGATGACTCTTGATGCGCTGTCTTGACCCAAACACATGCGGAGGGCACCTCCGCGTGATTTGGGTCGCTAAACCCTCGGGGAACCCTACGTATCGCGCATCGCTACCCTCTACCCCCTACTCTCCAACCATGAAAATTGCCGACTTACGCAAAAACTATACTCAAGCTGGACTACTAGAATCAGACGTAGTTGCCGATCCGATTGCGCAGTTTCAAATCTGGTTCGAGCAAGCCGTGGCGGCGGACTTATTGGAACCAAATGCGATGACTATCGCCACCGTCACCGCTGAGGGCAAACCTTCGGCGCGAATTGTCCTCCTCAAGGCTGTAGACGAGCGCGGATTTGTATTTTATACCAATTACAACAGCCAAAAAGGTGTCGAGCTGAAACATTCTCCCTATGCCGCTCTAGTCTTTCTGTGGGGCGATTTGGAGCGACAAGTACGGATTGAGGGTCGGATCGAGTTAGTCGCCACATCAGAAGCTACAGCCTATTTCCACAGCCGTCCAGCCAGCAGTCAGCTCGGTGCATGGGCGTCAGCCCAAAGCACGATCGTCCCCGATCGATCCGTCCTCGAACAGAGATTGCACCAACTAGAAACCGAGTACCGCGATCGTGAAATTCCCAAACCGCCGCACTGGGGTGGCGTGCGTGTGATCCCTCAAGAGATCGAGTTTTGGCAAGGACGTCCCAGTCGGCTGCATGATAGGCTCCGCTACCAATTGGTAGATGGTAACTGGCAGATCGATAGGCTTTCACCATGAATTAGGCTTTAGGCTTTAGGCTTTAGGGTTAGGAACTGCGTTCTTGTGGTTCTCGGTTCCCACATCGCTACCCTTTACCCCCTACCCTCTACTCCCTAAAGCCTAAAACCTAATAACTGCCCCTTCCACCCCCTAAAGCCTAAAACCTAAAGCCTAAAGCCTAATCTACCCTCTGCTCCAGCCCAAAACCCACCAGCGTAATCACTGTCGGGACTTCACCTGGTTGAGGGCGTTGATAAGTGACGATCGTGCGGAGCCGAGTGGTGGGCGAAACGAGCCGTAGTTGGTCTACCGCCACCGATCGACTGTAGTATGTCACCAGTTCCAAAGTTTGCCGACTGGCTAGATAGGTAAATCGTCCATTAATCGCGCCCCGCTCTGAATAACCCTCATCCCGCAAATACAATCCCTTCATCAATTCATGGCTTTCGAGCATTTCGGCAGCGAGCGGGGTTGCTGGTGCGAGCGGATCTGTGGGGATCAAATGAGGAGCGACAATCGATCGCTCAGGCACAAATAAAGCTTTGAGATTCATCGCCACTCGATCGCCTTTTTCCGATACAGTATCAAAACCGATACTAAATCCAGGAAAGCGATCGATCTCGCTGGCTGCAATACTTTCAACGGGGAGAGCGGCTGAAGAAATGTGCTGTTTTTCGGCGGATGATAATATCCCGACGCTAAACTCTGTATATGAACGTTCTACTTCGTTTTGGAGTGGGTAGTGATAAGTCCGTTCGCTTTTCCACGTCCCCACACAAGCTGCAAAAAAGTCTTGAATTTCAAGCATATCGATCGTAATTATCTTTCAGATATTTTTTATAAACCTTAATTAGTTATTAACACTGCAATTATTCGCAAAAGTTAAATAATTCAGCAATAAATTAACAAATATTGATTTATTACCTAAAATCGGGTTAAGTTATCTCAAGATCGAAAATGGAATCAATCCAACAACAAATCGATACCTTGACCCGCAAGGTCGAGCAAGTTTATCACATTGTCGATCGCTTGGAGCGGCATATTTTTCAGAGCTTAGACTCTCCGGTCGTCGGTGGAGCAGAAACAGCGATCGACGGGATACTCGATCGGTACGCTGGTGGTAAAAATGCACTGAGATTGCCGCCAGAGGGGATCGGCTACAGCAACAGGGGCTATGCAGATCTCCCAGGTGGCTCGAATTACTGCTATGACAAGGCTGATTGGGTAATTGCTCAACAAGATACGTTAATTGATGGCAAAGGGATCGAGATCGCTCACCATCAGCTCAAGGAGCAAGATTTGTCGCCTCAAGTTCAAATCCAGCGACTCACCGCTCAACTAACCGCAGCATACAATCGCATCGCCGCACTAGAAGAGCAATTACTTGCCAATCGGTGGAAGTAGATTTAGCTCCCAAAACTTCTCTTTACCCGCCATCTACAACCTCGGACTTGTGTGAAAGAGCTAGATTTATTCCGGTACGATGCGCTAGCAATAGTTGTCCTGAAATTGCTACCAACAACACATCAGTTACTTAGGCTGACAGGTATGATATCATTGTTTTGGTGAGTTTAATACAGATCGCATTAGCTAGTTATTAGCAACAATAGCGGATCGAAGATAGTTGCGATCGATTAATCTCCCAAGGGTTTAGCTATTTGGGTCAGTCTACCAATCAAAATCATCAAAGATTATCCACCCAATTGTGACCCAATGAAAAAACAGATTTTAGTGACTGGCGGTGCTGGCTATATAGGATCTCACACGATCGCCCAATTAGGTAAAGCTGGGTACGATCTAGTCATCTATGACAATCTATCTACCGGAGCTGCTAGTGCATTAACTTACGGTACACTAATCATCGGAGATCTAGCCGATCGACAGCAGCTAACTCAAGTTTTTGCCGAACACAACTTTGATACACTTCTACATTTTGCTGCGAGTATTTCCGTACCTGAGTCGCTCGTCAAACCGCTAACTTATTATAGTAACAATACAGCGAATACACTTAATCTACTCCATTGCTGCCAGCAATTCGGCGTAAATAAATTTATTTTTTCTAGTACTGCGGCTGTCTATGGACAGCCCACAGTCAACCCCATCAGCGAAGGCACCACCCCCCAGCCGCTCAATCCCTATGGCAGTTCCAAGCTGATGAGCGAACGCTTAATTCAGGATTATGCGCTGGCTTCCGACTTGAAGTATGTCATCCTCCGCTATTTCAATGTTGCAGGTGCTGCGATCGGTGGCAAGCTAGGACAATCTGGCACCAAAGCCAGTCATCTGATCAAGGTAGCTTGTGATGCGGCACTAGGACGACGCCCGAGCATGAGTATCTTTGGGAGTGATTTTGATACTCCAGATGGCACTGGAATTAGAGACTACATCCATGTTGACGATCTCGCTAGAGCGCATGTTGATGCCCTAGATTATCTCGATCGCCAAAGTGTCAGTCAGATCTTAAACTGTGGTTACGGTCGCGGCTATAGCGTGCGGCAAGTCATCGAGCAAGTCAAAGAGATCTCTGCTGTGGATTTCCCAGTCATCACCGCCCCACGCCGTGCGGGAGATCCCGCCTGTGTGATAGCTGCTGCCGAACGCATCACTCAAGTCCTCGGCTGGCAACCGCAATTCGACGATCTCGAAACGATCGTGCGGACTGCTCTAGACTGGGAAAAGAAATTAAATAACTTATAATATTCCCTATGTGGGGAAAGTTATTGAAATGACTAAAATTTTTACACCTAACGAAGCTGCTGCTTTAATTGAGATCTCTCCCAAGCGGATTTATAAGGAGATCGAGTATCGTATTATTCATTCAGACAACCCTAACCATCATCAGCTTTCCTTCGGAACGTTAGTTTATCTTCGCGCTCTCAAAGAAATTAACTTTAATTTTTCGGTCAGCTATCGAATTCACTTGTACGAAGCCTTACAAACAGCATGGGAACAGCAAGTTCCTACGTTAGAATTTGGCAAATTCTTCACTCTCAAGGTAAGTGCCATCTGCCAAGAACTCCAAACATTAATCGATCGATTTGAAGCTTGGAAAGCTGGGTTGGTAAGCAGCTCTGATATTTTAGGGGGCGAGATCGTTTTTCCAAATTCGCGATTGTCAGTGCAGCGAATTGGTGGCTCTCTGGAGCGAGGTGAATCCTTGGAGATATTGCGTGAAGACTATCCCTATTTAACTGATGAAGATTTGAATTTTGCGAGGCTCTATGTCAAAGCTTATCCCCAACAAGGCAGACCGAAAGTGAATGAAGTTTATAATTGATGAAGATATATCGCCGCGTGTGGCGAGGTATCTTTGTCAAGAGTTTTACTTTGATGCCATTGCTGTTAGGGATAGAGGTTTGCTTGGTGCTACAGATCGAGAAGTACTCGAATATGCTTTTAATGAAGATCGAATTTTAGTAACTGCGAATATTCGAGATTTTGAGAAATTGGCTAGTGCGTCTGAGATTCACGCAGGGATTGTTTTAATGCTAGATGGAGATTTGCTAGCAGCAGAACAAGTAGAACTAATGGCTACCGTAGTTCGAGTTATCCAGACTGAGATTGAGACAGGGAGAGATCTAGTCAATCGAGTTCTGTATATTTCAATTTCTGGGATTGCAAGATTTGAAAATTTACCTGCTTGACATTCTCAAATTTCACAAAAGTCTGTCTATTTTATTGCTGAACACTCACGTTTGAAAGCCTCTGCAACTTCTTCAGACGACGGTTCTTGTCCATTCTGGCGAACAAATAACATCGCCAGTGCTGTAATATAAGCCTCTCCAATTGCGGTAGTAAAGGTTGCCGCCGTAACCGCTGAAATAGCACCACCAGCAATAGAACCAAGACCAGGAATTAACTTGAGCAGATTAGATGCAATATTACGTACTGCAAACCTTTCTCCTGCTCCAATGATAATGCTACCTATAACTGTGTTGAGAAAAGCTCTATCGATTGACAAGCCAAAAGTTGCTGATATACCAGCAAGCATACCGATCTGGATCGGGACAATAGCAACCACCTCAGCAAATGGAATTGGGACGGCTGCTATTCCTGCGGCACTAACTGCTGCGCTCCCAACGATAAGATGAGATTGGCTTTTTTTTTGCTCAAGGTCTACTTTCTGAGCAGCTACAAAAGCTCTCTTTGTTCCTTGTGGAATAACTTGCATTGTTAATTCTACAAGCTCTTTAAGTCCCATCGGCGGGAGAACAATTCCTTCATCTAATTTTTCTGATATTGCTCTGATTCTTACAACATTACTTACTAAAGGAAGTAGTTGTTTGACGGTATCACGAAATCCATTGTCAGATCTTGCCTTCGTAATAACGGCAATAACGGGGATTTGATATCCTACTAACATTTTGATTAGATCTTCTTCTGCTTTTTCAACACGACGAGAATCCTCTGCAATGCAAATCCAGGCAACATGAATATGTTGAGCTGGATGGATGCAGTTAGACCTCTCACGCACAAATTCTCTGAGAGTACCTAATGTTGAAGCAAAATCCGCCATTTCCAATCCACGAGTATCAAAGATCGAAATCGGTATGCCTTCTTTTTTGATTTCTTCTGTATATTTTGTTACAGGACGACCTTGCCCTGTAGTTGCGAAATTCCCTTGAAAGATGGAATTGATAAGTGTACTTTTACTAACTCCAGTACGACCAGCAATTAGAACATTTATGTGGCCACGCTCTTTGAAAGCTTGACGACAAGCTTCTTTTACGCAATCTTCCAAATTAAAATTTGTAGTTACCATCATCGTCATTTCCTGAGCCTAAATTGAGTGGGAAAAGTTCTGCCTTACTTATATTTCCCAATTAAGGTATCAATTCAAACATCCCATTAACGATTGGACAACAAAATCAAAAATTAAGCGATCGATTCATTGATGGGGAACCTGTCAATCAACTGTACCGCTCGTCGGGCATTTGCTTGCAAAGCGGCACTCGCATGTGGCACATAGGGAATTTGCGACAATAGATCGACAGTCCGCCGCAACATCCGCACAATGTCACCCTCATCCAGATTGGTGTTGCTACACAACTCCGTCCACGACGTTTCCAACGCCCAGTGTTCGACAATCCCCACCAGCTCATACTCCATCCAGACGGGGAGTGCCACCTGATAGCGGCGTTGGATCTGGAATAGTTGTCGGCGGGAGCCGCGCAGGGCACTCAACGTCATCACCACTTCATCCGCTGGCTCGTAATTCGTCCAGCTATCAGAACGCGGTGTTTCCGATACCAAGGCACAAATCACCGCCGCTAAATGGTGCGGATCTAATCCATCCAAATAACCAGACATGAGAGCTAGCGCAACCCATAGCTCATTGTCCCCACGAATTGCCGCAGCAGCTTCACCAATTCGCGTCGGAATCACACCTTGCAAACCATTGACTTGGCGCAAGACTTCAATTAAATTGAGAAATTCTTGCCAATGTCGATCGAGTTGAGTCTGGAGTGCATCCTGAAGATCCTGAATCTCCTGTTCTAGTACAGCTTGACGGCGATAGCGTTTGAGTAGCGTCGCGGGGTTGCCCCATTCCCACACCGGATGATTTTCGAGCTTTGTTTCCAGTGCGGCGACGACTTTCACCTGCGCTGTCAATTCAGCGGTTGCTGGCGGCTCGACAGTAGGAATGCTCTGCGCGATTTCTGCCGTCAAGCTCATCCCTTTACGGACTTGTCCAGGCTTTAAGGGCATATCCGCAGGCGGTAACAGCGACACCACTTGCGGTACCCGCTGTTTGCCACCATACTCAGACCAATGTTTGTGAACGGCAACCACATCCTGATGATTGACTACGTACCACCGATTGTCTTGCCCCAAACAGACTAGTGCTGGTTTGTATCCAGATCCAGCAATCTTCGTCACCAGTACAGCGGCGAGGGGTGTCGCTACAGGTACGTGTTTGCCCTTGAGACTGAGGATCGTCCCAGGAAAGGCGGTTGGCAATTGTTTGGTGACTTGTGTTGCTTGAATTTGTTCGGTATAGAGTTGGAGATTTTTGAGCTGATTTCGATCGAGTTTGAGCTGGGAATGACTAGTTTCATAGTCCGCCAACACATCTAGATCGACCTTGTGCAGTGATTCTTGGAGCTGGCTCAATTCTTGCTTGATGTCATTAACTCCCTGCTGTTGAGGGAGCAGATGCAGGGTTTTGGTAAAATGTCCGAAACTGCGTTCGACGAGTTCTCTCGCCTCTTCGAGATTGTGGGTTTGGAGTAGGTTTAAGACCATTCCATAAGTCGGCGTAAATTGACTCACTAGCGGATCGGGTGCCGATGTCGCAAAATCACTCGCTTCCTTGGCACCTTCAAATCTCGTCTGAGTGGCAACTACATAGCCCACCACGTCCTTGCCACGTCGTCCGGCACGCCCTGCCATTTGCAAGAATTCTGAAGCCGTCAGCAGCCGATGTCCTTGGTCTGTCCGTTTGGAGAGACTCGATATCACTGTCGTCCGCGCTGGCATATTAATTCCTGCCGCCAGTGTTTCGGTAGCAAAGACGACCTTGATCAAGCCCATCCCAAATAATTCTTCCACCAGCACTTTCCAAGCTGGCAAAATCCCCGCATGGTGAGCGGCAATCCCCTTATAAAGTGGCTCGACTTGCCCCGCCCGCGCCGCTTCGGGATTCTTGTCGAGAAATTCATCAATGCGGACTTTGAGCCGAGCGGATTCGGCGGGGGTAACTAGTTGCAGCGTTGCCATATCGGCGACGGCTTTGTCGCAACCTCGCCGACTAAAGATAAAGTAAATCGCAGGCAGCATTTCGCGCTCGGCAAGCTTGCTGACGACAAACCCGATACTGGGGATATCTTCAGTTTTGCGGCTGCCAGTGGGGCGATGCGATTTGAGTTTGGGATTGAGTTTGGCAGTGTTGGGATCGAGTAATGGCAAAATCCCCTTGGGATTGACAAAGTGAAACTCCAGCGGGACGGGGCGATAGTCAGAATAGATCAGTTCGGTGCGACCATGAACGGCACTAATCCATTCGGTTAATTGCTTGCTATTGGCAACGGTAGCGGACAGTGCAACGAGCTGGATGTGTGGAGGACAGTAAATAATCGACTCTTCCCAGACGGTGCCCCGCTGCTTGTCATTCATATAGTGGCATTCATCCAATACCACCGCTTCGACTCCCATCATCGACGTCCCAACTTCACCGATGCGGGTACCATAGAGCATATTCCGAAAGATTTCTGTCGTCATCACAACGATAGGCGCATCGCGATTGATGGAGATATCACCCGTGAGCAGTCCGACATTCTCTTCACCAAATTCGGCGCGAAAGTCTCGATATTTTTGGTTGGATAAGGCTTTGAGCGGGGTGGTATAAAATACTCTGCGTCCCTGTCTGAGGGCGCGATGAATGGCATATTCACCCACGAGGGTTTTACCAGAACCCGTCGGGGCACAGACTACTACTGACTTGCCGATGTTGAGTGCGTCTACCGCCTGAAGTTGAAACTTATCGAGTGGAAATGGGAATATCTCTTGTAGTTGTGCGGTAGTAATAGCAGAGGTGGTCATAGCATTTAACTTCACAGACGGTGGCGCGAGTCTAAATTGTGGCGGTAGCTAAGTCTCGATACCTTATAGTATATTCGGAAATTACGGTCGGGCGCGATCGGCTAGCAGTTCGCCAGCAGATGGGCGACAATCGATCGAATTCTCGCCTAACAACAAGAGCTCAGATCGGGTGCCTGTGTTACGCTTGGCGATCGTGTTAAGATCGACTGCAACTTAGATGCTGGGCAAAGCAAGATCTAGACTATGAACTATCGAGATTACATCACGATCGAACCAAATAAACGTAGTGGTAAACCTTGTGTGCGCGGCTTGCGAATTACAGTTTATGAAGTGCTAGAGTATTTGGCTTCTGAGATGACCGAAGCCGAGATCCTCGAAGATTTTCCCGATCTAACGCGGGAAGATTTGAAAGCTTGTATTGCTTATGCGGCAGATCGCGAACGTCGATTTATGGCTGCTCCAATACTTGCATGAAATTACTGTTTGATGAAAATTTGTCACCAAAGTTACCACTGCGGTTAGCAGATATTTTTCCAAATTCGCTGCACGTTCGAGATGTGGGGATGAAAGCAACTGTCGATCCGATAGTTTGGGATTATGCAAAAGACAATAACTTAACGATCGTCTCAAAAGATGCCGATATGCACGACCTTAGTTTGGTGCTAGGCAATCCGCCGAAAGTTATTTGGCTTAGGCTTGGCAATTGCTCTACCTCGCAAGTTGAGGATATTTTGCGTCGGGAATTTGACGCGATTGAGTCATTTTGTTCGGATGATAATTTATCCCTACTTGCTTTATCTTGAGCAAATATTAGCAACTGAAAAATTGAAGATATTTTTCAATCGATAATGACAATCGCAGTTAGGTATGGAGTTACATATCTCTGAAAAAAATGACTGCTAAAGTGTTGATGATGTTAATTTTTAAAATATAAATTAATATTTTAATCGACCTAAATGCTGTCCTTCCAACCAACGTCGGACAATGCTGGGAACAGCAGTGGCTTTTTCACTCCAACAGTTATAGCCAAAAGGTTTTTTGTCAATTTGTAGGCTTACGAGAATTTTTTCAGCATGAAACCTAGCCCTATTTAGTAATGAGGCGGCTGGATAAACTGTCAAAGATGTTCCAACAACCGATGAGCCAGCTCGTTCGTGGAGATCGTCAATATTTTGGGTAATGACAATTACTTCATATTTAGCTTCTAATTCCGCAATTGCTAGATGAGCAGCATTTGGCTGTGCCTTTGCCGCCTGTATTCTACGCTCATTATAAAATTGTAAAACTATTTCTGGATCTGCTTCCCAAGCACTTGGTGTCGCAACATCTTCGATTTTGGATTGATTCCACAATCCGTTACCATCGCGAAATGTGGTTAATCCACTTTCAGCACTGATGCCAGCACCTGAAAAAATGACTACTCGATTTGGATCGATCGGTTGTGACATACTTTATTGACTTGAGATTGGATAAATTGCTCCTACTCTGGCTTGAGGAGAATATTCATGCAAACTACTCACTCTGAGATTTGGAGATATGTTCTCTCAGTCAAGTTATTTTATGATAAGAAACTAAATTGACACACTCTATAAAAGGATATCAGCGATCGATCGCTAGTTACTCATCAGTAGCCATCAATAGGTCTGACAAATTATCAGGGAAATCGCCATTACCAACCATCTTCGTAAACACCTCATAACAATCTCGCTTATACCCAGCCTTGCGTGGATAACCCAACCACAGAATAATCAGAACTTGCCGCTCTTCACTAGCAAAAGCTCTAAAAAATAGCCGATAACGATGCGGTAGCCCCATCCCTTTCATCCTGCCATATCGTCTCAATGAGCCAGTTAAGACAAATTGAGCAGCCATTGAATCTAGGGCGATCTTTTCTTTAATCCCCACCATCACTGCGGCTAAAAGTTTTACCTCGGGATGGGATAGATAATCGGCTGCGGGTAATTCCGTTTTTAACTGTTTTACTCGTTCCCGCAGTTGTCGTCGTTGTTCGCCGAAGAGCTGTCTGTGAAAGTAAATCTCCCAACCATTGCGGATGAGTACGCCCATCAATCGATAACTACTCCCGCTAGCAGTTCATCATCTTCATCTGCCATCTCTGCTGTATATGCTTCCAAATGTTCGGGATTAGTCAGCGCATCCTTGGTAATGAAGTCCAAAAATAGACTCAACATCAGATCCTCTGCATCTGATTCTGGTTCGACTGGCTGTGGTTCTAATCTGACTAGCACGGTATTATCGCTCAATACTTCCGCCCATCCAGTCGCATTTACAAACTGAGGATGATCGCGATAAAAACTAGCGGGTAATCGAAACCCTGCTGCATTACCGATTTTAGCAGGTGCTAATGGATAGGTGGGATTAGTCACGATCGAGCTTGCGTTAATACTCATAGTTATAACATTGTCTGGATAGCATTGGAGAATCGCCCCAAACCCGATATACTAACCACTAGCCGTTCCTCACTCTGCACTAATATATGACTCGTTTCGCACTCCTGAGTGTATCTGACAAAACCGGACTGATTGAATTTGCCCGTCAATTGGTCGAAAAATTTGATTTTGAGATTGTCAGTAGTGGGGGTACCGCTCAAGCTCTCAAAGCCGCAGGGATTACCGTGATGAAGGTGGCTGAATATACGGGTGCGCCGGAAATTTTGGGCGGACGGGTGAAGACTTTGCACCCGAAAATACATGGGGGGATTCTCGCGCGTCGAGATCTACCCGAACATTTAGCAGACCTGGAGCAGCACCAAATCCGCCCGATCGATCTAGTCGCAGTTAATTTATATCCCTTCGCTGCCACGATTAGCAAGCCTGACGTTAGTTTAGCAGACGCGATCGAGCAAATCGATATCGGTGGCCCCGCCATGCTCCGCGCCGCAGCCAAGAATTTCGCTCATCTGACAGTCTTATCCAATCCCGATCGCTATGATGATTATCTAGCCGAATTAACCAAAAATAACGGTCAAGCCTCGATCGAGTTCCGTCAAGCTAGAGCGTTAGAAACATTCCAACATACCGCCGCTTATGACACGGCGATCGCGGGTTATTTGGCAGAGCAAGCAGGGGAAAATCAAAATTATCAAATTTCTGCCCAACCCTTACAATCGCTCCGCTATGGCGAAAATCCCCACCAACCAGCGGCATGGTATCAGACAGGTGCAGTACCAACGGGGTGGACGACTGCCAACATATTGCAGGGCAAAGAACTTAGCTACAACAATCTCGTCGATCTTGAAGCCGCACGGCGGATTATTGCTGAGTTTGGCGATACTCCCGCCGCGACGATTATCAAACATAACAATCCTTGTGGGACGGCGTTGGGCGATACTTTACTCGCGGCATACGATCGAGCTTACAATGCCGACTCTACCTCTGCTTTTGGTGGTATCGTCGCTGTCAATCGCCCTCTAGATGCCGATACCGCTCGATCGATGAGCCAAACTTTCCTCGAATGTATCGTCGCTCCTGAATGTACCCCCGCAGCCGCCGAAGTCTTCGCTGCCAAAAAGAATCTGCGGGTATTAACGCTAGCAGATCTGGCAACTGGCACGAAAGATAATGTCAAAGTTATCGCTGGCGGACTATTAGTGCAAACCGCCGACGAAGCGATCGAAACTACCGTAGACTGGCAAGTAGTGACCACTAAACAACCGACAGCAGCAGAATTACAAGAATTATTATTCGCATGGAAAGTCTGTAAACACGTCAAATCAAATGCGATTGTCGTCACCAAAAATCGCGCTACCATCGGCGTAGGTGCCGGACAAATGAACCGCGTCGGCTCTGCCAAAATCGCCCTCGAACAAGCTGGAACCCAATCCCCAGGTGCAACCCTGGCTAGTGATGGCTTTTTCCCCTTCGATGATTCTGTCCGCACCGCCGCCGCCGCCGGAATTACCGCGATCGTCCAACCAGGTGGTAGTATGCGCGATAACGACTCGATCGCTGCTGCGAATGAATTGGGTATAGTAATGGTGTTTACAGGTGTCCGGCATTTCCTTCATTAGGCTTTAGGCTTTAGGCTTTAGGGATAAGAATTTAGATTCACTTCTAACACCTAGCACCTAACACCTAACACCCAATCCCTAATATCTAACACCTAACACCTAAAGCCTAATACCTAGTACCCCCGTGCAACTTCAAAACGTCATCATCGCTCACAAAGCCGGAGATCGTAGCAGCAAGAATCTTGCCGAAAAAGCTGCCAAACAACTCGAACAACGGGGTTGTCATGTGATGATGGGGCCAAGTGGAGCCAAAGACAACCCGTATCCAGTATTTCTTGCCTCCACCAGCAAACCGATCGATCTGGCGATCGTTTTAGGTGGCGATGGTACTGCACTCACCGCCGCCAGACAGCTCTCTCCCGATGGTATTCCGATCCTGGCGATCAATGCTGGCGGACACCTGGGCTTTCTCACCGAGCCATTGGAACTATTTAATATCGACGCACCAATCGACGGCGAGACGGTGTGGGAGCGACTCACAACCGATCGCTATGCGATCGAGCGACGGATGATGCTCCAAGCGCATATTTATGATGGCGATGACAGAAATGCCGAACCAGATAGCGAGAAGTTCCTCGCCCTCAATGATATGTGCATCAAGCCTGCAGCAGCCGATCGAATGATCACCTCGATCTTGGAAGTCGAAATCGACGGTGAAATCATCGATCAGTATCAAGGCGATGGTTTGCTCGTCTCTACGCCCACAGGTTCTACTTGCTATAACGTCTCTGCCAATGGTCCAATCGTCCATTCTGGCATGGCTGCAATGACTATTGCGCCGATTTGTCCCTTGAGTCTATCTAGTCGCCCGATCGTCATTCCACCTGGTTCTACGGTCAGTATTTGGCCGTTGGGTGACTACGAACTCAATACCAAACTCTGGAATGATGGCGTCCTCGCGACATCGATCTGGCCAGGACAGCGGGTCGATGTGCAGATGGCAGACGCTCAAGCAAAGTTTATCATCCTCCGCGACAACTATTCCTACTACCAGACCTTACGTGAAAAACTGCTATGGGCAGGTTCGCGGATCCGCTACGAGCACCACCATACCCGAAATTAGCCGATGCACCGACTTTGCATAGTGCAAGTCATCCACCATCCACCATCCACCATTCACCATTCACCATCCACGAACAACAGCGTAAAGTCGATCGAGTAGCAAAGAGTATCAATTTGTACCCGATCTTTGGGAGAAATGTTATCTTGGCAACTAGACAGCATTCAATTAATCAACCAAAATCACCACATAGCTCGTAATTACTACAAATTTCAGCAAATTAACGCACGATCGTCGCGTGAAATTAGGTGGGCAAAGCAAAACTAAACAGTTAGACTGTGGATCGAGCGGTAAAAATTATTCCTGGCAATATTCTAAGCCAAGATCTGACGGCTGCCACAGCAGACGATCGGGCAAGGGTAGATCCCCATGAATCGACCTTAGACTCTCGTTGAATATTGCGAACTAAGTTGACTATCTAACCTTTAAAAATGAGTCTGACGTGGTAAAGCGAAAGCGATGCCGATCGTAGCTCAAATTAGCCAGATCTAGATCGACTGTTCGCAAACATTCAGCCTCGATTTAGATATCTTTGACGATCTTTAGCACGAATCTCGATGCTCAGTCCCGCTCCGCCACACCAATGGAGTCTCCTTCGGATTGGCGGTGTTCGACCTGGGCGCAAACTAGTGAATTTCAATTATGAGAGTGATGTATCGATAAATTGACATTTTAATTAACAATCGAAACTGGCAGAAATTTTAATAAGAGCTACAATCAAAAGGGCTTTCCTAAACCTAGGATATGCTCTCGATCGCCGACTATTAATTAGGGGCTGTTCGAGATGAGCAAATCGGCAGGAGTAGCTCCAAGAGACGATCTATTCTCTGACGACTACGCCAACGGGCGATATTGTTAAAAATATGCAAACAACAAATATATTTCTTTTTGAAATATAGTATTGACATTAGTTTATTGTTCCAGATCGGCGTAAGAGGACCCACACATGACCCAGACTAAAGACATGCTCGCAACCTTAACGACTAAAGACTCCGATACCGAGTTAGACGTATTGCTCGATGAAGATGCTGATGACGATTTTGCTGCTGAACCCGACGGTGAATCTGATGTCGAAGACGAGGATGGCAAGCTGGGGAAAGTGAAAGCCTCCCGCCGTCGCGTTCAAACTAAAAAGAAACAATTTACAGAAGACTCAATTCGGCTCTACCTACAAGAAATTGGTCGAATTCGCCTCCTCCGCGCCGATGAAGAAATCGAACTAGCACGCAAGATCGCCGATCTGCTCGAACTAGAGCGGATGCGAGAGAAACTCCTCAATGAATTGGATCGCGAACCTCACGATCGCGAGTGGGCGGAAGTTGCAGCGATGCCACTCAATCAGTTTCGCCATCGGTTATTTCTGGGACGCCGAGCCAAAGATAAGATGGTGCAGTCGAACCTCCGCTTGGTAGTTTCGATCGCCAAAAAATACATGAATCGCGGTCTTTCCTTCCAGGATCTAATTCAAGAAGGTAGTTTGGGCTTGATTCGCGCTGCTGAGAAATTCGACCACGAAAAGGGTTACAAATTCTCGACTTATGCCACCTGGTGGATTCGTCAAGCGATCACCCGCGCCATCGCCGATCAATCGCGGACGATTCGTCTTCCCGTCCACTTGTACGAGACTATTTCGCGGATCAAAAAGACCACCAAATTGCTCTCTCAAGAAATGGGACGCAAACCCACAGAGGAAGAAATTGCTACTCGAATGGAAATGACGATCGAAAAACTGCGGTTTATCGCCAAGTCTGCACAGTTACCGATCTCACTCGAAACCCCAATTGGTAAAGAAGAAGATTCCCGATTGGGTGACTTCATCGAAGCCGATGGCGAAATGCCAGAAGATCAAGTATCCAAAACTTTACTGCGTGAGGATCTAGAAGGCGTACTCGATACTTTGAGTCCTCGCGAGCGGGATGTTTTACGCTTGCGTTATGGTTTGGATGATGGACGGATGAAAACGTTAGAAGAAATCGGTCAGATCTTCAATGTCACCCGCGAACGCATTCGCCAAATCGAGGCTAAAGCTCTCCGCAAACTGCGTCATCCCAATCGTAATAGTATTCTCAAAGAATATATTCGTTAGGTCGATCGATCGCGTATTGCTACCTACTAGAGAGTTTAAGTAGTCAGCTAAGATCCACCATTTGCAAAGATGGTGGATTTTTTAATGAGCGCAACAGCAGTTACCAAGCGGTTTACACAAAAATAAGTAATTTAAATCCCCTACCTTTAAGTAAATCGCTGTCTGTCTTGTCGCGCTATACCTGGAGGGAACCTGGTTGGGTTGCCAACCCAACCAAGAGCGCGCGCCGCAACTGTCAACTATCAACTATCAACTATCTAAAAAGGGAGCCGAAACCAGCGCGCACTGAGATTCTTGAGCCGATCGATCGCACTTGCTGATGGTAATACACCACCAACCTGCTCCCATTTCTCGATTAATTCCAAGCCCAATGGCGTCAACCGAAAACTATCAGTCAAACCTTGTCCATCTACTTCCCGCCGCAACATCCCCACTTGAATCAGCCAGCTAGTTGCCGTCTCGACACTCAACTCTGAGAGCGGGTAGCGCGTATAGCCAGATTTAACGCCCAGATCCCCAGCCAGCTTGGGCACTGACACGCTTTCCCACCGCATTTTGGCAAATAGAGCCAGATGAAAAGGCGCACACCGCAAAGCGATGTCAGCACGCGCGATCGTTTTGGCTGGATAGGAGATAATTTTGCCAGGAGTAGGAGTAGCAACCACGATCGCAATACTAAATAAAAATTACTACATCTATTGTAACGTTTCGGTCGATCGCACCAAGATAAATGGCTGATGATCTCGATCGACTAAGTATGGAAAACTAGGAAAGCGGTGGCAATTAAATTTTCAGCAACGATCTACATCACAGTTGAGATCTCAAATTTGCCATCAGCGCGGTTTTCTTTCAACACAGTCCACTTCACCCACCCAAACGATCGTGTCTAGCGGCGAAACACCCAAAGTCCCTTTTCCGTGGTCGGCATTTTTGAGTCAGCCAGTCTTCAATCACAGACACAAGCTCATTCTCAATCCCACTGTCTTTCAACAAGTATATCAAGTTCGCCTGCTCGAAAGTTGTCTTCAGAAGCAATTGCCATCTACGGGATCTCGAAATCTGAGTAACTAGAACCTTTGTAGATCGAATAAACTGTCTAGTTTTCCCGATCCTAAATCTGCCGCGATCTGTCGCTCCCAATCTTCTTCGAGATCTTCTTGCAACCACTTTGACAGATCGCGAATTCCGCTTTTTGGTAATTGTTCGATCGCTGACTGCACTTCTAATCTAGTACTCAGATCGGGTACGCTACTTTAGTCGCAGGGAAAAACCCGCGCAGATGCTTTGGTTAAGATCGAGGAAGCAATTTCACTATATATCGAAGTTTTACAGAGTCGAGGCGAACCTATTCCCGCTGAGGTTGAGGTTGTATTGGTATGAGTAGGCTGCCTGTGATTTCAGGAGCAGTATCTATTAAAGTATTTGTAAAAATTGGTTTTGTTATAGATCGATAACGCGGCAGTCATGTTATTTTGGTACGAGAAAATCTCCGTATCTCTTAATACTATAAATCAAAGTTCCAGACATAATATCCGTTCGCACAGCGGAAGGGAAACCTAATCGAGCCTACGAATACCCATAATGATTTCTAATCCACTCAGCTAATTCTAATTCTAAGAGTTTACCTGTAGCTAAATCGATCCAGATTTGATACTTCTCTTCATCATAAGCTTGAAGATCGTAGCCATTGAGCTTGAGAAATGTCCGCATTACGATATAGGCAGTTCGTTTATTTCCATCCATGAAAGGATGATTTTTGACAATTCCATAACCATATGCGTCTGCGAGATCTGCAACATCGGGTGGTGACTCAGCATAAGCCAAGAGATCTTTCGGGCGACAGAGTGCGGATTGTAACAACCCCTCATCTCGAATCCCCTCTAATCCACCATGCTCCGCTAGTTGAAGGCGATGAATGGCTATGACTACTTCATCGCGAATCCAAATTAAATCTTGCACGCCACTATTGAGCTAGTTTTCGGAGCAGAGTTCGATCTTCTTGCATTACTGTTTCAGCGACTTTCATTTGCTGGATAAATTCAGGATCGTAGGGTGAAAGTTCAAAGCCGTTTGGTGTTTCCATAACATAGAGGATATCTCCTTGGCTGAAATGATATTTTTCCATTAATTCTGGAGAGAAAATCACTCCCGCAGCATTCCCTACTGTTGTTACTTTTAGACTAATCATGGTTTGTGAGCCTGTAAGACTATCACAAATAATATAACATCGATCTAATCCGTAGACAAACAGATCGACTAGAGCAAAGCGGAGGCTACGCCAACCAGGGTGAACGCACTAAAATGGGGTATGTTGCGATTACCTCCGGTAGGCTACGCCAACGATAAAAACTAGAACAGCTATTTTAATAGTACTTATCAACTAATTGCAATTGTTACAATATCAACTGAAACTAAAATCAAATATGAGATCGTATTAATTAAATTTAATGCAGCAGAAAGCTTGACTAAATATCTTTAGTCAAATTGAGATCGATCGGTAAAAATAAATTACAGAATAGCTTCCAAAACTTCAATTGAATATTCTTCATCAAGTGTCGCTAGAAATCTCTTGCTTCTAATACTTAACTTCCGACTCTTATTTTGACTGATTATATTAACTGCTATATGCCTTAAAACTACAAAATTAGCTGGAGCATTATCCTTTCTGATTCGACTATTATCTTCTTTGAAAGTAACATCAAGTACCTAATGGAGAGAATTTTCTATCGACCAATGACCTCCCAATGACCTCTAATTGCTTCTGCTAATTTCTGAGCATCATTCTCTAAGCTACTAATAAAATAACGGATTTCAATTCTAGTCTTTTCATTCACAACCCGAACTGATTCTACCATACCAATACTAGTACAGAGCGGCACAAATAACCATATGATTAAAAGAGAGCTTTTTTAGCAAAAGTAACATAGCGTATGCCAGTAGGGGAAAGACTCAAAGATGCACCTCGACCTGGAAGTCCAGGCAATTTCACAATGGAGCAAATTACGCAACTATATGCAATCGCCTGTTCCCCGCCAGAGCAATATGGCCGTCCTCTGAGTCACTGGAGTGCGCGAGAGCTAGCCCTAGAAATGGTTGAACAATCTGTAGTCGAATCAATTAGCGAACAACATGTCGGACGATTATTAAAAGAAGCAGATCTAAAACCGCACCAGAGTAACTACTGGTTGACCCCCCCCCGACCATCAATTCACACCGAAAGTCGAAGATATCTGCTCGGTCTATGAGCTAGCTATCCCTAGAGCGATGGAAGGAGAATTAACTTTCAGCCTGGATGAGATGACTGGAATTCAAGCCTTAGAACGGCTGATGCCAGATATCCCGATGAAGCCAGGACGTTGTGTCAAACAGGAATTTGAATACATTCGGTATGGTACTCAAACGTTAATTGCCAGTTTTAATGTCGCCACAGGCGCAATCGCCCTTGCCACGGTGGGCGATACCCGAACCGAGCAGGACTTTGAGGCTCACGTGCGGAAATTGATTGAGCAATCGCCCGATGTCGCTAAATACCATCTCGTTATGGACTGTCTTAACACTCATCAATCTGAAGCATTAGTTCGTCTTGCCGCAAGCCTAGAACCAGAGCCGATTGAGTTGGGTTATCAGGGCAAATCTGGCATTCTCCATTCGATGATTACTCGATCTGAGTTTTTGACAGAGCCTACTCATCGCCTAGTAGTGCATTTCACTCCCAAGCATTGCTCCTGGATGAATCAAATTGAAATTTGGTTTAGTATTTTGGTGCGGAAGCTGTTACGAAGAGGCAATTTTAGCAGTACTGATGCTCTGAAAACTCGGATTTTAGAATTTATAGAGTACTTCAATCGCACAATGGCAAAGCCTTTTAAATGGACTTACAAGGGTAG
>NZ_JBGSPA010000207.1:0-96833 GCF_041738855.1 Chamaesiphon sp. | reverse complement strand
TCTCGCTGCTTGGTGCAACACATGCACCAGGGTTCCTCCGCCTGAACAGCATCCGCAAACCCTCGGCAGAGCCTACGTATCGCGAGCCGCTGGTGCAACACCTGCGCCAGGTATCCTCCGCCTGAACAGCATCCGCAACTGTCAACTGTTTACCCTGCTTCGTTGGTGACAAAATCGGCAAGTTTGGCTTCACCTGTCATTTGAAGAGCGGCTTTGAGCGTATGCCAGCCGAGGTTGGCGCATTTGATCCGCACGGGAAATTGGGCGACGCCTTTCATCACGTTGAGCTTGCGTTGCGCCGTGGGAAATTCGGTTTCCCCTTTCATCATCCCTTGAAAAGTGCCGATCGACTCCAGAGCTTCATCGATCGTCTTGCCAATCAATGCTCCAGCCATCAGATCGACAGAAGCCATCGCGATCGCACAACCTTCACCTTCAAATTTGATATCGGTAACGCGTTCATTACTGGCATCCAACTGAAGTGTCAGCTCGATCGTATCGCCACAGGATGGATTGTGCCCTTTCTGATACCGATCGATCGGGTTGGTTTTGCCGCGATGTTTGGGTTTCTTATAGTGTTCGAGAATCACCTGTTGATACAGATCTCGCAAATTAGTCGTATTCATAGCAAATTAAGCATCATCTAGCGATCGCCGGATCTTTATTATCCGCGATCGCTACTGGACTAGCTAGTGATTTAGCTGACTAGAATCTGAACAAGTTGAGTAGACCATTGAACGGAGTCAGGATCGTGCTGAAACCGTCGCCAATCCGAGTCAGACCATTACGACCGATCACGATCGTATCGTTGTTTTGGAGGCGGGGGTTGTTTTCTGGATCGATCCCTCTGGTGAAGTTAAGTTTGATCAACCGTTTGGTGACACTCCCGTTGGGATTGAGCCGGATGAAGTCAATTTCATTTTTATTGGCACGCACGTTATCAAAACCACCTGCAATTAGCAGTGCTTGGTTGAGAGTCGTATTTGGCGGCATTTCGATCGTCCCACCGCGACCAGCTTTGTTGGCGATTTCTCCGATGACGTTGACGCGGATCGTGGCAGGCGAGAAGGTGGAGGAGGCGACGAGATCGACATCCTGTGCGCTAGGATTGGGCGCGATTGGGATGAAAATGCGATCGCCTTCTTGGAGGATGATATCTTGGCTGGTATCGCCTTGCTGGAGCAATTTGAACAGATTGAGTGAGATCTTCTGTTCGCCAGAGCGAGTCATCCGAATCAATTGTATTTGCCGGATATCAGCGGTAGGTTTGATCCCTGCGGCAGCTTGGATGGCATTGGTGACCGTTGGGAGAGCAACAGTTCCGGTGAGCTGAGTGTTGTTATTGGTGGTGTTACCAGCTCCAGTGACTGTATATGTACCTGGACGATTGACTTCACCGACGACTACTACCTTCGGTGGGCTGATGGCTTGGGGGCCGAGGTTGGAAGCTGCAACTAGACTACTATTGGCATTGTTGATCTCCGATGAAGTCGGTAGCAAGATGGTATCGCCATCTTGGAGGATGATATCTTGACCGAAGTCTCCAGATTTCAAAAGGCTCAATAGGTTAATCGGCACGGTTTGACCTGCACCTGTGCGCGTATTCCGCCGCACTCTGATCCGGCTCAAGTCGGCTGAAGCCGTACTACCACCCGCGATTTTGATCGCTTCGGTGAGTGTGGGCGGGGTGACCCGTCCCGTACCGCCAGTAGATACGCCACTTTCGCCTCTGAGGGTGTAAGTACCTGGTTTGCCGACTTCGCCGAGGATTGCTACTTTGACAGTCGCATCTTGATTGGCGAGGTTGGAGCCTGAGAGCCGCAATCTGTCGGCGGCACTGACATTCTCAGATCGGGCAATGTATACTGTGTCGCCATCGCGCAAGGTGATATCCTGTCCGGTATTACCACGCTGAAGGACATCAAACATATTCACCGCCATAATCCGACCAGTCGCCGCACGACGTACCTGTACTTGGCGCAGATTAGCAGTTTGAGTCGTTCCACCAGCTAGTTGAATTGCTTGGCTGACAGTCGGGAATTTACGGTTGTCAGCCGTGAAGGGGATGGTATAGGAACCCGCCCGTGTGACTTCGCCCGCAATGGCAAATTGCACCGGACGTGGAGCCAAGACACTAATTGTGACGATCGGACGCTTGACGTAGCGGGCAAAATATGCAGTCAGCAATGATGAAGCTCTTTGGACAGTCAGTCCTTGAATCGGAATCGCGCCCACAACGGGGAGATTGATCGCGCCATCGCCGAGGACATAAAACTCACCGCTATATTCAGGAACGTTGAAGATATCTACGCGCAATCTGTCGCCAGGACCCAGCGTGTAAGAATCGGCAAAATTAGATGCAGGCGCGGCTAATCTAGTCATTGGGACTTTCTTGGCTGGCGTTTTTTTAGCTGGTTTCCCTGGAACTGTGACACTGATTTTGGCAACGTTCGTCTTGGCTGGTGTCTTGGGCTTGATTATTTTGGCTGGAGCTGCTAGATCGATCGATTGGAGCACGATCGCTTTGGCTGGAGTCTTGGGCTTACCTGTCTTCGCTGGAGCGGCGATCCCGATCGACTGGAGATTGACGATCGTCAATACTGGCACCAGACCGACGCTGAGACCTTTGTAGAGGTAAGTCCGCAAACTAGCAGTATTCATAAAAAATTTAGATATTAGTATATTAGAGTTGGTGTTTAACAATCTAGCTTATCGCTTAGAGATTGGTGATATTTTCAGTCTTTTATCGTACCTTTACCGCATCATAGTTCGAGACCAACTCATCTAAACTGCATCCAGCGGTAGGTCGAGACGAGGATTTGCATCGCAACCGATCGGTTGTCAGAGACTCTACTCACCTTACCATCAACAATCTGCTCAGATTAGTTTTCAGCCGATCTGAATTGACGACGCTTGACAACAATTTGATGTTCCATAAATAGCTTACACTACTCATTACGATCTCTTTTCATTATGCCCAATTACTCGACCAAAAATAGCGATCGTAGAATCTTTGAGCGGTTGGCGAGCGAGATCGATCGGCACATTGGCGGAACTCAACCTCATAGCCGATCGCCCCAAAAGCCGATCGAGAAGTGTTAATCTAAGAGTAGGCATGTTATCGCAAAAATCTCAATGTTGCCAGCTTCAAAAAAAGTCGTTGTGGGACTCTCCGGTGGGGTAGACAGTTCGGTCGCTGCCGCGCTCCTGTGCGAACAAGGTTATGATGTCCTCGGGTTAACCCTGTGGTTGATGCGCGGTAAGGGTCAATGCTGTTCCGAAGGGATGGTAGATGCTGCCAAGATTTGCGAACAGTTGGGAATTACCCACCAGATCGTCGATAGTCGCGATACTTTCGAGCAGTATATTATTGATTATCTCGTTGCTGGCTACGAAGCAGGTATCACCCCCTTACCCTGTTCGCAGTGCAATAAAGCCGTGAAATTTGGGCCGATGGTGGCGTACGCCAAAGCCGAGCTAGGAGCTGACTATATTGCCACGGGGCACTATGCACGGATTACTTACGATGAGCAGTTGCAACGGTACCAGTTGCGGCGGGCGATCGATCGATCGAAGGATCAAACATATTTTCTCTACGATCTAGAGCAAGATATTCTGGGTGCTACCATCTTTCCGTTGGGGGATACCCTCAAAACCCAGACACGGGACATTGCCGCCGGACTGAATTTATCCACTGCTGACAAGCCTGAGAGTCAAGATCTCTGCCTGGTTGAAAAACACGGCTCGATGAAAACATTCCTCGACAAATATATTAACGAACGTCCAGGTGAAATTGTCGATACGCAAGGCGCAGTTTTAGGTCAACATTTAGGCATTCATCATTACACGATCGGTCAACGTCGCGGGATCGGCATTGCTGCACCCGAACCGTTATATGTAGTGGCTCTCGATGCTATCAAAAACCGCGTAGTGGTTGGTGCGCGGGCTGATGGTCACGGTCTAGAGTGTACAGTCGATCGCGTCAACTGGGTATCGATTCCGCAGCCAGCAACCCCGATTCGTGCCCAAGTGCAGGTGCGATATCGCGCTGAAGCCGTACCTGTGAGTGTCATCCCGCTAGCCGCAGGCAAGGTCAAGCTAGTATTTGATGAGCCGCAATTTGGGATTACCCCAGGTCAAGCGGCGGTCTGGTACGAGGATGATATTGTGCTGGGTGGCGGCATCATCGATCCGATCGTTGCCTAGCTCTACTTAGCCTTCCTTACCAGTGACAACTATTTCGGTTTCGACGTTCCGATCTGGTACTGGCTCGGTATAGTCGCGATCTTCACTAGAGCGATCGCGCTTACCGCGCCGCTCTTGCCACCGATCGAGGATATCCTCGATCAACACAGCATTAATCCAGATTTTGGCAACCACAGTCAGCGGTAACGCCAATAATAACCCCAAAAACCCAAAGAAGGTCGTAAAAAATACTTGAGCGATCAGCGTAATCGCTGGTAGTAAAGATACCTGTTGCGACATAATATATGGCGTCAGGAAATTACTTTCAAATTGCTGGATTAAGAGGTAGATAATAAATATCGCTACCGCTTTCCACGGTTCGTCGAGCAAGGCGATCGCCGTTGGAATCACGACACTCATCGTCGGCCCGACATTGGGGATAAAATTGAGGAGTCCAGCCAGGATCGCTTGGGCGAGGGCTAGCGGAATCCCCAATGACAATAAACCAATCAAACTGAGTACTGCCACCACTACCATGCTCAGGAGTGCCCCACCCACCCATTTACCCAGGGAGATATCGCATTCAGTTAAAATCCCATCGACGCGCCGTCGATAAAAGTTGGGAAATAGCGAGATAAATACTTGACGATAAGCTCCTGGTTGAGCCAGTAGCATGATTGTCAGAATCACCACAAATAAGAGATTTAAGATCGCGGCTAAGGAACTAGAAAATAATGTCAGCGATTGCCCCGCCATCGACTTGAGGAGCGGCTGAATCTGCCGCTCGAGATCGTCTAGCTTTGGTACATACGGAACGAGTGGGGCTGGGATATATGACTGGATACTAGCCTGCCAGCGATCGGCAGACTGAATAATTGCGGGGAATTTGGTGACAGTCAATTCTTGGAACTGCGTAATAAATGGTGGGACGATCAGGATGAAGAAACCAACTAAAATGGCACTAAAGATCCCGAGCGCAGCAACTACGCCGAGCGATCGCGACAGTTTCAACCGCTGCTGAATTTTTCGCGCCAGTTTATTTAGGGCTGTGGCTAGCACGATCGCGGCAAAAACTATCAATAAGACTTGACGAATTTGCCATAGTATGTATAACGATACTACTAAGGCAATTAATCCTAGCCACTGACCGATCGACATAATAGCCCCCAATTTGATTCAAACTCCTATTTAAATTTTAGATGTCTATGACACTAAATCCCCAGCTTCTGAATGAAGTCGGGGATTTAGTGCTGAGATTGGACAATCGTTAGCCGAATCGACCAGATACATAATCATTGGTACGATTATCGACTGGGAATGAAAAGATTTGTTTAGTTTCGCCAAATTCTACCATTCGACCGATCCGACTTTCATCAGTACTGAAGAAAGCAGTATAGTCAGAAACTCGCGCAGCTTGCTGCATATTGTGAGTGACGATCGCGATTGTCAGCTCGTCACGCAGACTGTGGATCAGATCTTCAATTTTGATAGTTGCGATCGGATCTAATGCCGAACAAGGCTCGTCCATTAGCAATACTTTGGGTTTCACAGCCAGTGCGCGCGCGATACAAATTCGCTGCTGTTGTCCGCCTGATAGTCCTAATGCTGATTTGTGCAGTTTATCTTTGACTTCATTCCAGATTGCCGCACCTTTCAAAGCAGTTTCGACAATACCATCGAGTTCGGAACGACTAACTTTCTCCTCACCGATCTTGATGCCGTAAGCAACATTTTCATAAATGCTCATCGGAAAAGGATTAGGCTTTTGAAATACCATTCCTACTTGTCTTCTCAGTTGATTGAGATTGACTTGGGGATGATAAATATCTTGTCCGTACAGCTCTACTTGCCCCTCTGTTTTAATTTTCCCTTCTAATTCACCAATCCGATTGAGGGCTTTGATAAAGGTAGATTTACCACAGCCAGAAGGACCAATAATCGCTGTTACATGATTTTTAAAAATAGTCATGTTGATACTCTCTAGTGCCCTAGACGTACCATAGAAAAAACTCAGGTTGTTTACCTGAATTGCCGTTTCTAACTGTTTAGGAGGTTGATGTGTTTCTGACATAAAATTTTAATAAGCTTACTAATTTCGGCGAATACTCGATCGTGAAGTCATCCATTTTATCTTCCTTTATTCACCAAGAACCGAGCAGGTAAATTGATAATTAAAACTATACCAAGTAAAAATAGAGATGCCGTCCAGACCAATTGACTTTTGATTGGATCGGGATCGTTGTATAAGTTAAAGATCAAAATTGGCAAAGAAGCTGTCGGACTCAAGAGATTATCTGCCCAATCTTGGGCAAAGAGTGCAGTGAATAGTAAGGGAGCTGTCTCACCAATACCACGAGCGACGGCGAGCAATACTCCAGTGGTTAACGCTGGTACAGCATTTGGCAAAATAACCCGTGTAATTGTTTGAAATTTACTCCCACCCAATCCAGATGAAGCTAAACGAAAATTGTTGGGAACTAGCTTCAATACTTCCTCTGTTGTCAAAGCAATAATTGGCAACATCAGAATTGACAAAGCGATGCCGCCAGCAATAGCACTGTAACTAAAATCAAATAATTTTTTAGTAACTAATACGACTGCACTATAAGTAAAAATCCCCACGACGATCGAGGGTACTCCAGTTAAAATAGTCGTCAAAAATTTGATAGTGCGATTGATTTTACCATTAGGCTCGTATTCTGCTAGATAGATGCCAGTAGCAATCCCGATTGGGATGCTCAATAAAGAGGCGATCGTCACCATCAGCAAGGTGCCAACCACTGCATTTGCAAACCCATCATCAATGATGGGTTTGGTAAACATTGCGGCTGTCAAACCAGGAGATCCCTTCAAGATAATATTCCACAAAACTGAAACTAGTGGTAACATCCCAAGGATTGTTAACGCGAAAGCCAAGAGAGTCATCCCGCGATCGAATAAATTCCGAATCGGGGATAAATTTGTCGTTAAATTAGTAGAGACTGATTGTTTCATAGTACTATTTTTCGCCACGTTCGACCAATCTAACTAGTCCGATTGCACCAATATTCACTACTAGAGTGATCGTAAACAAGATCAGCACTAGATAAGTTAGTGCACCAATGTGAATACCTTCTTGAGCCTCTGCAAATGTATTTGCTAAGATGGCTGGAATCGAGTAGGCAGGTGAAAATACTGAAGGACTAATGTTTTCAGCGTTGCCAATTACCATTGTCACTGCCATCGTTTCGCCGAGGGCGCGTCCCAATGCCAACATGATACCACCGACGATCCCCGAAAAAGCTTTGGGTAAAACAACTCGGAAGATTGTTTCCCACCGAGTAGCTCCAAGAGCCATCGAGCCAGTGCGGAGATATCCAGGCACAACCAATAACACCTCTCGACTCACAGCCGCCAAAGTGGGTAAAATCATGATACCCAGCAACATTCCTGCTGTCAAAAGTCCAGAGCCTGACGGTTCGGTACTAAAGAAGGGGATAGTAGTGCCAAATCTGGTGTAAAGGAACTGCTGAACTGGTAAGAGTAGGGGGATGAAGGTATAAAACCCCCATAATCCAAAAATAACACTGGGAATCGCTGCGAGTAATTCGATCGTGAACGCTATCGTCGATCGTAACCATTGAGGTAGTAGATCCTCACTGGTGACAATCGCCACTGCTAAACCGATGGGAATGGCGAAGATCAGCGAAATCAAGCCACTCCCAATCGTGCCATAAATCATTGGTAATGCCCCAAACTTGAGTTCTGGCACATTCCACTCCTGACCCACCAGAAATCCCAGCCCAAACTCTGAAATTGCAGGTAAAGCCTGCTCAGAAACGACCCAGCCCATCATTAAAAGAATGGCAACCGATACCCCGCTAGCTGCATACATTAGATAGCGGAACAATCGGTCAGCCAAATCGGTTTTGGTGGGACGAGTGCGCCTAGCCAAACTATTTTCACTTGGTGTCGGCACAATCAAATTTTGAGGAGAAGACATTGTTAGATTTAGGTTATTATTTCACGCCAGTTTCAACAGCTTGGATCGCACGCTGGGCAACAGCACTAGGGATCGAAGTGTAGTTGAGATCGTCATTAAACTGTTGACCGCTAGTCAGCATCCATCTGACCATCGTCTTGATTGCTTTAGCCTTGGCAGGATCTTTCTGGGCTTTAGGGATCAACAACCAAGTCAAACCAGAAATAGGATACCCTTGATTGGAATTAGCATCAAATACACGAAAGTTTTCTGGGAATTGAACGTCGGATAGAGCTTGGTTTGTAGCCTTTAAAGATGGGGCTACATAGTTGCCACTACCATTCTGTACTAAAGCAGATGTAAGTCCATTTTTGAGTGCAACTTCATACTCGACATAACCAATGCCGCCTGGAGTTTGCTTGACTGACGCAGCTACGCCAGGATTACCTTTACCTTTCAAGAAACTAGCTGGCCATTTAGGTTGGACATTAACACCAATAGCAGATTTGAATTCTGGGCTGATGGCACTGAGATGGTTGGTAAAGATAAATGTGGTTCCACTGCCATCAGCTCGAACGGCAGGTTTGATTGCAATGTTTGGTAATGCAATGCCTTTATTAGCTACAGCGATTTGAGGGTCACTCCAGTTAGTGATTTTACCCAAGAAAATGCCGCTCAAAACTTGTCTGGAAAGTTTAAGATTTCTGACTCCAGGTAGGTTGTAAGGTACAGTGACTGCGCCACCAGCAGTAGGAATCATCAGTACGCCGCCCTTAACCTTGGCAATTTCGGCATCGGTCATGGCGGCATCGCTAGCACCAAAATCTACGGTACCAGCGATTGTTTGTCGAACTCCACCACCACTACCAATACTTTGGTAGTTAACCTTTATGTCTGGGTGAGCCTTCCGCATCTCACGGATATATCTTTCATACAAAGGTTGCGGAAAAGTCGCCCCAGCACCACTAAGAGTTACATCGGCTAATGCCACGAATTGAGTACCAAAAACTGATACTGCTACTGCGGCGAGAGTGGTAAGCCGACCGAATTTTTTGGATAACATATTTGAAGCTGTCAGATTTATTTAGAACAGTTAAGGTTGGCTGATTTCAAAGTCACAAGTTCCGACATAAGCGGCACTACTTATTGCTAACTTTTTTGATATCAGAAGCATCTTAGCGCAACCTCAGATGACTATTCATTATTGTTAGATTAACAGTTGGTTAAGCTTTAATTAATTATTAGTTATAACAGTCACAGATCTAACCGATCGTTAGTGCGATTTTGGTACCCAAACCGATACAGAGCCTCCCTGACAGCAGAACTCGCCCCAGCCATCAGCATTGGTCAGAATTGGGGTTGTGATATTTGTCATGAGATCGATGTAGGTGGTATTTGGTTTACCGACATTCATCCATTTCGTTCCGGCTGCGCTATTTGCGATGATGACAGCCATGCTGTCAGGATGCGCGGTATCGCCGAGTCGCGTCCAGCCGACAGTATTGGGATGGTCGAAATAATCATGCTGGATGCCATAAGCGTAGTGGCGACGCGCGTGGAGCAGTCGATCGATCGCCGGACGATGAGACTGAAGTACGATATCATACTGATTGCCATCGCGACCGCGATCGCGATAAGTTGCGCCGTAATAATCACCATAAAACACACAAGGATAACCAGCTTCACGTAGCAAAATCAGCGCGTAAGCGAGGGGTTTGAACCAATTTTCTACTACTGATTCGAGGGCTTGAAGTGGTTGGGAATCGTGATTTTCGACAAATGTTACTGCTAGTGTGGGTTGATGCTGAACTAGGGAGCCATCGAAGATCTGGCGCAGATCGTAACTTTGACCCTGACGACTAGCGACATGAAAATTATTGTGCAAGGGTGCATCAACTAGGTGAATTTTGCCTTCAGTCTGGTTGATAAAATATTCCAGAGCATCGAGTTCATAAGACCAGTATTCACCAACAGTAAATAGATCTTTTTTGGTATGATTATTAAGATGCTTGAGCCAATCATCAAAGAATCTCGGTTCGATATGTTTGACCGCATCTAGACGTAAACCATCGATTTTGGTTGTATCGAGATACCATTCACCCCAGTAGTTTAACTCGCCTAACACTTCAGGATTGTCCATATCGAGATCGCAGCCCATGAGGTAATCAAAATTACCTTTTTCTGTATCGACATGGCGATCGAAGGTCTTATCTTTAATCAGATATACTGCTTGTTGTTGCTGGTTGTGAACGTTGTAATCGATCGCATCAAAGTGCCACCAATGCCATTGCATCGTCGAGTATTTACCTTGTCTGCCAGGAAAGGTAAAATGCGTCCAACCGCTAATAGTTTGCAGGGAATCGATCGGTTGAAACCGATTATTTGGATCGAGGGGAGTTGCTAGAAATTCTTCTTTGGCATCGGCACCCAAACGGTGATTTAACACGATATCGCCATAGATCTGGATACCTGCGGCATGGGCGAGAGCGATCGCTTTTAGATACTCATCCTTGGTACCATACTTAGTCGCGATCGATCCTTTTTGGTCGAATTCACCCAGATCGAACAGATCGTAGACAGCATACCCGACATCATTGCTACCGTTATTCCCCTTGTAGGCAGGTGGCAACCACAGAGCCGTAAATCCAGCCGCAGCAAGTTCCTGAGCATCACGAGCTAGTTGCTGCCACAACCCTCCTGAATGTGAGTACCAATGGAAGTATTGCATCATCACCCCATTAATTGCTGCCACGATCTAGCTCCTAAATGTAAGTTAATGAAGCATTGATATCAAAAAAACTTCAGACTGTCAACAGCAGTTACTAACTCTGGCACCGCCGCCGCCGCCCAATTGCCTTCGCAACTGCGTCCGGTATTCAAAATCAGCCGTAAGGTGTACTCATTGGGGATGCCAGCTACCTGCATCCATACCAGTTGGCTCTCGGCTTCACAGGCGATATTTTCCTCATCCATCAATTCTGCCTGCATCGATCGCATATTAGCGACAAGTTGCGCGAGTAAGCGACAGAAATCAGCTAACTCGTCAGCCGTCAATTCAAATGCCCAATCATCCCCACCGACTAAGCCTTGATATGCACTTTCTGGACGCCAACCGATCCGCCATCCCGCACCAGACTTGAGAACTTTTTGCATAAAATTTGGGAGCTATAACAAGACTAAATTCGGTGCAGCCTCTTGGTATGAGACGATCCAAGCACTACTTCATACTCGATTTTTAAGCAAGCACCCCTCGCAAGGATACTAATTGTGCTTGAACGATTTGATAGTAGATCCAACTACCTCGACGCTCTTTTGACAATAAACCTGCCTCATACATCACCTTGAGATGGTGGCTGACTGTTGGCTGTGAAAGTCCTAGCGATTCTACCAACTCGCAAGCACAAACCTCTTTACTCGGCTGGGCGGCAATTAAACTCAACAACTGGAGGCGTGCTGGTTCGCCCAATACTCGAAACAAAACTGCGGCACTAGCTGCTTCTGTTTCAGTTAGACGACCCGCTAACAAAGGTGGACAACAAAAAATCGGCGGCGTTTTTAAAGATTTCATAAGTTCTATATTGACATAGATCGATTTGAATTGATAAGATATCGACAACTCTCAATATCAACTAGTATCGATATAGTAAGCGATTGTCATTCTGTAATGTCAAGTGCAAGGCTCCGCCAAAGCGTAGCTTCTGCCTTGGCAAAGAGGCTACGCCAACGCATCCGTCAACGCATCTAGGGAGAAATTAGCATGAATGACGAACAACTCAATCGATTCTCCAGGGGAGAGGCTCCGCCATCGAATGGCGAAAAACCAAATCTAAATATCCGTAGATCGCTCACTCTTGAGATATTAGTAGCCCTGACGCTGGGACTTACAGTATCTGCCTGTAGCAAAAGTTCCGAAGTTACATCATCGCCATCAGGTACTGCTTCACCTGCGACATCTGGATCTGCATCCGCAAGTAGTGGGAGTATTGTCTCTGTTAGTGGTGCTGGGGCAACATATCCCGCGCCTCTATACCAACGCTGGTTTGCTGAATACAACAAGGTAAATCCTGGAACTCAAGTTAGTTATCAATCCGTCGGTAGTGGTGCTGGTGTAGAGCAATTTTTGGCGGGTACTGTCGATTTTGGAGCATCAGACGCACCCTTAAAAGCTGACGAACGCGCCAAGTTCAGAACAAAGTTCGGTGGAGAACCACTTCAGGTGCCTATGACTGGTGGGATAATCGTATTTGCATACAATCTCGATGGGGTTAAAGATTTACAACTATCTCGCACAGCCTACTGTGGGATTGCATCAGGTAAAATTACTAAATGGAACGATCCGGCGATCGTCAAAACCAATGCTGGCGCAAAATTACCCAGCGAAGCAATTAAATTCTTCCACCGTTCTGATGGCAGCGGTACCACTTTTCAGTTTACCAATCACCTCAAAGCTGCTTGCCCCGAATGGACAGCGGGTGCTAGTAAATCGGTAGATTGGTCAAAAGGGATGATAGGTGCTAGAGGCAATCAAGGTGTGTCTGAGGAAATCGCCGCATTACCCAATTCGATCGGGTATGTAGAGTACTCTTTTGCCAAGCTAGCTAATCTCTCGATGGCAGCGATCGAAAATAAGTCTGGAAAATCGATCGTTCCATCCCCAGCCGCAGGTGCGGAGGCATTTGTCGGCGAAAAAGTACCTGCCGATCTTGGACTTACGGTGCCAGATTCTACCAACCCAAAGGCTTATCCCATTTCTGGACTAACTTGGCTCCTACTGTACCCACAGCCGAAAGATGCCACCAAGACAACAGCATTAAAAGCAGTCATTGAGTGGGCGTTGACAACAGGGAAGGCTTCAGCCACCGACCTTGGTTATCTACCTCTCGATGATGAATTAGTAGCCAAGGCAAAAGCAGAACTCAACAAAGTTAAATAAGCTTTGTTGACTGTAGAACTTCATCGAGCCAATGGAAACATAACTCCTAAAAAGCATTAACTAGGTTCAACGTAGCTCGATGATTCTAAATATAGAGTCATGTAAATATCAAGATTTAAAACTTCAAAACAGGAGGCAAACAGATGACAGTTCGGGTGGGAATTAATGGATTTGGACGGATTGGGCGACTAGATTTGCGGGCGGCGTGGGATTGGTCAGAATTAGAATTCGTGCATATCAATGAGGTCAAAGGCGGGGCTGAGACAGCCGCGCACTTACTCAAGTTCGATTCTGTCCACGGACGTTGGGCACCAGAAGTAGAGGCTGAGAACGGGAAAGTCACCATCAATGGTAAATCCCTGACTTTTAGCGAACATGCTCAACCTGGAGATGTACCTTGGCAAGATTTGGGTGTGGATCTGGTACTAGAATGCTCCGGTAAATTTAGAACTCCTGAAACCCTCAACCCTTATTTTAAAGGTGGTGTTCGTAAGGTCATCGTAGCGGCTCCGGTGAAGAAAGAAGCCTTAAATATCGTAATGGGGGTAAATGATGGACTTTATGAGCCAGATAAACATCATCTGCTGACCGCCGCTTCTTGTACTACTAATTGCTTGGCTCCGGTTGTGAAGGTAATTAATGAAGGTTTGGGCATCAAACACGGGATGATTACCACCATCCATGACAATACCAACACGCAAACGATCGTCGATGCACCGCATAAAGATTTGCGTCGTGCCAGAGCTACTAGTTTATCGTTGATTCCCACTTCAACCGGATCGGCAACTGCGATCGGTTTAATTTATCCCGAACTCAACGGTAAACTCAATGGTTTAGCAGTGCGGGTGCCATTACTCAATGCTTCGCTGACTGACTGTGTATTTGAAGTAATGCGATCGACCACAGTTGAAGAAGTTAATCAATTACTCAAAACTGCTGCCGAGCAAGCACCGCTTAAAGGTATTCTCGGCTATGAAGAACGTCCGCTAGTATCGATCGATTACAAAGACGACCCCCGCTCGGCAATTATTGACGCGCTCTCCACAATGGTCGTCAATGAGACGCAAGTGAAAATCCTAGCTTGGTACGACAACGAATGGGGCTACGCCAATCGGATGGTCGAACTCGCCCGTAAAGTAGCTCTGAGCCTGAACTAGTAATAGCGATCGTAAGTTGCCCTCTACCCTTATCAGCTCATGGACTCTCCGACAGCTTCCAGTGCCAATTTTAAGAACTATGTACTAGTAACATTAGCCTACTGGGGCTTCACTATCACCGATGGTGCCCTGCGAATGCTGGTGCTGCTCTACTTTTACAACATTGGTTATACCCCCATCCAGATCGCCTCACTGTTCCTGTTCTACGAAGTTTTCGGTGTAGTCACCAACTTTTTTGGCGGTTGGATTGGCTCCCAATTCGGACTGAAGGTGACACTTTACACTGGGATTGGATTACAGATCCTTTCATTAGTGATTTTGTCCTTCCTCGATCCAACTTGGACACAGTGGATTGCCGTCCCGTATGTGATGGTTGCTCAGGCATTTTCAGGAATTGCCAAAGACTTGACCAAGATGAGTTCCAAGAGTGCGATTCGGTTAGTGGTACCTCAAGATGCTCAGTCATCGCTATTCAAATGGGTGGCAGTGCTGACGGGTTCCAAGAACGCGCTTAAAGGGGTGGGCTTCTTTATTGGTGGTGCTTTGCTGACTTCCGTTGGATTCATCAATGCCTTATGGATCATGGCAGGTGGACTGTCATTAATTATGTTCTCTGGGCTATGGCTGCCCAAGGGGATGGGCAAAATCAAGAAAAAGGTCAAATTTAGCCAGCTCTTTTCTAAGAGCCGCGAAATCAATATTCTCTCGGCTGCTCGGTTCTTTTTATTTGGCTCCAGAGATGTCTGGTTTGTGGTGGGTTTGCCAGTATTTTTGCGGGGACAGTTGAACTGGACTTTCGCGCAGGTGGGGGGCTTCTTGGCTTGTTGGGTGATTGGTTACGGCATCATTCAATTTTCAGCACCAGCATTGCTCAAGCGATTTGGATCTGGTCAGCCGCCAGGAGCGAAAACGATCCAATTTTGGACATTTACGCTGGTTGGAGTCCCCGCCGCGATCGCGTTAGCACTCCAACTAAATGTTCCCCCGACTACTGCCGTTGTGGGTGGACTAATTATCTTTGGTGTGGTGTTTGCCTTCAACTCAGCCGTTCACTCTTACCTAGTATTAGCCTTTACCGACGATGACAAGGTGGCGTTGAATGTGGGCTTTTACTACATGGCCAACTCTGGCGGTCGGCTGGCAGGGACGGTATTATCGGGGCTAGTTTATCAGTTTTATGGGCTGGTGGGCTGTCTGTGGACATCAGCATTCTTTGTGCTGGCGGCAGCACTGGTGACGCTGAAATTACCCGATCCTCAGCCCAGTAACGCGATCGCGTGGAAGGCTGGCGACGGCGATTAATTTTGGGAAGTGACTGACATACATAACCCAAGTTGCTATCGATAGAATGCCTACGATTGAAATCGTGGCTAATGTTGCAAAGTCCGCCTACGCGGACTAACTATATCCATCAGTCCGCGTAGGCGGACTTCGTATCACGAACAGCGGTTTCCAACCGCTGGAGTTACACACTTGAAAATCAACAAGGAACCAAACACGATGAACGCAACAGTAAAAAAATTCGCTACAGTATTGGGAATGCTGGCGGTAACAGTCAGTACCACTGCAACAGCTAACACAACCGCCCACAGCCAATTGTTGGCACAGGGGGCTGTGGGAGATCCAGGAAAAGTGACTACACCAGCGATTAAGATTGATGGTTCGAGTACGGTGTATCCGATTACCCAAGCGATCGTCAAGCTATTTGAAGCAGAGCCGCGCAATAAGGGGCAACAAGTTGAAGTTAAAGTCTCCGGTACGACAGGCGGGTTTGAAAAATTCTGCGCTGGTAAAACAGACATCAGTAATGCTTCGCGACCAATTTTGCTAGCCGAGATGGAAACTTGCAAGAAAAATGGGGTGAGATACATGGAGTTTCCGATCGCTTTTGACGCACTGACGATCGCCATCAATCCTCAAAATGACTGGGCAAAAGACATCACCGTTGCCGAATTGAAAAAGCTCTGGGAACCTGCGGCACAGGGCAAAATCCTCCGCTGGAACCAAGTACGCGCTGCTTGGCCCGATCGACCCATCAAGTTATTTGGGGCGGGTGACAAGTCTGGTACTTTTGATTATTTTACCGAAGCAATCGTCGGGAAATCCAAAGCTAGCCGCAAAGACTATACGCCCAGCGAAGATGATGAAGCCTTGGTCGAGGGGATTAGTAAAGATCCCAATGCTTTGGGATATTTTGGGTATGCTTACTACCAAGAAAACCAAAGCAAGTTGAAACTATTAGCAGTCGATAACGGCAAAGGGGCAATATTGCCATCGACCCAAACTGTCGAGAAAAACCAATATCGACCACTTTCTAGACCGTTATTTATTTATGTAAATCTGCGCTCTAGTTCAAATAGACAGTTACTAGGTAAATTTGTAACACTATATATCAATCGAGTCTCTAAAGTGGCTGATGCTGTAGGATACGTTCCGCTGCCAAATGGAGTTAGAGATCTTAATTATGTTAATTTTAATCGTGGTAAAACAGGCACGGTATTTTCTGGTAAAGCCAGGATCGACTCCAAAATTTCGGATTTACTACCAAAGAAACCAGTTTATTAGGTGTTAATTTAGAATAGAGGCAATTCATGAATTGCCTCTATTCTAAAGTTCAAAGATTGCCTCTAGAATAGCTCACGGCAAAGATCTGTAGTTGGGTTAAAGAATGAAAATAGAGCATACCCAATCAAGTTTATTTCATCCCTTAAACGACGTTTTCGTCGGCTCAGTTGCTCTGCAACAGAATCGCTTATCCTGTCACTTACATAAATTAAAATCAATGGAGCAGCAAACTGAACCGATTATCGATAACTTATGGTGGGTAATTCCTGGCAAACTAGCAGGAGTGCGGAAGCCCACAGCAGCCGAATTGCGGGAATTACAAGCAGTGGGAATTGGGGCGATCGTCTCGGTAACGCACGATCGATCTAATCTGGAATTATACGATCGGGAAAATATTCCTCACTTGTGGCTACCGATCCAGATTGCCAGTTCGCCGAGTCGATCGCAAGTCGCAGAATTAATCGATTTTGTAGATCGACATCATCGCCAAGGTGTGGGGACTGCCGTCCATTGCACGGGCGGCTTACATCGAACGGGGACGATGCTGGCTGCCTACCTGATTTTGAATGGATTATCTGATGAAGATGCGATCGTGACGATCTCAACTGCAAACTCACAGGCAGTGCTAGAACTAGCTCAGACAGTCTTTTTACGTTCTCTCTCAGCGGAAAATAGTTAAAAAAACTGCTAATGACCGCAAGTTTAAATTGAGCGACTCGGATTAAAGTCACATGGAAGTTCAAACTGATGGAACCGCAATCGCTCCAATGGATTGCGGCGGACGGGCACCATGCTGGCTGCTTATCTGATTCATGTCAGTTCGTCTTATGAGGCGGCGATGCAGACAATAAATTTGGCAAATCCTCAAGTCGAGTTACGAGCGGCCCAAACTGAATTTTTACGCTCTTTGGCAGGAGTATAAGCAGCCATTTTTTAAAGCATCATCACCAGCTTTGTAGTTAATAAATTGCACGACCCGATGAAGAATTTCGACCATCCACCCAGAATATTATTTTTATATGGCTCATTGCGCGATCGATCCTACAGCCGCTTGGTAGCGGAAGAAGCTGCCCGAATCATTCAAGGGTTTGGCGCAGAGGTAAAGTTCTTCGACCCCCGTGAATTGCCCATCTATGGCAGCGTTCCCGATACTCATCCGAAAGTACAGGAGTTACGCGAATTGAGCCTGTGGTCGGAAGGTCAAGTCTGGTCTAGTCCAGAGCTGCACGGGCAAATTACAGGGATTATGAAAAATCAGCTCGATTGGATTCCCCTCTCAATTGGAGCCGTGCGACCGACTCAAGGTCGGACATTGGCTGTCATGCAGGTGAGCGGGGGTTCGCAATCTTTTAATGCCGTGAATACGATGCGGTTATTGGGGCGGTGGATGCGGATGTTTACCATTCCCAATCAGTCGTCGGTAGCCAAGGCATATCAAGAGTTTCATGAAGATGGCACGATGAAAGATTCGGATTATCGCGATCGAGTGGTGGATGTGATGGAAGAATTGTACAAGTTTACGCTGCTACTCCGAGATAAAGTAGACAATTTGACCGATCGACATAGCGAACGCAAAGCCGCAGCGAATGCCCTCGAAATTCAATCTCAACAGGTATCATGACTTCTACCAGATCGGCACCTCAAAAAAAGCTATCATTCCTAGATCGATTCCTGACGCTCTGGATTTTTCTAGCAATGGCAATCGGCGTAAGCATCGGCTATTTCTATCCAGCCGTCGATAAAGTAATTAATCGATTTCAGGTCGGCGCGACCAATATTCCGATCGCCATCGGGCTGATTTTGATGATGTATCCACCATTGGCAAAGGTGCGCTATGAAGAACTCAGCGATGTTTTTCGCAATGGCAATGTTTTGGCAATCTCCCTGATTCAGAACTGGATCATCGGCCCAATCTTGATGTTTCTGCTGGCGATCGTATTCTTGCGCGACTACCCAGAATATATGGTGGGGTTGATTTTAATCGGGTTGGCGCGGTGTATTGCGATGGTAATCGTATGGAGCGATCTCGCACGGGGGAATACTGAATATACAGCCGGATTAGTGGCTTTTAATAGTATTTTCCAGGTGATTTTTTACAGTCCTTATGCCTGGTTCTTTTTGACTGTATTGCCGCCAATCTTTGGGCTAAAAAGTACTGGTGTAAATGTTAGTATTGCTGAGATAGCCCAGAGTGTGATGATTTATCTGGGTATTCCCTTTTTAGCTGGCTTTTTGACGCGGTTTTTCTTGGTCAAAGCCAAAGGAAAGCAGTGGTATCATGAAATATTTATCCCCAAAATTAGCCCGATTACCCTAATTGCGCTGCTGCTGACGATCGTCGTCATGTTTAGTCTCCAAGGAAATCTGATCGTCCAGATTCCCCTCGATGTGGTGCGAATTGCGGTACCGATGATTATTTACTTTGTCGTGATGTTCTTGATAAGTTTCTATATGGCGTGGCGGATTAAGACAGATTACGATAGAGCCGCTAGTGTGGCGTTTACCGCTGCGGGTAACAATTTTGAATTAGCGATCGCCGTCGCAATTGCTGTGTTTGGGATTAAATCTGGCGTGGCGTTTGCCGCTGTAGTTGGCCCGTTGGTAGAAGTACCAGTGCTAATTGGGCTGGTTAATATTTCGTTCTGGTTACAGCATAAGTTTTTTACTGAGCGCATAGTCTAAATTAAATTTAGACTAGCCTTTAAATTAAATTTAGAGGTTACAGATCGCCATAGTAGGGGCAATTGAACTAGTACTGGGCGGCACAAATAGCCATATGATTAGAGGAGAGATTTCCCAGAAAAAGTAATACAACTTATGCCAAAACTTGAAGCCGTCAAAATCGACTTGAGTGATGCCGAAGCTCAAGAGTTGGAGCAGTTACTGAGACGAACAAGTACACCACAACAGATAGCCTTACGTGCCAAAATAATTCTGCGGGCTGCTACTGGTTCAAGTAATGGAAAGATCGCTGAAGAATTAGGGATTAGCATCGAGATGAGTCGTCGATGGCGGCAGCGGTGGCGGGAATTGTCGAACAGAGAAGTACCAGCGATAGAACGACTTAAAGATGAAGCTCGACCGGGACATCCTGCCACCTTCACAATGGAACAGATTACGCAACTATATGCAATTGCCTGTTCGCCGCCTGAGCAATATGACCGCCCTCTAAGTCACTGGAGTGCGCGAGAGCTAGCTCTGGTGATGGTCGAACAATGTATCGTTGAATCGATTAGCGAACGACATGTCGGGCGATTACTCACTGAAGCAGACATTAAACCATACCAGAGTAACTACTGGTTGAATCCCCCCCCGACCATCAATTCAAACCGAAAGTCGAAGATATCTGTCAAGTCTACGAGCTAGCACAGGCAAGAGCAAGGATGGGAGAAGTTACATTCAGCCTAGACGAAATGACGGGAATTCAAGCTTTAGAACGAACAATGCCAGATCTCCCGATGAAGCCAGGACGGTGTGTAAAAAGAGAATTTGAATACATTCGGCATGGTACTCAGACCTTAATTGCCAGCTTTAATGTTGCCACTGGTACCATCGCCCTTGCCACGGTAGGAGATACACGTACCGAGCAGGACTTGAAGGCTCATGTCAGCCAATTGATTGAGCTTTCGCCCAATGCCGCAAAATACCATCTAGTTATGGACTGTCTTAACACTCATCAATCTGAAGCATTGGTTCGTATTGCCGCAAACCTAGAACCAGTGCCAATTGAATTGGGTTGTAAGGGCAAATCTGGCATTCTGCATTCGATGATTACTCGATCTGAGTTTTTGGCAGATCCTACTCATCGCCTAGTGGTGCATTTCACTCCAAAACATTGCTCGTGGATGAATCAAATTGAAATTTGGTTTAGTATTTTGGTACGGAAGCTGTTACGAAGAGGAAATTTTACCAGTACGGATGCTCTGAAGACTCGGATTTTAGAATTTATAGAATACTTTAATCGCACAATGGCAAAGCCGTTTAAGTGGACTTACAAAGGAAAGCCATTGTGTAGTTGAAATACGTCTTTATTTATGCTGCTCAGTACTAGTACCTACGCAGCGTAAGCGGCAGGTACTAGTTCACTGAATTGTCCTTACTATTTTGACAATCACTCGATGCTCTATTCTCCCAAGATTTCTGGCTGAGTGAGTTCGTCAGACATCTCGATAATAGCCCGCATCACAGGCTTGATGGAAGGATCGTCAATGTTATCAGATTCATACCGATGGCGTTTTTTAGCACGGTTGGCTACTTGAACGGTAATTTTGTAACGATTAGAAGCTGCGCCAATCAGTTCCTCAGCTCGATAAGCAATCTGAATCGAGTCAAAGTGAGAATGCGAACGACGTTGAATCATATTTGCTCCTAATACAGTTCTATTATCTTCTAGTGTACTCGACCGATCGGTAATTGCGTTGAGAGTCGATCCATCATTCACCATTCACCACCCACCATCCACCATCCACCATCCGTCAGGTAGCAAGATCCCACCGCAGCGGTGAATTCGCTCCGCGCTCATGAAATATACCCAAGCACAGCAGCCCGAATTTCCATTGAGTGTATAAGTGGTGACTAATTCACGGTTATAATCATTCTCAACTGGTTGCCGTTGCGGATCGTAGTCTTCGAGTTCGTCCAATGCTTGTAAGATCCGATCGTCCCTAAATGCCAGCACAAATCCATGTACTTTGTGGCTGCCATGAATTGCTGCTGGATAGCCGCATGAGGGCAAATCGTATAAATCCCCATAAATGTACGCGCGATGGCTAGTAAGTACCTGCTTGCCACAATAGCGATCGAAATTAGCCGCTCCAGGTTTGAGCGTACCGTAGACAAAAACACGTAGATCTTCAGTCATCATTGCTATGTGTACCCCACCACCCATCACTCCCCATCCCTGAATTCCTACTCCCATGACGACAACTACCAACCACAGCCAGTCAATGCAAGTGCCAAAATTGGTGGCAGATCACCTGCGGTGGATGGTTGTCTTGGCGCAATTGCGCGAACTTGGGGGGACGGAGCATCGCTATCCCGTCAAGCAATTGGTAACCGATCTCCAGTTGAGTAGCTTGTTTGCCAAACCAAGTGGTGAAATAGAGCGCGAACCAGTGGTGGGAATTAGTAAGAAAGCTTGGGAGATCTGGTTTTGCGGGAAATCGGTAGAAAAGGGTGAAAGTCCGCTCAATTCTATTTATCAGTGTCGCAGTTTTTATGGTTTGGATGCACCAAATAACTTATTGCAACGATTGAATAAACTGCTAGATCTGGCAACCCTGCGCCACAAAACGCTCGAACCTGAAGCCAGACGCGGCAAGAAGGATAGTAAGTACGATCGCTATCTCGAACAGTGGGGGGACTATGCACTCGCATTAGTTGCATTTAATGGTGGGTGGGAGCAGTTTAGCTCTCGCACGAGTTTGGCACAAATTCAAGATCTGTGGGTAGGTATCCAGCCACCACAAGTAGGGATGACGGGAGCAGATCGTGAGTCATTGATTCAGCGGATTATTTATCTCGATCGCGATCGCTATGTGCAGATTGTGACGACAGCTATTAGTTCATTATATCCGTTGTGGTTTTTCAAATCGCAGGAGCGCAAAGAATTACTCGATCGGATTGCCGCTCGGGATCGGGGGCTAAAAAAAGCGTTACCCAAGCGAGATTTATATATCGATGTCAATACTCAAATCGGACAAATGGCGGGATTACCTTATCCATTTGGCGTTGCTGATGAGCTGCTGGCTTATTGTTGGGATGTAGAGATTGGCGATGTCAGCAGTCATTTGGGTGAGTCGGCATGGTGTCCGATTGCGATTCAATCGATCGCTAGAGAGCTGCAAAATGAGTATTGGAGTCCACCTTTATTATTTACGATGTGGGGGGATGAGTTTCCATTACCCGATGATGATAAACACAATTATTCGATTCCCTTGATCGCCCTTACCCAAGGCGGCAATCAGTTCGGTGAAATGTATCAGCGGATCGCCATTGAGGAGCAACCACTTACAGATCTGAGGATCGGGGTGGAAGCCCATACTTATGGTGAAAAGATCCTCGACAAGCTCGCAACTGAGCAGGTAAAGATCGGTATTCAATCTTACTATAGCCGTACCCAACTCCTCACCGAACAGGTGGATGTCGATCTGATTGCTAGTTATTTCCCAGTTAGTTTGGCATTGCACATCAACCCAAATTACCACCAACTTAGTACGGCAGATTTGTATCAAAAATGGGGAAAAGTCGGGAATGCCTTTAACTATAATTGTCCCCAATTAGTTTTAGCTGGTGGCTTATTTTTAGCCAGACAAGCAAAAACTACAGATCTGATGATCGACTTAGGGATTTACTTGCATACTGTCGAGTTATTAATTCGTCATCTCCGTCCAGAATGGGACTCGATCGAGCGTTATTTTCCGCATTTGGCTAGCAATGATATTACCACCAAACAAGCGGCTGCACAGGCGATTAGGGAGGCTTGTCAGGTAGTCGCCAAAAAGAGTAAATTGGTCAAAGGTGGCGATCTGGTAGCTGCAAATGCGATCGCCCAAATCTTGAGTCAAATTGCGATCGAGATGGTGACAGCTTTAATCCCGAAAACTAGCCCCGAATATCCACAATGTGTAGAGCAGATCGATGATTGGGGGTGGGCAAAGTTATTGGAATCAGTGCAGTTTACATCAGTATATATTGCCTGTGAGTTATTTACAGGGTGATCGATCGGGGTATAATTAAATAGCCCCGATTTCTGGAAGAAATCGAGGCTGTTGATTAGGATTGAGCTGCTTGGTAAAGTCGATTTAAATTTCGTAAGCCTAAGCCGCTGCCCACCCTACTGGGACTGTTAAATCAGATTGAGTTATCTGTTAAAGTCTTAGATTATACTAATTCTTTGACACTGACAGCAAAAGGACAGATTACCGACTCGCGATCGAGTTTATCTGTCAAAGTAGTCTCATCACGATAATGTCGCGGTGTTGCCATCAGTAACCGCCAAGCTTCACCAACAGGAATCAGATTGTAAGAATCCGGGTAGTGAGCTTGCAACAACTCTTGGACAAGTGGATAGTAATCAGAATTGATGCTTGGAAATAAATGATGTTCGGTGTGATAGGAAAAATTGAAGTGCAACAGATCGAAAATCTTGGGCATTCGTAACGACACACTATTGACTAATGGATCGTTAACATCAGTCATCGGGCACAAAAAATGGTTGGTGTAAATATAAAACATTACCCCTGCATAACCAAGTCCTAATGGTAAAATATACGCCAGTAAAATTGCGATAATACTAAACTTGAGATAGGCTAAGATACCCAAATGAATTAAGCTAATTGCTACTAACTCGATCGCGATCGTCTGACGTTTGCGGGGGCTGACGACAACCGGAGCCGGAACATAATCAACATCATCGCGATTGAATAACAAAATTGAAGTAATGTGGCGAAAAGTATGCACTACCCACGATGTCGCCATCCCCAAAACCAAGAGAGCATAGTTGACACCTGAAGATGGTACGAACAGATTTTGAATCCACTTCCCCCAGGTATCATTTTGCCCGACGAGGTACATCCGATCGGGATCGCCGATCGCATTGGTTTCGGTATGATGTTTGTGATTGTGGACGGATTTCCAGAGCGTTGGTGGCATCCATAACAGAGCCAATGCCAAGAAGCTGAGTACGTATCGCCAGCGGGGCTGCTCGACGGTGCTACCGTGCATCATGTCATGCGCGGCAAATAGGCAAATTACAATGCTATTGCCCATGATGAGACTCAATGGGAGATACAGCCACAGCCAACCGAGATCCCACCGATCCAAATCGCGCGCGATCGTCCAACCAAGCCCTAAAATGAGGAGATTGATGGCGAGAATAAATAACTTATTGGCATTGGGTTTAAAAGCTGCTGCGGGAAGTAAGGGGCGGATAACTTTGAGATATTCAGTCTGACTAATCATTAATTTGAGAGGATGTGTGCTTGGAATACTGTGGTAAAAATTGGCTTGACGCTAACGGCAGTATCCAAGTTGCGCTACATTCTAGCTTAACGAAAAACAGGGGTTGAAATCCTCCACCTAATGGTGGATTATTGTTAGGGTGCGATCAAGATCGCTATTGGCAGGAGATCCGTCTAGTATCCTCACAACTTAATTATCAATTATCAATTAATTTAATTAGCGATCGCGAGATCTCCGCCGCTCGATCTCCCGTTGCAATTCTTCGATCTCGCGGCGTAGGCGTTCGGCTTCACTTGTCGCTGGAGTAGTACTGACTACTTCGACAGCAACTCGCGGATAGTTACCCCGACGAATATCGCGATACTCGATCGATTCCGTCCACTCTTGGAGATAGTGAATGCGTTCAGCGGGAAAAGGATGACTGAGCATCCCATTTACGCCAATATACATCAAGGCTTTATAAATCTGATTGAGTCCATCTTCATCCAAACTCCGATAACTTTCAGATTGTTTGATAAATTCTTCGAGACTACATTCATCACCAAATCGCTTGCTACCACCCGCTATTTTCATCATCGTTGTCATCACTGTGCGGGGATTTTCCATCACTAGTAGTGCCGCGCGATCGGATGACAATTCAGCTTTGCGCCGCCATTCATAGAAAGCAACGATCAATCCATTGCTCACAATATTTCCCAGCCCGAATGTCATTTCTCCGAGCGCGGAAGCGGCACTCATCACCCACGTTCCCATTTGGATCAAGATCGTATGTCCGCACTTAATATGTCCCAATTCATGTGCTATGACAGTTTTGATTTCATCATCATTTAAGAGATCCAGTAGTCCGGTATTGATGACAATGTAGGGATGCTCTTGTCCCATCGCATAAGCATTGACTTGGGGATTCTGACTGACAAACAAAGTTGGCTCGGGGTAGATATCTAGATCGCGAACGCATTCTCGAAACATGCCATAAATGGACGCATATTGTCTCGGGCCTGCTTGAATACTATTGCCCATTAGGTATACTAGTTGAGGACGCTCGTAGATAAATTCCACGAATTTACTCGCCACTAGATTGAAGCCAGGAATGCTCCGCAGAGCTTGTTCGGCTTGAAGATCGAGGGGATGTTTGAAAGCTTCGCTCGAAATACCTGGATAAGTAGCCATGTGAATTATAAAATGTGGTGATAAATTGGGCGATTGGTAGGTTGGATGGGAATACTTACTACTACTATACTGAGGTATATTGACAGACGACAATTGCGATGATTTGGTCGAAACCTTGCCATCGGTCGATCGAACTACCACAACGCAGAATATTGTTAAGATCGTTGGCGTAGCCGCGCTCGCTGGCGGTAGTCGAACTTTACCAAGACTCGTTCGATCGATCGAGTCGTTGGCGTAGCATCTGGAAACAAGCATCGCGGGTAAATGTATGAATCAAAATTTAGTTGATAAATTACTCTTAGATCTCAAAAATAGCGATCCGAATATTCGCGAACGCGCTACTCGTCAACTCTGGAGCATCTGGTTCTGGCAAAAAGGTAAAATTCCACTCGAACAAATTGAAGAAAGCGAGCGATTATTGTCTGAAGGTGATGTCGATGCCGCTACATCGATCTTAGACGATCTCGTTGATGCGGTGCCAGATTTTGCAGAAGCGTGGAATCGGCGGGCGGTACTGAAGTTCATGACTCAAAGCTACGATCGCGCGATCGATGATTGTGAGATGGTGTTAACGCTCAATCCAGTTCATTTCGGGGCGTTGCACGGTTTGGGCTTGTGTCACGCCGCACTCGGCAATTATACTGACGCCATTAGGGCGTTTCGCTCCGCGCTAGAGATCCAACCCCACGCGATCGAAAATCAACGTCTGATCTTGGAATGCACAGCTAGGTTGAGTTAAACAGAGTTGATATCCTCAGTGATGAAGGTAAGATCTTGGTGGGTGGTGTTGTGTGCCGTTGGGATCTGTTGGGGCTGGTTGTCTCACCAGCCTATTTTGGCAAATCTGACACCCACCATTTCGGCTGTACCGCTGGTGGTTGCGGCAGCGAATGACAATTTAGACCAAAAAATCAGTAGTAGCAGTCAGAATGATAACTATCGCCCAAATGGTGAATGGATTGGAAGACTAATACTTCCCAGTCAGAAGGAAATTAAACAATCAACTTTAACCGATTGGGCGTGGGTGGAAATCAAACATGCACCTGAGCAAAATCGAGCATTAATCGATCGCGCGTTGCGCCTGACATGGCAACCTCAAGCTCAGATCCAGTCAGATATCCGCCAGGTAACTACAGATGTCCAGTTTACAGCAGGGACGATCGCCAGTCAAAAGCAAGGCAATATTCACCCCCACAGGCTAAATGGGAGATCGGCTGTCGGGGCACTTGAGTCGTTAGCAGGTGCGAGACCTGTGGATGATGTTTTGGTAAGATTGACTGGGGTAAATATCGATACTGAAACTGGCTCACAGAGTCCAATTTTGACGATCGATCGCGAACCAATTCAAATTACTGGTACCTTAACTGGATTAGTGAAGATGCTCGGTGCCGATCATCTTCGGCAACCAGCTTGTACGGATGCTAAATTCTGCCCTCATGAGTATTTTCAAGTCCAGCATTACAATTTAACTACTGAGAATTTTGATGGCGAAGTCGAATTGATTCGGATACCGCAGGTGCCCGCCAAAAAGTCGGGGCTATTGGCTAGTACGAATCGGGATTTGGAGCGATCTCCCTCAGGGAGCCAGGGCTGGTACATCTATGGAGATCGAGATCCGCAGGGTTTATTTACAGTTGCGGCACTTCAACCGCGCTCTTTATTGGCACTGACACCGCAGCGAGAGATTGTCGATATTGATGCCAAATTTGATTATCTCGATCGCCAGCATTGGCAAAATACGCCTCAAAATAAAGGAAAATTATCACAAGTCAAATTCGTGGGTATGTCTACTCAGACTCATCCAGCAACATTGGGAACTAGAGCATTAGTCATCCATTCATTCGGTGGCATTGGTGGTAAAACGGGCGATCCTGCCGACATCTGGCAAACTATTACCGGACATTTTGCCTATGGGATGGCGACAGTGACGCGATCGACATTTACTGGCGCGCCAGAGTGGCAGGTAGCATACAATCAGGTGTATGCTCACAATCCCGATGGTATCATTGCCGGAAAACAAGATTGGGCGACGTATCTAGGACATCTCCAGCGGGGCTGGTTGGCGACTCGCCCAGTTGCGGATCTCTTAATCAGTTATCCACCTGTAACGGTAGATTATGATTTTGGCGGTATCAAAATCTCACCCCTGACTGAATTACAGCGACAATTAACTATTTTTGCAGCGCGTTACCGCACTGGCGACGGTACGGGAGCTGCTAGTGTGACACCTGCGACTTCTTGTGTGCAAGATGCCAATCAAGCTTTATACATCACGATTCGGCAATTAAACCGTAAAGTTATCACACAGCCTGCAATTCAAGCCTGGATCGATACTCATCCCCAGCATCCTCAAACCCTCAGATTTCGAGAGCTACAATCTTTGGGAGCAGAGCTAGAAACTACCCTCGCCCCACTGGGAATAGTTCGCCAAGATTGGCAACAAAATGCAGCGAAACTAGCAGGGATTCAGTCGAGCCAGGGGTTTGTAAGTAGTAACAATCCGATCGCGGGATTGGTAAGTTGGCGGACAATGTTACCACGCGGTGCTCAGGATGGGATTGCCAAAATTTTTACCCAGCGGGGGGCAACGATTTGGTTTTTAAATACCTATCAGGTGGGTGGTATAAATCCAGATATTTTTCCGATCGCGCCAACTATTTTATTCGGACAAATACCCATTTTAGCGACGTTAATCGTGAGAATCTGGGCGGGAATAGTCACACTCCCAAGTCTATCGGGATGGTTATTGGGATTGGGATTACTAATCGGTTATGCAGTATTTGCGCTGGCGATCGGATTTAGATCGGGATTTCTAACACTCAATCATTTATCATCAACTTCAAGGCTAGGATTTTGGCAGCATATTCGATCGTGGTTTGCACTATTCTTGATGCCTGCATTAGTAGAAGAGTTGATATTTAGACTATTATTAATACCACACCCGATCGAGACAGCCTCACCATTACATATTTATGTAACGTCACTGATATCCTTGATTTTATTCGTCAGCTATCATCCATTTAATGCTCGAACATTTTACAAATTAGGCAATCCCACATTTATGAACTGGAGATTCCTAACCTTGACAGGTTTGTTGGGTGGAGTTTGTACGATCGCTTATTTAGCCACTGGCTCGATTTGGAGTGCAGTAGTCATTCACTGGCTAGTAGTCGGAGTTTGGCTCAAGTTTCTCGGCGGAGCGCAACGGCTGGAGACATCGCGCGTCCCACCGTCGATGGCACATTGGCTGTAAGATGAAGTCGCTCTAGTTGAATAGTCAGCCAGGGATTACCTAAATTAACTGCAAAAAAAGGACTCTCACTCGGAATGCTCAACTGAAACGGCGTCCATTGGACTCCAGTTTCAACATCACCGCGAAACGATAAAATATCTCGCTCTAAGCTACCAAAGACATCACCACTGATTTTGAGCTTTCCCCAGAATGAGAGTGGTAATGTAGTCGAAGAGCGATCGACTCGACACAGCGATTTATCACCTTGCGAAACCGTAATATCTCGATCGCTCCAGCTAAAATCAGCTAGCTCTTTTGGCAGTCCCCAGATATTTCTACCTCCCGCCACTGACACGGGATTGTCTACATAAATATGCGAAATCCACGCGCCCAGTTTGCCCCGATAACGGACTAGAGCCGGAGCGACAATCAATTCATGATATTGGAGTGTCGAATTAGGCTCGTAGATAGACAAGTATAGGCTTCCCACTGTTTTGCTCGGGAGCACGGGGACGATCTCAAAATCTCCAGGTACAAATTGTCTGGCGATGGCGAGATCGAGCAGATGAAAAGATTGCAATGCGGTACCATAAAGCTGCCAGGGAGCTGCGGGATAGAACATAGTTGTGCGATCGGCAGAGTGTCTCTATTTTTGAGTATGACACGGAAATTAATTGGCGGGGAAGTTGCCCAAAATCGCCCCCGATCTTGTTGCTTTTAGTATCGCCATTGGGTCAAATCCAGCCGATCGATGTCAGAATGGTTCAGATAAAGCTTTATACGTCCCTTCAATCAGTGGTAAATATGTTAAATAGCCTGCACACAGCCTTTGCTAGCAATCGAGTCCTCAAAGTCATCAGTGGGTTGAATAATTTCGATTTTCTGCGGGTGGCGATGGTAGTCAGAGCCGCAGATCGTGGCGGTGCAACATTTCTGGATATTGCTGCCGATCCCGAATTAGTACGGATGGCACGTCAGCTCACCCATCTCCCGATCTGTGTTTCTGCCGTCGAACCCGAGTTATTTGTCGCGGCTGTCGCCGCAGGTGCTGACTTAATCGAGATTGGTAATTTTGATAGTTTCTACGCTCAAGGCATCCGATTTGAAGCAGATGAAGTTTTGACCCTGACTCAAGCTACGCGTGCCTTATTGCCCAGTATTACCCTGTCTGTGACCGTTCCCCATATCCTGAGCTTGGACAAACAAGTCGAGCTAGCGCAAGCTCTAGTCGCTGCGGGTGCAGACATCATCCAAACCGAAGGCGGCACCAGCAGCACTCCCAGCCACCCTGGTACGCTCGGCTTAATCGAAAAAGCAGCACCAACTCTCGCGGCTGCTTATGAAATCTCACGCGCTGTCAACGTTCCCGTACTTTGTGCCTCTGGTTTATCTAGCGTCACCGCACCACTAGCGATTGCCGCTGGTGCCGCCGGAATCGGCGTCGGTTCGGCAATCAACAAGCTCAACGACGAAATAGCCATGATTGCCGTAGTTCGCAGTTTGGCAGAAGCTCTCGCCGCAACTCCTGTTGCAGTAAGAGGGTAGATGGTAGGGGGTAGAGGGTAGACGCGTCTTTGACTCTCTACTCCTTTTTCTATGCTCCTCACTCCCTCACTCCCTACTCCCGATCCTATCCCTACCCTCTATATCCGGTAAACCCCACTGACATCGATCGGCAAATACCAGCTAAAATACTTAATAGCTTCCTAGTGATAATGGAACACCTGCTGTGCTTGCTCAACTAATTGCTGACTTCCGAATTATTTTCGATCGCGATCCTGCTGCTCGTAACTGGGTAGAGGTTCTCTTCTGCTATCCAGGGCTACAAGCCTTATCGCTACATCGTTTTGCTCACTGGCTGTATGAATTAGGTATCCCCTTTATCCCCCGCTTTATTTCACATCTAGCACGGTTCTTTACAGGCATTGAGATTCACCCAGGTGCGACAATTGGCAAGGGGGTCTTTATCGATCATGGGATGGGGGTAGTTATTGGTGAAACCGCAATTATTGGGGACTATGCGCTGATCTATCAGGGTGTGACGCTCGGCGGTACTGGGAAAGAAGTTGGGAAACGACATCCGACACTGGGTGAAAATGTCATTGTTGGGGCAGGGGCAAAAGTATTGGGAAATCTCCAAATCGGTAGTAATGTGCGGATTGGTGCGGGTTCGGTGGTATTGCGGGATGTCCCGTCAGATTGTACGGTAGTCGGCATTCCTGGGCGGATCTTGTATCGAGCTGGCGAACGCGTCGGGCCATTGGAACATGGTAGCCTACCGGATACTGAAGCTCAAGTGATTCGCGCCTTGGTCGATCGGATCGAAAGTCTAGAGCAACAAGTCCAGAAAATGCAAGTGGAACAAACTTGTAATGCGATCGTCCAAGGGATCGAAACTCCCTCAGCAGAGGGGATCGAGGCACCGCAAAGCTGTCATTTGGAAGATAAAGTCATTCGGCAATTTTTAGATGGTGCAGGTATTTAAAATTGACAGTTGACAGTTGACAGTTGACAGTCGATAGCATTGTGATTAAGTAGGTGGGCGTACTTAAACATAAGATATAATGTAGAGTGGGCAGTGTCTTTACTAAAATACATGCGGATAAGACCGCCGCGTGATTTTAGTCGCTGCCCACCAGATCGGTTTCAGGAGATATCGATTTGACAAATAATTATAATGACTTACTTAAATAGCAGGGGTGATTGACAATCACCCCTGCTGTTTTGATGACAAATTCGGAGCCAATTTAACGATCGTTACTAATAATGGATGCGATCGAATATCCAATCGATCGCCGATCGTGTAGGATAATTGGGTATTGTCGTAAACCCTGCATTTATCAATCTGAAAATTGAAATAATGATAAAAAAATCCTTGGTTGCTCTGTGTTTAGGCTTGATTTCGACCAGCAGCATCGCTGTGCCCATTGCTGTTGCTGCGGACGCTAAATCTACCAATCGGGTATTGCCAGATCTGACGATCGGGTGCGATCTGGCGATCGCTGGTGGTGGGTTGAGTGGTACGGCGACTGCTTATGAAGGGTTACTGGCTGGGAAAACAGTCTGCATGACAGAGATAACTGACTGGGTAGGGGGACAAATCACCGCGCAGGGAGTATCGGCACTAGACGAACGTCCCACTCAACGCACCAAACTGTACTTCCCACGCGGCTATCTCGAATTTCGGCAAAAAGTGCAAGATTTTTATGGCAAATTAAATTCTGGCTACTGCTGGGTGAGTGAAGTTTGTTTCATCCCCAAAGACGGTGACAAAATCTTGTATGGGATGTTGAAGAGCGCGGAGAGTAAGGGTAAAGGGAAGTTGTATTGGTATCCCAACACAGTTGTCAAAGAACTCATCGTCCGCAACCGAGGGACGGGAAAACAGATTAATGCCGTTGTCGCTATCCAACACCAGCCGCAACCTGGAACGGCACCACTCAACACCGAACCATTGTCACAGACGATCGATGATACCTATAGCGACAGCGATTCTGCCAAGTTCAAGAAGCAAAAAATCATCTTCATCCCCACCTATAAAACTCCCAACCAGCAAGCAACTCAACCCGCAGATTGGTATGTAGTCGATGCCACCGAAACCGGAGAACTGATCGGATTGGCGGATGTCCCATATCGGCTGGGACTCGATCCGCGCTCATCTGACGAACCCTCGGCCGCAACTACGACAGGCGACCCTTACTGCACCCAGGGATTTACCTACCCATTCGCGATGGAGACAACAGAGACACCGAGACTACAGGTGCAACCAGTATTCTATCAACAGTATGCGCCCTACTATAGCTATGAACTCAAACGCTTGGCTGATTTTGGGGTAGTCTATACCTATCGGCGCATCTACAGCTCCGGTACGGGCAAACCGAGCAAATTTGGCGGAATTAACTACACTGCACCCACACCAGGCGATATCTCCATGCAAAACTGGACGTGGGGCAATGATTATCGTCCTGGTAGTGCCGCTGATAATTTGATTCTCGATCGATCGCAACTGCAAACCAGCGGTCAATTGCAACCAGGTGGCTGGATGGGCGGCTTGCGGACAGATACCCTCCGTAAAGGTGAAGAACATGCCCAAGGCTTCTATTATTGGCTAGTTGCGGGTTCGACTGACTCTCAAGCCAATCCCGACCCCCAATCACCCGATTATTGGGTCAAAACGCCCAATCCCAATCAACGCTATCTGAGTGGATTGGACTCACCGATGGGGACAGTACATGGCTTATCCAAATATCCCTACATCCGCGAAGGACGGCGCATCATCGGTAGACCTAGCTATGGGTACAAAGATGGATTTACGATCGCCGAGGTCGATATCAGCCGCAACAACCTACTCGATCGCGCCAAAATGCCAGAATTATCAGCCGCCGCCAATCGACGGCTAGAGGCAAGTTTGTCGGGGGTAAATGCACTCGATGTCTTGACCGGAGCTAAAGTGACCCCTCGCAATCGCGCGACTATCTACGCCGATACAGTCGGGATCGGACACTACGCGATCGATTTCCATCCCTGTATGCAAAACAGCCCTCCCGAAGCTCCCAATAACCGCGAACGCGATGGCGCGCGCCAAGGCGGCGGTCAAGCTTATCCCTTCCAAATCCCCTTGCGGGCAATGATCCCTCAAAAGATTGATAATATGTTGGTGGCTGGCAAAAGTATCGCCACTAGTCATGTTGCTGCTGCTGCGTATCGGGTACACTCCTTTGAATGGTCTGCTGGTGCTGCTGCTGGTACTACCATCACCTATGCGCTAGAAAAAGGCATCACCCCCGCTCAAATGGTCGAAGATCTCCCCAATCGTTCGCCCTCAATTATTGAGTTACGCAAACGTTTAGAAGCCAGCAACAACCCAACATCGTTTCCGAATACTTCAATTTTTAACAATAACTGGCAAGAGTGGAAGTAATTAGCTATGGTTTTTACGACTGAAAAGTCTAGTCAAACAGTCCCAAAGACCTACCCAAATTTTAAAGTCATCGTCTTGGATGATGACTTTAATACCTTTGAGCATGTGCATACTTGCTTGATGACTTATATCCCCGGAATGAGTGAAGATCGGGCGTGGGAACTCACCAATCAAGTCCATTTTGAAGGACGATCGATCGTCTGGGTCGGCCCTCAAGAGCAAGCGGAACTCTATCATCAACAGTTACGCCGTGCGGGTTTGACGATGGCACCGCTAGAGGCGGCTTGAATAGTTTGAATTTAATTAAAGTCTCAGTTATCGATCGATCTGAGACTTATTACATACGCTATTTTACTAAAATGTGCTATGCTGCTCTAACTGTTCTTTTTGCAGCCTCAGTTTCGTAACATTTTAGAATTAAATCGTTTAAACGAGATAGATCGCTGACTGATGAAATTATAACTCTGGAGGCAGCATCTCCAATTGATGCTGGGACTTCCTGAGCTTCAAAATTTGGAGCTAGTAATTTTACTTCATCAACAGATAGTCGAGTTACAAAGCTTTTTTTCTTTGGTGATAAATATAGTCTTAAAAACCACCAATTTGTTTTACCTACATTGACTCCAAAATAAGATATAACATCTTTGTATTTTACTTCTAAGTTGTGAGATTTAGATAAGCTTGTAATAAACTTGATTTTCTCAAATGCCTCTAATTCCTCAGCGGTTGTCTCTATTTGACTACTTGCTCCATCTTGTTCGGAGCTATCTTCCTCTTCATCGATCTCTTCTAATTTTATAGTTGAGATCGATTCAATTGATTGTCCCATTTCCTTGCTAATAGATTGAGTCATCAATTCAACTAAGCTTCCTTGAATAGATTTTTTAACTATCGGTCGAAACTTCTCAATTACCTTACTTGTTATTTTACTGTCTATTGCATATTTAGAGCTGATGCTACCAAGCTGTGAAATGAGAAATCGAATAAATTCATCAGAAGGAGAGCGAAGTAGCTTATCTACTAGTTGAGTCATACCTCTCAAGTAGACCATTTCTTCTGCATGTTTCTTAATTGCAAAAGCATCAAAATTATCTCGATGAAATAGTATTAAGTTTTCGATTTGCTCCCGATCGTAATTAAGGATATTGAAGCTAAAGAAAGGTTCATCATCCATCATGTTTTCATGACGCAAGTCTGTAAAAAAGAGATATTCAACGCCATTTGTGACAATAGCAACCTTAGCTGAACGTAACCCATTAAAATACCGCTTGAGCTGACCATCGTGAGCCTCAGGCTTTTGGCCGCGAGCCTTAGCTTCAATTAGCATGACAATTGCGTTACTAATTGAGATAGCATAGTCAACTTTCTCTAACTGTCCCGATCTTTTAATCGCAAAATCTGCTTTGTACTCAGGGATAACCTCAGTGGGATCGAAGCAATCATAGCCCAAGGTACCAAAGAATGGAACAATTAATCCCATTTTTGTTGCTTCTTCTCCTGAGACTACTTCAGCCCGCTTGCGGACTTGCTCTGCAACTTTAACGATCTCATCAGCAAATGCCATATTAATTACTTCAATAACTAGAATATATATATTTAGATTGCCCGAAAGTTAAGCCAAATCTCTCATCGAGCGATCGCAGCAGCTACCAAATAGCCGTGCAATAATAGAGATGATTTCGACCATCATCGTTTACACATTTACCAGCCTGAGGTAGAAGCAATGATTGGGATTACCCTCCAAGAAACCAGAGTTTATCAAGATGCCAAAGCTGAAGGCAAAGCTGAAGGAGTAACAGAGGGTCGTCAAACTGAGGGACGGTCTTCGATCTTACGCCAATTGTCGCGGCGATTTGGGACGTTAACATCACAAGTCCATACCGCAGTGTTAGCTTTGTCATTGAAGCAGCTCGAAAATCTTGGGGAAGCTTTATTGGAATTCGATCGCATTGATGATTTGGTGAGTTGGTTGGAGACTCATCGGGAGTAACGATCGATCGAATACACCCTCATTCCCACTCCTGCAATCGATCGAGCCAATGCTGCAATGCCCGCTCGATCTGCTCCTTACGTCGCTCAAAATTGGCAGCGAGGGTAATAATAAGGATACCTGCCAATAAGCCGATCGCCCATTTGGTAATCGAATAGTCAGCGATAAGCACGAGTAACTGATAAGTAATGGTCAGCAAAAACGTCACCGTCCCGACATAAAACCACGCTCGTACCCTCATTACTAGTCCGGTGAGCGCGATCGCTAGTCCAAGGGCGATCGGTAACCACGGCTGATGCCATACTAAGGCTGTGACCGCGATCGTGCCGCTACCACCGATCCGCCCATAATGACGATTTCGCTGGGAGTTTTGCCAGTAAGGGTCCCACTGGACCGCTACCAAAATCGACAAGCCCACCAGCAGTGCATACCAGATCGGACTCGTCAACTGATACTCAAATAGCAGCCGCATCCCCGCCCAGTTGATAAATACCAGACTCAAATAAGCCCAGCCAAACCGCCGTTGTCGTCGCGCTACTGCTGCATAAAACACCGCCAGCACGACCAAATTGAGCAGCGAAATCCGTTCCCACTCAAATACTACCCGCGTTAAAGGCAATACCAGTGCGACTATGCGCCACGGGCGATCGTGCCAGCCCCATTGTCGCCAGGGAGCTAGCAACAGCAGCAAACCCACTAGACAAGCTAGTAAAATCAATCCCTCATCAATGATGCCCAGATTTTGAAATATCGATCGCGCGTAGATGCCCACGCCCAACAGCTCCACCAAGCCGACATAAATCCACCAATCACTCCCCGCTGGCTGCTGCCGTGCTGCGCGGGCTTGGAGCGCAGCATAACCGCCCAATAACACGCCGACAGCTAAATGCAGCCATGTCAATCTGGGTGTCGCCATCGTCGGGACGCTGGCGGCGGCTAGATTCCAGGCACTTGCTACCGCCCAGTGGACATGCGCGACTTTGGTCAGATCTGCCAGCGGGAAATCCCACCAGCGATCGCCACTCTGCCGCCACCGCCACCATACACCCAACCGATAACTCAGTGCCAATACTGCCGTCACCAAGCCATAGACAGTCAAGGCATCAACGATACTACCGCCCACCGGAGCTTGAGTCAGGTAATGAGTAACTAGCTCATAACCACCCAAAGTTACCAATAGCATCCCGCCATAACCGATCGCTTTAGCCTCCAGGCGGCGACTGGTAAGCACCCCAACTACACCGACGATCGCCGTTAGCAGCCCAGTATAAGTAGTAAAAAATGGCAGTCTCAGGATTAAGCCCCACCCTGCTAATAGGCTCGGTAACAATTTGGACTCTGGTAGTAGTTCTGCGCGTTCTGGATGTCGGCGATCGCCCACATCGATCGCTACCCACAGCGGCACGGAGAGGATGATATTGAGAGTTGCCAGTGCCAAGGTATCCCCACCGACTAGATGCACCACAGCAGATAGCGCGATCTGGATCGTCCAATTGCAGCCCCAAAACCAGACGCGATCGGGAACTGATGAGTTTTGCCACCGTTGGCGGTAGCGGATCGCTGCGACCAAAATTCCGGTAGCTAATAGTGTTGTGAAATCTCTACTTTCAAACCACTGTGTTGTGGGTGCAGCATCTCCCCAAGGCAAGCTCAGTGACGGTACCAGCCAGTTGAGATGGTCGCGAATATAGTCGATCGAGCCGATGATTAATCCTATTCCGGCGATCGCGATCGCCCATCGATCGCTAGCTAGCGCATAGAGTCGGGGTAACTTGCGACTAATAAACCACAGACTACCACAGGCGATCGCCCCGACGATCGACCAGTAGCCAGGGAAAATGTCACCTGCCAGCAGATTGACGATCGCTCCCAGTCCAAAACCGATCTGAATAACCGCCGCTGAAAGCTGTTGCAGTCTTTTGAATAGAGGAAACATTAAGCCAACAGCCAGCAGCAGGAAAATCGTTGGAGCTGTTGTGCCGATCGCGGATTGCCATGCCAATCGATCCTCGATCGTCAACACCAATCCCGCGCCCAAAGCTGCGATCGCCCACCAAGCAGCCATAGTCTGGCTGGTAAGCTGCCACGGCTGCACTGGCGGCTTCCGAGTCGCCACATAAGTCAAAGCGATCGGGATCGGCACCCACCACAGCCACAGAGATCGCGCTTCAGGGTAAGTCGCTAGTGTCAGCAGACAGCCATAGGCGGCGATCGCCAACCCCAGCCCAAAATTCGCACTACTGCGCTGCCAGCCATCCCAATTGCGCCGGACGGGTTGGGCACAGAGCCAGAATTCGACTACCGCCAAGCTGCTTGAGGCGATCGCCATCACCAGCAGATCGACTGCCAAAACATCACCGCCAGTAGCAGTGACAAAGTTGCTAGCGATCGCTCGACACCAATCCCAGCGATATCCCAGCGCAGCAAAAATCGTACCCACTCCGCACAGGTGAGTGAGATAGATATAGCTCGTCCGCACTGGCAAGTAACGTAGCGTCAAGTGAGCCAAAATGAGGGTGGACGCCAATAAGTCGATGAATAAACTTAGCGGCACAGTCAAATTGACCAGCACTAGTATCGCCCCAGTCCACAATATCAGCGACTCACCCGTGCGCGCGATCGAGTGCCACTCTTTGCGCCAGAATCGATCGGTAATCCAAACCCACAGCAGCAAGTACGGGAAAATTGTCAGCGAACCAGCCACAAAATAGTTCTGACCGAATAGCTGAATCAGAATGGGTACAACCCATGCAAAAATCCTGCCAGGATCTAAAGGTAGCCACAGGAAACTACTGAGGACATAGGCTTGCAATCCGACCAAAAATAGCCAGATCGCCTCGCGATGTTGGCGATCCGATCGCAGCCGTTGCCACAGCCATTGTAGAGCCAGACAACTCACCGCTACTGCTTGCCAGGAGCTACCTGTGGGTACACTCACCAAGTCGCCGATCCCCAGCAGCCACCCCAGCATCAATAAACTCGCCCCGATTCGCTGATACAGCCGCGCTAGATTGGCTAGCGTCACCCGATAGCGTGCCAACCGGACAGCCGAGCCGTAGATCTCGCCCACCCGTTCCAACCGCCTGAGCCGCTCGGACTTTTGTAACCCCCACTGCGTCCATAACCAGCCCACAATCCCGATCGCCAGCCCAAATCTATTTAGAGGTAAAGACGTGACAACCAGCCCCCGCAGTAGCAATACCCCCACACCATAAATAGCCAGCGCACCACCTTCGCGTTGGCGAATTTTGGGCAACCAGATCGCCACCCCGATCGCCCCGATATAAATCGCGATCGTTGACCAGGACTGGATTTGCCAGCCGAGTTGCAAACCGCCCAAACCTAAATAAATCAGTAGTAACCAACCCAACTGCGGTGCATCACTTTTGCCCTGCTGTTGTCGATACTTGAGGTAGACAATCCCCATTAGCCCGACAATTGCCACCAGAGCAGTCACCAGCTCCAGCGGTTGCTGCCACAATCCAAACGAATCGATCGCCCAAAAATTGACGGGAATCAGCAGCAGCGTCACGATCTGTAACGTCTGAGCCGTCAGTCTCAACCCCTCCTGCCGCCGCGCCCAGCCACCTACGACCCAAAACCCGATCGTATACAGCCACAACAAGCCATACTGCCCCCACGCCGGAAATAGCGACCACTGAGTAGCTGCCAAAACTCCAGAGGAGAGGATGACTAGGAATACACCCAAAAACAGCAGCCAGCGGACACTCAATTCATCCTTGAGGTTGCGCCAGAGGGTTTGGGCGGAGGAGGGGATCTTGGCAGGTTTGGCTGTGGGCGGTGGGACGACACCTGTAACAGCTACAGGCAATGCTGGTAGCTCGATATCTTCACTCAGACAGGTACTAGCGATCTGGAGGATTTGCGCTCGATCGAGCATTCCCGATCGCACCAATCGATCGAGGATCGCCAATAGTGCTGGATCGTTGGGATCGATCTGCAACTCTAACCAGATCGATTTCACTGACGGCTGGGACATAATTGCTTGGAGGTGACTAGGTACTATCCTCCCTTAGTATTCCCCTGTTTGCGCTCCGGCTTGTGACAGTTTGGCGATCGCTCTACCGCCGATCTTGGTGCTTACAAGCAATTTGCCCCACTTTTAGAAAAATTTTGACAAAGATGAGATTAGTTTCCGGATGGTTGAGTGTCTTTGGTGTAAATAACAGAACGATCGCTTGGTTTGGATATCTGCTCGCCGCACAACTACTCATTTTCAACATGCTCAAATATTCAGTCATCGCTGGGACAACTGCCATTATCAATCTAGTTTTAGTCTTAACCAATCCACCACAGATTGTCAATGCAGTGGAATTTGAGGGATTGACATCGATTAGTCATGAGAAGCTCATTATCAAAGATACCAAATCTATTCAGATCGATGCTAAACAGCAATCCGATCTTCAAGGTATCCATGAAACCCTCACCCAGTATTATCGGGGCTTTAATGAGTACAACATCGATCGAATGGAACGGGTATCGATCTCAGTCTCACCTGCCGAAAAGAAATATTTACAAGGCATCTTCGCTCAGCTCAGGGCTGCTCAGGTAGATATGAGTGTCGAAGTTCAAAATATTGAGCTAGTCTCCCTCACTGCCAACAATGCTCTCATCAATGTCGAGCAAGTTATGAAAACTAAAAGCCCACTCAGATCGATGACTTCTCAACAGTCAGCATCTGTCATGCTAACTAAATATCGAGGTAAATGGAAAATTAGCGATGGCAATACTGTTGTCAAGTCCATCAGATAACTAGTGCGATCGATATTATTACGATCTTCAGGTTTGTCTAGTTATTTAAATTCGCTCGATTAATACTCGGTCTTCACTCGATCCAGTTCTACTCATTAATTATAGATCTAAACCAACAGTTCAATATTATCATCGTAATTTAAAATGAAACCATCGACTATAAACTGGTTGTCGAAAGCAATCATAATGTCATTATTTCTAACAGTTATCAATATAGATACACCAGCGGATGCCCAATCGATCGCTCGTTTGCCCAAGATCTCTATGGGATCGAGAGCGAAGGTAGTTGAATCCTTGCCATCAGTGACAGATCTCAATCTAACCGTACCCGTTTCTGCTGATGTATTGTCACCTCAAGATCGCAAACAGGTTGATTCGATTGTTCCTTTTTGGTCTCGTCCTCGCAAAAATAATTCATCAACTACCGTACCTAAAATAAAAACCAATGGCTCTAAAATAAAAACCAAAAATACTGGCATCTCTAAAACTTCATTAAACGTAATAGATTCCAAAGCTAAGTCTAAGTTAATAAATCAAAGATCGAGTTCTACGTCTCCTGATTCTTTAAGCATATCGATCGCCAAAAACAATCAAAAAGCAAAACCTAGTTCCAGAAGACTTGCCGTAGCCACCAACTTACAAATGAGTGGTAACTATCTGCGCCTAGTTAGAGATGTCAGCCAAGGAACTAATGACATCGGTAATCCGATCTACACTCTCGAAGCTTATGTCGATGGACAGAGATATCAGACATTTAGTACCGTATCAGGAACGGTAAATACTCAAACTAGCGATCGCCATATCGGTAACAACTCGGCACCACTACCAGATGGTTTATACGAAGTTAGTAATCAAATTATTCCAGGGAATATACCTGAAGTTGGCAAGACATTCATTAGTATCTTCCCAAAATTTGGAACTAGACGCAGCGATCTAGGTATTCATCTCGATCCCAGTTTTAATCAACGCAATGGTTATGATGGCACGGCTGGATGTATCGGCATGACAACGACAGCAGATCGGGATGCTATTAATGAATTTGTAGCCAAATATCAACCCCGCAACTTATTCGTAAAAATTGCGATCTCAGCAGATCGGGAGTGACAGCTATCTCAATTACAGCAAATCTGTGGCGATTGCAAGTCTGCGATCGCCACAGATTTTTATGTTATTATATATGGAAATAATCTAATTATTTAAAATATTTATCAGTTATGGATCGCTCCAAGATCGTTGCAGTTATTACAGGTGTCATCTCAATCGCACTCGCGATCGCCTATTTACTTGTAGTGCAGCTCCTTGATTTTCGGGGCGAAATGCTCCCTGCACCGATCGTCGATACTCTAGTCCAGAGTTTACAGTTTCCCCTCATCATCAATATTTAGCCGATCGCCATTCGCCATCCCCTAGATCTCTGATTTGACACTCAGAAGGGATTAATTGTTGCTTATCTCCATACCAGTGGGATTAATTAGAGGATGAACGATCGTCTCTCCACCATTGACTTTGCAAAGCTAGTGAGCGCATCATTATTACGGCTACGGATGAAATCGCCATTTTTTGGCACGCTGGCGATGTTTGCCCAATTTGTACCCAGCATGACGATCCCGTCCGCTGCCACCGATGGGCGCAATATATTTTGCAATCCCGAATTCCTCCAGTCCTTGTCTACGCCACAACAGGATGGATTGTTACTACATGAAATCCTCCACGCAGCACTACTACACCCCGTGCGATTGCGAGAACGCGATCCGCACTTATGGAATATCGCGGCTGATATCATTGTCAATGGTACGATCGCGCGGCAGTGTAGCTTTGAATTACCACCTGGGGGACTCAGGGATCAAAGATTAGAACATTTGAGTGTGGAAGAAGTATATGAGTTGTTGCGGACTACCGGAGCAAATAACTACCAACTAGCCGATCTCGACTTGATAGCGACGCCTAGAGAAATAGGCGCAGCCGCTATTGCCGAGACACTCGAGGCGCGGGAGCTGGCTCAACCACAGGTATTGGCAGCGCATTGGCGACAGGCGATCGATCGCGCAACTGCCATTGCCACCACTCAAGCGGGTAAATACTCACGGGGAATCGATCGCACATTTGGATCGAGCGTCAACCCGCCGTTGGACTGGCGCGCCTATTTGTGGCAATATCTGGCTCAGACGCCCACAGATTTTGAGGGATTCGATCGCCGATTTGTCACTCGGGGGCTGTACCTGGAAGCATTACGGGGCGAATCAGTGCGGGTTTATCTCGCGATCGATACTAGCGGTTCGGTAAGTGAGACGACACTCTGCTTATTTATGTCCGAAGTCCGAGGTATCTTGGGCGCGTACCCCCATCTAGAGTGCGATTTATACTATGTTGATAGCGAGGCTGATGGCCCCTATGCACTCACCCTCAGCGATCCATTACCAACACCTCAAGGCGGCGGTGGTACCTCTTTTGTGCCATTCTTCGATCGAGTCGCTGCAACTTGGGACGGGCATACGCAAGCTGTGTGTATTTATCTAACTGATGGCTACGGCGAATTTCCGGCGATCGCACCTGTATTACCGACACTATGGGTAGTTACTGCTGGCGGACTAGATTTGGCTCAATTTCCATTTGGGAAGACTGTAGGGTTAATCGATCGAGGATGAGAATTACTATTTTTGTTTAATTCGATCGATCGCTTTCAATATATGTTTGCGATTTTTGGCAGACTTAATCCAATCCGGTAACCGATTGATTAAGGTAGAGTTCCGCCATCCAGTTCCGTTATCAGCACGTCGTTCTCGTAGCGTTGCGCTAACAAAAGCTTCAATGTATTGAAGATGACGGAGATTATGAAACCATAATGTGCGATCGCCTACTGCAATTTGCAGCCATAATGGTAAGTTGAAATAGCCATCATGAGCAGATCCAATTCCCATCGATGACCCATACCAATCTTTACTGTAGCTGCACGATTGGCAAGTTACACGGCGTGGATCTAAATAATTTTGACGATCGCGATCTAGTGGTGCTACCCGAGCACAACCACTGCATTGCGGGCACACAACTAGGTACTCTTCGATAAAGTCGTAGAGCGATTCGTGAGTATCACGGAAACAATTAGCATCTGTCATCATAAAAATACCGATCGATATTAAAAGATGTAGTAGAAAAATGTAGGGTGGGCACTGCCCACCATCTAAGTTCAACCACTAACTAGAAAGACTTGGATCGCTCAAACATCTACTTATCTTCGATCTTTTTCATCGCTCAAATTTCTCAGATAGATTATCAAAATGTAGGGTGGGCACTGCCCACCATTTAATTTCAACCACTAGAAAGACTAATATCGATCCAACATCTAAGGAGGTGGATTCAAAAACTCACAACACTAGAAAAGCATAAAATCTAGATGATGGGCACTGCCCACCCTACAGGATATTGATGATTGAATTTATCAACCAATAATAAAATTAACCAACTTTCCAGGTACCACAATTACCTTTTTAATCTCCTTCCCTTCCGTAAATTTCTTGGTTATCTCCGACTCCCGCGCATGAGCTTCTAAAGTCGCTGAATCCTTAGTAACTGGAACTTGAATCGTCCCGCGAGTCTTGCCCATGATTTGGATTACCAACGTGATTTCATCAGCAACTAAAGCCAATCGATCGAATTGCCGCCAAGGTTGTTCGTGAATCGAGCCATTATGTCCCGTCAATTGCCACAACTCCTCCATTATATGCGGTGCAAATGGTGCAGCTAACAGCATCAAAGTTTCAATCCCTTCGGCATATACAGGTGAATCTTTACAATCTGCATCTGTCAAAGCATTGCTCAGTTTCATCAATTCCGATACCGCAGTATTGAACTGATAATCTCCATCCAAGTCCTCAGTAATCGCTTGAATAGCATGATGAATAAAGCGGCGTAAATCCTTCTCAGATTTTGATAATTCACCACTGACAACTGTATTTCCAGGTTTGGCTCCCATCACCAATCGCCACAACCGATTGAGAAAGCGAAACTGTCCTTCAACATCTGCTTCATCCCATTCCAAATCTTTTTCTGGTGGTGCTTTGAATAAGATAAATAACCGTGCTGTATCTACCCCATACTTCCCGATTACCTCCTCTGGAGCGATGCCGTTGTATTTAGATTTAGACATTTTCTCAAAGGAGACTTCGAGTACGTCACCAGTTATTGGATCTGTTGGGTGCTTTGGATCGATTACCGTCGCTGGATCGATATTTTTACCAGTTTGAGGATTGGTATAAGTGGTTGCTTGTACCATCCCCTGAGTCAATAATTGTTTAAATGGCTCGTCAAAATTTAGCAGCTTTGTTTTACCACCGTCGCCAGCTCCAAAATCACGCACGATCTTGGTAAAGAAGCGAGCATATAATAGGTGCAAGACAGCATGTTCGATCCCGCCCACGTACTGATCGATCGGCATCCAATCATTGGTAAGATTTGGGTCGAAGATTTGCTTATCGTTCTGGGCATCTGGATAGCGCAAGAAATACCAAGAAGAATCCACAAACGTATCCATCGTATCGGTTTCGCGCTTGGCTGGCGCACCACAACTCGGGCATGGTACATTTACCCACGACTCCAATTGAGCCAACGGATTGCCACCTTTGCCTGTAAATTCCACATCTTCAGGCAATCGTACTGGTAAATCTGCCTCTGGTACGGGGACAGTCCCGCACTGAGCGCAATGAATCATCGGAATCGGCGCACCCCAATAACGTTGGCGCGAAATCAACCAATCCCGCAGGCGATACTGGATTTTGCCATTGCCATAACCTTGCTGTTCGGCATATTCAATAATTGACTGCTTGGCGGTAACGGAATCAAACCCATCAAATTGACTGGAATTCATCATCACTCCAGTTTCTGTGTAAGCCGCTTTGAGCGGTTCGCCAGCATTCTGACTGGGTGCGGCAATTACTTGAGTAATCGGTAACTGATATTGCTTCGCAAACTTGAAATCGCGAACATCGTGTGCGGGAACGCCCATCACAGCACCCGTACCGTACTCATACAAGACGTAATCCGCAATCCAGATCGGTACTTCCGTCCCCGTAAACGGATTAATCGCCATCGCACCTGTAAATACGCCCCGCTTGGGCTTATCCTCCGCCGTGCGATCGATCTCGCTTTGACTCGCTATTTCCGCAACAAAGGCATCCACAGCCATTTTCTGGTCTAAAGCGGTCACTTGTGCCGTTAGTGGGTGTTCTGGAGCCAATACAACATAACTGACGCCATAAACAGTATCGGGACGAGTCGTAAATACAGCGATTTTCTCACTCGCGCCGACAATGGGAAATTCCAGATTTGCCCCGATCGATTTCCCAATCCAATTTGCCTGCATCGTGCGGACTCGCTCTGGCCAACCCGACAACTGCTCCAGATCGGTCAATAATTGCTCGGCATACTCGGTGATTTTAAAATACCACTGTTTGAGGGCCTTCTTCTCGACGATCGCCCCAGACCGCCAGGAACGCCCATTGCCATCGACTTGCTCGTTCGCTAGTACCGTTTGGTCGATCGGGTCCCAATTTACCATCCCATCTTTTTGATACGCCAATCCACCTTCATAGAACTTCAAGAAAATCCACTGCGTCCACCGATAATATTCCGGCGAACAGGTGGCGATTTCGCGCTCCCAATCGATCGACAGTCCCAATTTCTGGAGCTGCGATCGCATGTGGGCGATATTTTGATAAGTCCAAGTCGCCGGATGAATCCCCCGCTCAATTGCCGCATTTTCCGCTGGCAATCCAAACGCATCCCAACCCATCGGATGCAGTACGCGATAGCCCTGCATCCGCTTCTGTCTAGCGATTACATCAGTGATGACATAGTTGCGAACGTGTCCCATGTGCAGATTTCCCGACGGATAAGGAAACATCGACAGCGCGTAGAACTTTGGCTTGGTGCTAGTTGTATCGGTTTTATATAAGTTTGCAGCCGTCCAAGACTGCTGCCATTTGGACTCAATCTCGGCGGGGTTATAAGTATTTTCCATATTCAATCTATCCAGTTACGCAATATCGATGCTCATCCAGTCACCCTCATTTTAACTCTAACCCTCCGTCACCACTACGCATAGCAAATTGACTGGATCTAGGCAGTGAGAATATGATATGGGCGATCGCTTGTTGAAATTAACGTATTGACACTGTAAATACATTTTTACTATACTAACAAGCATGAATGTGTACTTTGCGCTCGATGGCATTACCTTTGTGTGGGACGACGAAAAAGCGCGAAATAACCCCAGTAAACATGATGGGATTACTTTCCAACAAGCTGCGGAAGCCTTCTTCGACCCATTCCTAATCATCGTTGATGCCAGCCGTAATGAAGAAGCTCGTGATGCCATAATTGGGCAAGATACGCGATGGAATCTACTATTTGTAGTTCACATTGAGCAGGAAAAGAATATGATTCGGATTATTTCAGCACGTAAGGCAACTCATCAGGAGAGAGCAGAGTATGAAGTTTGAAGCACTAAAGCAACGATTGAATCGCAATCGTCCCATGACTAGTGTCACGATTCGGATGCCCGAAGATGTGGTGGAAGATCTGAAGAAAGTCGCACCAATATTGGGCTTTTCGGGTTATCAGCCATTAATTCGTGCTTATGTCGGGCAATGTTTGCGGGTAGATTTAGAGCGGGTTGAGAATGAGACAGTGACGGCATTGGTAGCAAGTTTGAAGCGTCGAGGTGTCAGCGATGAAACAATCGCGGCAGCCTTAAATGAAGTAGTTCATTCCACACACTGACAGAATCAAAATATAGCTTCCAAAACTTCAATTGAATATTCTTCATCAAGTGTCGCTAGAAATCTCTTGCTTCTAAGCTGTTTGTCATCTAAATCTTTTGGCTAAATCCCTTACTGCAAGGGTTATAGAGGACAAAAAGAGTGTTTTAAATGTTCGACAGCTTAGTACTTAACTTCCGACTCTTATTTTGACTAATTAGGGGTTGCTGAAAAAGTGAGCCAGATTTAGTCCAGAAAATGGATTAGCGAGAGGAAAAATTAATCTAATAAGTTTTAACTAGATTAATTACGACAAAACATAACTTTCTCTAATCACAAATCGCCAGAAATGCTGGAATCTAAAATAGATATAAAAAAATCCAAAAAGCTGCCGTAGCAGCGTGGAAAGATTCATCGCTAGAAAAGAGATTGCGATCGTAGTTTCCGCCGTATTAGCAAGTTTAGCCATCACACGATTAAGGCTAAACCTTCGTTTGCCTTCGCCAAACTTACCCTCAATACAGTTTCGGACTCTTTCATCCAATTGCGCTTGGATCTTTGTGGATTTACTAATATTCTTCGGCGGTCTTCCTAGTGGTACACCACTGATTCTAATTCCTTTTTCTTTACACCAAGCTCGATTCGCTCTAGTCCGATAGATTTTATCCACATGTACTGACTCTGGATATACACCTGTATAACTTTTAAATGATTCTACTTGTGTTTTCAAGTCGCCAGATTCGTTGAAATTATCCCAACTAATTCGATCTAAAAACACATATCCATTGACACAGCTCGCTGATAACTTTGCACCAAATTCCACTGGTGTCCCAGCTTTCCCTCTGACAATTGGACGAATATGCGGTTGTGTTAGACTTATTATTCTATCATCAATCCGGTTTTGGCTGTTTTCATACATATATAACTGTTGACGATTGACTTCTGTTATCACTAACAGCATCCTGTACTGCTTTCTGCTTAACAGTTTTAGCCCAATCTCACTTACTATTTTATCGATAGTAGTTAAATTTCTTTTGACGTACTGAAGTTGTCTTTTTATTGCCTTTCTGCGCTGCTTTTTTGATGGTCGGCGTTGCTTTGCTACTGATAGATAGTCTTTTCTGGCTAGTTTTCTATAGGTTCTTGGCTCGCTCTTCGTTTGGTCTTTGATGCAGCTATACAGCTTGTCTATGATTTTTTCTGTCTGTGCTCTGGCTTGATTTAATAGTCCTAAGTCATTGGGATATCTAATGTCTGCTGGCGCGCAGGTCGCATCTAATATTAATCTTCCATGATTGTGTTGTTCCCCGCTCTCTTTGACTTTTTTTCGGGAGTGTTCTCCTCAATTGTTTTAATTGTGTTCTCTACTATTTTTCTGTTAATTCTGTTGACTATCTCCGAGCCTATTCTTTGTCTAAAATGCACTAGCATTGATGCTTCAAATGGTGCCTTATCACTGTATTCCATCCCTAGAAAGTACTGTAAGTATGGGTTCTCTCTAATTTGCTGTACTGTTTCTCTATCACTTACGCCTAATCTTTCTTTAATTATTAACGCACCTAATGCTATTCTGAATGACTTCGCTGGTGCCCCCATTCCGCTGGCTGCAAAGTTTTGAGCGTATTCTACTTCAAATTCTGCCCACGGTATTAGCTTTGACATCACTACCCATCGATTCTCCTGGGCTAAGTTTACTTCAAATTTCAGTTCGGTTTTTTCTGATGTAACTCTGTCAGTTTCAACTTGTCTGTACATGCGTCGTCCCCTTTCGTACTAGGGTTTTGTCTAATTTTAGCCGATTCTCTTGCATCCGATTGTCTCTGCAATCACTTGTGAATCCCGCTCCGTCTAGGTTTAAGCTTTTATTCAGCAACCCCTAATTATATTAACTGCTATATGCCTTAAAACTGCAAAATTAGCTGGAGTATTATCCTTCCGATACTAGCGATCGCCAACTTGATGAATTTACATCAAAAATTTTTGAGTGGCAAGATCTGAGTGAAATGACAGCTTGGTTGCAAGATCTATCAGCTTAATGCCGAAAACGTTGAATCAGCTCGAACCGCAACAGCGGCGGGATTTGCTCGTGCTATTTGTTGCGGGCTTATTATTTGGGATTAGTATCGGAGTTTTATTACCAACATTACCTGCATATCTCGATGCGATCGGCATCAAGCAGCAGATTGGGTTAATTATCGGGGCGTTTGCGATCGGCTTACTGGCAACACGTCCGCTAGTAGGGAAGCTCGTCTACAAAGTTTAGACGCAACTAGAGTGATTAATCAGTTATTTAAATTTTAGACCAAATCACGCCCGCGAATTCTGCGAGAACAATCCCAAAGCTGGGCCGAGCAATGCCCCAAAGACAAATCCTCCGGCATGCGCCCAATAGGCAACTCCACCATTTTCCATCCCCACATTCGTGCGCGGCGCGAGTGTCGCAAAACTATATAAAGCTTGCTGAAAAAACCAGATTCCCAGATAGAAATAAGCAGGAATACTTGTAAAGAATGGAAAAATCCCGATCGGAATCACCGTCCTAACTTGAATATTGGGAAAGCGAATAATATAAGCTCCCATCACCCCCGCGATCGCGCCACTAGCACCTAGTGACGGGAGTTGCGAACTTTGGCTAAAATACCACTGCGCCAAGCTAGCAAGGACACCACAAGCTAAATAAAAGCCTAGAAATTTCACATGTCCTAATTGGTCTTCGACGTTGTTCCCAAAAATCCATAAGAACAACATGTTTCCGGCAATATGCGCGAACCCACCATGAAGAAATTGGGCAGTAATCAGAGTCAATATTTCTGGTGGTTCTACAGTTAAAATTGGTGTAGGATTTCCAGTAAATGCACCTGTAAGTTGGATGGGCACCACTGCCCATTGATAGAAAAATTTGGTCAATCCTTGCTCGGAAAAGCTTAACTCATAGATAAATACTAGGATGTTAATGACGATTAAACCGTAGGTAACATAAGGCGTAATAATCGTCGGATTGTCATCATCGATTGGAAACATAAGAGCAGAGGGTAAAGAATAAAGGATAGCAATTGAGACATATATCACAACCCTAAATCAGAAGCTATGTCGATGTAGTGTGTGTTAGGCGTAAGCTGCTTGCGCCCGCCTTTGTTCCCCGACGGTAACAGTATCGATACCCCACGAGCTGATTTAGGACTGGTAGATCTCTCAAATATTTATAATTTAACATTCACCCTCATCTATCCATTGATAGGTTAACCATCCCAAATATCTCCATCCATCTAGAGCCGCAACTTTGGGGCAGGTAATGCTAATAGGCACGTCACTCGCCCCTACCATTGATGTTTTTAACGATCGATTAACACATAAATTGCACCGACGATCGTTGCACCGCCACCGATCCGAAACAGCAATTCTTGAAACTTAGGCTGATAACGATCGATTGCCAATCCGATCCCAACACCAGTTAAGTGTAATGCGGCGGTAGAGATGATAAAGCCCAGACCATAAACCAGTCCCGATGCTGTTTCCGGCATTTCGGCTCCATGGGCATAACCGTGAAAAATAGCTAAGATACCGACAATCCCAGCACTAAGAGCTAACGGTAAACGGGTAGCGAATAATAGTAGCAAACCAAGCATAAAATCCGAAACTAAGATCCCTTGCTCCACACCTGGCAAAGGTAGCCCAAAATGACCCACGACGCTGCTGCCGATCATCGCTACCACAAATGCACTCGGCACTGCCCACAAAGCCTTCCCGCCCATCTGAGCTGCCCATAGACCCACTGCCACCATCGCCAGGATATGATCTAAGCCGCCAATCGGGTGTACCAATCCTTGCCAAAATCCGCTAGGATCGCCGACTCCGGTATGGGCACTAGCAATACTAGGAATGAACAGCGTCATCGCGATCGCGCCGCCTAAATACTGCCAAAATTGATTTTTTTTCATCATAAATATCCCTGAATTACCAATTAATTTAACACCAAGATGTCCTACTACTTGATGTCCGTTACGTTACAAAACATCAATCCTCATCGATATCTTCACTCTCAGTCTCAGCCGGAAGTGCAGCCACGATCGCATCAATTACCCGCCCGACGGGAATAATTTCCATTCCCAAATCGGGAAAAGTTTGATGTCCTTTGGGAACGATCGCCCGCTTGAACCCCAATTTTGCTGCTTCTTTGAGGCGTAATTCTAGTTGCGATACCTGTCGTACCTGCCCCCCCAACCCGATCTCGCCAATCAGGATCGTAAATGGAGCCACTACCCGATCGCGAAAACTTGCCACGATCGCGATCGCCATCCCTAGATCCACGGCTGGTTCCTCGACGCTCAAACCCCCCGCCGAAGCCACATACGCATCCAACTTCGAGAGCGGAATCCCCACGCGCTTTTCTAAAACTGCCAAAATTTGGGTCAGACGGTTGTAATCAATGCCTGTACCCGCCCGCCGCGGCGATGGATAGCTCGTCGGACTCACCAACGCTTGCAACTCCACCACGATCGGTCTAGTCCCCTCACAAGCGACGACGATCGATGTTCCTGGTGCCATCCCCTGGCGATCTCCCAGGAACAGCTCAGACGGGTTGTCAACCTCACGCAACCCGCGATCGACCATCTCGAACACTCCCACCTCATGGGTGGCTCCAAAGCGATTCTTGGTCGATCTCAGCAGCCGATGAGAGGCAAACCGATCGCCTTCAAAATACAAAACGGTATCGACCAAGTGCTCCAAAACTTTCGGCCCCGCGATCGCCCCTTCTTTGGTTACATGACCGACGATGAGCAGGGTAATGTCTTCTCGCTTGGCTACCTTCATCAACGCCGCCGTACACTCCCGTACCTGCGCCACCGATCCTGCTGCGGATGTAAGTGCGGGAAAGTAGACAGTTTGGATACTATCGATGACGGCGACATGGGGTTTGAGCGATTCCAACTCTCTCAGGATTTCTTCCAGATCTGTCTCGGCTTGGATATATAAATTTGCCCCATCCGCCACAGTTAGATTCGCGGGTGTCTCTGGTAGATCCATTTCGGCGGCTTCCTCACTTGTCAGTTCGCCTTTGGTGCCTTCTACTCCCAATCGGGAGGCGCGGAGTTTCACCTGTTTGGCAGATTCCTCCCCACAGACATATAGCACCCGATAGTGCTTGGACATCAGATTTGCAGTTTGCAGCAGTAGTGTAGACTTGCCAATCCCTGGATCGCCACCGATCAATACTAGCGAACCTGGGACGATCCCACCACCCAATACCCGATCGAGTTCTCCAAACCCAGACGCCCATCGCTCTTCTTCCCCATCGATAATCTGAGGAAAAGTTAGTGCCGCAAGTGGATGTGGTTGTTCATTCGATCCATTGGTGTTCTTACTACCGAGTCCCCGACTGGCAGATGGCGGTAATTGCTCGATCAAGGAGCCATAAGTGTTACAAATTGGGCATTTGCCATACCATTGTGGGGATGTCGAGCCACATTCATTACAGACATAGGACGTGCGCGGCTGTTTTGCCATTCTGGAGGAGTTAAAGGGTAGAGGGTAGGGAATCGGAATCGTCTTAATTGTGAGAGAATGTTAAGAATCTTGAAGCGGCGATCGACGTGGGTTCCGATTTCTGACTGGGTTTGACTGCCCCAATTTAGTTGGAATTAATGATAATCTTAATCATAGGATGTTAAAACTTAACGTTGAAAAAATTACCACTATACGATAGGAGCTTTGATAAGCTTGGAAAATCATAAGGAAACTATTCTGGTCGTTGATGATGAGGCTAGCATCCGTCGCATTTTAGAAACTCGCCTCTCCATGATTGGCTACGATGTAGTTACGGCAGCTGATGGGGAAGAAGCCCTCGAAACTTTTCGCGAAACTTGTCCAGATCTCGTCGTACTCGATGTGATGATGCCCAAGCTCGATGGGTATGGGGTATGTCAGGAGCTACGCAAAGAGTCAGATGTACCGATCATCATGCTGACGGCTTTGGGGGATGTCGCCGATCGCATTACCGGACTGGAACTGGGTGCCGATGACTATGTAGTCAAACCCTTCTCTCCCAAAGAATTGGAAGCGCGGATTCGTTCGGTATTGCGGCGGGTTGATAAAAATGGGCTGAATGGGATTCCGAGTTCTGGCGTGATTCAGATCGCTACGATCAAGATCGATACCAATAAACGTCAAGTTTATAAGTCTGACGAACGGATCAGGTTGACGGGGATGGAATTTAGCCTCCTCGAACTACTGGTGAGTCGATCGGGTGAAGCTTTCTCACGATCGGAAATCCTCCAAGAGGTTTGGGGTTATACTCCCGAACGTCATGTCGATACCCGCGTCGTGGATGTCCATATCTCTCGCCTCCGCGCCAAACTCGAAGAAGATCCCAGCAACCCAGAACTGATCCTGACAGCTAGGGGTACGGGTTATTTGTTTCAGCGGATTATCGAACCTGATGAACTTTAGTAGCTAAGGGTTGGGCATGAGTAATTGCGAGTAGGGTGGGCATTCCCCACCCCCTACCTTTGCAGTGGATTGGTATTTCCATTTTAGTCCGTTTGAACTAATAAAATCGATGGTAGCGAGTATCTACTCATGAAATCAGATCCCAATCGCATTCTCAGACTCTTGCCGATCGCCGCAGGCAGCATCGCTGGTACCCTGTTGATGTTGAATCGGGTATTGACACCAATACTAACCGACTCGCAGGCGCGATCGGATGCCGTCGGCGTGATTTTGACAGCAGTCTTGATCCTGACGGGATTGCTCTGGCAACAAGTCCAGCCACGGCAGCCAGATAGCACGATCTTGGAAGGTACCTCAGGATTTGAGCTACTGCCCACACTACCAGATCCAGTCAAAACCGAACTAGCTTGGGCATCACATTTACTGCTAACAAATACCGTCACGCGATCGATCGTTGTTTATTACCAGGGACAAGTATTACTCAGACGGGGAATTTTGGCACCCAAAGCTGAAGTTACTCCTGGTGCGATCCTCGATCGCGTATTCGCCAAACACCAACCGATTTATCTAGTAGATACCAAAGTCTATCCAGGTAGATTTGAATTTGATTACTTACCAGCCAATACTCAAGGCATCATTTGTCAGCCGTTGGGGACTCAGGGTGTGATGATTTTGGGTGCCGATACACCCCGTAGCTACACCAAACAAGATGAAGCTTGGATCGCCGGAATTGCCGATAAATTAGCCAATAGCTTGGAGCTGGAGGGGTGACGATTGTTACCGATCGGCGGAGCTAAATGACAGAAAATGAGTAAGGGGAGCTTTTTTTGAGATCTAATATTGCAGATTAGTAAAATAATTTTAGTGAAAATAGTAATTTTGCTAATTATTAAGTGCATAATGAAATTACTATCCAACTAATTCGATCGTGGCTAAAACTAAAGTAGAATCTGCACCCAAGGGTGTCAAAAGTACCGTATCCAAGACAGCTAAGTCAGTAAGCAAAGCTGAAAAATCGGCCAAAGTGGCAGCAACGAATACCGCTGATTCAGTACAGATGGATGATTCGGCAATTGAAGCTGTCTCGGCTGGAACCCCGCTCACTGGCAAAGCCCTACTTCAGAAAGTTAAAGAACTCGCTCATCTTGCCAAGCGGGAAACTGCTAAGCAATGTGGCTATGTAAAAACTTCTAGCTCAGGGGGAGTCCGTACCGATCTATCCGGCTTTTATGATGCCGTACTCTCAGCCAAAGGTGTCAAATTGGATGAGACTAGTAGAGACAGTCGCGGTAAAGTTGCCACTTACAAAGCTACCGTACACAAAAATGGTCAGTTATTAATCGGCTCTGCCTACACCAAAGGTATGGGTTTGAAAGAAGGCGATGTCTTTACAATCAAACTTGGCTACAAGCACATTCACTTGATTCAAGAAGACTAATCATCTGCCCACAGTAAACATCTGACGGAACGTAAGGGGTGGTGATAGATTTCACAGTGTCTCTGGATCTAACTCCTACGTTTTGCCTCGTGATGTTCTGCCATTGCTACAGCAGCACATTTAGCCAACAGAATGGTTTCGGAACAAACCTGAGCAAGTTCGCTTATTGGTGGAAAAACCCAAGAACTACAATAAATTCATACCTATGATGGATTCACTTTGGTAACAGATTAAGATTATCGAGCTGCTGGCAAAAAGTTAAAATTTAGATTAACGACTAGGTTGCAGCACGACCTCATCGACTAATTCGATCGATAGAATTTTGGCAATCTCTAACAATCGATCGAATCCAACTGCTTGATAATGATTAGCTTCGTATCGCTGAATCTGTTGCTCTTTAATCCCGATCGTATCTGCTAGTTCTCCTTGAGTCATTCCGGCTGAAATTCTCGCTTTAATTAATGCGATCGGTAGTTCTGATAAGCGATCGATTGTAATTCTTACCTTACCATCTCTTAAATTCTCATATTCGGTTATTTCTCCATACATCTCCTGAATTTGATCTTCCAAATAAGTAACCCAAGTTGCTATCTGTACTCAAAGTGGTTGAAACCACTCCTCATGATGCGAAGTCCGCCTTCGCGGACTGAATTCACCAGTCCGCGAAGGCGGACTTTGCATCACTAGCCGCGACTTTAGTCGCAGATAAGAAATATGTAGCAACTTAGGTTAAGTCCTAGAGATCGAACTCTAAGCACTCACAGCCTGTTTAATATTAGCCTTCGGTGTTTCCGCCTCCGAAGGCGGAACCAATCGAGTGTAATACATGACACAGCTCGCGATCGATGTCACCGATGGGCAGATTCAAGCAGTCCTCACTCAAGCCGCGAACCAACTGACCGATCTAACCCCAGTAATAGCATCGATCGGTGCATATATGCTGGGACGCACCAGAGAACGGCTTGACACCTCAACTGCTCCCAGTGGGCAGAGAGAGGTGGGCACCTTTAGCACAAGCAACGATCGATGCCAAACGACGAAGGAAAAATGGGGGAACGAGTAGAAATGGAAGGTCGATCGCCGCCAATGGCAAGATCGTTAGCAATTAGATCGTTTGCTTGCAAGTTAACTGCAACTGCTTGACCATATTGGCGATATTGTCAGGTAAAATATCGCCCCGAAGTTTCAGATTACAATAACAAAATCAAAGTACCGATGACGATCGTCAAACCACCGACAATAACTTTGGATGTGAGTGGTTCGTGTAAAAAAAGTGCCGCCAGTAAGATCGTCATCACGACACTAGATTTGTCGATCGGTGCGACTTGAGCGGCTTTGCCCAATTGCAGTGCCTTGAAGTAAAATAGCCATGAGCAACCAGTCGCGATCCCAGAAACAGTCAGAAAAATCAGCGTCCGAGTGGATACTGTCGTCAACTGGCTGATATTTCCCTGAGCCAGCACGATCCCCCAGACAATCGGCATAATTACCAGTGTCCGCAGGGCTGTAGCGAGATTAGCATCGATGTTGGCGACCCCAATTTTGGCGAAGATCGTAGTTAAAGCAGCAAAGAAAGCTGAAAGTAGAGCATAAATCCACCAAAGATTGGAGCTGGTTTCCATAGGTCGAGTTGCTAAAGTAGCGTGGTAAAGCTGGCAATCGGTTGGCGATAAGTAACTTATTTTGTCGATGCGAAGTAGTATAGCAATTTTTTGGTGTTAGTACTACAGATAAATATCGCCGATCGGCTCGAATCGGAAATCGAGTAGCAACCAACCAAAAATAGCTAGAGCTGAACAGCCGATAGATTCACTAGCAACCACCCACTCATAGTTTAAGTGTTGAGGGTGATTATTTTCACCAAATTTGAGGAAGGAGGATGGTTGGTAGTGGTAGTAATTCCGGTGCTCGTGATGATTTGGATCGGTATCAGCCGTCACGATCGATCTGCCAAACGCTTGAGTGGTGATGATATCGCTCCATGCGGTAATATGCCACGTCCTCATCTGGCGATCGCGATCGTCGGTCATCTCGATCGCAGGACAATGGCAGCTCTAGACTATTTGAAGCTAGCGTAATTCTTAGCTATATTTGACGATCTAGCTCTGATATTTGGTTTTCGGTGCGTTACGGGCTAGCACACCCTCCGGTATGCTCATCAATCAGATAAAATTGCTATAGTCGATCGTCATCCATATATTGATATTAAGTATGCCAAACCGAGAGTCTTTTCCGAGTACTTATCAGCCGCCAGAAACATCTCGGTTGGGTTATTTTTACGATCGCCCAGGCACGACTCCAGGACAATTGCATCTGAGTGACGATGCACCGCCAGCGGAGTTGGTGTCGATCGACTATTGTCGCGATCGCGCCACCCGAGTTGTGATTACAGATCCAAATACTATCAAAGAGCATTTAAAGACTGACAATGTATCTTGGATCGATGTTTTAGGATTGGGAAATACAGCAACTTGGGAGACATTGATTCCGATTTTCAATCTCCATCAAATGCTGGTTGAAGATGTGGTAAATGTGCCGCAACGTCCCAAGATCGAGCATTATGGAGATCAATTATTGATTGTGACGGTCATGGTAGTGCTCAATCCAAATGATAATGGGTTTACGAAGGAGCAGGTCAGCTTAGTACTCGGGAAAAATTATCTACTTACCATTCAAGAAGAACCCGAAAAAGACTGCTTTCATGGAGTCAGACAACGCATTGATACCAATCGCGGGATTATTCGGACGCAAGGTGCTGACTATTTGGCTTACTGTCTCCTCGATGCGATCGTTGATGGCTTTTTTCCAGTTTTGGAACACTATGGGGAAGCGATCGAAGATTTGGAAGATGAAGTCATCAAGCGTCCCAATCAAGCGACACTCGCAAAAATTTACAAGATTCGGCGCGAGTTACTGACAATTAGGCGCGCGATTTGGCCCCAACGAGATGCGATTAATACGTTGATCCGTGATGGTAGTCATCTGATTAGTAAAGAGGTGCAGGTCTATCTCCGTGACTGCTACGATCATACTGTCCAGGTGATGGATATGGTCGAAACCTATCGCGAACTATCGACAGGATTGATGGATGTTTATCTCTCTGCTGTCAGCAATAAAATGAATGAGATTATGAAATTGCTGACGATTGTGTCGGCGATCTTTATTCCATTGACTTTTATTGCTGGGGTCTATGGCATGAATTTCGATGTATCCAAATCTCCATTTAATATGCCCGAATTGACTTGGTATTGGGGCTATCCATTATGTCTAGCTCTGATGTTGGCGATCGCCAGTAGTCTAGTTTATTTTTTCTGGAAGCGCGGCTGGTTTCGAGCGTTTAGTTAATTCAATCAATGGCATTCCTATACATATCTAAAACCTAACACCTACCACCCAATCCCTCCCCAACATGAATAGTCCCCCTCGAATCTTAGATTTAGCAGATCTCGCTTGGGCATTTGGTCTGATTGCGATCGCGATCGGGCTATTGCAATGGCAACGGGTAGGATTAGCCGGACAAATGGCTCTAGCAGCAGCGCGATCGCTGCTGCAATTATTGGTGATGGGTTTTGGATTGCAAGTCATCTGGCAACTCGATCGACCTTGGGTGACGGTGGTTGGCATCTGCGCGATCGCGAGCCTGACGACGATCGCCGCGACCAACCGCATTGGCGACCGGATGAAGAACTTACTTCCGATTGTCGGTGGAGCCATCTTTACGGGGCTAATTATCGCCGTTGGGTACACAATTTTGGTGGTGATTAAGCCGACGAGTTGGGATCGACCTCAATATCTGCTGGCGGTGACAGGGGTTTGTTTGGGTTATCTGCTCAATAATGCAGCGATTGCTGGCGAACGGTTAATTGGTGAAATCGATCGACATCAAGCCGCAATTGAGACACATCTCAGTCTTGGTGCAACTCCCGCTCAGGCGATCGCGTCTTACCGTCAAGTAGCAATCAAATCAGCTTTATTACCAACAATCGATACATTGATGGTAGCGGGATTGGTGACAATTCCGGGATTTTTGGCAGGGGGAATACTCGCAGATATACAACCTGTAAATGCTGCTGGATATCAGATTGCGATCCTGTTTGCGGTCATGGCAAGCAATACGATCGCGGTCATCCTCGTTACTGCGGGGATTGCCAACCGTTGCTTCAATCGCGCTGCACAATTCCGCTCATTTGATGAAAATTGAGCCTGTCGATCGACTAGATCGACAGGCTCCGTCACATCGAACTCACGGTACAATATAAGTACGAGTAAACGACCCAGCGATCGAAATATCAGCTAGTTCGCGCCGATCTAATTTGATGATTAATTTTATGAAATTACCTATGATGTTGAGAGCAATTACGCCGCTAGCGATCGTCTGGGCGATCGCGATTGCCACCGATCTTCATGCTAGTGCCCATACCATCTCCCGACCTGTTAGTGGCAAGATAGAACGACTCGCCCAGAGTTCTCAACAACAAGCAGACCGACTATTAACAGCGGGCAATCAGAAATTTAATAATCAAGATTATGCTGGCGCGATCGCTGATTTTACTAGTGCGATTCAACTGACACCTAACTTTGAAAAAGCTATTTATAATCGAGCAGTTGCCCACGGTCTAGCAGGTAATAAACAACAGGCGATCGCCGATTATAGTCAAGTCATCCAACTAAACCCGCGCAATATCGCTAGCTATTTCAATCGCGCCGTTGCTAGAGAACAGCTCGGCGATAAGCAAGGAGCATTGAGCGATCTCGATCGGGCAATTGCGCTCGATCCTCGCTATGCAGAAGCTTATCTCAACCGTGGCAATCTGCTCCAAGCGTCGGGAGATTTTGCCGGAGCGATCGCCAATTTTTCCCAAGCGATCGCTGCTAAACCAAATCGCGCTGATGCTTATCTCAATCGGGGTTTAGCTAAGTACAAATCTGGCGATCGGGCAGGGGCGATTGCCGATTACAATCGCGCGATCGAGGTCGATCCCAACTATTATCTTGCCTACAATAATCGCGCCTGGACGCGATCGGAAGCGGGGGATAATAGCGGCGCACTCGCGGATTACGATCGAGCGATTTTCCTACAGGAACGCTCCGCGAACGCCCTCAATTCTAACTATTACATTAGCTTTTACAATCGTGCCAATCTCCGCCTCAAACTTGGCGACGAGCGCGGCGCAGTTGCCGATTATGACAGAACTATTCAACTCAAGCCTGACTATGCTGCTGCCTACAACAATCGCGGTCTCGCCCGCCGAAAATTAAACAATCTTCAGGGTGCAATTAGCGACTTTAGCAAAACGATCGAGCTAACCACCGATGCTGCTGATGCTTATTATAATCGAGCAGCAGCGCGTAAATTGCTCCAAGATCGAGCTGGTGCGACCAAAGATTTTCAAATGGCAGCTAAACTATATCGACAACAAGGTAATAAAAACGAATCAAATAATGCGCTTAACCTCGTCTGGCAACTGCAAAATCAGCGGTAATTAATCCCTGATTTTTAGATAGATGTAGACTTGTAGTGATATCTGGGGAAATTTTAACTCATCATGCTCGATCGCCAAACATCTCCTCCCAAAGTGCCATGGACTTCTTTGGCATTATTATTGCTAACTTATGCTACTTTTGGCTGGCTATTATATGGTTGGACTAGCAATCGATCGATTTGGTTGGCAAGCGTTTTTGGGGTGATGATGCTCGGTGGATTTGTGAGTTATCCGAGTCGCAGTGTATCATTGAGTTTCGGTGGGTTTTTCAAGACAGATGTGAGAGCATTGATTCTGATCCTCTTAGCCAGCATTGGCTCGGTAATATTATTAACTTGGCTCCAATTTTTTGTAGATACTGTCGTATTGTGTACTGCTGGCTTGTTAGTTAGTTTGGATTTGAAAGCTAGCGGCTGGCGGAAATCGACTGCGATGTTTGTGATTATTGGTTGGCAGCTATTGGGGATGAGTGTGGGTTTGTATGCACATTATTTGTGTGTACATCCACCGATCGATTTACCCGCATACTTTTACGCGGATTACTGGTTTTCACTGCTCGATCGATTACAGTTATAACCGACCCGATTGCTAACTATTTACGGCGGTCGGTCGAACTTGATGGAAGCGACTATAGTCAAAATAGCGATCGCCATTAGCTGAATTATAAATGATGTCCTCAAACCGATGGTCGAACAAAATTTCTTCAGTCGCATAAATATGTCGAGCCGTAATCGTATAAGCGACAGTTTCATCAACCCCACCTACCAATACACTGATATTGGCATGGCGTTGCACCAAGTCATCTGCTGTCAAACCATAGAGGGGACTGTCCCGATCGATCTGGTGCATAATCGACCAAGTGAGGACTAAACTTGGCGTGCGCTGACGCAACAATTTGAGCTCGTGAATCCGCCGCATGAACGCCCCTTCATCGGTGATTTCATCTATAATCAGATAGACTTGAGCGGTAGCTTCCAAGATAAAATTATGGCGTTCGTTCGCAACTCTAAATAGCAAGCTCGGCTGACTATTGTGAGTGGTCATCAAGATAAATTGACTAAATAAGACCTTAGCGATCGGTCGTGAAAATCTTGCAAAAGCTAGTCCTGTTAATACGGCAATTAGTAACAAACTGACGATCGACTCGATCGTGACGATCGAGTTGGCATAAAATGTCCGAGGATGAATCGCCCCGTACCCAATTGACGCTAAAGTCTGGACGCTAAAAAAGAAAGCATCACTAAAAGAGCCAGAACGCGCTCCATTGAGACAATCACCGCCAGCTAGATACGCCACTGCAAACAACGCATTGAGTAACAGATAAACGACCGATACAATCCCTGCAAACCCAATCCAGGGAATAGTTAGCAGCAAATGGTAGGGATCGCGCCAGTGGTGATACCATTTGCCCATGCCGTGAAAAACGAATCTGCCATCCTGATTTTCAATTCGGACTTTTCGATGATGACGCAACTTATTGTTCATAACGATCGATTGAGATGAATGTATTAGATACCAGCAAAATAGACAATTTACCGATCCTCGATGGCGCAGATACCGCTACTGACGGTCGATCCATCGAATTAATGTTCGCAGATGCCGCGCACACCGAGCCGAGGCTCGATCTCTGGCTGAGTCAACAATTACCAGAGCTGTCGCGAGCGCGCTGGCAAAAACTCATTATTTTAGGACAGATTCAGATCGCCGAGCGGGTGTGTGTCGATAAGCATTATCGCTTGAAAGCTGGCGATCGAGTATCAATCACGATCCCAGCTCCAGAGCCACTCGCGCTCACCCCCGAAGCCATCCCCCTCGATCTCCTCTATGAAGACGAACATCTACTCATCGTCAATAAACCCGCAGGGATGGTAGTTCACCCCTCCGCTGGACATCATACGGGTACCCTGGTTCATGCCTTACTCGCTCACTGCCCCCTCTCCAGTATTGGCGGCATACAGCGACCTGGCATCGTCCATCGTTTAGACAAGGATACCACTGGAGCCATCGCGATCGCCAAGACCGATTTTGCCCACCAGCACCTCCAACAGCAGCTTCAGGCTAAAACTGCACGGCGCGAGTATTTGGGGATAGTCTACGGCACACCAAAGGTCGATAGCGGCACGATCGATCTCCCCGTCGGACGCCATCCAGTCGATCGACTCAGAAATACAGTCTTACCGATCGAACAAGGTGGTAAATCTGCTGTTACTCATTGGCAGATCGAAGAAAGACTCCGCAGTTTTAGTTTAATTAAATTTCGGCTGGAAACTGGCAGAACTCATCAAATTCGCGTTCATGCTGCCAAGATGGGACATCCGATCGTCGGCGATCCTGTCTACGGCTCGGGTAGATCGATCGGTGTCAATTTGCCAGGGCAAGCTCTCCATGCTTGGCATTTACAGCTCATTCATCCCCACACAGGTGTACTCATCAGCGTCACGGCACCGATTCCCAGCTATTTTGAAACTTTGCTCCAAGTGCTACGCAATCGTTAGACGGCGATCGAGCCGATGTAGTTAGTCAGCGGTTTTAACCGCTGCTAGTGACGCGAAGTCTGCCTGCGCGGACTGAATTTTATAGTCCGCGTAGCGATGCGCGCATCACAGAGGTTCCCTCCAGATTAAGCGCATCAAGACAAGACACAATCGTAGGCTTTCTCTGAAAGTACATCACTAACACTAGCGATATTGCTCTTCACCGATCGTTTCGATCGGTAGTTTAAATTGCTTAATCTGATGGGAATTGGGATTGACGACATACAGCGGCAAACTCATTGCCCGATCGACACCGATGTCTCGCTGATGATTTGGATCGACGATCGCTTTGAGCGTAGCAAACAAATGGTGATTGACTGGCTGAGAGTTGCTGCGATGTGCTGGCTCATCGACTTGAAACTCTTGATTCGGCAGAGCCGACGCTATGCTAATGGGATCGTCTTGGAGCTGAAGCGTTTCTGAAGTCGATGGTGCTAGAGACTCAACCGGATCGCGATCTGGATCGATCCTGCCACTTGAGAACAGATTTGTCAGATCGGCATCTACCACCGCTGATTCCTCAACTAGGTGAGTCGGATTGAAGTGCAGATGACGACCAAATGGTGTTGACTCTTCTGGATTGAGATTTTCACTACTGACGATCGGGGGTGAAGTCGTCGGCAATTGGTTACTAGAATGTAGCTGCTCCAGGGACACTTCCCCCAAAATTGGTACAGATGGAGCCAGAGTGACTGGTGTCTCGGCTAGCTGCGATGGCTCTGGCAAATTTTGTAAAATTTCTCGCTCGTAGTCAGGGGTGAAGTTATGACGTGGCTTGCCCAGCCGTTGCCAATCTTTGAGAATATTATCGACTGATTTGATTTTATACCGTCCTCGGTAGAGCGATTCGACGATCGCCTTGACAATCCAAGTCGGATCGTACTTTTGCAGCCAAGCTCCAACAAGGTTATCGACTCGATCGCCATCAAGTTCTAACCCGTAGAGATCGATTACTCTGGTGATAAAGCTGTGGTGAAATTGACTCATTTAAACATCCGATCCTTGGTACCCCCGCTCGCAACTAATCATGAATTTAGATTGACTGGTAAATGCGATCGCGGCTGAACAACTAATAGATAAGTACTAATGTCTCAACTAATTTAAGTTCAAAGATCTGGTGAGATGTTTTGCTGCTAAATTGTGAGTGATGGGGGCAGAAAATCACCTACCGATCTTTTCTAACCTACACATTGAAACAAAAGCTGGAGCTGTTGAGCAGCCTATACTAAAGCTATTTAGTAGTTTGCTCAATTAATGTCATTGTTTCTGTGTTGTAGTTTACACTAATTTAAACATTCTGGCACGATCGTCGGTATCAATTTATCCCGATTCAATAAAATAGTTCTTTAGAACTAGCTTTTAGATGGCGGTGATTAGACTTAGTGAAAATAGTAATTCTATACTCAATCAATACAAAATTCCTGTCCTTCATCTAGCAACGCAGGGGCGATGCCAGTGAGAACAGGAGTTTAATTAATATGGTGGTTGGCTCGTGTTAAATACTACAGTCAGCTAAGGCAGATAGTATTTTTGAACGAGCCAATCTATTCACATGTTTGATAGTTGCGATCGCGCTTGTTAGCGAACGTTGGCAGTTTCGACAACTTTATCGATGAGTCCGTATGCCATCGCTTCGGCTGCGGACATAAAGTTATCGCGATCGGTATCTTTGGCGATCTGTTCGAGAGTTTGTCCCGATCGATCCGCCATCAATTGATTGAGGAGATCCCGAGTTTCGAGAATATGCTTGGCTTCGATCTGGATATCCGATGCCTGCATCCGTCCAGTACCACCCAAAGGCTGGTGGATCATGATCCGCGCATGAGGTAGTGCTAGGCGTTTGCCAGGAGTACCTGCTGCTAGGAGGAATGCACCCATTGAAGCTGCCAAGCCGACACAGATGGTAACTACTTCTGACTTGATATGTTGGATTGTGTCATAGATTGCCATCCCAGCGGTGATTTCGCCACCAGGGGAGTTGATATAGAGATAGATCGGCTTGCTGGAGTCTTCTGAGTCGAGATAGAGCATATAAGCCACGATCGCATTTGCCATACCAGCATCGACTTCTTCAAACATGAAGATAATCCGCTCGCGGAATAAGCGATCGTAGATATTGATCCATTGTTCGTTAGAACTACCAGGCAAACGATAGGGTACGCTGGGAACGCCGATTGACATAGGAGTTAGGGGGTAGAGGGTAAAGGGTAGAGGGTAGAAGGTGTCAGATCTGACTGCGGCGGAGATGGTGTTACCTCCCAACCCCCCTTATAAAGCGGATGCGCGCCCGCCTTTGTTCCCCGACGGTTTAGCGCAACCTTGCAGGGGTGCTTTATATAAAGGGAAAGGCTAGGGGTGCCCGTAGGGTGGGGTGGGTAGATCTACGCTGCAGCTCAAATAACTTGCGCGTATACCCTAGAGCCTCGATCGCGAGAGGACTGGGGTGAGGTAAAATCTACACACTCATCTGGAGATGCTGCAGCTCCTTGGAGCTTTCAAGGACGCGATCGATCAAGCCGTAAGCTTGTGCTTCATGGGCAGTCATATAAAACATCCGTTCGCTGTCTTGCTGGATCTTTTCGGGAGATTGACCTGTGGTTTGGGCAAAGACATCAATGATGTTGGTTTTTTTGGCTAAGATCTCAGCAGCATTGATAATAATATCTGACGCTTGTCCTCTGTTGCCCGCTTGCACGGGCATCAAACCGATCTCCGCATGAGGTAGACACGCACGCTTGCCAGCAGCACCAGCCGACAGCAAGAGCGTCGCAACTCCCATCGCTTGACCCAGACAGATCGTATAGACTTCTGACTTGATATGCTTGATGGTGTCATAGATCGCCAATCCAGCCATCACCGACATCATCCCGAGTTCTACCCCTGCCATCCCAGCGGCAACAGGATCGCCCAAGGAATTGATGTACAGATAGATTGGTTTGGTATTATCGACTGACTCTAGGTACAGCAACGACGACACCATACTATTTGCCAATCCATCAGTAATCGGCTGATTGAGGAAGATAATTCGCTCCTGACTCATCCGCGTGTAGATATTTATCCACTGCCAATATTGACTGCCAGGAAGGTTGTAAGGTACGTTTAAAATCCGATCGACAGGCATAGGGTAGGGGGTAGGGGGTAGGGGTAGCGGGTAGGGGGTAGGGGGTAGTGGTAGTGCGTAGGATGTTTCAAGACGCAAGCGTCTTGCTGTTTTCTGTCCCTACTCCCTACTCCCTACTCTCTAAACCAAAGCAGGCATCGGAGTGGGTAGGTCTTTAACACTATTGAGGACGATATCGATCAAGCCGTATTCTTTGGCTTCGGGGGGAGTCATGTATAACATCCGATCGGTATCTTTAGCGATTTTCTCAGCGGGTTGACCCGTGCTATGAGCGAAGATATCGAGGATCGCCGTCTTGTTGTCCAAGACTTCTTTAGCTCTAATCTGAATATCGCTGGCTTGCCCCTGTGCGCCGCTGCGCGGTTGATTGAGGACGATCGTGGCATGGGGGAGACTCGCACGACAACCTTTGGTGCCTGCGGCCAAAATCATGGCAGCGGTACCCATGGCTTGCCCGATACAAATGGTATGGACGGGTGGCTTGATGTACCCTAAAGTATCACAAATCGCAAAAGCTTCGGTTTCAAAGCCGATCGAGTCGCCAGTATACCAAGATGTCCCAGTGGAGTTGATATAGAAGTAGATCGGTTTCTCGGGATTGTCAAATTGAAGATAGAGCAATTGGGCGATCAACAATTTAGTAGGATCGTAGCCCATTTGCCGCTTGTAGTCATCAGACGATACCAATGGCCCACCCATATACACAATCCGCTCTTTGAGTAGCAGTGAGGGTAAATCTGGTGGCGGTGTCCGGTAATAGCTATCGCCGCCGTAATATTGGGACTGAACCATGTATTTATTCCGCTCTTAGCACAGTGTATTTATACATGGTAACTCGCGATCGACTGGTGGCGTTGGGTTGATAACCGATTATTATACTGGGCTGCTAGAACTTGGAGCTTTTTTAATCCAGCTAAATAACTGCTCGACTGTCAGCTCGATCGCGGCGGCAAATGCTGGGACTGGCAGCATAGCACTGGGTGCTTCCAGAATCTGTAATGCTTGGTTGGCGACTAGTACGAGCACAGATCGATCGGTAGGATCGATTATCCAGCCCATTTGGGTACCATTAGCTAGACAATGGTCGATCTTCTTCAGTACTTTAGTAGTGCTTTGGTCTGGTGAGAGGATTTCGATCGTCCAGTCGGGCGGGATACTGACAACGTTGATTGCATTCTCATTTTCGTCATAAGAGATATTCGCTTCCTCGAACACAACCACATCAGGAACAATAGCTCTACCACCGAAAGTACACCGCAGCTCTGGAAAAGCTTGTCCAACACCTGCATTATTGAGAATTGGATCGATCGCGAATAATAATTTCTTCTGAATGATGCTATGTTGCTTTTGGGGCATAGGTTTTTGGATAATCTCACCGTCGATGTATTCACTAGCAGGCTTGGTATCTGGCAGAACCAAGAACTCTGCTAAGCTAAGTTGTCTAGTTGGGGTCTGAACCATTCGTGACATGCTCCAAAAGTCTTACCTTTATTATGCCTCAAGGCTCAATCGCGGTAAAATTAGATCTCAGGACTGCAACTCATTCGCCTTGCTCAAAATGGAAATCCGATTTCTCACCGTAGCGGATGTTGCTGCTTATCGCGAGTTGCGGCTTCAGGCACTACAAGAGTCACCCACAGCTTTTGGTTCCAGTTACGAGCAGGAGATTTGTCTTTCTTTAGCTGAATTTGCCGCCAGAATCGGCTTTGATACTGCTAACCGATTTATTTGCGCTGCTGTTGACGATCGGCAACAGATGATTGGTATGCTGGGGTTTTCACGGGAGAGCCGACTAAAACGCGCTCATATCGGTGCGATCTGGAGTATGTATGTTGTGCCAAAGTTTCGTAATCAAGGAGTGGGTGCGGCACTGCTCGATCAAGTCTTAGCCCATGCCAGAGAGCTTGGTGTCCTGCGGCAAATCATTCTTGGAGTCACGGCAAATAATTCAGCCGCAATTTCCCTTTATCGGTCGCGAGGTTTTAAACGATTTGGCTTAGAGCATGACGCTTTATTTGTAGATGGCACCTATTTCGATGAAGAGCATCTGGTATTATATTTCACTCATGTTTACGTATCGTCTAGCAAATATAAAACAGTTAACTCGCCACAGAGGTCAAATTAATCATAAATCGATCGACAGGAAAGTGAATAAATGATTGAATGCCGACAAATGACGATCGAATTGCGTGAGGATGCTTTTAGTCTCTTGCGTTCTTTCTTGTGCGAGGATGAATATTATCTCGATAGCGGTGCTACTTATGGCGCGGGAGGAGAAACAGCACTAAATAAAGCATTGGAGCTATTTTTACAGCGACCGGAATTTGGTTTTGTATGGTTAGCCTATGATGAGGGCGCACCTGCTGGTGTCTGTATTGTCTGCTTAGCGATTTCTACGGCAATCGGGGGAATGGTTGCCAAGCTAGATGATGTATTTGTAATTAGCTCCAAACAAGGACGGGGAGTAGGCTCAGCTTTACTACAAGAGTTGAAACAAGAGTTACGCGATCGCGGTGTACTGCGGATCGATACTAGTGTCCATCTCCAAAACGATCGCGCCCAAAGATTTTATCGACAGCAGGGCTTTCAACAATTGAATGAGGAGAAGCTAGCATGTGTTTTGTGAGCCGATCTCACTCGAACTGAGGAATGAACAGCGGTAAAAGACTGCGCGGATTGACTATCTGAGATGCCAAACTTAATTGCAAAGAAATATCTTTGGCGCGATATATTCAGCCCCAAAATCAACCACAATCTACTAAAGAATTTTTGGCAGAGATTCGAGTTGAGTAAGATAATATCAAGTATTTGTCACGCAGAAATCACCACCAATTTTGAGGGTGGGCACAACCCACCCTATAGAACTAGTCTAACGCTCGTACTCGATCGTTATTTGTGAATAAAACTTTCAACATTCGATCGATCTCGATGCTTTTAACGATAGTTAGTAAATTGTAAAGCTACTGGCAGCTCTTCCTGTTTCAATCGCTGCATTACCCCTTGCAACTCATCTTTATCCTTGGCAGTGACACGGACGACATCACCTTGAATTGAGGGTTGAACTTTTTTAAATTCATCCCGAATTAGTTTGGAAATCTGTTTAGCAATCTCTTGACTGATGCCTTTTTTGAGGGTGACTTCTTGACGCACTCGATTACCACTTGCTGAGTCGATGTTGCCGTAGTCAAAGATTTTCAGCGATAGATTACGTTTGATTGCCTTGCTCTGAAGCATATCATGAACGGCGGTGAGGGTCATTTCACTAGCAGTATTGATAGTGATTTTATCTTCTGCTAGCTCGACAGTCGTCTGGGTGTCCTTGAGATCGTAACGACTGACGATCTCACGATTGGTTTGATCGAGGGCATTGACTAGCTCCTGCCTGTCGAAATCACTGACAATATCAAAAGAAAATGTAGATGCCATGTGGGTGCTTGGTTTGGTGGGATATATGCTTAGTTAGGCTTTAGGTGTTGGGTATTAGGTGTTCTAGAAATTCAATGAATTGACCTATGTTTTGAGTGCAGTCCCCAAAGCCTAAAGCTTAATTCATGGTGCTAATGATGCTCATGGACATGAGTGTATAGATTGCCACCGAGCCGACTCCAAACATTAGCGATCGACCGATCGGGAAATTGATGATATAAAAGATTGAGTAAAATAGGCGGGCTACTGTAAAGCCGATCGCACAGTTGACTACCGTGGCAGAATCTTGATGGGTTGTGTAAGCCATCAATGCGGCTGCACTATAGAGTATAAATGCTTCCCAAGAGTTTTGATGTGCCCAAGTTGCCCGTTTGCCATAATCTGGCATTTTGTCAAACGCTGCGCGCGGAGCACCAATATCGAACCCGACTTGAAAGCGGGTAATCGCTACTACTAGATAAGGAAAATAAACTAGGGCTGCCGCAGCGGCAATCGAACCGAGTAAAATTGTAGATGTCGCAAGATTGGCATTCATAAAAACAGGTATTTGCAGCCAGAGAGCTAGGTTAAACCTGCGCTGGATATGGGGTCAATAGCTAGTCGAAATAAAATAAGGTGACAACCTTTCGTTGCTCTTCAGCTTCATGACAAGTTTGCAACAGCGTGCTACTCTCATGGAAGGCAAAACAGATCAATTGCTGACAGCGAGACACAATTTCCTGGTTACACAGTGCGCTGGCTTCGCCTAGTGATAGTGCGTCATTACCAGGGCTTTCGACCAGGTGCATCACATTCTGCAACTGCTCTTGAGACTCACGCGGTTGACGGGCGAGACTTTGGGGTAAAATTACGGTGAGTAAGTCACGATTGGCTCTGATGGCTCCCCGAATCGCCGCAGAATTGGTGCCAGTCGCACCAGAGGTGATCAGACGGTTGCCCGATAGTACTAGCGCGTAGCTCATCATCTCGATCAGATGTTGATGAGTGATCGGGACGTGGCGGGAACCCAATAGGGCAATTTTCTTGGAGCCAGTCTGTTGAATCGTGGCTAGCTCTTGGGCTAGGGTATCGATGTCAGATACGTTAATCAAAGACGGTGCATGGCTTAACAACTTTATTAGTTTAACACAACAAGAGTTAGGTGTTAGGCTTTAGGTGTTAGCTCCCAGGGCTAATTATTCGGCTGGCTCGATCGTACTTCTGAGACCGTGACTTTTGAGAACATCACAGTAATGTTCGGCATGTTCTTGATTGCAGACAATGACCAGAGCCATCTCGTTCTGATGTGCTTCCATCATCACACTAATGGCACTAGTTTCAGACATATTGGGAATCGTAGTTACCAGTACTTGGACTACATGTTCCATGCTATTAAAATCGTCATTGTGAAGCAGCACGCGGTAGTTGGGCGCGAGCTTGCGAGATGTCGAACGCTTTTCGATAGTTTCAACAGACACGCTGTGATTTCCCCTGTAAATAGAACTGGACAACTTTCTCTATTATGCCCCAACCACAACCTAGTTTGCCGGGGCATCAGGAAATGTCTAACATAGTTAGTACAACTATTCCCACACGCCATTGATGCCATGACTACGACTACGCCGATAGTTTCGACACAACCGCTACCTGGTCAATACTGGCACTGGCGGGGAGAACAGATTTATTACGTGCGTGCGGGAGCAGCCAGAGCGCACCGACCACCATTACTGTTAATTCATGGCTTTGGCGCATCGACAGATCATTGGCGCAAAAATATCTCTGAACTCAGCCAAGAGTTTGAGGTATGGGCGATCGATCTGTTGGGATTTGGGCGCGCGGCGAAGCCAGCTTGGTCGTATAGTGCGGATCTGTGGCGGACTCAGTTACATGACTTTATCACGGAAGTTATCGGTCAACCTGTAGTCTTGGCGGGCAATTCGCTCGGTGGTTATGCGGCATTGTGCGTCGCCGCCGAGCATCCCGAATCGGCTGCGGGGCTGATTTTGCTCAATAGTGCGGGGCCATTTACCGATAGCACTCATCCCAAGGAGCCAAATCTAGTTCAAAAAGCGATTAATCAGCTTTTGACAGGATTTTTGCGGCATCCGATCGGGAATTCGTTATTGTATGCCTTCGTCCAACGCAAGACATTTATCCGCAATACGCTCAAGAAGGTCTATGTAGACCAAAGTGCAGTCACTGAGCAGCTAATTGACGAAATTTATCGTCCTTCAACCGATCGCGGTGCGCCGCAGGTGTTTGGCTCGATTTTTAGCAACCAGCAAGGGGAAAAGGTGGATGTATTGCTGAGTAAAATGCAATGTCCGCTGCTGATGATTTGGGGTGAAGGCGATCCGTGGATCGATGCCCGCCAACGCGGCGCAAAATTTCGGACATATTATCCGCAATTGCAAGAATACTATCTAGCCGCAGGGCATTGTCCGCATGATGAGAGTCCGACTCAGGTCAATGCGATCGTCCATAATTGGGTGAAGGAATACTGTCGGGCGGAGGTTGGCTAAAATCACTGATTACCAATGTGAAGGGATGTTGCCAGCAGATGGACTGACTTATTGATATCGCTCCAGAAAATCCAAAGCCTGATGCCTGAGTTCATAGTAGTCTTTAGATTCTCTCAGTTCATAGCGATCGCGCGGACGGGGCAACGGAATGTCTAGAATTTGACCGATCGTGGCACCAGGGCCATTGGTCATCATCACCACTCGGTCAGACATAAAGATTGCTTCATCCACATCATGGGTAATCATCATCACTGCCTGGGGATGCTGTCCCCAAATTTCCAGGACATCCTGTTGCAATTTAGGGCGAGTCAAGGCATCGAGTGCCCCGAAAGGTTCATCGAGGAGGAGCATTTTAGGGCGGGTGGCTAGGGCGCGTGCCACCCCTACTCGTTGCTTCATGCCGCCCGAAAGTTCGTCGGGATATTTGTCGGCAGCAGCCGTGAGCTTCACCATTTCGATGTGCTCATTCACGATCGAGATCTTGTCGGCTAGACTGGCAGTTTTAAACACCTCATCCACTGCCATCCGAATGTTTTCCCTAACGGTGAGCCACGGTAGCAAGGCATAGCCTTGAAACACCATCATCCGCTCCGCTCCAGGTTTGCGAATTGCTTTACCCTCTAGAGTGACTAAACCCGATGTGGCTGGCTCTAGCCCTGCCACAATCCGCATCAGGGTTGATTTTCCACAACCAGAGTGACCGATGACCGAGACATATTCTTGTGAACCGATCGTCATGTTAATGCCATCGAGCACGACAAACGGACTGCCATCTGGTTTGGGATATGCTTTCACTACATGTTCGATCGTCAGAAAAGATTCAGTGTTGGATGGATACAAGCTATTGGGATCGATCGATTGCATTGAGGACATCATCAACGTCTCCTGGGTTTAAAGGTTAGGCAGCTTAGGCAAAGAAACAGGATTGAGGAGCGTTGGCGCGAATTTCAAAGCTCTGGAGATAGCCCACCGGATCGCTCGGATCGAAGGATTTGCCATCGATAAAAGCAGTGCTCGGCTCGACTTTATAATCCTCTGCTGGACATTCAATGCCCATCTCGGCGGCAATTTCTCGATACAAGTCTGTTCTCCAGGCTTGGCGGGCGATTTCGTCAGCGTTTTTGGGGAATTCGGCGATCTGCCCCCATCGGGCTGCTTGGGTCATCAGCCAGAGGCTTTGTGACTGCCACAGGAAGGTTGAGTGGTCGTGGGAAATCGTGGCAGTGGGCAGATCGAAGAACAGGGTTGTCTCCGCGCTATTCTTGATGCGGGGCTGGTTATCAAATCCACCATAGTTGAAGTTGCCCACAATTCCAGGTCGAGTATATTTAACATTTGCGCCAGTAAAAGAGCGTTGGGAAATGATGGTGGCGACCTCTTCACGATTGGCAGGGTTGCTGCAATACTGGCAGGCTTCGATCGTGGCTTTGACTAGCGATCGATAGGTCTTGGGATAGTCCTCAATGAAGGATTCACGCACGGCTAGCAGCCGATCTGGATGCCCCTGCCAGATTTCTCGCCCCTGAATGAAGGTAAAGCCAATCCCTTCATTCCCCGCAATGGCGCGTGTATTCCAAGGTTCAGCAACCATGTAAGCTTGCATCGCGCCAATCCGCGTATTACTCACCATTTGCGGCGGTGGCGTAATAATCAGCCGCAGTTGCTTGGAAGGGTCGATGCCTACTGCCGCGATCAAGTAGCGGACAAAGTATTCGTAGATCGAAGAACTCTGAACTACCGCCCAAGTCCGATCGTCAGCGGCAGAATTTGCCCAATAATTCCGCAAATCGCGACCAAAAGCCTCCAAATCGCCGCCGTAGCTGTGCCAGGGTCTAATCCCACCCTCCCAAAGTTGACGATTCATCGTCAGGGCATTGCCGTGACGGTGAATCGTCATGGCAGCGCACAACGGAAAGGGTCGTGCCCCTTCTGCCCCCATCCGGGCATTGGTGACAGCTCCAGACACAACGGGAGAAGCATCTAATCTCCCAAAAATAATCCCATCACGGGAATTGCCCCAACTGGCTTCACGACTGAGGGTGACGTTCAAGCCATATTTACGGAAGAAGCCTTTTGCCCAAGCGACAGCAAACGGAGCGCAATCATTCACGGGCACATAGCCCACTGTGAGGCTTGGCTTCTCTAGGCTGGCAGGGTCAATAATTTGCGGCATCGCGAGGGCTGCGGCTGGCAACCCCACAGGATTGCGTGAGAGTTGTTGACTACAGCTAGAAAAGGCGATCGCTGAAGTGGCAGCACTCATCCCTTGCAGCAAAGATCGCCTTGTCCACAGTCTATCCATCAGAGTCTCCACAGTTCAAGAGCGTGCCGGACGGCGGGTAACGATCGCTTGCAATATGACCAGGGCATAATCCAAAATCAGCCCCGCTAACCCAATTACAAATACCGCTAAAAACACCGAACTCACATTCAAACGGTTCCATTCATCCCAGACAAAAAAGCCAATTCCCACGGCTCCAGTGAGCATTTCCACAGCAACAATCACCAACCAAGCAATTCCCATACTGATGCGTAATCCGGTGAAGATATAGGGCAAACTGGCAGGCAGGATTACCTTGGTGAGTTGTTTCCACCGGGGCATTTCTAAGACCTGTGCTACTTCTAAATACTCTTTGGGAACGTTGCTGACACCTTCGGCCGTGTTGATGATCGTAGACCAGAGCGAGGTAATAAAAATTACGAAAATTGCTGAAGGTTCCGCCGCATTAAAAATCGCTAGGGCGATCGGCAACCACACCAAGGGCGAAACAGGCTTAAAGACTTGAATCAGGGGATTGATGGCTAACCACGCATAGGGCGATAATCCAATCCAAACCCCAACCGGAATGGCGACCATCGCCCCTAGCGAAAAACCAATACAAACTCGCCGCAAACTCGCCAACAGTAACCATCCAATCCCAACATCCCCAGGGCCGCGATCGTAAAACGGATGCAAAATAAAATCTAAATTCTTGAGGAGTGCCTCTGGCGGCGTGGGCACCATTTCCTGCCGGAAGATGGCAATCAGCCACCACACCGCGATCGCTCCTGCAAACCCAGCCATAGGCAGTAGGATATTGGCTCTCAACAAGCCCCGAAAATGCTTCCCGATCGAGGCATTGGTACGCGAAACTAGACTCATCAAAATCATTTAGTGGTAGCACCTTTGTAAAAAAACTATCACTAACTTTTTAGACCCGTTAGCACCTAAATTGTCAGTGCCCAAATATAGGCGCAATCTAACCACATATTATATTGTACTTTACCCGATCGAGAATGGCACTGGTAAAACGTTCTTCCAGCTATCAATAGATCTATCTGACTTTTCCCGTTAAGTCAGAGGATGAGGGCGATCGTCAATCTTACAAACTAGATCGAGTTTTTAAGATTAAATTAGCTCGATTATGTATGACATAAATTATTATTAATGAACAAGAAAAGCACAGAGTTGAATTCCCCCATCCAACCTCCCCTTGGAAAGGGGATGAGCCGATCTGTTATTCAGTCCCTTTGATTTGGTATGAGCCTTAAAAATCGACCTGAAAAAAATCGAGTAGGCGCAATTTAACTCCTACTCGATCGCTTTGCTGATGTGATATTACTGCTGACTACCGCATTCGGGGCAGAACTTGTGATGTACCGGATGGATCGTGCCACAACTGCCACAATGAATCGCCAATGCGCCCGAACTCGATCGCTTGGGTTTGGCTAGTCCCAGCATTTCGGCGTTGGATTTACCCGCCGCTACCATGGGATAACAGTTTTCATTGCGCTTGACTTGGGCGTTGAGTAAGACGGGGCCATCGTGGGCTAACATGGTGGCGATCGCCTCTGGCAAGTCTTCCCGATTGTTGACGCTCATCCCTCTAATCCCATAAGCCTGCGCTAGCAGCATGAAATCGGGTTGAGAGGGTGCCATTTCCGACGAAGAGTAGTTCTGCTCATAAAAGGCTTCTTGCCACTGTCTGACCATTCCTTGCCAGCCATTGTTGATGATGACGATCTTCACATTCAAGCCATATTGCTTGAGGGTGCCGAGTTCTTGGAGATTCATCTGGAAGCTGGCATCACCGCTGATGCAGATGACTTGCTCGTTGGGGAGGGCTTTCTGGACGCCCATCGCGGCGGGTACCCCAAAGCCCATCGTCCCTAAGCCTGCACTCGAAATCCAGTGGCGGGGAAGGTTATTGAGAAATTGGGCTGCCCACATTTGATGTTGTCCGACATCGGTGGTGTAGTAAGCATCTGGAGCTTGACGACGACATTCGACGACGACTTCTTGGGGTGCGAGTAACCCGTCGTAGCTAGGGGCAACGAGGGGATTGTCGGCGCGCCAACCCTCGATCGTGTCAAGCCAGGATCTGGTTTGTTCGGGATTACCGCCCAAGCCGAGTTCGCGGACGCGTTGGAGGAGTTGGATCAGGACTTGTTTGATGTCACCGACGATCGGCACATCAGGGGTGCGGTTTTTGCCGACTTCGGCGGGATCGATATCGATATGGATGACCTTGGCTTCCGAGGCAAATTCTTCGAGTTTACCTGTGACGCGATCGTCGAATCTCGCGCCGACAGCGATCAAGAGGTCGCAATCTGTCACCGCCCAGTTGGCATAAGCTGTCCCGTGCATCCCTAGCATCCCGACGGAAAGGGGATGGATTTCATTAAACGCACCTTTACCCATCAGGGTGGTAGTAACGGGGATTTGGAATAGTTCGGCGAGTTGGCGGATTTCGATATGTGCGCTGGCTGAAATTGCGCCGCCGCCGACGTAGAGTAGGGGCTGGCGACTCTTGGCAATTAGTTGGACTGCTTGATTGATTTGGCGCGGATTGCCGCGTACGGTGGGCTTATAGCCAGGTAATTTGACGCTCCCAGGGGAGACGGGGGTATAGTCGCACAATTGTGCTCCGATATCTTTGGGGATATCGATCAGGACTACGCCAGGACGACCCGTGGCAGCGATGTAGAAGGCTTCGGCGACGATCCGTGCCATGTCGGCAGGGTCGCGGACGACATAGGAATGTTTGACAATGGGGAGGGTGATCCCGTAGATATCGGTTTCCTGAAAGGCATCGGTACCGATGACGTAACTAGGGACTTGTCCGGTGACAACTACCAGCGGAATCGAGTCCATCTGGGCGGTGGCGATGCCTGTAACGAGGTTGGTAGCTCCAGGGCCAGAAGTAGCAAAACAAACGCCTACCTGCCCAGTCGCGCGGGCATAACCATCAGCAGCATGGGCGGCACCCTGTTCGTGGCGGACGAGGATATGCTCGATCTTGCCTGCGGCTTCAAACCGATATATTTCATCGTAGATGGGGAGAATCGCGCCACCAGGATAGCCAAAAATATGCTGGACGCCATGACGGTGCAGACTATCGAGGAGGGCGTAGGCACCTGTTTGACGTTGGGCGATCGCTTGGAAGATCGGCGATGGCTGGGTAGTTGCTACTTCAATGACACGTTGAGAGACCACAAATAAACCTCACTAGTTAGAATTTAAATTATATTTTTTAGTTACTGGATTTGACAATGATGCTCAGTTGCTACTAGTGAGACATTTTGTGTACCAAGTTACCGCAGGATCTTAGCTAATTGTCTATCATCAAATCGTTGTAGAGTAGCGATCGATATCTTTATTTTAGGCTAGCCAGACGCGACGAGCCAAGGGTATACCCGCTGGGGAGATCCGCAAACTTGGTATTGTGTGCGGTGATACCGATACTGAGGCTGAATTACTGGATAAATTCTGGATCTGGATCGTTATCGACGATCGCTGATTTACGCTGCATATTTAACCAATACTCTCGATAAAGTAATTCTAACTGATTTCCCGCGCCTCTAAATAACTTGATTTGACCGGAAACTAGTCCTTGGAACACCCGATAAAACCCCAGGCTGAAGATCGCGACAATCATCCCAGCGGCGGTGCTAATTAATGATTCGCTAATCCCTAGTGTGATGGTAGAACCCTTAGCAGTCCCAAGATCGCCTAGTTCGACCCCCTCTAGTGCGCGGATCAATCCGAGTACCGTACCCAATAAGCCGAGTAATGGTGCCAGAGCAATAATTGACTCTAGCATTTTGTCGCCTTTGCGCATCGTCGCTAGCTCTTCTTCTGCCGCCGCTTCCAGCGCGAGTTTGAATGTCTCTGGATCGGGGTTGGCACGTTTGAGCGGTGCGTACAAAAATCGACCGATCGGTTTGCGATTGCGTTCCTGCTTGGCAATCTGAGCGGCAGTATCCCACTCATGGTTCCCACTCGCTGCAAGGACGCGATCGACGAGTTCTTCCTCGCGCCTAGTCGTCTTGAACCAAAACCATAGCCGTTCCAAAATGGTCGCTATCGATAAAATCGATAGTGCAAGCAACGGCCACATCGCGGGGCCACCTTTTTCAAACAGTTCGCTAACATTCATAATTAATCCAGTTGACAGCTAAGTTTTTTCGATCGGGATCGGGTTACACCTTTAATCAAAATTGATTATGACAGTTATTGAGGAGCGCGCAACTACTATCCCTTGATTAGCAGCCAGCAAAAACCGTTGCTAAATCTGCCTGAATCTACAGTAGCATCAGGCTTGTCAAACATGTCCCCAAATCATTGTCAAGTGGAGTTGGGCGAGAGTTTGCTGGAGATTGTGGAGTTGATGCTCTCTAGAACAGCAACTAAGCCACAGCGAATGCTGCTGCGGTAGATGCAACTCAAGCTGGGAATGCTAAATTTAGATGACATCGAGCATTTGTTTCGATCGATATCATCAAATTATCACCGTGAAAATTGTCAAACATACCGATCGATCTCTGGAGCTAGCCAACCAAAATCGGCGATGTCTATGGGGTTTGTTATTTGCCACCCCGTTTATCATTGCTGGTTTAATTGCAACTGCCGCAACAGTTAAGGTAACGACATTAATGTGTCAGCGCAATCCTAGCAACCAGATCGATTGCCACCGCACGATCGCCGGTATTATCGGTACCGAAACCGAGCTAATTCTCGGACACTTGAAGTCGGTCAAGATCGTTAAAACCAGTGGTACTGGCGTGGTGCTAGAAACTAGTGGGGGCGATGTCACTTTAGCTCCCTATAAAGCTGTAGTCGCAGATAGCCAGGAGCGCACAGCCGATCGCTTGAATGCTTTTATCAAAGATCCTCAACAGGCGACAATCTCGGTAGCACAAGACGATCGCTGGATGAATTTACTTTGGAGTGGTAATTTTGTGGGTGGTGGCGTAGTGATTGCGCTGTATGCTCTAGCAATTCCGCTGCAAATGAGTTGTAAGTTCCAACGCGATCTCGATCGAGTCACAATCGCCAAAAAGTATTTGCTCTATGGCAATCGTCAAACTGTCTTGCCACTATCGACAATTAAGCACGCTCTAGTGAGAGAAATACTATTTAGCATCAGTGGCGATCGTCAACCACTATATACGATCGATCTCATTCCCCTAGACGCTCGGAAAGTTTCCCTCTCAGTGTCCATTAAAAATTTGACCGAATGTCAACGGCTGGTTAAGATCGTCGATCGATTAGTGCGCCACCATCAAGGATCGCTACACCAAACATCGTGATGTTAATTATTTTTACTCGCTATCCTACCCCTGGTAAGGTCAAAACTCGCTTGATTCCGGCAGTGGGAGCCAGAGCAGCCGCATCGCTCCATCGTCAGATGACTGACAATACGCTGTACCAAGCGCGCAAATTGTCTCAGCCAATACCAGTACCCGTCGCAGTGCATTTTGACGGTAACAACAGCCAGCAGATAGCTGATTGGCTGGGTAAAGATCTCATCTATGAAGTTCAAGGAGATGGCGATCTCGGGGTGCGGATGAATCGATCGATTTCGTTGGCTTGTCAGTCAGCAGATCGAGTAGTACTGATCGGTACAGATTGCCCTGGATTGACAACTGAGATATTGACACAAGCCTTTGAAATGTTGCTCGATCGAGACTTGGTATTGGGCGCGGCAGTGGATGGCGGTTATTATCTGATCGGGATGTGTCAACCACAGCCGGAATTATTTGTCGGCATCGATTGGAGTACCGATCGCGTATTGCACCAAACGATCGACATTGCCAATCGCTTGAATTTAGCAATCGGTTATCTGCCTACATTGGCAGATATCGATCGTCCAGAAGATTTGCCCCTACTAGCACAAGCAGGATTGGGAGCCAAAATCTCGATCGTCATGCCCGCGCTCAATGAAGCAGGATCGATCGCTAAAGTGCTTGCAAATATTCAGCCGCTACCAAATGTCGAGGTAATCCTAGTTGATGGTGGTTCGATCGATGATACGGTAGCGATCGCCGCAGGATTGGGAGTAAAGGTACTATCAGCAGCCAAGGGACGCGCTCATCAAATGAATGTCGGAGCTAAGGCGGCAACTGGCGAAATCCTGCTGTTTCTCCATGCGGATACTGTTTTGCCCTTAAACTTCGAGACGATGGTGCGATCGACCTTCGCGCCGCCACTGAGCGGCTCGAAACCCGCTCCTGTCGCTGGAGCTTTTTCGCTCCAAATCGATAATCCGCTGCCGAGTTTGCGATCGATCGAACGTTTGGTAGCATGGCGATCGCGATGGCGACAAATGCCCTATGGCGATCAGGCAATTTTCCTGACAGCGGCGACATTTTGGGAACTCGGTGGCTTTGTCGAGCTGCCAATTATGGAAGATTTTGAACTGATCCGGCGATTGCAACGACTAGGGCAAATTGAGATCCTGGCTGCACCTGTGGTGACTTCAGCGCGTCGCTGGCTCACGTGGGGGGTGTGGCAAACGACGCTGATCAATCAAGCGATCGTGCTTGGTTATCTAGTCGGCGTTCCCCCCGCACGCTTGGCAAGTTGGTATCGTCGTAAGTAATCCAATCATCTCGTGGCAAGGTGTGAGTTGTTTGTGAGTTATTCGAGCGTGCAGAGATCTATACCCACCCCGCCCTGTGGGCACCCCTCCGAGGAGGTGATTTTTCTAGGAAGTCGATCTCATCTACTAGTCGTGCCCCCTTAAAATTTCCGCACGTAAATCCCCTCCCTGAAGGGGTGCCCGCAGGGTGGGGTGGGTAGATCCCCGCATCCCACGATCTTCCCCGCAGCTAATTAATAACCCGTATCCGATCGCTTATCATCCCAAACATTCCGCCAAAATGGCTCCGTTCCCTCCGCTTTTTGGGGCTGAGTAATTGAGAAATCGATCTTGCTATAGATATCGCGCAAACTCCAGCCAGTGAGATTGGCGAGATTACCTGCTTCTTGCTCCAACCTGGGGCGGAGAGCCTGCCGATATTTCTGTCCGGCTGCACAACTGATATTTCCTTTAAAAGGATGATTGAGCACATAACGACCTTGAAAGTTTTCTTGGTTGCCAGTTTCTTGAAACATCAAATCTTCAGGGAACTTGTTACGAGTATAACGGACATGAATGCGAGTAATAAATGTGCTACCTGGAGCGATCGATCTCCGGCGGCGGTTAAATGTAGGTGTATTCTGGGCGTCGCCATTATCTTCCCAGAATACACCTGCTGCTTTTAATTCAGTTGCAGTTGGTGGTTCACTCGAACAAGGATCGCAGTTGGACACATTCCAGGCATACTCCAAGAACGCAACTTTTTTCTGTTCGCGCTCGTATAGTTTCTGAAATGTTGCTTTATAAAAATCTCCAAATTCTGACTTGACATATGCAGGAATAGCTGTTCCAGTCGGTACTTTGACTGTCCGATAATTGGTCAGTTCTACTCGTCCTTTAGGTGACAAAATATATACTACCAAATCCTGTTCGCCCCGTGCATTAATCATTCCTAGGCGGATTGGGAGCATAAATTTAGGTGATTCATAAGCGATTTGCAGCGGGCGCAATACTTGATATCCAGATTTGTCAAATTCTTTGAGGTCGATTTTAGCAACGAAGAATTTGAGATTTTGTTTAATATAGGGACTTAATAATGCACTCGCCCCTGCTGGAATATTATATCCACTTTGACGGAGCCAAGTTTCTAACCCATTGGACTCTTTGGCACTGAGGATGACGATCTCATATTCATTGACTTTAAAAGTATCTTCAACTGTTACGCCTAGCTCTGATTGAGGTTTTCGATTTGCTCGCGCAAGTGGAGCTGCTGGCATCACTCCACTTGCATCCATCATCGATCTCGCCGAACTTGGTGTTTCACAAGGATTGGGATCGAAATATTCAACTAGTCGCGGCTGACTAAATGCGTCTAGTTTCTCGATCGTGGTGCGGTTTCCGACATGGACTTGTTCTTTTTTAATAGCTACTGGAACTGGTACTACCATCGCAAAATCTTTGACAGCTCCTTGAAAATCATTTGCCATCGTCAAGATCGTGCGATCGCCATTGCGGGCAATTACTACCTGAGAGGCTTGGTTAAATAGTTTCGCATCAGCTCCACCAACATAAAAACCACAAAAGGCGATCGCTTTAGTCGCACAACTGAGGACGAGGATACAGGCAAGAAAGAGGCTGAGAATAATTCTAGGGATACTCATTGGGGAAGTGGATGGTGAATAGTGAATGGTGGATGGTGGATGGTGGATGGTAGATTAAATTAGATTAGTAGTAGATTAAATTAGATTAGTAGGGTGGGCACTGTCTTGTCTCCCTAAACCCTCGGCAAAGCCGAGGAGCGGGAGCCGCTGCCCACCAGCTAGATTTCAGACGATCTATTTAATAAATATTTTCACCCGCCTGCTTAGATGCTTTCGATGCGATTAAACGATCTCCAATTAAAATGAGGCGCAATCCATAATTTATCGAGTATGACAGTTAGCGGTGATATCGTAAATAAAGCAATAAATATTGCCTCATTAATATAAAAATAATTACGAAGGATAAATGTCAAGATGGCGATCGCGATCGCCCAGACAATTCGAGTCGATCGCGCATTGGGAATCGATCGCGGATCGGTAATCATAAACAAAGCAAATAATAACAGCGAACCGCTGGTTAGTTTGTGAAAACAGACATCCCACGTCCATCCCAGCCAGATATTTCTCGCGATTTCTAACAGAGCATAACTACCAACAAATGCGACGCTAGTATCCCATCTACCCACCCGCTGCAAGACGATCCCACCCAAGCCGATAAATAGTAAAAGATACCACCAATCATCGCCCCATTGCCCAGGTGAAACCCAGGCATCGGGAGTCAAAACTAAGGCGGCTATTATCCCAAAATTAGCAGGGTTGAACCAATGTTTTTTGTCGCTGGTAAAAATAAATTTACTAGCGATCGCCAAGCTCCCAGCCAAGATCATCGTACTCACGCGATCGGCACGTAATAATAATGCCAAGCCCAGGCTACTAATCAAGGCACTCTTGAGCGACAAGAGCAGATTGTCACTCGGCTTCAACAGTCTAGTTAGTAACAATTGCGTCAGACAACAACTGCTAATTAAAGTGAAGATTAATTCTGGTTTCACAGACCAATCTCTGGTCATAATCCCCAATCCCAGAAAGGTAGTCAAAAAGACGATCTGATAATCTCGCGCGTCTTTGAACATATTTTTTTACAGAGATAATGCTGCCATTTAAGATACATGCTGACGCGATCGAGTTCCTGAATTTTGATAAATAACTTTAAATTCTGATATCGCCATTGGGCAATCCCGAGCGGCTCAAGCTATATTTGAGCATCCAAGTAGATAACGTCTCAGCTACTCCCTCCCCACCCAAGAAATAGACGCTCCACCATTCACCATTCACCATCCACCATCGCAATGCTTGCGGTAAAATTAGATAGAAAGTTATTTGTAAAGTAATGTAGGCGATCGATATGGCAGCAGAATCCGCAGAAAATGTAGTTTCCCCAACCGCAGCCGCAGCAGGGGAAACAGCCCCACCAGCCGCTGACACACCTGCCTCCGCAGCACCCCGCGACACAGCACAACCACCCACTGCCGAAAAAAAAGTTCCCCCCAAGAAAGAAAAACCCCCCGCAGTCGAAGCCAAACCCTTCACTGACTTTATCCAGCAGGACTATTTACCCGCACTTACCCAAGCCCTCGTCGAGAAAGGAGTCACCGATCTCCACGTCGATCTAGAGCGGTCTAAAATCGCCATCAAGGGCTTTGAAAGTGAGCCAGAGTGCAGTCAAGTCATCGGACGCTGGAATGGCGGCGATCGCCAATTTAATGTCTACTTTTTCGATGATAGTCTTCAAGGTCAACGCGCGATTTCTTGTGTCGATGGTGGCAATAAAGCCAGTACACTGGAATCCTTCCTGATCGACGAACGTAAAATCACCCTCGATCTCCTCGTCTCAGGCGTAGTCCTCCGGCTCAATAGTCAGAAGTGGTTGCTGCGGAATTAGGCTAAATAAAGATGAAGTAATACCTCCGCTAAATAGCCGATCTGCTAGGATTGAAGAGATGTATGGTGTGTTGCAAATAGGTAAACTGCACCGATCTCGATTCTCCGTGCTAGCTTCATCGCCACAGATCGAGAGTCCCAATTTGGATCGGCTATTAATTATGATGGAAACTAGTACCCAGTCACTGCGATCGCGCCAACACCGCCTCATCGAGCAACTTGCCAATGCGATCGAAACTATTTGGGCACAACACTTAGATCTCTCCCCCTATCAGCTCCCCTCCGAATTGGGATATGTCGAAGGGCGACTAGAAGGCGAAAAACTAGTCATCGAAAACAAGTGCTACCAAACTCCCCAATTTCGGAAGCTGCATCTCGAACTCGCGCAAGTCGGCAAGAATTTGGACATCCTGCACTGTGTGATGTTTCCCCATCCTGAATACGCCCTCCCGATGTTTGGTACCGATATCGTCGCTGGGCGAGGACAGATCAGTGCCGCTATTGCCGATCTGTCCCCGCTTAATGCGCGCCGGATCTTGCCAGACAACTATCGGATTCCCCTCCACCAATTACCCGCCCAAGCTTTCAGCCAGCCTCGGGAGTTACCGGAATGGGCAGATATTTTCTCAGAGTTTTGCTTTTTCGTCCGTCCTTCGACACCGGAAGAGGAGCAATGGTTTGTCGATCGAGTTACCGCCATGCTGACGCTACACTGTCAACAAGCCGCACGCTCTCTCCCTGTCAGTAGTACCGAACGCGCCGAAATCGTCACCGCTCAGAATTACTACTCCACCAAACAACAACAAAATGACAAAACCCGCAGGGTACTAGAAAAAGCCTTCGGTACGGAGTGGGCAGACAATTATATGACTACAGTATTGTTTGATAGTTAATGAGTAAGTCGGCATCAACATCGATCTCACTCATTACACTAAGTTATGGATCTACCTTCGTCTCGATCGATGCGTTATTTTGTGTCCAGCGAGGTTAATTTCTGTCTACTGCGTCGATTAGATGTTTGTATGCACTAATCGGCAATCCAGTTCGCCGTTTGACTTCGACTAAAGCTCTATATGCACCGTTCTGATGGCGTTCATCGCAGATCTTCGTAGCAATATTTGGAGCGAGTTCCGATTCAATTAACTCTTCCATCGATAAGCTATTCAACTGTCGCCAATTAGTCGGATAAAAATTTTCAGATTCTTCATAATAATGAAACGAAATTAAAGGCTCGATTTTCTGACAATAATCTTCAGGTAAATCGGCAAGTTCTGTCAAATCTTCTAATCCCAGGAATTGATATCCTTCAGCTCTTGGTAATACTTCAAATCGGAGACTTTGCAACCGCTGGAGTCAGCACATCCTTAATGTACCCAATTACGCCAAAAAGATTCGTGGGTGGTGATATTCGATCTCTCTCATTGATTGTCGATTACCTTCGGTACGCTCCGCCATTGAAGTTAGCTGTCAAGTTTGGTTGTAGGAATAGAGTTAGCTTTGTACAGCAATCTAGCTCGTTGTTGTGCGCGGAGATCTTTTTCGACAACGGCGATCGCTTCATCCAGCTCTAAATTAAATAAATCCAACAATCGGCTAGCTGCTTTGAAACTAGCGATCGATTTGGCTCTAGTTTCAGAATCGGGAATTTTTAATTGGTCGTTCATAACTAATTCCAATTACGTTGAATCTCTTGCAAGCTGGCAACGCTAGCATCTAAAGTTGCTTGGGAGGTTTAGATTGAATTAATACGGTCTAGATACGTTTACAATCTCATTCGATGCCGATCGGTTACTGGCTTTGATTTATTTATCCAAGTTCGCACTTGCAAGTTGTAAAGCATCTACTTGGTGAAGTTGTGGTTGATAGATGGCTAGATCGAACCAGAAGGTGGTACCGACACCAACCGCACTGATAATATGAATTTGACTGTGGTGTTTTTCGATGATATTTTGGACGATCGATAGTCCTAATCCAGTACCTTCGAGTGTATGGACGCGGTTTTCTACTCTAAAGAACCGATCGAAAATTGCTTCCCGATCTTCAGGATCGATCCCGATACCAGTATCGATCACTTCCACTCTGACGACATCGGAAGTGATGTCATCGCCCTCTTCAGGTGTCAGCACTGCCTGATAAGCACGGATAGTAACTTTACCATCAGCTTTAGTAAATTTGAGGGCATTGCCGACTAGATTTGCCAGCACCTGGAGGATCAGATCGTAGTTACCCAAGATCGATGGGAGTTCGGGGGCGATATCTTGACAGAGTTCGATCCCTTTATCTTTGGCGTTGAGTTGATAGGTACGGAGTGTTTGTTCGATCGATCGATCTAGTTCGACGGCATCGAATAGATAAGTATGAGAGGATTCTAGTTTCGATAGATCTAGCACATCATTGACCAATCTCGTCAGTCGATCTGTTTCGCGATTGGCTGTATCGAGAAATTCACTCCGTTCTTCTTTGCTCAGTTCATCGCCGTACTCATGTAAGGTTTCGATGAATGATTTGATATTAAATAATGGGGTGCGGAGTTCATGAGAGACATTGCTAATAAATTGACTTTTAGCTTCATTCAATTCGACTTCGCGCGTGATATCTTGCACCGTCATCGCGATCGCCCGGACACTTTCTTTGACTGGATCGAGGACATTGGTGATCGCGATCCTGACAGTGCGCTGGGCGGGATGGTTGATGGCGATCCGAAATTCTTCACCATCTAGCTTGCCCGCAGCGACTTGGTACAAGGGGCGAGTGAGTTCCGCGGAGACGCTCGAAGGTAGGACGTGCAGGACGTTTTTGCCATCGAGATCCAGATGATCCCAGCCAAAAAAGCGGCGCGCATTGGGGTTGACTAATACGATTTGAAGATTATTATCGATCAGGATGGCACCATCGGCGATCGTGGTGACGAGAGTTTCTAGTTTGGCTTTTTCGGCAGTGAGTTCGTCAATATTCTGTTCTTCAAAGATTTCGAGCTTTTCAGCCATGATGTTGAAGCTGCCGATCAGTTCTCCCAACTCACCGCCGAGGGGTAAATCGATCCGCTGTTTGAAGTTGCCAGCAGCAATATTTTTAACTCCTGAGAGCAATTCTTTGATCGGTTTGGTGATTTGGAGTGCATTAAATACAGCTCCCAAAATTACCATTACCCAAATTGATACAAATACCGCGATCGTCACATCTCTAGTTAGACCACTGGAGGCAACTACGGTCGGATTGGGATTGATCCCGATCGCCAGTGTACCGAGAAATTTGCCTTCGTGTTCGATCGGTACGAACACATCAGTGACGATCCCCTCTGGTGTCTGATGTTGGCGCACCAAGGGGATATCGCGATTCCGACTACCTTCGGGGAGATGAATCCGTCGCTCGATCATCAGTGAGTTTTGGACTTCTGACTCAGAGAAGGGGATTCCCAGCCGGATGCTACCAGTATCGTCAGCATAGAGGATGTAGCGCAAACTCGACGTACTATGATAAAACCGATTGGAGAACCGCGCGACGGTAGTCAGATCGTTTTCCGCCAATTGCGGAGCAATATTTGCTGCCAGCAGTAGCCCCAGATCGCGTCCGAAGCGGGTGTCGTTGACTCGGGCGTCAACTTGAATGGTATTTACCGCCCAAAAGGTTAAGCCACTAACAATTAGCGACACCGCCAATGTGGCTGCTCCCATCAGTTTAGTTTGGAGTGTGAACTCCATCCACCAATGGCGAATAATGTCGCGTAAGTTGTCGAACATGGCTAGCATGAAGGGATAGGGGATGATGAATAGACTAGATACTAGATATGTTTGACAGCGGGAGTACTCCGCATCTGTATTCGTGCAGCTACAGCTCTCTGGCAGCCTTCACCCTCACTATAACAGCGATCGCTTATCCGGCTATAGATTCAGCACGATCGAGACAGAGCAGGTAGAGTGCCGTTCACTCCAGAGCGCAGGAGTACTTGGCTCCATAGCACTACGCAAGCACGTTAGGACAAGTTTGAGTCCGTGACGGCGGACTTTGCATCAGTAGCGACGACTTCTAGTCGTTGTACTGTCATCACCTCAGCTTCGTACTGCTCTGGCTTCACAGGATGGGCTAATCACGACTACGACGCAGCGGTGCTGTTGATTCAACCACATCAATTTTGGCAGTGATAACTTGACGGATATCTGGCGGTACGCTGGTAAAGAAATTGTAGCCTGTTAACTTTTCTACTTCTTGCACTGAGGTGCGATACTGCTGCCAAGGCTCGAACTTAATTCCTTGCTTATTTGGGATGACGATCGCGATCGTCCGGGTATTGCGATCGACGCCAGCGACGCCAACATTAGGTCGATCTAGGACTAAAATTACTTTCCACGTTACGGCTGGTACTAGCACTTTCCCCTGCCCTACAGTCGCTCTGAGACCATTTTTACCGATGCCGCCCTGCCCGTATCCGCCAGCAACGATAAATAGTTCTTTGCCAGATCTGACTAGTTCCCGACAATAATTCTCAAGCTGTACCCACGGCCCCTGATTATTATCTGGTGCTTGTGGGATGATATTGGTCATCAAAAAGGTTTGAATGTTGTCATCAGGAGAGCGGCTGCGATCTTCCGAATTTGTCATGTGGCCGCGATCGAATCCGCTTCCAGTATAGTCTGAAGGTTTGACTCGCTCCCAATCTGCGGGTAAATCGGAGTCGGGTGCAAATTTGCCTACGCGACGAGCATCGCCCAGCCATGACTCATTCAGTTCCCAGGATACCCAGTTGGGGATGCCTTTTTGCTTGGAGTAGGACAGCGCATACTGGGGACGAAAGATGGCGTAATTTTCTGAATTACTGGGAGAACTAGTTGCTTGAGACGGATTCCCCATCAACAAGTTGATATTTCCTTGAGTTTCACCTCCTCCGTGGCTACCAGGCTGACGACAGGCGACGATCCCGATCGCGATCGCCACAATGAGGAGATAAACTATTCTGCGTACTGTGGTCAAAATTTAGCTCAATGGCGGCAAATGGTTAGCTAGGAATTTTCTCCCTCTGTCGAACGGGGGAGATCGTTATGATACAGTGCATCCAGTCGGGCGCGCGCATCCTCGATACTAATCGACTTCATAATTAGCAGTGGCTCATTGGTGACATTGCCCAGATCGTCTAGCAATTCAGGGTGAGGAACTGCACCCGCACGATAGCTGTAGCCTTGAAAGTTGCGGTCGTTCATCGCTCTTGGCTGTGAGGCACTGATGCTAAACCCGATCAGACTGCGGATCAGATTCCCGATCGCCAAAAATGCCAAAATAGTAAAAGCTATGAGATAAATTATTTGTAACATGTCACTTTCCTACGCAAAGAGCCAAGAATAGAAGGAGCAAATGGAAATGGCAGCATGTCTGTTAACTTGATGTCACCATCATCGTTGACAACAAGTGTGCGGATCTGTCGAAGTCAAGTCAGCTTTTATGAGAAATTCAAAACAGACGCCAAAATCCTTACTCTTCTATCTTAGACTGTTCCGACTGTCTTAACTGCATCGATACATGCCAACATTCGGTGACGATTTGATGCCAACCCACCATCTGACTGGGTTCGATCCCCGCTTGTCCGCCGACTGCCTGAAACAACATTTTGGCGACGCTGACCTCTTGCTGGGCGCGATCGACGCGTGCGAGTAGATCGGCTTGAGCATCGGGACTCAAGCAGGAAATCGGCTCGCGTTCGAGTAATTCTTTCGATCGACTAAACCAATATTCAAAGTCCACCAGCAAGGGCTGGAGGATGGTTTGAAGCAGTTCTTGCTCCGATGGTTGGGATTTAGACATAATTTACCGATTGATTGTTGTTATATATTACTATTCTAGCTGTTTTTTACAATTCTTAATGAAAAAATTTAGAATTAGCCAAAAATTAGTAAGTAACTGAGTAGTACTGGGTATGCTCGATATTATGACCCCCAAACTTTGACTTTTGGAGTCGATTGACGGTATAATAGTACCTATGCACCACGCTTTTGCTAGTTAAACTAAGGCAAGTCAATCTCAATCTCTCCCGTTCATAGAGGCATTAATGGCAACCCAAATCACAAATAGCCCAGACAGACAGAAAGCCCTCAATTTAGTCCTCAACCAGATCGAAAAATCTTTTGGGAAAGGGGCAATCATGCGTCTTGGTGATGCTACTCGAATGCGGGTAGAAACCATTTCTAGTGGCGCAATGACCTTAGACATCGCACTGGGTGGCGGTCTGCCCAAAGGTCGCGTCATTGAAATCTATGGCCCCGAAAGCTCGGGTAAAACCACTCTGGCACTCCACGCTATTTCCGAAATTCAAAAAGCCGGAGGAGTAGCCGCTTTCGTTGATGCCGAACACGCGCTAGATCCGACCTATTCTGCAGCATTGGGTGTAGATATCAACAATCTCCTCGTCTCGCAGCCAGATTCGGGCGAAGCCGCTCTAGAAATTGTCGATCAACTCGTCCGCTCTGCGGCTGTCGATATCGTCGTGATTGACTCGGTAGCAGCACTAGTACCTCGCGCTGAGATCGAAGGCGATATGGGCGACTCGCACATGGGATTGCAAGCGCGGTTGATGAGCCAAGCCCTGCGAAAAATTACTGGGAGTATCTCCAAATCTGGCTGTACAGTGATCTTTATCAACCAACTGCGTCAGAAAATTGGGGTGGTTTATGGTAGTCCTGAAACGACTACTGGTGGTACCGCACTCAAATTCTACGCCTCCGTCCGCCTCGACATCCGCCGGATTCAGACTCTCAAACGCGCCAATGATGGCGAATACGGTAATCGAGTCAAAGTCAAAGTTGCTAAAAATAAAGTCGCACCACCGTTTCGGATTGCTGAATTTGATATTATCTTTGGTAAAGGTATTTCAACAGTTGGTTGCTTGGTAGATTTAGCTGAAGAAACGGGGATTATTACTCGCCGTGGTGCTTGGTACAGCTATGAGGGCGATAATCTCGCTCAAGGACGCGACAATACTGTCAAGTATATGGAAGAGAATGCGGAGTTTGTCGCCAAAGTCCAGCAACAGGTGCTCGACAAGCTCAACACTGGCGTTCCAGTGTCAGCGAATACGCTCAAGCAAGCAGAGGAAGAGGAAGCGGAAAACGACGATACCGATACTGAAGAATAAATTCAAACAGTGAATTTTAAAATTGGGGTAGGGGTAATCGATCGATTATCTTAACCCTGATTTTTTATAGATGTTCAAATCAAGCTCTGTTGAATCGTAAATGTTCGCGATCGAGTAAACTTGAGCTTGTAGTTGCCATTGATGTACTGATGACTCAATTTGCCGATCGACTAGATTTACCGACCTTCTGGACGCCTGTAGATGTCTCTTTGGCGGCATTTGTAGCAACCAACGCAGTGGTGATGGGACGCGTCTCAATCGATGCAGATGTTAGTATTTGGTATGGGGCAGTCGTGCGGGGCGATGTCGAACAGATTGAAATTGGTGCGGGTACCAATATTCAGGATGGGGCAATTATTCACGGCGATCCTGGAAAGCCAACGATTTTGGAGGGCGATGTGACGATCGGACATCGGGCAGTCGTACATGGTGCTTATATCGAAACAGGCTGTTTGATTGGGATGGGGGCGATCGTCTTGGATGGGGTGCGGGTGGGGAGTGGCAGTATCATCGGTGCGGGTTGTGTGGTGACAAAGGATGTCCCACCGCGTTCGCTGATGGTGGGAGTACCTGCCAAATGTCTGCGCCAAGTCGCCGATCTCGAAGCTGCGGAGTCGATCGTCCACGCCCGTAAATACGTCCAGTTAGCGTTGGTACATGCGGGTAAGGGTAAGGATCTGGGTTTTACTAGCTCCGCTGCCAGTTGTTGGGAGTGAATTTAGGCGACCAATTCTTGAACCAAGATATAAGGTTGGATAATCAGTGCCTGAAATTTCTGAGTAGGATTACCATTCCAGCGGCTGAGAATATCCGATGAGGGTTTGACCAAAAGTTGTTCGCTAATCCAATGTTGAACCGACTGAGTATTGTCGCTAGAGATCGCTACCCCAACATCCAAGATATCGAGATCGGGAACGACAATAATCACCACGTCTTTCTGGATGTGCGGCTTCAACCACTCTAGTTCAGCTTCGTCAAGAAGTTCGGTCAATTGCGCTCGGAGATCTTTTTTTTCCATATTGAGGATGTGACGATATTTGTCTCGACAATTATAACAATTCTGGATCGGCGGTTCGCGATTATTAGTTATCGTCCGAGATTGTGTAACTGATTGATTTTGGTCGTACATAGATCCGTAACTCGATCGAGTTCCGCTCTTTTCGTCGAAGTCGGTGGTGCGATAAGTTCGCCGATTCTAATCGTCACCGGAGTAGCCTGAGGCCATTTCTTGCCCGACTGCTCGATCTGATGCGTCCCCCACAGACACACAGGCAAGAGCGGCACTTGCGCCTTAGCGGCAATCAGTGCAGCTCCTGGCTTGGGATCGACCACTTTACCGTCAGGTGTGCGCGTACCCGACAAAAATATCCCCGCACCCCAACCATCCTCAAGATAAGCCAATGCTAACCTAATAGTCGCGCGATCGACCGCACCGCGCTTGACTGGATACGCACCATACAATCTAATCGCACTCTTCAACACGGGCACTGCAAATAGCTCCTCCTTCGCCATATATGCCACCGGACGCAATACCGCAGCCGACAATAATGGCGGATCGAAATTGCTTCCATGATTGCTCACCACTACAAATCCACCCGATCTGGGAATATGCTCTCTACCTTCGACTCGCCCTTTGAGATACCAGTAAAAGAAGGGGTTAATTATCGGTTGTTTGAAGGCGTGATAAAAGACAAGATTGATAAATGGTTCGCGAGATCTGGACATTGATTCAGTGACAATAGATGTAAAACACGCATTAGCGGCACTCAATTGTAAGTTGAGCTTGAAGTTATATTATCGCCGATTTGGCAGTCCAATTTTAGACCGCTGGAGCCGGATCTCTTCAGCTTGGGCTTGAATTGTTTGCTTCAATTCCATCAGTCCAGTTCTAATCGCCGTATATTTCGGATTAAATTGCTGCTTTGATGTGAAGTAGTTGGGAGAGTTGAGATCCCATTTTAACGCTCGATCGATCGCTGCTACCCACGTTACCGGATCGCCACCTGCATATTCATTAATTTCTTGCCCCAGCGTCGCATTTAAAGATGCGAAGATCGCTGGATCGCCATCTTGAGGTAGATTCGGATTTGCGCTCAGATGAAATCGATAGCGAAGTTGTCCGACATAAAACCAGAATACCGCATCATCTCTACGTCCTGCTTGGTACAATTTCTGGGCATATAGGTAATATGCTGTTGGATGTGCGCTCGGAAGTTTTGCTTCAACTTCTGAAGTGTTGCGATCGATCGGTCGATCTGAAGATATGGCAACGGCCCGATTGGGTAAGATATTTAAACTCCCAATGGCGAGCGATAGCAGCAAGTATTTCAGCATCTCAAATTTGCTCGATGACTCATTACTACTTTATTTTAAGACATCATCTTCGATTGGCGGGTTGCTCAGTCTGCTATTCAAGATGCTACCCGCACGGCGACCGATAGAGATCGGCAATGAATTGATATAATACTCTTTGAGCATTAGTCGATCGGATTGAGTCTGGAGCTGGGTGAAATAATTCAGAAATTAGTGGCAAAACTTCGGTATCTAGAGCATAGCGAAATAATTCACTTGGCAAAATTAATTGAGCAGTATCGCGTAGATCGTGCAAGAATTCTAAATTGAAATTTTCGGGATGAGATCGAGCGATCGCTAGCGGTCTGACCCAACAACGAGCTGAGATCTCAATTGTATCGATGACCTCTGCAAACAGATGTAAATTCGCGCGGTCGAGACAAACAATGCGATCGGTCTTAAATTCAATCAGTGACGATTTAGCGGTCATTCTATTTGGAAAATAATTCTCGATCGATGATTATTTTAACGCTCACTATCTATAGACTATCGATCGATATTAAGAAGTTGTCCAAATCTGCTAGCGTGGTAAAATCCAACAGAGCTTCACCCAATGCTTCAACTCGATCGATCGACAGACTACTTAACTGAGTTTGGATTTCGAGAGATAGATTTCCAAGTTTTTTAGTTAAAAGTCTGACAACTAAGGCTCTTTCCTGCTGAAGCCCGCGCTCGAAGCCTTCTTCCAAAATATCCTGATAGATTACTGACTCTCACGATCTCCCTCCGTAGTACGCGTTTGACTCGATCTCGCTCCAATATTAACCCAGTTAACACCGCCGTAGTCGCCGCCAGATCCGATCGCATCTTGCGCGACTCAATATCTTCAATCTTAGGAATGAGGATTAAATAACTTACAATTCTAAATGTGACTGTGGCTTGGCTGTGTAGTTCCACTGTGGTAGAAAATCATCAAAGAAAATTTTCATTTTTTCTTGGAAATCCTGAGCCACCTTTCTACCTATTTGGTAAGTTTTATCAATTATAGTTGTAAATACCTGCAACCCTTTCTGAGTAGTTGCTGTTGCCATAAACTTCGATACAGTATTAACACTGTCAAAAATCACCCCTTGACAAGCCCGACTTAAATGGGGAAAAAGACGGTGCTCAATTGGATTATACTTCGATGTGTATGGAGGATAATGTGCAATTCTAATTTCGATTCCAAGCTCGTTAACTAAAAGTTGCAAATCTTCTTTGAAAATATAATGCCGTGAACTATTACTACCCCCACCATCACATAATATCAGGATAGATTTAGCTGATTTATATTGATGCTTTCCATGATTATGCCACCAATAACGAATCGAATCACATGCAAATTCACTGGTGTCATGGCTAGTACCAATTTGAACAAAACCAATATTTTTATTTAAGTCATACAGTCCATGTGGTATGACTATTCCCTTGGCCAGTGAACGGAAATCATGATCGTGAACCTTAATTGGACTGGTATTGTAAGTCTTCCCTTCTCGGTATAAATTACCTATTAACTCTTTTTTTTTACTATCCATGCTGATGATTGGTTGCCCTTGAGCCGAATATTCCTTTTTCAGCTCTTCAATCTTTTCAAACTGTTCATTTCGATGCTCACTAGTTCCACAAGCATTCATTTTCACTGCTTTACGCCGACGAAATGAATGAAGGGTCAACAATTGATCCACTACTGTAACACTTACTTTTATTCCTTTTTCTGCTAATAAGTTTGCTATTTGTTGACGAGTTAAATTCGTCCATTTTATCTCCTCATCCATTGGGGAACCTGCTGTATGACTTTCCACTACTGATAGAAACACTTCATTGATTCCTGGCAACGTCTCAATTACTTTCTTTCTTCCTCCGCCTGGATTACGAATTCTGGGATTGTTGATTAAATCGGACTGCTTCAAATCCTCAAACCCTTGCCGGATTGTTCTGTAGTTACATTGAAATAATTGACTAATATATTGAAATCCACCATATCCAATTTTCTCGGCTTCAATTGCTGCATATCGTCTCCGGTCTTTCTCTGACAGTGATTCATAGTAACTTTTCATCTGCTGCTCGCTGATTGAAGTATCTGTTTTTACCATGATCGTCTTCTCTTAAAGCTATTTCGGCTCTTCTACAATATATTATTACTAGTCTTGCAAGTTATTAAATCCTCATTCCTTATCAGGATCGGAGAGTACCTCATTTGCCTCGTTGAGATCTTTGAACTTTGCCTCGGCACCTTTATCGCCAGGGTTGAGGTCGGGATGGCACTTGCGGGCAATTTTACGATAAGCTCGTTTGATTTCTTCAGGAGTTGCTGTTTTACTAATTTCGAGGGTGGCGTAATAATCTTTAAAATCTGTCGCAGTTGGCATTATCAACTTCTCCAATCTAGGAACGCTGTCTCTAAATAGTCAGAGTTATTCATATTTACTTTAGATTTAGACTGTGAGGAACTCGTGAACTTCTCCACAAACTAGAATCGAATAGATTGGACGATTCTCGTTCCGAG
>NZ_JBGSPA010000186.1:0-17475 GCF_041738855.1 Chamaesiphon sp. | reverse complement strand
TTCCCCCGTCTTGTCGTTTTTTATTCGGGGGGAACCCTAGACATAAAACGACGCCGAATAAAAAAACGACAAGACAGCGAATCAAGATAGAGGGTAAACTGCTCGGAGATCTAGAGCGCAATCTACCAAAAAATTCGGGTAGTAAAGTCTATTGTTCGAGCTGCCATGTCTCAGGGGTATAAGTTTTGAGTGCGAGGGCATGAATGGCTCCACTAGCCATCGCCTCACTGACAGTACCGTAAACTAGTTGGTGTTGTTGGATCAGTGATTTGCCTGCGAATTGGGCCGAAACTACTACCGCTTGGTAATGATCGCCACCACCTGTCAAATCGGTGATTTGGACGATCGATTCTGGAATACCTGCTTCGATTGTCGCTTTAACTTGACTGGGAGTAATCGCGCTCATGGGGAGTTAGGAATTGGGAATGGAGGGTGAGACCCCGATGGATATCTCAATTATAACTGGAGACTCCGATCCTAATCTAGATTAGGCATTGACGATCTCGGTGAGCTTTACCCAGCGAAACTGGCGATCTCCACCCAATTCGACAACAACTTTGACACGGGGATCGATCGTGGGTAACTCGGTGAGATAAGCCAATTCTTGATTGGATAATACTTGACCGTCACCCAGCCACAATACTAGACCTTTGGAGCCAGGTAGCAGATGTGCCAGATATGTATCTAACATCGGCGGTATATAGTAAGTGCGAATTTCTTTTTTGCCGACATGAGCGGGACGAACGCCATGTACGCCAGTGAGGTAGGAACTCAGATCGCCCATACCGCGTGCCGATAGGTTCATACTCTCATATCCAGTCGCACGCAGCCTGCGTTGATAGCGACCCTCATAGCCACCTTCGAGCGGGGCATATACACCCAAGGCTCCAGCTTGTTCGAGATCGCGAATAAATGGCTTACCAGTCGTAATTAGAGGCACAGTATTGACATCCTGTTAGGATCGACGAGCGGTTACTTGGCGATCGAGCATCGGCAATTTGGGGATAATCATCTTGCTACGCGCCCAGATGTCGATCGTCATGGTCAGTGGGATCAGATCGTGTTGGTAACTGTCTCCCGTCTACAATTATGCCATGTGTCGGTCGATCGAGCTAGATTTAGTCGAGGATATTGATGCCATCATAGACCAAGGCGATGAGTTCGCCGTGGTTGTTGAATTCGATCGCTGATGCTTTGGGAGTCAAAATCGTGATATTTTCAAATGCCCAGCAACAACCGCAGGAACGAGCTAGATCGATGAGTAATTGAATCTGCGGGATGTCAATCCCAATTTGGTGAAAGTAATCCAAATAACTCAAATAAGCAATCCGATAATCTTGCATCGCGGTTGGTAGTGAGGATGGCCCAAGCAATGGATAAGTCTTTTTGATTTCGGCGATCGACACTTCATTTAAAAAGTCTCCAAGTCGATCGAAAGCGATATTTTGTCCTTCCCCCGTCAGTTGAGCGCGAGGATTGGCATAAGCTTTAACTACTTGGATAAAATCTGGATCGATCTGGCGGGCGATCTCCCGATGACAGCTATCCCAAATTTGTTGTAGAATCCGATCGCCCACATTGATTAGATCTGGACGATCGATCGAGGTTTTCATGGCGATGAGTGGATTTTCCGTCCAGAGCACCCGCGCTCTACCGATGCCAGCATATAGGTAGCAAGCATTAATGGCATTTTCGGCTCGATCGCGATCTGTTGTCCGATCGGTCAGGATTTTCTCCCACTTTGTTCGGATCTGCGGGATCAGATCCACTTCTAATTTAACTAATTTCCGGCGTTCGCTTGACACTTTGGCTAAGTACTTGGCTAAGGATTCACTTGTTTTGGTTTTATAGAAGGCATCAATGGATAATAACATATTATTTTTAATTGTAATTAATTAGACTTAATTTCAATTTGAGTGAGAGCTATAACTTAACTAATTAATGATTTTTAGCAGCTAGATTATTGAAATATGGATCGCAATATTGATAGGATTACGCTTGTCTCGGTGGGAAAAATAACTAATGTAGTGGCATCTGTATCTAAATCTTAGCTGGGAATTGAGTAGATCTGGATGGTTGATTTGGCTGATTTTGCTCAGTGAGAACGATCGTCTGGATCTGGGTAAAGCTTGATGTCAATCTCGCACTAGTATGGAGGAGCCTTTAATCAGCGTACCCAGACAGCGAAGTATTGATATCTTTGGTAGTGCAGATCCAGTAGTAAAAATTTAGCAAAATTGTCTCAGTCGCTCATTATGGCGATCGTCAACCCCATCAAAGAGCTTTGCCGCCACCAATTGCTGGGGCAGCGACAAGCCCTACCGCCTGCACTGTGGCGATCTCAAAGCGATCGGATCTGCCATCATCTGTTGTGCTGTCCCGAATTCATCGCAGCACGAACGATTCTGGCATATCAAAGCTGTCGTCAAGAACCTAGTCTCGACTATTTGTTTGCCCATCATCTGCCACAGTGGGGGTTACCCAGATGTGTCGGTCAAGAGCTGCTGTGGCACCGCTGGCAGCCGTCAGAACCGCTGATAAAGGGGCGTTATGGTATTTTAGAACCCGAACCTAGATCGCCGCTGTTGGAACCCGATTGCGTCGATCTGATATTAGTACCAGCGGTGGCGATCGATCGGCATGGTTATCGGCTGGGTTATGGGGGTGGTTACTACGATCGCTTATTCGCCGATCCGTTGTGGCAAAAGATTCCCACGATCGGGATCGTGTTTGATTTTGCCTATCTAGGTGCGCCCCCATTGGCAGATCGGCTCTCGTGGAACATCGATCCTTGGGATATTCCGGTAGATGCAGTTTGTACAGAATTGGGCTTGACGAGACTTTGACAGTAGGGGCGATCGATCGACTCTACTACCAATCGAGCGCAAATAGTTCATCAAACACTGGGGTTGTTGGGTTTCAAGGCTCAACCCAACCTACAAGCTACTGCTTCTATCATCTACTACATCGAAAGTTGGGAAATCTCTCGTCACAAGTTCAGGCAGTGGTTTCAGCTTTATCCATTGCTCGTGGGCTGTAGGCAGTGCCAATCCTATGAAGTTGAAATGAGTAGTTATTCAATCATAAAATATCCTAAATCTATTGGAAGAGTCAGTTTCTTATTATCATAAACTGCAAATATGAGACTTATAAAGTACCTGCTCTTTTCACCATTACATACTAAGATATCTGCCAATCCCCAATTGTTTTTAAAGTCCACACCTCTAATAAAATCTTCATTTACTATCTCTAGCATGTAAGCATTATATATATTGTTAATCAAAACAATAATATCAATTTTATTACAGCTTGATTTAAAAAGATCGACAACCATCAAGTGAATTTTATCAATGTGCATGATGTGGGTGACGGATCTGTGTCACTGGGTTGTGGCGGTGGTCTTGCGACCCCAAGAACGCAAAGTATTTGTGCTACTCCCGAAACGTTGGGTCGTGGAATGAACCTTTAGGTGGCTTTCTTGGTGTCGCCGATTAAACCCTCGATCGTGAAGGTTTAATCGGCGACTTCAGAAAAGCGGAGCAAATCAATTTTCTTTAACCCGAACTCACGTTATTGTATAACGGGAGAATCCAGACATCAGACGGTAGAGCTGATCGGTAACTCCATGCTTTATAAACTAGGCGATCGCTTATACCAGTCATTTGTCTGCTCGTACACATGGGCGGCTTGAAGCAAGACATCCTCACGCAAAGCATTGCTAATCAATTGCAACCCGATCGGCATTCCTTTGTCATCAAATCCACAGGGGATACTGATTCCAGGTAAGCCAGCAAGGTTGACGGGGATAGTCATCAAGTCAGACAGATACATGCTCAACGGATCGGCAGTTTTTTCGCCTGCTTTGAACGCCGTCGTCGGGGCGGTAGGGGTGATGAGAATATCTACCTTTTCAAAAGCTGCGGCAAAGTCTTGAGCGATCAGCGTCCGTACTTTTTGAGCTTTGAGGTAATATGCGTCGTAATAACCTGCCGAAAGCGCGTAGGTGCCGAGCATGATTCGCCGTTTGACTTCCGCGCCAAATCCGGCGGCTCTAGTCTGAGTGTACATCGACATCAGATTGTCAGCTTCTGCTCGAAATCCATACTTGACGCCATCATAGCGGGCTAAATTTGCCGAAGCTTCGGAAGGGGCGATGACGTAATAAGTGGGCAATCCATAGCGGAAGCGGGGACAGGAAATTTCTTGAACTTCAGCACCGAGGGCGCGGAAGTGCTCGATCGCTTTTCTCACTGATTCAGCAACTTGCGGATCTAAACCTTCGCCAAAAGTTTCGGTGATGACGCCGACTTTTAAGCCCTTGGGTAGATCTGGGGTGAGTAGTTGGGAATACTTGGGAATCTCGATATTGAGACTGGTAGAATCTTTGGGATCGTAACCTGCGATCGCTTCGAGTAAGATGGCGGCATCTTCTACCGTCCGTGCAAATGGCCCGATCTGATCGAGCGAAGAAGCATAAGCCACCAATCCAAACCTCGACACCAATCCATAGGTCGGTTTTAGCCCCACCACGCCACAAAAAGCCGCAGGTTGACGGATTGAACCACCAGTATCAGAACCGAGCGATACGACGCATTCTGAACCAGCTACAGCCGCAGCCGAACCGCCTGAAGAGCCGCCAGGTACTCGCGCTAGATCCCAAGGATTGGCGGTGACTTGATAAGCCGAGTTTTCGGTAGAGCTGCCCATCGCAAATTCATCGAGGTTGGTTTTGCCCAGGGATACTGCGCCCAAATCTTGCAGCTTTTGAGTGACGGTGGATTCGTAAGGCGGTATAAAGCCTGCAAGAATTTTGGAACCGCAGGTGGTTTCGATCCCCTGAGTACACATATTGTCCTTGAGTGCGATCGGAATTCCGGCGAGGAGGGGGATATCTTCACCTGCGGCAATTTTGGCGTCTACCAATCTTGCCTGGGCAAGGGCTTGGGTTGGTGTGGTGCGGAGAAAACTACGTAGCTGCGGTTCGAGTTGCTCCACCCGATCGATCGCTTCAGTGGCGATTTCTACTGCCGATCGTTGTTTGGTGACAAGCTGATGGTGCAAATCGCGGATGGATGCCATGGAGTTAGGTGTTAGGTGTTAGGTTTTAGGTTTTAGGGATTGGCAGCTAGAGAACAGCTTGGATCTCTCAGCCCAAAACCTAATTCTACTTTACCAGCCACTAGCTACCAGCCACTAGGGTAAATACGGAAATTTCTGGACGACAGTTAAACCGAGCGTAGAGTTTAACCATGCCGATCCCCCGATTGGTGTACTGGATCATGTCTCCAACTTGATAGCGTCCCAAGGGATATTTGTGAGCGTATTCAGGCAGATATACCTTGTAAAAGGGGATGCGGATCTGTCCGCCATGTGAATGTCCAGAAAGTTGTAGCCCAAAGCGTCCAGTGGCGGCGGATACGTCAGCAAAATCTGGCTCGTGAACGAGCATAATCGCGGCTCCAGTGGCGGGTAACTGGGCAAGAACGAGATCGAGCCTGTCTTGGCGGGCATAGACATCACCGACGCCAGCAATATGCAGTGTGGCGCGATCGCGGGTGATGGTGTAGATGGTATTTTCGAGTAACGTAATTCCGGCTTGGGTGAGCGCGGCGCGGATGGGCGTAGGATCGTTGTAGACATCATGATTGCCCAATACCGCCAGGGTGCGATCGCGAGGATGTAGCGCAGCTAAAATATCTAACTGTTCGACATGTTGTCTGGGCAATCGACTAACATGATCTCCTGTGATAACGATCGAATCTGGATTTTGGTCATTTACGGTAGCGACAACTTTTGCTAACTGAGCACGATCGATTCCATCCCCGGCATGGAGATCGGTAATCTGAACGATCCGATAGCCATCGAATGCTCGATCTAGTGTGGGTAAATTAATAGCGATCTGGGTAACTTCAAGCCAGTTGGGTTCGATTTTATGGACATAAATGCTGCCTAAAAATATCAACAGACACCCCATCAATAGAACGTTAACCATTCGGACTAGGATCGATTTAAGCTTGGGTATACGCACGGGGGTTATTTTAGGCTTTAGGCTTTAGGGATTGGGCGGCGATCGCTTTGTGGGTAAGAGTACTCGAAACTTTGTGCCGACACTGATTTGACTGGTGACTGAGATCGAGCCGCCACAACGGAGTAGTAGATTTTGGACGATTGTCAATCCTAAGCCCGCACTATTATTGTCTTCATCTGCCGAACTACGGATCCGATAAAAGCGATTAAAAATCTTGGGAATTTCTGATGGCGGAATCCCAATTCCTGTGTCGCGAAACTCTAACTGAACGTATTCATTTTGGAGCGTAGCTTGGACAAAAACTTGTCCACCGCTGGGCGTGTATTTGATACCATTGTGCAATAAATCGATGGCAATTTGCCGCAACCACCCCTCTACAAAGGCAATTGGAGGTAAATTATTTGAAACAGTATAGCCCAATTTTACCCCTTTTTCTTCGGCTAATGGTTGGTAAGTACTAACTATGCCTGGAATAATTTGGGATAGTTCGATAGGAACTATGGCAGCGCGATCTGAGATCCGATCGAGTGCGATCAGTCTACTTACGCCGTTAATGAGCGAGTTTTGGCGATCGCATTCACCACCAATCAACCCCAGATATCGCCGCCGTTGCGATGGCTTGAGTACTGGTGACTCCAGCAACTTGAGCGCAGTTTTGATATTAGTTAATGGCGTACACAACTCTTGCATGAGGTGTTCGATTAACTCATCTTTGAGTTCGCCCAGACTTAGTTCGGGCGGAGGGGTTTTGTCCATTGTGATGTTTAACTGCTAACTACTCGATCGCCAATTTTGAACAGCCAAATTTTTTAGTTAGAGCAGTGCGGGCTTGTTCGCGATCGTCAAAATAGATTTTTTCGGTACCGAGGATTTGATAGTCTTCATGTCCTTTGCCTGCGATCAGGACACCATCTCCAGGAGCCGCCATCGCGATCGCCCGCTCGATGGCTTGAGCGCGATCGGCAATGACTTCAATGCCGATCGTCCGCTCGATGCCAGCCATAACATCTTGCAAAATTTTGGCAGGATCTTCCGTGCGCGGATTATCCGATGTTACCACTACTAGGTCGGCCAAAGCGGCGGCAATTTTGCCCATTTGGGGGCGTTTGGTGCGATCGCGATCGCCACCACAGCCAAATACACAGATTACTTTGCCATGAATAAAGGGACGGGCAGCAGTGAGTAAGCTTTCCAAACTATCAGGGGTATGGGCATAATCGACGATCGCGGTAATATCTTGCTCAGGTGCAACTTGGACGCGTTCCATCCGTCCTGGTACACCTGGAAAATGCGCGATCGCCGCAACAATCGCGTCCAAGCCCATCCCCAGGTGCAATGCCGTCGCGACCGCCGCGAGCAGGTTTTCGAGGTTGTAGTCGCCCACTAGGGGGGAGCTGAAGCTGATTTCGCCCTGGGGAGTATGGAGTTGACCTGTGACGCCAGTTTGCTGGTAGGTCAATTCGTTCGTCCAGAGGTCAGCGGTAGGATCGGTGGTACTGTAGCTCCAGACTCGCTCTGCGGGGATTTGGGCGATGATTCTTTTGCCATACTCGTCATCGAGATTGACGATCGCCCGTCCGCCGAGATATTCGGGACTAAATAATAAAGCTTTGGCTTGGAAATAGCTTTCCATATTTTGGTGATAGTCCAAGTGATCCTGAGTGAGGTTGGTAAAGACACCCACCTCAAACGGACAACCCATGACGCGCCCTTGATCGAGGGCGTGGGAGCTGACTTCCATCAGGGCAACTTGGCTACCTGCGGCGAGGGCGAGGGCGAGTTGCTGCTGGAGATCGACGGCGAAGGGGGTGGTGTGGGTGGCTGTTTTTTGGTAGCCTTGCCAGCGGGTGTAGAGGGTGCCGAGCAGGGCGGTAGAGATACTGGCTTGGGCGAGGAGGTATTCGATGATGTGGGTGGTGGTGGTTTTACCGTTGGTACCTGTGACGCCGACCATTTTGAGAGTACGGGCGGGATGCTGGTAAAAGGTGCCAGCGAGGGCGGCACAGGCGGCTGTCAGATCGGTAGCGATCGCGATACAGTTAGCGGCAGTGGGTGGATGGATGGCTGCGGCTGCGGGTGAAATTACGGCTCCGATCGCTCCTGCGGCGATCGCACCTTGCCAAAATTCACCGCCATCGACGCGTGTTCCAGGCATCCCGATGAATAAGTCGCCAGGGGTACAGGCGTGGGAATTGGTTTTTAAGCCTGTTACTTCAAGATCTAAGTTGGGATGTTCGCTGGGGATGCTAATTTGGCTGTGAGTCAGGAGTTCGCGTAGTTTCATATCAAGATAGTAAATGAATATCCTCAAACCAACTGTCAACTGTCTGCTTGTCTTGTCTCGCTAAACCCTCGGCAGAGCCTACGTATCGCGAGCCGCTAGTGCAACACATGCGCCAGGTATCCTCCGCGTGATTGCATCCGCAACTGTCAACTGTCAACTGAATTCCGAGTACTGCTGTAAAGTTTGCTGGACTTGGGGAACGCTGGCGCGGGGGGAGAAGCGGGGGATGGATTGTTCGGTGCCATCGACTTGTACATATAATACTGGGATTTCGTATTGGTAGCGATCGAACCAGTCGGGGTTGGTGGTGATTTCGCGAAGTTCGAGGTGGATGTTGAGGTCGGTAATTTGCTCGATTTTTTCTTGGAGTCCTTCGCAGAGGTGGCAGCCGATTTTGGTATACAAAATTAAGTGCATGGGATTTGAGCGAAACGATCGAAGTTATTCAGTACAATACAATAACTGGTAGCGATCGACATAGGTGAGTTTTTGTCTTGTGCTTTGGTGTTTGATGTGTTGTCAGTAATAGCGTAGCGGTAAATGAAGAGAATTTGTCGGTTGCGGTTTTTGCTGGCGTGGGCAGAACCAGGGTCTGGGGGTTGTCTTGATGCGCTAAACCTAAACCGTCGGGGAACAAAGGCGTGCGCGCATCGCCCCTCAAACTCCCCCACGTATGTTGGTTGTTGGCGATCGGCGTGGCATGTGGTTGGCACTTACCTGGTGGCTACGGGGTAGGGTTTGGTTGGTGCTGATTTATGGTGGGCTGGGCACGAAACCCTCCCCTACACATGGCTTTTTATCAATGCGGAGTATCGATCTCATCCATCATCCACCCTCTACCCTCTACCCTCTACCCTCTACCCTCTACCCTCTACCCTCTACCCTCTACCCTCTACCCTCTACCCTCTACCCTCTACTCCCAACTCCCAACTGATGCAAGAGCTGTTATACATCGAAATACCTACACCGAATATCGATCGAGTGCGATCGTGGTTGCAAAGTGAATGGCAGCCAGAGAGTGGCGTGTCGGTGTTGACAACTGATGGTTTGCGGGTACAGTTTCCAGATCTGATGAGTACTGGGATGGAATTGGTGCCGGAGTTGTCGGTTTTTGTGTGGTCGTTGCAGCGGACTACTTACTTGAAGGTGTTTCGGTGGGCGGAGCGGGTGATTCCCCCTGAAGGTCAGATCGTGCGGGAGTTGACGACCCAGATTCGGCAGGAATTTCCGGCGACTTATCCAGCTCCGCCGGAGATCGATTTGAGTAATATGTCGATTTTTGAGGCGTTGGAGCCTTTTTATCCAGCGACAGTGAAGTATTTTCGGAAGATGCCCAAAGGTGAGGCGGATCTCCAGCGGGTGTACTGGTGGGAGCAACGGTGGCGGGAGGGGGTGCGGAATCCTCAGCAGCCGAAGCAGGTATTGTTTAGGGTTGAGGATGCTGCGGATCTGACGGCGACGCTAACGGATCGATCGCGATACGATCTGATTTATATTGGTGGCGCGTTGGGGGTGATTCATGCGGCGGTGATGGCGCGGTTGGGCTACCGGGTGCTGTTGTTGGAGCGGTTGCCATTCGGACGGATGAATCGGGAGTGGAATATCTCGCGGGAGGAGTTTCAACGGTTGATCGATTTAAATTTGTTTACGCCAGCGGAGTTTGAGGGGGTCATTGCGCGGGAGTATGTCGATGGGTTTAGTAAGTTTTTTGATGCGAATAATCCTGCCAGTTGTCAGGCAAAAGTTTTGTCTACACCGACGGTGTTGAATATCTGTCTGGATGGGGAGGCGTTATTGCGGATCTGTGGGGACAAATTGCGCCAAGCGGGTGGGGAAATCTGGGATGAGACGGAATTTAGCCGTGCGGATATTTCGGAGCGGGAAACGGTCGTGACGAGCCAGCATCTACCGACTGGGGAAAGGCGGATCGTACGGGGGCGGTTGTTGGTCGATGCGATGGGTACGGCATCCCCAATCGCGTGGCAGCTAAATGGTACCCATGCTTTTGATAGTGTTTGTCCGACGGTGGGAGCGGCGATCGCCAGTGGGTTTGCGCCGGAGGTGTGGGATGCGCGGTATGGCGATGTGTTATTCAGTCATGGGGATATCTCGCGGGGACGGCAGTTGATTTGGGAGTTATTTCCAGGTGCGGGTGAGGAGATCGTGGTGTATTTATTTCATTATCATCAGGTGAACCCTGAAAATCCTGGCTCGTTGCTGGAAATGTATGAGGATTTCTTCACAATTTTGCCAGAGTATCGGCGGTGCGACATGGATGAGCTGGTGTGGCGGAAGCCGACGTTTGGCTATATTCCTGGACACTTTACGGTCAGTAGTCGCGATCGAGTGGTAGCCTTCGATCGGACGATCGCGATCGGGGATGCGGCGTCTCTTCAATCACCGCTGGTGTTTACGGGATTTGGTTCGCTAGTTCGCAATCTACCCCGACTGACGCATCTGCTCGATACCGCGCTCAAGCACGATTTGCTCGATCGGGATGCGCTCGATCGGATTCGGGCTTATCAGAGCAACGTGGCGGTGACGTGGCTATTTTCTAAGGGGATGATGGTGCCGACAGGGATGCAGTTACCGCCAGAGCGGATCAATGCAACGCTGAATACGTTCTTTGGCTTGTTGGCAAATGAGCCGCCGGAAGTTGCCGATACTTTTATCAAGGATCGGACGGATTGGCTGACGTTCAATCGTCTGGCACTGAAGGCGGCTGGGCAAAATCCAGCTTTGCTCTGGTGGATCTGGAAAATTGCGGGAGCAAAAGATATTTTTCGCTGGCTGGGTAGTTATCTGATTTTTGGCTGGGACGCGATCGTCAATTTCTTGTTTAGTAGTTGGATTCCCGCTGTGGCGATCCAAGTCCAACCCTGGCTGGAGGCGAGATCGCCGCGCCTATGGTTGCGACTGTTGGCTTTTAGTTACACACTCAAAGCTGGCAAACAACCACCCCTACCACCACCGAATCCGAAGGTAAATACTGACTCGCTGACAGTCAGTAACTAGAACTCTGCCTTTGGGAGGATAACTATCTGCGGGGCTGTTGCTAAATTTAAGTGATAACCACACAGACTTAGCGCAGATGGTGCTAGTCTGTAAGACTCGATGATAAATAGTGATTGAGCGAGGAGCCAAAACCATGCACGACCCAAGATCGAATTCACTCGTAGGTGCAAATCCAGAGGATGATGCCTACCGAGCCGAGGTGAATGGTGACGAGGCTGTCGGCGGTACGACGGCTATCCCCAGTCAAAATGACACGGAAGAATTGGCAGCGGCTGTGGGTGTGACTGTCGAGGAGGGATCGCCACTAGCGATCGAGGAAATGATGGAGAATCGCGATCGCGATCGCTGGGAGCTAGACCCCGCATCAGCTATCGATATCTAACACTAGCGATCGCCATTTACTGGATCTGAAGGTAGCCAATTTGGTCATCGATCGTCGCGATCCCAACCGAGCGGCTAGATTGATGTCGAGTGTGTGCAACTACAACTGCCACTAAATAGTATCCAGATTTACCGATCGCACTCATCCCCAGTCAGGTTAAGATGTGTAAATAAGTGGATGAATACTAGCCGATCGCTCGATCGCCACTATTATTCACCAGTAAGTATTTACCAACTCCTGTATCCATCAACATGACCGATCGCAGCTTGCCCATTACCATTGAGAATCCAACCGCAGCGAAGATCGATTGGTCGGTAGGGATGGGTTATCGGCGGGTCAAGACAGCGACGATCCTGGGCAGCCTCTGGGTGGGGGTTGCAGCTTTACATCTGATTAGCTGGGGCTATCTGTTGGTGTGGGCGATCACTAGCATGTTTTGCTGGCGCGCACTGCGCTTGGTGATGACCAAAGTTGCTCCGCCCCCATTATTGAAGACACCCCAGACATATCCATTCATTTCGTTGGCGATTGCTGCCAAAAATGAAGCAGCGGTGATTACCAACTTGGTAGAAAGTCTCTGCAACTTAGATTATCCTGCCGATCGCTATGAAGTGTGGGCGATCGATGACAATAGCAGCGATCTGACCCCCGAAATCCTCGACAAACTCGCCCAGCACTACCCCCAATTACAAGTCCTCCACCGCAACGAGCGCGACACGGGCGGTAAATCCGGTGCCCTCAATCAAGTCCTCTCACTGATGCAGGGGGAGATTATCGGTGTCTTTGATGCTGATGCTCAAGTTACTCCTGATTTTCTCGATCGAGTCCTTGCCTATTTCCAATCCGAAACCATTGGCGCGCTCCAGCTCCGCAAAGCGATCGTCAATAGCGAAACTAACTTTCTTACGCGCGGACAGCGGGCAGAAATGGCTCTGGATGCCTATCTACAGCAACAACGGATCGGTGGCGGGGGGATCGGCGAACTACGCGGTAACGGTCAATTTGTCCGCCGTACCGCCTTGGTTGGTTGCGATGGTTGGAACGAGCAAACGATCACTGACGATCTCGATCTGACACTGCGGCTGCATTTAACTGGGTGGGATATTGCCTTGATGCCCTATCCTCCCGTCGGCGAAGAAGGTGTCACCACTGTCAAAGCCTTGTGGCATCAACGGAATCGCTGGGCTGAGGGTGGCTTTCAACGTTATCTCGACTACTGGGAAGCGATCGCTAGCAATCGGATGGGTACCAAAAAAACCCTCGATTTACTCCTGTCGTTTGTATCGATCCAGTATTTACTTCCGCCCGCAGGTATCCCCGATTTTCTGATGGCATTTTGGCTCAAGCATCCCCCCCTACTACTGCCGATGACTGCTTCCCTTGGGGTAGTGTTGCCGTTGTGGGCGACTTGGGTAGGGCTGCGGCGCAGTTATCAACAAGCCAATCGCCAGGTGAGTATGGCGACATTGTTTGCCCAAACAGCGATCGGCTCGTTGTTTATTCTCCACTGGTTGGTTATCATGCCATTTGCGATCGCTCGGATGGCAATTTTTCCCAAACGGCTTAAATGGGTCAAAACCCTCCGTCAAGCGGATCTCTAGTCGCGATGTCAAAAAAAATACACCGGATCGCTCTAAACTACCCAACAACGCGTCAATCTCTGGGCATACTTAGTATAGATAGATCGATCCTCACTTAGACCATCAACTGCAATCGAACAGTGTGGCACAATAAATGGATAGGTCTAGTATCTACACCCGCTGCTCACCAGATCGATTACTCATGCAGGATTCTCGCGAAATTGATTATTTCGGACAACGCATTCTCCAGATCGTCCAACCGTTGGCGGCTGGTGAAGATCGCACGGAAGTGTTAGATCGATTGGCTCGATCGATCGCTACCAACTTCGCTGCCGATGGCTGTTGGCTCCTCCAGTATGTCTCGCCAGACCGCGTGCGGATAGCTGCGAGTGCGTGTGTCAGTCATCGCACCAACTCTATTTCGAGTCAATTGGTCAATTATCCGCTCCCCTCGGCACCGACGCCAACGCTGTGGCGGATGACCTTACTCCCCGACTATCAGGTGACGATCGTCGAAACTCGTGACGGAGATCGGATTACTGGCTGTGTGATAGTGGCAACCAAAGGGGTGGACTGGTCACCCGAAACCAAGCTCATCTTCCAAATTGTCGCTGACTATGTTGGGGTCGCGTTGATTCAAGCAGATCTTCAGATCCAGGCGCAGATTTCGCAGATTTATCCCCAGCTATATTACCGACTGACTCAAGCCATTGTCGAGAATCACCGGATCGATCGCTTATTTGAAATTGCGGTAGCGGATATGGTGGCAGCACTAAAACTCAAGCGTGGGCTAGTGTTGACGCTCAAATCTAGCGGCTCGATCGTCCAGCCTGTCGCTCAACTGCCGGAGACAGGCGCGCCAACACTAGATATCTCCGACGTGTGGGATACTAGCACTACTGAACCGATCGCCCCGGCGGTACCCGATGAAACCGCTCGATTTGCTCAAACTGCGACCCAGATTCAAATAGTAACGGCGATCGATGTGCGCTCGGGCAAGTCATCCACATTACCGTCATCCTTTCTATTGGCAAATTCTGCCTGGTGCCAGACAGCACTGGCTAATGCACCCAATCCGACTATTTTTGATGGCAATGAGCGTCATAGTACTCCCACGGATCGATCGATCTTTCAAGACGATTTATTGCCGAGTATGGTGATGATCCCGTTGATGGGAGCCACGATCCCCGATCGTCAACCCACGGCGGCGATCTGGGGGTGGCTGGTGCTCCAACACGATCGATCTCGTCATTGGCATCCGGTGGAGTTGAAGATGCTCCAGTGCCAGATCTATCAAATTGCCCTAGCGAGAATCCAGCGTAAAGCTCTCCAGCACTCTCGTACCGCTGTCGCCAATCGCACCTCCCAAGTCCAAACCAGCCTACAACTGCAAGCAAAGTTGCATGATGTCGGTCGCAAACGGATGGAAAAATTGCGCCAAGCCAATGAATTCAAAGATGAATTTATCAGTACGATCGGGCATGAGCTACGGACACCGCTAACCAGTATGTCTTTGGCGATCAAAATGCTGCGCCAAGCTGATGTCGATCCCCAACGACGGCAACAGTACCTCGATATCTTGGACGAGCAGTGTCAGCGGGAAATCAAGCTAGTCAATGATATCCTCAAACTCCAACAACTAGAATCCAGACAACTAGAATTTCGACCCCAACAGATCGCACTCAATCAATTTGTCTCCGAGCAGGCGACAATTGTCGCAGATCGCTGGTCTGAGAGTAAATCCCTAGAGCTGTCGCTTCACCTCCCCCAGATCTCCCCCCAGATCCAAACCGATGCCGATAGTCTCCAACATATTGTCGAGGAATTGCTGGTCAATGCGGGCAAATTTGCCATGCCACAGACGATGGTGGAAGTCTGGCTAACTGTCGATGCACAGCAAGCGACTTTTAAAATTGCCAATTTCAGCAAGCCAATTGCTAGTGAAGATCTGCTCAATATATTTGATAAATTTCGGCGCGGTGCGGGTGCGACCCAACAAGCGATCGCGGGCACTGGTCTCGGTTTGGCTCTAGTCAAATCGATGGTGGATCACATTCAAGGTACAATTACCGTGACTAGCGATCTAGTCGCCCCAGCGGCGGCACCGATTGGCTCAAGCATTGCCAAAACTTGCTTTACGGTCACTATCCCAACAGTACTCGAACGGCATTAACTTGAGGAAGCCAGCCGCTATGTGGATCGGAGCGCGACAGCATACGCCCATCTTACCGAGATCGGTAGTCGATCCAGATCGCCGCTTTCGGTGGCAACGGGCGAGATATTCTTGTCGCGCTAGGCAATTCGATATCTATACTGCGGCGATCGGTTTGGGGTGGGATCTGCTGCGAGATGTTGTCTTCCCTACTACCAATGAACGCTACCACCGTCGCCGCGCTCAAAAATTGGTGAACACGGCGATCGGCTTGGGGCCAACTTTTATTAAGATCGGTCAATCTTTATCGACTAGAGTTGACTTTTTTCCGCCGATTTATACCGAAACTCTCAGTCAATTACAAGATCGAGTTCCGGCTTTTGGGGTTGATGAAGCGATCGAGATTATCGAGACAGAGCTGGGGACTTCGTTAGACATATTGTTCGCAGAATTCGATCCGATTCCGCTTGCTGCTGCTAGTCTGGGACAAGTCCATAAGGCGAAACTCCGCACGGGAACGGCTGTGGCGATCAAAGTCCAGCGTCCAGGGTTACAGCGGTTATTTGAGCTGGATTTTCAGGTGATTGAAAAGCTGCTCTGGTGGGTCGATCGCTTATTGCCCAGAAAGCGATCGCGAGAACTCAGAGCTATTTATCTAGAATTTTTTACGCTCCTATTTCAGGAAATAGACTACACCAAAGAAGGGCATAATGCCGATCGGTTTAGAGTCAATTTTCAAGCACAGAAACTAGTCACCGCACCAGAAATTCACTGGAAGTATACAACTAGTAAAGTTTTGACGATGAGTTATTTACCAGGGATCAAAATTGACGATCGCGCGACCCTGGAAGCTTGTGGTTTCGATCCTAAACAAATCAATCAACTCGGCATTTGTTGTTATCTCAAGCAACTATTAGTCGATGGCTTCTTTCAAGCCGATCCGCATCCTGGTAATATGGCAATCATGGCTGATGGCAAATTGGTAGTCTATGATTTTGGGATGATGGCAGAGTTAAAAGAGATCTCAACCGATCGGATGATTGAGACTTTTTGGGCGGTGATGAAAAAAGACGAAGTTGCTGTGACTGATAACTTGATCGAGCTAGGATTGATCGAGCCAGTCGCTGACATGCGCCCGATTCGACGCGTCATCGAATTCATGCTCGAACGCTTTACCGATCGTCCCGTCGATATCAAAGAATTCGATCGGATCAAGAGTGAAATTACCACTCTATTTATTCAGCAACCCTTTCAACTATCCCCAGAAATGAGCTTTATTCTCAAAGCTTTATCGACACTGGATGGGATTGCACGGACATTAGATCCCGAGTACAATTTAGTCGTCGCCGCTCAACCATTTATCCGCAGTATCGCAATTGCCGAGCGTGGTAATATTGTTGGTAAACTTAGTCGGCAAGCAGTTAATTATCTCAAGCATAAATTAACTCAACCGAATGCTAGTAAGCTCCGAATCCAACAGCTAGAAGAAAGATTGGCACAGCAAGAACTCGAAATATCGATGCGATCGCAAAGCACCGCTAAATTGATTAACAAAGTTTATTGGAATCTAAGTTATCTCTGCGGGACTAGTCTAAGCGCGATCGTCGCAATTTTATTAATTGCTACTTATCCATTGTATTCTTTAGTTTTGTTTGGACTTGCTGGTTTAGGCGGATTGATTTGGCTGCACTCGCTCTGGAAGTTAGTAAATCAAACTAGGCTGATAAATTAACCTAAATTGTTACCTATTTCTTACCTGCGACTTGTCTTATTGCGCTAAACCCTCGGCTTTGCCGAGGAGCGCGCACCGCTGCTTGGTGCAACACATGCGGAGGGAACCTCTGCGTGGTTGCATCCGCAAAGTCACGGCTGGTGATGCAAAGTCTGCCTACGTAGGGCTTGCTGAATAAGTCATACGATCGAGTGAGCGAATCTCGAAGCACGCTCACTCGAAGCGCGTCGTCTAGCGACGATCGCCAATGATAATTTTTAGTTAAGCTCAAAGGAGATACAAGCAAGATTTCTAATCGGTAG
>NZ_JBGSPA010000185.1:0-7906 GCF_041738855.1 Chamaesiphon sp. | reverse complement strand
GACACTGCCACCAAAGCGAATCAGATTGGTATTGTTAATATTAATGTCAGTCTGTGCTAGCGCATTTCCAGCAAAAATCAGGCAAATAGTAGCTATAACAGCCAGAATTAATTGTTGCCATTTCATGAGTTGTATCCTCGTAAATCATCAGAAAATTTACTATTTCTGATGATATCAAAACAAGATGAGGAACTTGTGAGGAAAGCTCATCAAAATCCCATGTTATAGCAATATAATTATTCTCGATCGCCTTAACTCTAATTAAATCTATTAAAATCGGGCGTTGCTGGGTCGGAGTATGATTTAGCGATCGAGAGTTGTTCGCATCACTCGATCGCCGTAATTGAGTGAAGATGGAATAGGCAGGTCATCAAATTTAAGATAATGAATGAGTAATTTAAATTTGTGCGCTCGATCGAGCAAACAAACCACCCGATAATGAGCGACGCACCCTATTCTAGACTGTTGCGTTGACCTCTGTACTCTTAGCGATCGAATAGTTCGATAAGTTTGTCGATGAGTTCGGGACTATCGGTTTTTAGTCCTAATTCTCGCTCACTGGAATGAGTATGAGAAGTCAGATAGTTGTGACTACCCAGCATGGCAAATTTGCGATCGCAAACTAGAAACTTTTCGTGAGTACCTAAGACTTTTAAGTTCAAAAGATTTGGATATTCAGCCTGTAGTTTATCCAACAAAGGAATGGCATTATACAACCACTTTTGTTTACCAGGCTTTAATAACTCTGCCTTCGATAATCGGGATCGATCGTTATTAACATCTTTAAGATGTCCCCAACCGATATCGATCGATACTCCTCGTTCCAGCGCATTGATGATGAGATCTCGAACATCTGGATCGATCGCATAGTTTGTTAACCAAGGACAAACTAAAATTAGCCGTTCTTGAGACTGCGGCAAAGCATCTAAAAATACTTGGCGACTTTCTTCTCTACCATATACAAGATTATAATTATATTTTTTGGGTAGTATTTGCTTAATCAAATCGAGTTGCTCTAGGCTCGATCGATTGACTTCTTGCTGAATTAGTGTATCGAGCTGTTTTGCTGAAACTAATGCATCAATAATCTCTGCTATTTCATACTGCTGATAATTATCGATGCGATTGTTTAATCCAAGATTATAATCGTGCAAGGCACCGAGACTAGTATCTAATTCATCAATTCGATCGACTAGATCGGATACGCCCAAATTATCTTCAAAAAACTGAATTTTTGACTTAGTTTCTGCGAGTGATGAATAGATGCTACTCCGATCTAGCTCTAGTCCTGCGATCTTCAAAATATGATCTGTCTTAGTATTTGAAAGCTCTAGGGCAATCGACTGGACATCGCTCTCGATCTCTAATAGGGATTTTTTTAGATTAATAATATCAATCAGATCTTGACGATGATTGAATTCTTTCTCTAAATTTAAAAAGTGCCAGCCAATTTTTTTGAGTGATTCCTCAGATATCTTTGAATTTTCTTCCAAAAATTGAAGTTTTAGTTTAATCTGTTCGATCGATAAGTAGAGCACATTTCGATCTGAATCTATTGCGATTGGCTGTAAACTTTGATTTTTCAAAGTGGATTGACTCACAGCATCAGGAGCATAAATAGTATAGATATTATTTGCATCCATTACTCGCTCTGCGCTAGTAACGCGAGTGGAATCTTGACGGCTATTAAATTCTTTCTCAAAATTTGAGAAGTTCAAGCTGAGTCGCTGGAGAGAATCCTTTGTTAAGTCAATCTCAGTTAAGAAAGGTGATAGATCGTCACCTTTTTTCTCGATCTTAATTAAAACCGATCCTAATCGATCTAGCTCTGCTCGATCGAGCCTAACACTTTCAGATAACTGATGAAAGTCACTGGTTGTTGGGGCAGGAGGTAGATCGTCAAGTGAATCTCTAAGCGTTTTAGATTGTTCTATTACAGATTTCAGATCGCTAGTAAGTTGCTGTTCTAAATTCGCTAGGCGTCGATCGGCTTTTACTAAATCTCTTTGCCGATTGATTAAGCTCAACGATAGTGAAAGTGTCAGGGGTGTAGCAATATAAGCTATTTGCTGAGTAACAACGGCGGCAACAGCTCCTATTACTGATAACCCAATTGAAGCATATTCTGTTTGATTAGGATTTTTTTTAGTATTCACGAGAGCCAAGCACTTTATATCCTATAAATAGCAATATGATGTACTCTTATACTCTCAGTGCGATCGCTAATCAGGATGAAAAGCTCAAATTCAGGTAATTTTAGGTGGTGTAGTTATGGGGTGCGATCGCCATCTATCGATCGCTATTTGCCGGACTCGATCCGCTCACCTGCGTCCTGACGTGTTCTAGTTGTGTACTCACCGCACCACTACTTAGCAACTCCTGAGCCAACTTCATCCCCGCAGCCAGATCGGGAGCCGCGCCGCAATGCCAGAGATAGAACCCTGCATTCCAGAGGACGGAATTGAGTAGCTCCGAAGGTTTGCCTTCCAGCACTAGCGCAAATTCAGCCATCATCTTGGGGGGAGCGAGTAGGGGCGGATTGACATTGCTCAAGCCATAGTCATAATGGTGGAGGAAAATCCGCTCTAGTTCTCGCCCTGACTGGTGTACGCCAATAATTACAGCGCGATCGCGTGGCAGATCGGTACTGCCTTCTAAGCCTTTAACTGTCGTAATTTTGTGAGGTGTATCGCGCAATGTCGCAGCGATCAGGGCTGTTTGTTCGGTTGGCGGATGGACGTAACCAAAAATCAGGTGAGCATCGCCAGCATAAGGACACCACATTAGCTCTAAAGTAGCGATCGGGGGACGTTTGCCGATCTGATCGCGGTAAGGGGTGAGTCCCGCCGCCGTCGGGAAATGAGTAGGCGTGTAAATAAAGCCCAGACCCGTTGTAGCGAAGGTTGCTTGGATTTGGTCAAAAGGTACCTGCATCCAATTTACACCCCATTCCTGCCAGATATCGATGAGCGGAGTGCCATATTTGGTCGGCATTCGATCGCCACCGTGCAAAATAACGGGAATACCCACCGCTGTCATAATTAATGATACTAGAGGCGCGATCGGGACAGTACGCGAGCGACCATCATAAGGGATGCCAAAGATAACGGGCGATCGATTGTGACTGGCAACTGGTTGTAATTGCGGGCCGATGTTGGCATACGTATCTAGCATTCCCGCTAGCTCTGCCCCAGTCGGACGCTTAATCCGATGCGCGATCAGAAATGCGCCAATCTGGGCGGGGGTCGCTGTTTCCCGCAGCATCATCTCCATCGCCTCTGCTGCCTCCTCACGAGTCAAATTCTTCCCGGTGTGCGGTCCACTGCCTATTATTTGGACGAATTTCCGAAATCGATCGCTCATTGGTGGATGGTGGATGGTGGATGGTGGATGGTTATTAGGCTTTAGGCTTTAGGCTTTAGGTGTTAGGAAATAGGTATTGAGTGTGACGTGTTAGGTGTTAAAAATAAATCTAAATTCTCATCTTTAAATCCTAAAACCGAAATCCTAAATTCTCATCCCTAAAGCCTAAAGCCTAAAGCCTAACACCTAACTCCTGACTGACTAGATCGCAGAAAAATTTAATCGGGGGAATCTGGAGTCTGTCGCTGGTGGTGACGAGGACGACTTGACGCGAGAGATTTATACCTGTTTGGGGAGTAGGTTCGATCGATCGCGTTGTCAATGTCGGATCGTTGTGGAGATCGAGTAGTGCCGATTGGGGCAATAGAGCAATTAATTTGCCTTGCCTGACTACGCCCCGAAAGGAGTCTAGCGTATTTAATTCTAACACCGCCTGGAGTTTACTACCTTGCTTGCTAAATTGTTCTTGCACCAATCGCTGCATTCCATACCCATCTTTGAAGACTACTTGCGGGTATTTGACTAGTTCTGCCCAGGGTACTGGTGCATACTCAGCTAGGGGATGCTGTGCGGACATCAAGATCTCGATCGGTTCTTGATAGAGCTGTTGGACTACCATGTCGGGGCTAGTTGTAAACATCCGATTGTCCATGACGATGGCGACATCAACCAAACCATCCTTGAGGACTTTCATGGCGCGATCGCTACCTAGAGCCGTTACTCTGAGCTGGACTTGGGGATACTCATAGCAAAATTTTTGCAAGATCGGCGGCAACAGATGAGCGCACACGGAGTGAATCGCGGCGACACACAGATCTGGTTGCTTACCTGCGAGGAGATTAGAGATGGATTGATGAGCGAGTTTCCATTCTTGACAAATCTTGAGCGCGTGGGGTAAAAACCGTTCGCCACCGATGGTGAGTTTCGCCTGCTGATGGCGATGAAATAAAGCAATCCCTAGATCTTCTTCTAAAGATTGGACTTGGCGGCTGATCGTTGATTGAGTACAGTTACACGTCCGCGCAGCTTGTTGAAAACTCCCAGTTTCCGTAATTGCCAAAAATGCCTGTAATTGTTCGATTCGCATAGTTTAGGTGTTAGGTGTTAGGGATTAGGCTTTAGGTGCTAGGGATTAGAGATTAGGGATTAGGTATTGGGTGTTAGTTGTTAGAAGTAAATTTAAATTCTCATCCCTAAAGCCTAAAACCTTCCTCAAACCTAAAGCCTAAAGCCTAAAACCTAGATACAAGCATCCAACAGCTCCTGATGCCACAATCCGGTACTCGCAATCAGGCATCCCCACTGACTGACATCGCCTTGATTGTACTTGAGGGCACTGCCATCTTGGTGCGTAAACTTGCCGCCTGCTTCAGTCAAGATCAGTTCTGGTGCAGCGAGATCCCAATCCTTGGGAGCTGATGTCCCCGATAGCGAGATATATACATCCGCACGATGCTCGACGATCGCGGCGATCTTGCACCCGATACTACCGACTTCAAGCTGTTGCTGACAAGGTAACCGTGCCAATAACTCGATTAATTTCTGGCTGCGATGGTTGCGACTGGCGACGACAACTAATTCGCTCAATTTCTGTCCGTCCTTTACTCGCACGGGCGTACGGACGCCATCGGGGACGATCTGGTAAGTCCCACCACCGACAATAGCCGCATACAAGCGATCGGATTCGGGGATGGCTACCACCGCTAGTACTGGGCGATGTTGGTACGTCAGGGCAATATGGATCGCGTATTCGCCAGTTTTGTCAATAAAGTCTCGCGTCCCATCCAAAGGATCGATAATCCAGACCCAATCTTGTAGCACTTCTGGATCGCCTGGTTGATAAGTCTCTTCCGTCAGGTAGCCACAACTATCGCCACACATCGCTTGAATACCAGCTAGCAAGTGTCGATCGACTGCTTTGTCTGCTACAGTTACGGGGCCTTCGGCTTTATCGAATACTTCGAGCTGTTCGCGGCTACCTCGATAGTAAGACTTCAACATGACTGCGGCTGTCTGGCTTAACTCGATCGTCCGTGCCAAGATATCGGCTAAAGTAAGGTGAGAAACTGGTGAATTTACTGGCATTGAGCTGGGATAGAGTTATCCTCTGGATTGATAATGGCGATCGAGCGGTTCTAGACCAGCATCGAGCATCGCTGATAAGTCCATCATAAAGCCGTACCGACTTTGATGTGGCTCAAGTCTCAAAGTTTTCGGCAGACACACATAGGATCGAGCAGTAATCATGCCAGCATATCGCCGCGCTCATATTCCTGGAAGTAGCGTATTTCTGACGCTGATAACTTACCAACGACAACAACTATTCTCACTGCCAGAAAATATCGACAGGTTATGGCAGGCTTGCGATCTGATGATGACTGAACAGCCATTTGCGACGGGTGTCGCAGTTATCCTCCCCGAACACATCCATTTTTTGTGGACTTTACCACCTGACGACCCCGATTATTCCTATCGAGTCGGACGGATGAAGGTGTTATTTACTCGTGCTTTGCGTGGGGCAAATAATCTACCTGATGATGTGTGTGAGTCGCGCAAAAAGCATCGCGAGAGTGATGTTTGGCAGCGGAGATTTTATGAGCATACGATTCGGGATGAGTTCGATCTTCGCAAACACTTTGATTACTTACATTTCAATCCAGTCAAACATGGGTTAGTGAAATGCGTGCATGATTGGCAGTATTCAAGTTTTCATCGCGGGGTGCGGCGGGATGAATACGATGTTAAATGGGGTTGTCAGTGCAATGGGAATATTTTCACGCCAGCCGTAACAAGTTTGATGGATTTAGAAATGGGTGAATAACATTTAATAATTCGTAGGGTGGGCACTGCCCACAGCACCATTATCGATTTAGTAATGCAAATATTTGGAGGGGCTAGTATCGATCGATTGGTGTATAGATGGCGATCGAATCAAACAGTAGATATTTTGTAGGGTGGGCACTAACCACAGCACCATTATCAATTTAGTAATATAAATATTGAAGTGTTGAATGTCGATCGATTAGTGAAGAGGTTGCGATCGAATCAAATAATTTAAACTCTTATTGCTTCGGCTTTGAATGGTCTGTGGGCAGTGCCTATTAAGGACATAAATAATCGAAGATTTAATACTAGCAGCGCACTCCTGGCTGATAGCGAAAGTGACTTTGGCTCAACCTCCAAGAGATCTACCGTCTGGGAGAATAATATGACTACCTCCACTAGGTATATAATCGGGCAAGATAAAATCGGAACCTTGGAAAGTGGCTCCAGTGAAGTCGATGTTATCAAAGCTATAGTCACCAAAAAAATTGGTTTCGTCGAAAATGGAGTATCGAAAACTGGTATTAGTGAAGGATACGAGTGGCAAGATAGCTCCCCTGAGATTAGCCCAATCAAAGTTACATTTTTCAATCCAAGCCTCTTGGAGGTTAACTCGATTCAGATTGGATCTGCTCAAATTGACATTGACAATTCTACTAAACGACAAATTAGCAGCACTCAAATTAATACCAATCAAGCTAACCCCATTCAGATCAATTCCACTGAGATTAGTCTCGGCAAAATCTCTGTCCCCAGCAGCATAACGAGCCAACAACTCTTCTCTAGTAATTTTAGCCATAGCTCATCTCCAGATTTACTAACTGATATCTACAATACCGCCCAAACCTTATGGCATACAACCACTCCCATCAACCTCAACTTTGAAATCACCAACCTTCCCACCGGACAACTAGCCGAAGGCACAATCACCAGCTACAACACCAACGGCACCCCCAACACCGCCACCATCACCATCGACCATGATGCCAACGGAATCGGCTGGTTCCTCGACACCACGCCACAGGATAATAGCGAATTCACCGGAGTAAACACCTACCTCCAAGCCACCCCCAACAGCCCAGCCTCCGGTAAATACGACCTCCTCACCACCATCCTCCACGAGATGGGACACACCCTCGGCATCATCAACGGCTACAGCGAATTTAACAAATACGTCAAAGGCAAGAAATTCATCACCGACACCTTCACCGCAAACCTTACCCCCAATGGCTCCCACCTAGACACCACCTTCCATCCCTACGACCTCATGAACACCAGCCTCAAACCTGGCGTTCGCAAACTCCCATCGGCGTTAAACCTAGCGATGATTGATGCGATTAATGCGGGAATCGGGAATCGGGAGTCGGGAGTCGGTGGCACAATTAGCGCACCCCTAACCGCTGGTGCATTACTGGCAATTAATAATGGTGACTTCTCCACCACCGCAGACTGGAACACCGCAGGTGCCACCAACATCATCAATGGCACAGCCACCCTCACAGAGCAGTCCCAAAAACTCTCTGAACTCACCCAAGCCTTCATCATCCCCACAGGTGCCAAAACCCTCCAATTCACTATCTAGGGCTTGCTGAATAAGTCATACGATCGAGTGAGCGAATCTCGAAGCACGCTCACTCGAAGCGCGTCGTCTAGCGACGATCGCCAATGATAATTTTTAGTTAAGCTCAAAGGAGATACAAGCAAGATTTCTAATCGGTAG
>NZ_JBGSPA010000091.1:0-26600 GCF_041738855.1 Chamaesiphon sp. | reverse complement strand
ACTTTGAACAGCCCTATGTCAAACAAGTCTTGCAAGCCTATGAAGTGACCCTTGCAGAACCGATCGCCGTAAATTTTCTGAGTAAGGTTGAGCTAACACCAGAATAGGGATAAATATAATGAACCGAAGAGAACTACTCCTTTTTCTAGGCGTGGCGACTGCAACCGTCCTTTCCTCAGTCGATCGCGTTGATGCCTCTGCCAATATGCTCAGTTCGATCGAACTCCCTGCCAGTTTCCAGTATCCCAATGGCATTACGCACGCTAGCGATGGTACGTTGTACATTGGCTCAATTACCAGTGGGCAGATTTTGAGAATCGATCGAACTGGCAAGATCGACACTTTATTCACAGGAAACGCCGATGTGTTTGCTGCCACCAGTTTGCGACTTGACGAGCAACGAGGTATTCTTTGGGGAAGTTCCCCCGATTTTCTGGGAACTCACAGCCCCAGCGGTGAACTCGTTCGCCGATCCCCTCGCGTGTTTGCGATCGATATTCGTTCTGGTGAGGTGCTGCGCGTGATACCGATGCCTGAAGGTGGTTTCAGCAACGATCTTGCCCTTGATTCGGCAGGCGGCGTTTACATCACCGATAGCACGCTCGCTCGTATTCACTATCTAGCACCAGGGACAACACAGCTACAGACTTGGGCAGTGGATGAGCGGTTTCGTGCCGAGCGCATTGGGCTAGGTGGCATTGCTCGGCGATCGGATGGTGTCTTGGTCGTCGGGCATTATTCTAATGGTGAATTGTTCAAAGTGATCCCTCAACCTCAAAGACAGCCGACGGTTGAAGCAATTCGTTTGGAACGTAAGATTGAAAATCCAGACGGGATGCAGTTTGCCCTCGATGGTTCCCTGATCCTTACAGAAGGTGCAGTCGAAAGTGGCAATGGTCGCCTTTTACGCATTAATGTCTTTGCGCCTGGGACTGACCCAAAAACCATTGAGACGTTGGCAACAGAGCTAAAGTCACCCGTCAATCTAACTTTGACAGGGCGCGAGGTTTGGGTCACTGAGTCCCAAATCCGCCATCGCCTGACACTAGGGCAAGAAACCGCAGTTCCCGATCGCTTCTTCATCCGCCGATTTAGGTTGTCATAGCTGTGAGCGATCGCAGCATAACTTGGTCGTTGGGCTGCTTAGTTCATGGGTTAGGGCAGCAGCTGAAACCTGGTTTGCCACTGATTGAGTCAAATTATTCCAAGTTGTCAGTTGTGGTGCCTCATGAGATTGTCAGTGAGGCGATTATCTAACGCTTCATAGCCTGCTCGATCGCCCCAATCGCTTCATCACACCAAGCCACCCACTCTTCTTGATACCGAATGCCGCGCCGAATCACTAAGTGCATATAGAGATCCTTTAGATCTAACGAATCGAGATGTTTAGAGAAATATTCGTCTAATTTTTTGACATGTTGCACCATTTCCGCGTGGAGTTGTCTGCGTCGTTCGATTTCGCGGATGATGCCTGGAGCGGGGACGAGATGACCCGCCAACCCCATCACGCCCAGATCCTCGCGAATGGCGGCAGGTTCGCAGGGTTTGATCAACCACTCGATCAGTTCTTGCTGCCCCTGTTCGGTAGTGGAATAGATTTTTTTATCGAGTCGTCCCGGTTGCGGGATCGCTTCATAGGTAACGCTGCCCTGTTGTTCTAACTTCGTTAGTTCGGCATAAACCTGTTGCTGACTTGCTTTCCAGAAGCAACTCCCAAACCCCTCAGCAAACTCTTTGGCAACGTCATAGCCACTGAGTGGCTGACGCGATAGGAATGCCAGGATGGTGTGCTTGAGTGCCATAACTTAAAACTTACTTGACGGATTCGATATCTTGAGTGTACCTTAATTATTGTACTCAAATTTTTGAATACAATAATTAGAATAAATAAGCAGTGATATCGCTTGACGGAGGAATAGAGTTGGGGATCGTGCGACTCTCATCGATAAACAATGCTCAATCTTGGAGGCTTTGGCAATGGCTAAGTTTGATGACCACCCCACGGTGAGACGATGGCGCGAACAGTCAGCGAATACCCGATCGACAGGCACAGTCACATTGAACATCGACTCGCTCCGAACGCTGTGTTTGGATCTGGGTGCTGATGATGTGGGATTTGTAGAAATCGATCGACCGGCAATCGTGGCACAGCATTCAGACATTTTGGGAGCTTTTCCACCGACTAAAACATTGATTAGTTTTGTCTGTCGGATGAATCGAGAAGATGTGCGGACTCCAGCTCGATCGATCGCCAACCTGGAATTTCATGCTAATTACGACCATGCGAATGAAGTCGCGCGAAACATTGTTAAAGCACTCGCGCAGATCGGGGTTCGAGCAATGAATCCAGCCTCGGCATTTCCGATGGAAATGGATCGCTTTCCAGGTAAAGTCTGGGTGGTATCGCATAAACCTGTGGCTGTCGCCGCTGGACTGGGACACATGGGCATCCATCGGAATGTGATTCATCCCAAATTTGGTAATTTCATCGCCTTGGGAACCGTTTTAATCGATAGAGAAGTCACCGAGTATAACTATCCGATCGAATACAATCCCTGTATTGAGTGCAAATTGTGCGTTGTAGCTTGTCCGGTAGGCGCGATCGGGACTGATGGTAGTTTCGGTTTCTCAGCCTGTTATACCCATAATTACCGCGAGTTTATGAGCGGATTTACGGATTGGACAGAGACGATCGTTGAGAGTAAAAATGTCAAGGACTATCGCCAAAAAGTCAGTGCTAGTGAATCAGCATCCATGTGGCAAAGCCTATCTTTTAAGGCCAATTATAAAGCCGCTTACTGTATTGCGGCGTGTCCGGCTGGGGAAGATGTCATTGGGTCATTTTTGACCGATCGTAAGGCATTTGTGCAGGATGTAATTAAGCCATTACAGGACAAACCAGAGACAATTTACGTCATCCCCGGATCGGATGCCGAAACCTACGTTGCCAAACGTTTTCCACATAAAAAAGTCAAGCTCGTCAGTAGTGGCATTCGCCCCCAATCGATTCAGGGCTTTGTGTTTGGCTTGCCATTGCTATTTCAACAACAGCAGTCAAAAGGATTGAATGCTATTTATCACTTCACATTTACTGGAGCTGAGTCTCGCTGTGTGACTGTAGTAATTCGCGATCTAACGCTCCAAGTTCAAGACGGTCATATTGGCAAGGCAAATCTGTCTGTAACCGCAGATAGCCAGACTTGGTTGGGCTTTCTTGCCAAGGAACGAAACATCGTTTGGGCGTTGGTGCGACGTAAAATTCGGGTTCGCGGATCGCTCAAACTACTTCAAGCATTTGGTAAATGTTTTCCGGCGTGAAAAGTTCGATCGTCGATCGGCTCTACAACTGCTTTCAATAAACACAACATCAAGATTAATCTTAATGAGACTTTACAGTGTTCCGCTTTCACCCTTTGCCGCGCGCGTCCGTTTATCCATCTATCGTAAGGGTCTAAATATTGAGATTGTCCCACCGCCCGAAGGCGGCATCAAAAGTGAGGCTTATTTGAACCTGAACCCGATGGGTCAGATTCCAACGCTGGTGTCGGACTCTGGTTTCGCACTCCCAGAATCAGCAACGATCCTTGAATATCTGGAAGATGCTTTCCCAACGTTATCTTTACGCCCGATCGATCCTCAGGATCTGGCTTGCGCCCGTTTGATCCTCCGCCTCCCAGATTTTCATATTCTTCCATCCGTCTTTACTTTAAGAGGGATGCGAGATCCAGCCAAACGCGATCGGGAAGTAGTGAAAACGCAATTTGAAGCCCTCGATCGGGGCTTGTCCTATATCGAGCATTATCTGAGCGGCGATCCTTGGGCTGTGGGAGATCGAGCGTCAATCGCCGATCATGCGCTTGTGCCCGTAATAAATGTAGTAAATCTCATCGGGTCGAGCTTCGGACAACCGGATCTAATCGGCAAATACAAAAAGCTCGATGCTTATTGGCAAGCGGCAAAGACCGATGAAATTAATGCCAAAGTAATTGCCGAACAACTGGCAGCTTTAGAAATGCCTACGATTAAAATCGTGGCTAGTGTTGCAAAGTCCGCCTTCGCGGACTAGTACTGAGCGGCATAAGTAAGGCTAGTATTTTATTCTTTAGTTTACACCGCTCAGTTCGGCTCCGCTCACTGAGCGTTCGCGTAGCGTCTGCCTTCGCAGAAGCCGAAGTGAAAACCCAACTATTTAGTAGTGTTATTTATGCCGCATAGTACTAGTTTATTAGTCCGCGAAGGCGGACTTTGCATCATGAGGAGCGGTTTCTAACCGCTTTGGTTGTAGGTAGCAACTTAGGTTACATACCAGTCGAACTGAAATTTACTTATCCGTTCTCGATACTAATAGCGTATGAACGATCTCGATCGAAAAACTAAATGGCGATCGCCCCGATGGGCAATTATGCTGGGAGTCAGTGGCATCCTAATTGCTGGTGGTGGTCTAGCTTATCAACAGTGGTTGAGCCTTCCAGTGAAGCAATCGATCGCCGTAGCCGCTAAACCTGTGGTCGAACAGGTATCTGCACTGGGACGATTGGAACCAGAAGGAACGACGATCCATGTCTTTGCACCTACAGCTATGGAGGGGGCGCGAGTAGAAAGCCTCAAAGTCAGCCACGGGCAATCGCTACGACAAGGGGAGATCGTAGCGGTGTTAGATACCTATGCCCGTCGTCAGTCGGCAGTGCGATCGGCACAAGAGGAGTTAGAAGTTGCTCGATCGAAATTGGTCCAAGTAGAAGCTGGAGCCAAACAGGGCGAGATTCGAGCACAGCAAGCGACGATCGCTAGGTTTCAAGCCGAACGGGACACTCAAACAGCCGCACAGCAAGCGACTGTAGCTAGAGTAGTTGCAGAGACAACCACGCAAACCGCATCACAACAGGCAACTGTAGCCAGGGTCATCGCGGAAACAGCGACCCAAATCGATGCCCAAAAGGCAGCGATCGCCGAATCGCAAGCGGAACTCGATAACGCGCAGTTGGAGTATAAACGTTATGAAACCTTATATCAACAGGGCGTAGTTACGGAATCCATTCGCGATAGCAAACGCTTGAACGCGCAAACAGCCCAGCAAAAAGTTAATCAAGCTCAAGCGAATTTGAATCGAATTACAGCTTCGGGCAAGCAGCAAATAAATGAAGCCAAAGCCAACTTGCAGCGGATTCAAACATCGGGGCAACAGCAAATAAATGAAGCCAAAGCTAACCTGCGAAAGATTGAAATATCGATGCAGCAACAGGTTAAAGAAAGTCAATTTACCTTAAATAAAATTGCTGAGGTGCGTCCGGTGGATATCCGAGTCGCTCGATCGCAAGTAGCCCAAGCTCAGGCAAATGTCGCCCAAGCCCAAGCAAATCTGGATGCCGCAACGGTGCGATCGCCCCAAGCTGGGAAAGTTCTCAAAATCCATACTCGCGCTGGCGAACGGGTTGGTAATGACGGCATCATCAGCCTGGGACAAACCGATCGAATGGTGGCTGTAGCCGAAGTTTATGAATTAGATCTCGGTCGGATTCGATCGGGACAGAATGCAACTGTCACTAGTAAAAATAATGCTTTTCCAGATGTGTTGCGCGGCAAAGTTGTCGAAGTCGGGTTAGAGATTAATAAACAAGATGTCTTAAATACCGATCCGGCGGCTAAGTTTGATGCACGGGTGGTGGAGGTGAAAGTGCTATTGGATGAAGCTTCCAGCCGACGGGTGGCAGGTCTTACCAATTTAAGCATTCAAGTCGCGATCGATGTCAAATCTTGAGGAAATAGTGTGGCTGAAGTGATGAGAGACAAAATCGGCAAAAAGAAGAAACCACTGTTTCTGTCCTGGCTACAGTTACGCAAAGAACGGACGAAGCTGCTGGTGGCGATCGCCGGAATTAGTTTTGCCGATGTGTTGATGTTTCTACAAATGGGCTTTCAGGGCGCATTGTTTAGTAGTGCAGTGGAATTTCATCATAGCCTCAACGGTGAAATTGTGATGGTGAGTGGTCGATCGCGTGCGTTGATTTCCCTCGATAGGTTTACCGAGCGGCGGTTGTATCAGGCGGTAGGCGTAGCGGGTGTCGCGTCCGTCAGTCCGATCTATCTCGATGCCATTCAGTGGCGCAATCCCTACAACAAAGAGACTTGGAATATTTATGCGATCGGGATTAACCCCGAACATCAGGTCTTGAATATCCCTGGTGTCGCCGCCAACCGCCAACAATTGCGGGAACCGGATACAGCCTTGTTTAACATGGGTTCTCGGCAAGAATTTGGGCCGATCGCGCAACGTTTTGAGGTGGAACCAGTCATCACTGAAATTAACCAACGCCAGGTGCAAATTCGGGGTTTATTTAATCTCAGCCCGACTTTCGGGATTAATGCCTACTTGGTAACGAGCGATGTCAATTTTTTACGGATGGCTCCCAATCGCCAAGGTGGATTAATTGATGTCGGGGTTATCAAACTCAAGCCTGGGGTAGATGTGCAAGCTGTGTTGACTCAGATGCGATCGCAGTTGCCCGATGATGTCAAAGTGATGACTAGAGATGATTATGCCAAGGCGGAAGTTTCTTTTTGGAAGGCGAGTACGCCAGTTGGTTATACCTTCGATTTGGGTGTAGTCATTGCTTTTATCGTCGGTGCTGTCATCGTTTATCAGATTCTCTACAGCGATGTAACGGAGCATTTACCAGAATATGCCACGCTCAAGGCAATGGGATTTCGCGATCGCTATCTGCTCATCGTCGTTTTTCAAGAGTCGCTAATTTTAGCATCCCTGGCATTTATTCCAGGTGTAGCGATCGCTTTGGGGATCTATCGAGTTACTAATATTGCCACGATGCTACCGATGGCAATGGATCTGGGGCGGGTGGCGTTCGTGTTTATCCTGACTGTCATGATGAGTTCATCCTCTGCGGCAATTGCCGTGCGGAAACTCCAGACTGCCGATCCTGCGGATATTTTTTAGGAGGTAAAGATGTCTAAATTGCCGGAAATGACCGCGCCCGCTGTACCTGCAATCTCGATCGCCAATTTGAATCATTATTACGGTAGCGGTTCATTGCGAAAACAGGTCTTGTTTGACATCGATCTGCAAATCGATCGGGGTGAGATTATTATTATGACGGGGCCATCGGGTTCGGGTAAAACCACGTTATTGACTCTGATGGGGAGTTTGCGATCGGTTCAGGAAGGAAGTCTAAATATCTTGGGAAATGAATTAGCCAATGCCAGTAAGGAACAGATGACCCTCGCGCGGCGCAATATTGGCTATATTTTTCAAGCTCACAACCTCCTGAACTTTCTCACTGCCTATCAAAACGTCGAGATGGCATTGGAAATTCAGGATGTGACTGCGATCGAAGCCGACAGGCGGATTCGGCAAGTTTTCACCGCCGTGGGTTTAGACCATCGCATAGATTACTATCCGAGCGATTTATCCGGCGGGCAAAAACAGCGGGTAGCCATCGCGCGGGCTTTGGTTAGTCAACCCAAAATTATTCTCGCTGACGAACCAACGGCGGCATTAGATAAAAAGTCGGGACGAGATGTAGTGGAAATCATGGAGAAACTAGCCAAAGAACAGGGCTGTACGATCTTGTTAGTAACTCATGACAACCGCATTCTGGATCTTGCCGATCGAATTATTTATATGGAAGATGGCTATTTAGTCGCTCGTGATGTCTGACAAAATCTCAACTGGAGCCGAGCTAAAACAGTGGTATTCAGCATTCGAGCTAGCAGGAAGAGCGGGTCTACAGCTTTGCCCAACAACGTTGCGAGAAAAGCCAAAGCCGAAAAATGGCGAACGCGGCAGCGAACGGTGCGCGGTGGTGGCAAAGAACCGTCCAGAAGATATTCAAGCCACGACGCAACAATTGGTAGAATTTCTCAGCCCAGGGATGCGATCGTGAAATCGATTGACTTGGCAGTTTATCGATCGGTACTAATGGTTTCTCTAAAATATAGCAGTCGCCATAAGTGTTAGGACGAAAGTTTTAAAATATGCTCCATAGCATCTCTGTTTCAATCTTGGCTAATTGCTCCAGAAATACTTGACGCTTGGTTTCATCCCGTTCGCTATATTCATAACTCTTTTTTTTCGCGTGAATCCAATCCGCGCTAACGCTCTGCTGATTGTCCTGCTATTGAAGATTTCGCTTACCTCTCCTTTTTTTCGCCCATCGCTCTCTATTGCTGTGATGACTTTTTGCCTAAAGTCATCACTATACGGTTTTGCCATTCTTGTTGCCGTTCATTTTTTCTATTCTACCTTCTGTCCTAACTCTTTTGGCGATTGCTATAATATATCGTCAGCATGAGTCAAGCTTTATTAATTGCCGAGAATCTGACTGGTGGCTATCAAACAACAAACAACATCGATTATCCATCAATTAAACTTACAACTAAATCGAGGTGCATGGGCGTTATGATGCGGCAATCTTTTACGGCATAAACATAACAACTTTATTTAAGGATTAACGGTGTTAAAGCAGGAGCCATCAGCATTTCAAACTCTAGATTGTTAGCACTCACCACGTTTTCTACAATTTTACCCTCTCGTAACCGCATGACATGAGTTTCAATAAAAGTGATATCCCGATTTGTAGCGGCAACACCAAAAAACTCTTTGGTGTATTTTTGCACAGATCTAAACTGAATGTTTTCGCTAGATAGCCGCTGCCGAGCGGCAAGACCATCTTGCTCCTGCCGACTTGTCAATACAACTTGAATATTCTCTTGCTGTGCTAGCTGGCGAGCAATTGCATAGCCTAACCCTTTGTGACTGCCTGTGATTACAGCAACTTTTTGTGTCACAATCGTTAAACTTCCCTGAATAAATTGGTTGTTTAGCTACAGTAGCAACCCCTGAAATATTAAACAAGACGATATTTTAGATAGATAGTATCAATGAAATCGATAAACTTGGCGGCGATCGACTTAAACCTGTTGATTGCCTTTGAAGCCCTTCTAGAACAGCGCAGCGTTACAAAAGCTGCCGATCGAATTCAGATCGGTCAGCCTGCAATGAGTGCGGCACTCAGCCGTTTGCGGATTCTGTTTAAAGATGAATTGTTTGTGCGGTTGGGACGACAGATGCAGCCGACGCTCAAAGCCCAGGCGATTGCTCCAGCTATTCTGGCAGCATTGCAACAGATTCGCCAAGCCATTACCGCCAGTCAGACATTTGATGCAAATTCTAGCGATCGCACCTTTGCCATCGGTAGTTCAGATTACACCAGCTTTGTCCTAGTGCCGCCGCTACTAGAATTAAGTCATCAAACAGCTCCATCAATCAACTTTCGGACGATCGGATTTGAAAAAGATAGTATTGGCGATCTGCTAGAACAGGGGGAAATCGATGTGGCGTTGGGTGTTTTCCCCGATCCATCCCGACAAACGCGATGGGAACCCCTCTTTGAAGAACGATTTGTGGGCATCGCTCGTGAAGGACATCCGGCTCTCCAGCAAGGAACCATGAGTTTAGAAACCTTTGCCCAGCTTTCCCACGCCCTCACAACTCTACGTCGAGATACCACAGGTGCCATCGATAAGGTGTTGAATGAGCAAAACTTAGAGCGAAGGATTGCATTCACGACTCCACATATGATGGTTTTGCCGTTTGCAATCGCATCTGGCGATCTAGTTGCCGCACTTCCCCGACGCATTGCTCTCCGGTTAGCAACTGTCTGCAATTTGACAATTTTTGAACTGCCAATCGAAACAAAACCGTGGATGGTTTCTATGCTATGGAGCACTTTGAACGATCGAGATGAAGCCAATCTTTGGCTACGCAACACAATCAAAGTGATTTCTCAAAGGGTTGGGGGAAATACAGATAAGATTTAGGTTATGCCACCACCAAGGACTAAGCCGCATAAATATGTTTTAGACTGATGCGTTCTGCGTAGCATCACAAAATGTGCTGTTCGGATTGGGTTGAATGATGAGAAACCGATCGCGAGTAGCTTCGATCGCTATTTGGCACAGCAAGATTCTGATAAAAGTAGCAAGGATCGGTGGAAAGTCTTGAGCATTTCTATAGAGATTTTAGATCGAGTTGTTCTGCTGCAACACGGTTGTTAGACGGCTGTTTGCGAATTTACTACTTGGCTGTCTCTATTCGCTTCAAGTTCATGCTGTAAGTCTTCGATCGAATCCAAGATGGGCATAAAACGTAGCCCAAAATCAGTCAATTGATATTCTACATGTGGTGGAACTTCAGGGTAAACAATGCGTTCCAAAATACCCAAAGTTACCACTGTACCTTACCTAACAACATTGTGCCTGCTTGTGAGCTTTTGCGCTATCGCTTACGCTGTTGTTGGCAACAAGCATGAAGAAATTGAGGAAAAAACTGTGAGTTTGAAAGACAAAGTTGTATTAATCACGGGCGGCGGTAGTGGTATTGGCGCAGATGCAGCGCAGGCTTTCTATACGGCTGGAGCGAAAGTCGTTTTGAACGGACGACGTGAAGATCTGCTATCTCAAACAGCAGCAAAAATCGATCCGACTGGTAAGAATATTGCTTATGTAGCGGGCGATCTCATCACATCACTAGCAGTCGAGAAATTTGGCGGTGTGGATATCCTGTTCAATAATGCAGGCGTATTTCAGCCCCAGCCATTTTTGGAGCATACTCAAACCGATCTTAATGGTTATTTGAATTTACTGCGGGGATATTTTTTGATGTCACAATCTGCCATTAAAGTCATGCAAAAACGCGGTGGAGGCGCAATTATTAATATTGGCTCGATGTGGGCTTTCAATGCGATCGCCGCAACTCCATGTAGTGGTTCATCGACAGCTAAAGGTGGAGTGGGCGCATCGGCTCTCCCGTACTTGAAGTGATAAGCTAAACTTATTCAAATGATCGGAGTGATGCGCTTACCCTGCTACCTATTAGATCGAATCGACTGTCTCGACGAACCCATTCCATCTCATTGGTTCGTGTCACTTGACTCAACTCTCGAACAGGAACCAGGTGCTGTTAACTTAACCGTTGAGATCGATCGTCATGCTCCCAGTAAGACTAAAAGTATGCTGTTTTCGGCAACGAAAGATTCTTTAACTTCTATACCCGATCGTGATTGGCTGTCAATTTACGGGACTAGGAATTAGAGGAAGGTGAACGCATTTTTTACAAGTACCTCTGAGTGTTTGGATTTAATTTTTGGAAAAAAGCCGTAAACCTGCTCTCTGTAAGGATTTAGTCGATACTTTCTTGCTATAGGTGCTTGTAACTGCTGAAAAGCAGACAGACCAAAGGTTTCAAGTTTATATTCGTGAAGCTATTGCCTCAATATTGAGTAAAATCGGTATGATGTTAATACGTGCTTGTAATAGTTCGGAGAAACCCTTTGCGGTCAAGCAATCTAGACTCCGCTCTAAAATTCCCTTAGATGCCATATGGCGTTAAGCACACTATCGAACAAAAAAGCCAGCTCGAAATCGAGACCTAAAATTTCCTTAGATGCCATATGGCGTTAAGCACATGACGATCGGTGTCACTATCAGCGTGAGCTTACAAACCTTCTCCTTAGATATCGTAAGGTGTTTAGAACTTTAAAAGCTAATTTAAAAATAAAATTTCAACTTATGAGTTATTTTAAGTGTAAAATTTCACCTTATGCATATTTAATTTCAGGTTATGTGTAACTTGACTCACTCAGAATGCGGTTATTTCGTCGCTAATATTTCACCTTATGTGTAGACCCACATTCTAATGTGTAAATTCACACTAACTTACTCTACGGTTACGCCACAGAGAGTTTCAGTATTGATGAGTACCGAGATCTTGCTGACAACCTCGCCAGCTACATCCACTGTGGCTACACCACTCAGCGATCGCCACATTTAGAGCGATCGCTAACAATTTTCAACTATTTAATAACTTGTTTCAACGCAGTAATCAACCGATCGACACTCTCTTCTCGACTGTTATAACCCATCAAACCAACCCGCCAAACTTGCCCTGCCAGTTCGCCCAAACCGCCACCAATTTCGATATTATATTCGGTAAGTAATTGCTTGGCGACGGCTTTACCATCGACACCATCGGGGATGCAAACGGTAGTCAAAGTTGGTAACCGATACTGTTTTTCGACGTGCATTTGTAGCCCGATCGATTCTAAACTAGACCACAGATATTCGACATTTTTTTGGTGTCGCGCCCAACTCTTATCGATGCCTTCCTCCGAAATCAACCGCAACGCCTCGCGCAAACCGTAGTAGAGATTGATTGGTGCGGTATGGTGATAGACGCGCTCCGTCCCCCAATATTTACCCAATAACAACATATCCAGATACCAATTGGGCACCTTTGTCTGTCTCGCTAACAATTTTGCCATCGCGCGGGGACTCATCGTAAATGGTGATGCGCCAGGAGCGCAGCCCAAGCCCTTCTGAGAGCAACTATAAGCCAGATCGACCCCCCAATCATCGAGGTGAATTGGCACCCCGCCGAGGCTGGTTACGGTGTCGAGCAGCAGCAAACAGTCATACTCGCGACACAGTTCGCCCACACCTGCGATCGGTTGGCGGCAGCCTGTCGATGTCTCGGCATGAACTAAGCCGAGAATTTGCGGACGATGTTCCGCCATCGCGGCGCGGAGTTCGTCGAGGGAGAAATTTTGACCCCAGGGTTTGGAGATCGTGCGGACATCGGCACCATAACGCCCCGCCATATCGACCAATCTATTGCCAAAATAGCCAGCCACCCCAATCAGCATCACATCGCCAGGCTCGACACTATTGGCGATCGTGGCTTCCATTGCTGCCGAACCCGTGCCGCTAACGGCGATCGTGTGTGGGTTATCGGTTTGCCATGCGTACCGCAACAGCAATTGGATCTCGTCCATAATCTCCAAGAATGCTGGATCGAGATGTCCCACTGGGGTCGTACTCATCGCTTGGAGGACGGTAGGATGGGCATTACACGGCCCTGGGCCGAGTAAGAGACGGTTGGGGACAGCTAGGGGTTTTAGGTGCTGGAGTTGATTAGTTTTGATGGATGTTGTGAATGTCATGGCGGTTTTTAAAAATAGATTTAGTTTCAATTATCTTACTAAAGGCGATCGGGTAAACCTGCTTCTTCGCACCTAAATCATTTGCTACACAGCCCATCCAGACTAGGATGACATCATCGGTCAAATATCAGCGTGTAGTGGCGATGCGATCGCACTTTGATGTTGCCAATCCGATCGATTCAAGCGATAAACGGAGCAGTCATCGTCACCAAACCTGCGATACTCGCTAAATTGAAAGCCAAGACGCTGATAGAAGCGGTGGGCGCGAGTGTTGCTAGTCAGGGGGTCGATAAGTATCGCTGTTACCGTCGGATCTGCAAAACAGCGGGCAATTGCTAAGTGCATGATTTTCGTGCCATAGCCTTTGCCTAAATCTTGCTCTTCACCGATCCAAATATCGATCGCACGGAGATCTGGTGCGACAGCACCCCAATAGTTGCTATCCTCGCGCACTAGATCGATAATTTGCACAAATCCGATGGGACGGTCGTCGATGTGCGCGATTAGTTGCTCTCTCCAATCGGGAGATCGATCGAGTTCTATTTCCCAACCCCAATCATCATTTGGATCTGCGGAGATTACGTGAGGTTGTTCATCCCAACGTTTCAACAAATCCAGATCGTTGGCGGTGGCGGGGCGAAGATGAATCATATCTCACTCACAATCCTTTAGGAGCTGGCTAAATCTGGAAACACCGATCGCACGGCTGGATGCACTATTTTACCAGATCGAACATTCACCCCTTTAGCGAGATTGAGATCGAGTGTCAGAGCCTCCAAACCGCGATCGGCTAATTTAACCACATAGGGCGCGGTACTATTATTCAATGCTTGAGTTGCCGTCCAGGGTACTGCTCCAGGCATATTTGGTACGCCATAATGTACGACACCTGACTCGATATAGACGGGACTAGTATGGGAGGTGGGGCGGACTGTCTCGATGCAGCCACCTTGATCGACAGCGACATCAATTATCACAGCACCTGGTTTCATCTCACTGACAAGGGCACTAGAGACAAGGATCGGCGCACGTTTGCCTGGGATTAGAACTGCTCCGATGACTAGATCCGCAGTGCGGACGGCGGTTTCGATACTGGCGGCATTGCTATAGAGATAAGTCACGCGCGAACCGAAGATGGTTTCGAGATAGCTCAATCGATCGATATTGACATCTAGGATCGTCACCTGCGCGCCCATGCCGACCGCTATGCGCGCGGCTTCGGTACCGACGATCCCCCCACCGAGGATGGTAACTCGCCCAGGTTGAACGCCAGGGACGCCACCGAGGAGGACACCACTACCGCCCTGTTGTTTTTCCAGATATCTGGCACCAAATTGGACGGATAATCTCCCCGCGATGATGCTCATCGGCGCGAGTAGGGGGAGTTTGCCATCTGGTAATTCTACTGTCTCATAGGCGATCGCATTGACACCAGTATCGATGAGTTGCTCGGTGAGGGTGCGATTGGCGGCGAGGTGGAGATAGGTAAATAGGATTTGGTTTTTGTGGAGGTATTGGTATTCAGTCGCTAGGGGTTCTTTGACTTTGACAACCAGCTCCCGATCCCAAGCTGCGGCGGCGGTGGGGACGATCTTGGCTCCGGCTTGGACATATTGGGCATCGGGAAAGCTAGAACCTGCGCCTGCATCAGTTTCGATGTATACTTGGTGTCCGCGATCGCTCAATGTCCTGACGATACTGGGAGTTAATCCGACTCGGAATTCTTGGTCTTTGGTTTCTCTGGGAATGCCAATATCCATGTTTTATGCTGATGATTGTCGTCGCACTTACTATCATAATAGAGACAATCTGGGTTTGAGAAAGAGTTGTAGGATACTGATGATGGTGTGAGTGCGATTGGATCTGGGGGAAGGGGTAAGGGAATAGAATGTAACTAGGATATTGGATCGACATTTATGGCGTCAGAACAGCCTGCAATCTAGATGGTACGCTCGCGCTGTCTTGTCTCGATCCGCTAAACCCTCGGCTTTACAGAGAGCAGGAATCGCTGCGCTAACACACCCCACTAAAGCCTGCTTGGTGCGCTGTCTTGTCGTTTTTTTATTCGGGGGGAACCCTAGACATAAAAACGCCGCTGTCTTGAAAAGGTGCTTCACTTGGGCAAAGCCCAAGAACGCACTTTTCGCTAAACCGTCGGGAAACAAAGGCGTGCGCGCATCCGCTAAAACCTAAAGCATACCCTCTACTCTCTACCCTCTCACATGAAGTACCATCTACCTGGAATTATCGAGGGCTACTCACACGGTCATTTTTTGATGACAGATGATGAAGATAGTGGGCTTCAGTGGTATTCTAGCAACGAACATGCTTTGATCCCACTTGACGATCGCTTTCGGTATCCGACATCTTTACGACGGGTTATCAATCAAAAACGATTTACAGTCAGGATTAATGGGGATTTTCGAGCGGTGGTGGCGGGTTGTGCCGATCGCGATACTACGTGGATTTCGGATGAGCTTCAGGAAATCTACTGGGAATTGTGCCAAGGGGGTTGGGCGTATAGTTTTGAAACTTGGCTGGGAAATGAGTTGGCAGGTGGGATACTGGGAATTGCGATCGGGAGCGCATTTATCGGTGAGTCGATGTTTTTCAATATCCCTGAAGGCTCTAAAGTAGCGATGGTGGAGCTTGTCAATCATCTTCGCCAGCAAAAGTTTAGTTTATTTGACGCCCAAATGACCAATCCACATCTCGAACGGTTTGGATCGTACACGATCGATACTCAAGCTTACCAGGATTTACTTACAATCGCGATCGCGCAAAAGTGCGAATTTATTAATTCTAGTCAGATGGGTTGATAATTGTTTGAAATCTTGGGCGTTGCTGAATTAAGGTATGAAACGCACAAATAATTTTTTTAGGGGTAATGCCTGTCTTGATGCGCTGCTTGGTGCAACACATGCGGAGGGAACCTCCGCGTGATTGCATCCGCAAACCGTCGGGGAACAAACAATACGGTTCGGTTAGCTAGTTAGGTAGCGGTTGAAACCGCTGCTAGTGATGCAAAGTCCGCCTTCGCGGACTGACAATATCTAAGAAAATGGACTTAACCGAACCGTATTGGGGGAACAAAGGCGTGCGCGCATCGCTTGTGCTTACCCCACATCGATTAAGGGTACCCACACACAAGGGGCACCCCTACAGAGAAATCATACCCCGATTCAGCAACGCCAAATCTTGTTAGTGGGCTGCTGAAACTTAGCTGGTACGCTCGCGCTGTCTTGTCTTGATTCGCTAAACCCTCGGCAAAGCCGAGGAGCGCGAATCGCTGTCTCGCTGAACCCTCTCCTTCGGAGACGCTGCGCGTTGGCGTAGCCTGCGCCTTGCGCTTACGGCAAAGCCTACGTATCGCGAGCCGCTGTCGCTAACACACCCTACGCCTAAAGCCTAAAACCTAAAGCCTAAAGCCTAACTCCTAACCCGCCCGCAGCTGTTGACGGTGACTGGCATGGAGTAATAAACTGACCTTGCCGAGTAACTCCTCGATCGAGACAGGCTTGCGGAGGAGATCGTCAGCACCGCACTCTAGCCCAAACGCTGCTTGAGATCGATCGAGTGAGGTAAATAGCAAGATCGGCGTCAGATCCCAAGTTGAATTGCTTCTGATCCGTCTAGTCATCTCATACCCATCAATACTCGGCATATTGACATCGAGGATAATCAAATCTGGTGGTAGCAGCTCCATGATTTGCAGTGCGATTAACCCATTAGTATAGGCGATCGTCTCATATCCGGCGGAAGAGAGAATTGCATCTGTTACCGAGAGAATTTCCGGCGAATCGTCAACAATCAAAATGCGATCGATCTTCGATCTGGGCGTAGTGCTGGCTGATCTCATTTATCAAAATTTGTCATAAATAAATAATCACAAAAGCAAGTCTCATATCATTGACAATCATAGTCGATCGTGTCCACGAGCGATCGACCCTAACTACATTATTACAGATTTGGGACTGAGGGTCGCGCGACCACTAACAACCGAGGCACACAAGATGTCAAGATAGAAAACTAACCGCACTGCTGTTGTCAACTGCTAACTTACTCGTATGCTGCAATTAGTTTCTTCTGGACTGGTGGGAATGTGGTTAAATCTAGCCAGCGTCGAAAATGTACCAGCCACGCCACCAGCTCAAGCCGTTAGTTGGCAGGGATTGTCATGGCTCAATCCGGCTCAACCAGTCGAACCAAGTGTCGAAAAAAAGATCGCTCAATATCTCCAAACTCTCAAGGCGCAGGGTTTGAATCCCGAGCAGCAAGCGATCTGGCTCCAGACCGACGATAATCTTTTGATCGATCGCCGTGGTACAATTCCGATTGCTGCTGCCTCCTTGACCAAGACAGCCACCTCTCTGGCGGCATTGAAGAAATGGGGGATGGACAAACAGTTTGAGACGATCGTCAGTGCGAGTGGCAAAATTAGTCAAGGGACATTGCAAGGCGATCTGATCGTGCAAGGTGGTGGCGATCCATTATTTGTATGGGAAGATGCGATCGCGCTCGCTCGAAGTTTGAATAAGTTGGGCATCAATAATGTCAGTGGCAATCTGATTGCGATCGATAAATTCCACATGAATTATCAAGCCAATCCGCAAACAGCAGGCGAGTTGCTCAAGCAAGCCTTAACCGGAATCAACCTGCCGCCAGCATTGCTCAATAACGAACTCAGAGATGTCAATATTGTCAAACTTCCTACCGCACCCACTACTACTACCACCCAACCCCAAGTCAAGATCGCCGGAAAAGTCATCGTTGCCAGCGCACCGCCAACTGTAATTACACCACTGATCCGTCAGCGATCGCTACCGCTAATTGACATTGTGCGGCAGATGAATATCTATAGTAATAACGAAATTGCCCAAATCCTCGCCGATAGCGTGGGTGGAGCCGAGCAAGTGATGAAGATCGTCTCGACTACTGCCAACTTTCCACCAGCAGAGATCCAACTGATTAATGGTTCTGGCTTGGGAGTTCAAAATCGCCTGTCGCCACGCGCGGTTTGTCAGATTTTTCGGACCCTGCATCAAACGCTCCAACCTGCCAATCTGAACCTCGCCGATATCTTCCCTGTCGCTGGTATCGCCGCTATCGGCACCCTCAAAGATCGCCAGCTCCCGGCTGGCACGACGATCAAAACAGGTACTCTCAATCAGGTTAGTGCCTTGGGTGGCGTCATGCCGACACGCGATCGCGGGTTAGTGTGGTTTGTCATCCTCAACCAAGGTACTCAAATCGCCAAACTCCGCCAACAACAAGATCTGCTCCTACAGTCTCTCCTGGCTACCTGGGGACAAGTTACCCCTACACCACTAGTTGTCACTAAACGCGATCGCGCTCCAGCCTATTTCGGCGATCCCGATCGTCAGATTGCGATCGTCTCAAAACCGCCTTCATAATTGGCGATCGATCTGACGTTCTACACGGGCATACTAAGCATAGTTTCAGCAACTGCTCAACCTATGCTATCTGCTATGTCGATCGATCTCAACTCAATTCAGTTATTTTCAGCAACAATCGTCGATATTGGGACAAATTTGCCCAGCCAATTCGAGCTGACTACGCACGGATTGGTACTCGCTCAACAGTTTCAAAATACCGACCTCATGGCAAATGTGCAAGTTGCTTGGACAGATTTTCTCCACACTGGTAAGGCTGGTGTATTGGCGATCGGATTGGTATTAGGATACACGATTCGCAGTATGACTGGTTAGATAGTTTTCACTCATATTAGCGATCTATACTCAATATTCCAAAAATAGACAATCCAATTTTAGAGGTCAATATTGAGCTTCAATCCCGAACTGTGTCGCAATGAAAGTGAAGTTGAAAGTAAACTAATCGTTCGATACTTACTCCCAAAACTTGGTTACTCAGCCGATACCTGGCACCAGGAAGTAAAATTTGGTAAGATTCGGCTGGACTTTCTCGCTTTCACCCAAAAGTTACCATTTAAATTAGGTGCTCCCTCGATCGGTTTAGTCATCGAAGCCAAGCATCCGCGCAAAAATTTAGATAAGCACGTCTATCAGCTCCGCAGCTATCTAACTAGTTTAGATATTAGCTATGGATTGTTGACAAATGGCAAAGAATTAAGAATTTATCACCAGACAGCAGGATCCGTTCGGCTAGTTTTGCAATGCGCTACACAAGATATAGAAGAGCGATTAGCGGATATAATGCCCCTAATCGGACGTGACTTTATCCACAAACAGTGCGCCCAAAATTTACCTGCTCCGCCGCCACCGCAGGCTGTATCCTTACCAATTTCTACATCTTTCCCTATCTTAGCTATGAAAACTATTGCCATCTACCACAATAAAGGCGGCGTCGGTAAAACTACTGTTTCTACCAATCTTGCTGCGGCTCTGAGTAAAAGAGGCTATCGCGTACTATTAATCGATATCGATGCTCAAGCCAATAGTACCTTTGCGACAGGTTTGGTGAAGTTTCAATTTGAAGAAGAAGATGACTTACGCGATCGTAATGTCCGTCATATCATTAGTAGTGCTGACACCAACTTCATCCATGAAATAGTTCGTGAATCACAATATTTTAGCGATCCAGAGATTGCCGTAATTCCGGCACATATTAATTTAATCGACAAGCAGGGCGAATTGACAACAATCGTTGCTAGCCGTACCAGATTGACAGAGAAACTCAAGCGTGTAGAAAATAATTACGATCTAGTAATCATCGATACCCCGCCATCTCGTGATATTTATGCAGAAGTTGCACTAACTACCGCAGACTATCTGATTATCCCCTCCGATCTCAAGCCGTTTGCAAATCAGGGTTTACCTACAGTTAAGAATTTTATTAAGACTATTAACGAAAGTAGAGCAACATTTGGTAGACAGCCTATTGGATTGTTGGGGGTATTAGCTTCCAAGATTTCTACCAATGCCCGATTTATTGAATATACTTTTCCCAAGCAAAGAGCAGTCATTAGCAATCGTTATGAGATGCCACTGATGGATTCAGTCATTTACGATCGCACCGCTTTATCAGAATCTTTTAATAAAACTGTCATCGTCGGCGATATCGAATATCCAGATCCCAAATCGATCTTCAAGTATGCTGATGAAGTCAAGAGTACCGCTCAAGTCTCGGCGATGGAGTTTGAAGTTTTGGCACAGGAAGTTGTAACTAAAATTGGGTTAGCCTAATGATTAAGTGTTATTTTGTAGATGTTAAAAGTATTAGTTCGACTGTACCCAAGTCGAAATTCAAGAAGACAGAGATCGAGCGATTAGCTGATGCGATCTTAGCGACTGATGGATTGCTACGCCCAATGATTTTACACGAAACTGGCATAGAAAAATATACGGTTATCGAAGGTCATCGAGAGTATTACGCTGCTGTCAGAGCTAAGGAGAAAGATCTCAACAAAGCCGAGATGGTAAATGCTTTTATCATTGATGCTAACTCGTACAAATCAGCGATCGAGCAATTAAATTTATTGACGCGATCGCAGTCAACAAGCCCAGTTGCAAATCCTACTTTAGATCCACAGATATCCACAGATCTAGTGGTTGAAAGTATCGAGCGATTATTACCTACTATTACGGCGGCGATCTCCACCCAGCTTCAACCGATCGTTGCCCAACTTATCGAACATCAACAAATTCTAGCCGATCTTAAATCAGAGCTAGTAAATAACTCAAAAAATGAAGGTGAAAAAATACCTGAAGCTGAAGCAAGAATACTACCTGTTCCTGAAGTAGATTTACCTATACAGAAAGTCGAAACAGTTATCAAGCCGAACCCTAAGATCGATAGCAAGGAAAAGAGCGAACCTGTAGATATTTTAGGATCGGATTCACTAGCAGCCAAACCAACCAAAGCAACTAAAAGCACTCATAAAGGTAGTAGAAAAACTAAACCAGCCGAGAAACCATCTGCATCTATTCCGGTAGCAATCGAACCGGAGACACAAATCATAACTACAGCTCCATCGACAAAAACAGCTAAACTTGTTGAAACTCAGCAAACGGTGGATATTGGATCGATCGAGTCAGAGAAATCTACAAATGCTCTCAACCTGATTAATACACTCAGTTCAGACGATTTAACACTGAGAATGCAACGATCGGGGGTATTGCCAGCTATTATTAAATTAATTCCCAAAATTATATCTCAGCGAACTAACCAGCCAGCACAGAGATTTGATACTTGGGAAGACATTATCACAGCAAAAATTAGTGGATTAACATCTACTAAAGTTCAGGAAATTATTAAAAAATTAAAATAAATGTAGTAACCAAAATTACTCAACTGACGTAGTAAAGCCGCACAAAACGACCTGCGAAGTAACTATTGAGATCGAGACTTATAGCCGATCGCGTAAATTAGCCAAAGCGATACAATAAAGGGACTGTGAATACCTGCGTAGATCGAGCTAAGGCTGCATGAGTCTGTGTATCAACCCTCAGTGTCCGCAACGGGAAAATTCCGATCGGATGCTCTTTTGTCAAAGCTGTGGCTCAGAACTGCTCCTAGCAGGTAAATATCGAGTTGCCAAATTGATGAGCAACAAAGGCGGATTTGGGGATACCTATGAAGTGACAGAGCGAGGGGTACCCAAAGTCCTCAAAGTCCTCAAAAGTAATAACACCAAAGCGATCGAATTATTCGATCGTGAGTATCGAGTATTGGAAAGTCTTAGTGGTGAAGGGATTGCGGGTATTCCTTTGGTGGAAGATTTCTTTCTTTACTCGCCCAATAACACTCAGGTAGCTCTACATTGCCTAGTGATGGAGCGGATCTTTGGGATGGATCTAGAAGAGTATATCAAAGTAATGAAGCGACCGATCGACCAGAAGACAGCCATCGGTTGGCTATCGCAGTTGACTCAGATCCTTCAAGAAATCCACAATCGCGGCATTTTTCATCGCGATATTAAGCCCAGCAATATTATCCTCCAACCCGATGGGCAACTAGTCGCGATCGATTTTGGAGCCGCCAAGCAAGCTGCTGTCAGCATTGGCGGCGGACAAGCTACGCGGATTTATACACCTGGTTATGCAGCTCCCGAGCAGGAGCGGGGGGAAGCTTTCGCTCAGTCAGACTTCTTTGGATTGGGGCGCACCTTTGTGTATCTGCTCACCGCCAAAGAACCGACAGATCTCTATGATGCCAATCGCGCTGAGTTAGTTTGGCGCGATAAAGCGAGTCTTGTCTCCACCGATCTGTTAAATTTAATCGATCGATTGATGCAGGACAATCCGCTACAGCGTCCCGACACTACCGCAACTATTTTTAGAGAAATTGCCGCGCTCTCGCCCGTCATTACTCGTCAGAGCACTGGCTATCCGCCGTCACAGCCGCCCAAAACACCAAATTCTGTCCCCCCACCGCAACCTGTAGCAACCACCCCCCTCGTCGCTCCTACCGCGCGAGGAATACCGCAAATATCCCTCAAATGGCTGCCAGTAGCGATCGGCTTAGCCGCTGTAGCGGCGTGGTTACTGGGGCTGAGACCACCAATTCCCAGGATTGCCACCAACAGCACGGGGGACTCTTTTGCTCAAATCAAGAATATTCCCCAAGGTGTATTTAAGTTTGGGGGGAGTACGACTTGGGCGACTACTCGCCAGTTGCAGTCTTCGATCGATGCGGCGATTAGAGGTGTTTATCCTCAATTTGAGATCGTCTATACCGATGCCAATGCCCCAGAGATGCGATCGATCGAGAATGGTAAATGCGATCGCCAACCTGGCTCCAATGCGGGGATTTGTTGGTTGCTCGAAGGCGATCTAGATTTTGCTCAATCTTCGGTAGCTTTGGATAAGTCTAAATACAAAGCCGATCCTCGCGTCACCGCCAATCAACTCAAACAAATAGCCGTTGCTTATGATGCTCTGAGCGTCGTTGTCAATCCCCAGCTCAAACTTACGGGCGTGACACTAGACCAATTGCGCGATATTTACACAGGAAGAGTTACCAATTGGAGTCAAGTTGGTGGCTCCAACTTGCCGCTCGTCGCCTTCTCTCGCGCTGAAACTGCGGGCGGGACAGTCTCGTCATTTAAGGATTTAGTATTACAGAAAGATGATAAATGGCGGTTCCAAACTGTTAGTAATACGACTGAAGGATTGCAACAAGTGGGCAAGAATCCAGGCGGCATCTATTTTGGTGCCGCTAAAGAAGTCATCACTGATTCTTGTAATACTAAACCGCTAGCGATCGGTAAAACGGTAGATAATTTGGTGAAGCCATATCAAACACCCCTAAAATCTGCGGCTGATTGTAATCGCGGACAGCGCAATCAAATCAATCCAAAAGTAATCAGAGATCGATCGTACCCACTCACCCGCCCAATCTATGTCATCGTGACTACTACCGATCGCGATCGTCAGCAAGCTGGTGAAGCCTATGCCAATCTTTTAAAAACCAAGCAGGGTCAAACTTTATTAGAAAAGGCTGGCTTTGTCAGTATCGATCGTTAGCTGCTCTGTTGCGTTAGCCAATGCCACTAATAACTGGATGGAAGTAAAAAGAGAATCCTAAAACTACGTAAGCAGCTAATAATAACGAACCTTCTAGCCAATTGGATCTACCATCAGAACTAATCGAGTTGGCAATGAATACCGATACAGCGACGGCGACTAATTCAAATGGATTGAAATTCAAGTCCATTGGTTTACCGAGAATATACCCAGCTAATACTAAGACTGGTGCAACAAATAGCGCGATTTGGAGACTCGAACCTAGGGCAACAGAGACAGATAGATCCATTTTATCTTTCATCGCTACCGTGACAGCGGTGGCATGTTCGGCAGCATTTCCAACGATCGGCACCAAAATCACACCTGTAAATAATGCTGTCAAACCTAACTCTTTAGTCGCAACTTCTAAAGTAGAAACCAGAAATTCTGACTCGACAGCGACTAGTAAAGTACACCCCAACAATACCGCAATCCACAGTGGTAAATTTATCTCTCCATCATGAGTATCACCATCGAGGTTGGAATCTGCCAACTCTTCAGAATTCAGCTCTGCTAAATCCAGATCGTACAGATAAGTGTGAGTTTTCATCGAGAACAATAGTGTCAAACCGTAAACACCAATTAATACAATCGATACGGCGACCGATAGTTGCTGAATCGCCCCAGCATCAATCCCCGTCGAAGTATAGTCCACTGCTGTTGGCAATAACATCGCGATTACTGCCAGATTGAGACTAGAGGCGTTGACTCGCGCCACAATTGGTTGAAAAGTTTGCTCCTTGTATTTCAACCCACCAAGTAACATTGAAAATCCCATGACTAGCAATAAGTTACCAATAATCGACCCGGTAATACTTGCTTTCACGACATCAATTAAGCCTGCATTTAAAGCCACCAAAGCGATAATTAATTCCGTTGCATTCCCAAAGGTGGCATTTAACAGCCCACCGAGCGCAGGCCCCATCACTACGGCAATTTCTTCAGTAGCAGTCCCCATCCATGCCGCCAGCGGGATAATTGCTAGCGCAGAGGTGACAAATATCGTCGGCTCACTCCAATGTAAAAAGTGTCCAGCGAGCGAAACAGGGACAAATAGTAGTAAAACGGAGAGAATATTGGTAAGACTTAGCATTGACGATGGTATTGATACACTGTCCCTCTAGCGTACCCGATTCTGCTGAGCAGATAACCTGTCTCTGCGGCTGATGTCCCTCTTGAGACTGGGTTGGGATCGCTCACATCTTGCCTCAAAACAAAGTTGCTAGGAGGGTAGAGGGTAGCGATGCGCGATACGTAGGGTTCCCCGAGGGTTTAGCGACCCAAACACATGCGGAGGTTCCCTCCGCATGTGTTTGGGTCAAGACAGCGCATCAAGACAGAGGGTAGGGGGTAGATTTACTACGTCAAGCTCTTAACTCTTAGCATTTACATCCGGTAAATCGTCATCAACTGTCAACTGTCAACTGTCAACTATCAACTGTCAACTGTTTGATTACCATCTCTCCGGTGAGACTAAACGCCCGAATCTCACTAATTTTGACCGGAACGACCTTACCTTGTAACTCTTCAATATCACCATTAAAGAAAGTGAGCCGATTACCACCAGTTCTACCCAAAACTTGGTCGGGATTTTTGGTATTGCGTTCTTCCACCAAGACAGATTCTACTCGATCGAGATACCGCCCAGATCGCTCGATCGCCGTTTGGGAAACGAGATGATTGATCCGCTGTAACCTATCGAGTTTGATTTCTTCACTTAGTTGATTTGTCCATACCGCCGCAGGGGTATTCGGACGTGGGGAGTAAGCCGCCGTATTGACCATATCAAAGCCGATATCCGCAATCAATGTCAGCGTCTGCTCAAACTGTGCCTCTGTCTCACCAGGAAATCCGACGATCGCATCGCCACTAATCGACGCATCAGGCATATACTTACGGATCGTATCGACGATGCGCCGATATTTTTCGTGGGTATACCCGCGCGACATCGCTTTCAATACCTCGTTATCCCCCGACTGAAATGGAACGTGAAAATGTTCGCAGACTTTGGGTAGCTCAGCACAAGCCTTAATCAATCGCTCGGTAAAGTAGCGCGGATGACTAGTCGCAAACCGAATCCGCTCGATCCCATCGATGTCGTGAATATAGTAAAGTAAATCTGTCAGCGTGTGGAGATGACGACCTGCCGCTGTCGCTCCTGGCAAATCTCGCCCATAAGCATCGATATTTTGACCGAGCAAGGTCACTTCTTTATATCCTTGGCGCGCCAATTCTTTGATTTCTGTCCGAATGGCTTCAGGGGTGCGGGACTGCTCAATGCCGCGCACATTTGGCACGACACAATAGGTACAGCGTTCGTTGCAACCGTAGATGACATTGACCCAAGCCGTCACACTACTATCGCGTCGCGGCTTGGTGATATCTTCGATAATATGGATCGGTTCGGTGGCGACTACTTGAGCACCAGCAAACACCTGCTGTAAGAGGTCTTCGAGCCGATTGGCGTGTTGTGGCCCCATAATCAAGTCGAGTTCGGGAATGCGGCGGAGCAAGGCTTCACCCTCCTGCTGGGCGACGCAGCCTGCCATAATCAAAATCAGATCGGGGTTGTCTTTTTTACGACGGGTTTGTTTCCCCAGATATGAGTAAACTTTCTGCTCGGCGAGATCGCGAATGGTGCAGGTATTGTACAGGACTAGATCTGAGGTAAATGGATCGTCCGTCCAGTGAAATCCCATATCTTCGAGTATCCCACCCATCCGCTCGGAGTCAGCTTTGTTCATCTGACAGCCAAAGGTGGTGATGTGATAGCTGCGGTTGTTGGGAATCATGGGAGAGGAGGATCGTCAGATGGTAATGTGTTGGATCTTGATTATACGCGATCGCCTGTATCCTCTTCTGGATTAGCTCTGGGTTGGGGTTTTCCCTACTTGGTGAGAATGTTTTCAGCTAGATTAGTTTGGGTCGATCGAGCAATATAGCAACCGCCAAGGCAGTTAGGACAGCACAGCGATTAAAATCGCCGCTAGTGCTGCAAAGTCCGCCTGTCTTGTCTTGACCGAAACGCTTAGCACGAGGAGACCTCAGCGCGATTTCGGTCGCTGATGCGCTGTCTTGACCC
>NZ_JBGSPA010000062.1:0-29102 GCF_041738855.1 Chamaesiphon sp. | reverse complement strand
GTAGATCTCTGGATATGTCAGTGCCCAGCGAACTGTCGCAGTCTCCCACGGTTTATGCACCGCACCAAGTTCGTTACCGAGGTAACGAGCGGGTTTGAGGATTTCAGGAGTAATGAGACTATCTACTGCAACTGCCACGATTTTCCCTCTGTTTTACGTTTGCTTGGGCGATTATCTATGGTAGCGCGGATCTGGTGATGTGGGATTCGATTGCTACACCAACGACCCAAATAGATATAATAAATATTGAGGATTTGAAGATTGCTGTCAAAAGTTATTTTTGCCCATCGTTAAAGTGAAATTCAGATCCCGATTTCACCAATTCTTGAAAAATGTCCAGACGAGATAGTTTACATGATGCAGCCCGTCGTACTTTAGAGAAAGATGGCTGGACTATTACAGACGATCCATTAATTTTAATTTTAGAGAAGACTCTTTTAAAAGCCGATTTGGGAGCTGAAAAGTTTTTCACTGCGGAGAAGGCAGATCGGAAGATTGCGATTGAAATCAAAGATTTTGACACGCCCTCTGTCATCAGTGAACTAGAAAAGACGATGGGACAGCTTCAGCTTTATCAGTGGGCACTGGAGGAGCAAGAACCAGAACGCCAGCTATTTTTAGCAGTCAGTGAAGCTATTTATCTAAAACATTTTCAAAAACCCATTTTTCAACTCGCGATCAAGCGCAACAAAATCAACTTACTAGTTTACCAGCCAGAGCAAGAGGAGATAGTGCAATGGATAGCTCATTAAACTACGCTGATATCATTCAAAATACTTTGCAAGAAGCTACGAAAGATCAGCCTCGAATTCAGTCAATTCAGCTTTATCCAGTATGCGATCGCGATTCGGGTCATTTTTTAATTCTTGCTACTGGTTGGGATAAAAGAGCGTGGATTAATACGATTTTATTTCACGCTCATTTGGTCGATCGAGAGGTCACAATTGAGGAGGATAATTTCGAGGAGGGGTTGACATCTACATTGATTGCAGCAGGGATAAATGCTGAAAATATTCACATGAGTGTACCGATGCAAAATGGTGTCTGAGTTTCGCGTAACCTCTGCGATAAATCTGCTGCGGGGAGATAGGCTCGATCGCACAATTGGCGCGGCTGGGCGTTGATAATACTGTAAAGGATAATATGCCCCAGATTGCTCGCCCCAACTTCGTAGATCTCTGGATATGTCAGTGCCCAGCGAACTGTCGCACTCTCCCACGGTTTATGCACCGCACCGAGTTCGTTACCGAGGTAACGCGCGGGTTTGAGGATTTCAGGAGTAATGAGACTATCTACTGCAACTGCCACGATCTTGCCTCTGTTTCGGATTGTTTGGGCGATTATCTATCGTAGCGCGGATCTGTGTAGGGTGGATTGGGTGGGGTTCGATCGAGAATCCTTAAAATTTATCATCATCTTCTATCCACAAAACATAAATCTAGCTCATGATACCAATCTTCAATAACATAAGCCCAAAAATTATCATATTCCATAATTCTTGACTGGGAACTGATGATAGTTGAATCTATTGCTTTTAGTGATGATTCTAAATCATCCATGATTTTATGCTTTTCATCCTTGCTTTTACACTCAACATTAGAATCTTGATGCTTTTTGAAAAACTCTTCATAAATATTTAAGCATTTTGCAAAGCATATTATATTTAGATTAAAATAATCACCTCTTTCAATCAACTCACTACTCGAATCTCCATGTGAAAAAATAATATAGACAGATCGGTTGCTTTCTTGAACAGCAATTCCATTGCCAAAGTTATCAAAACAACCAATTTTATATAATTTTTCATATTTTGGCAGAGAAATATTTTGCGTGTTGTCGAAGTTAGAGGAGTAAACCTCTACATTATCTAAATTAAATTCTATTTCTAGAGAATTAACATGTTTCGGCAACCCGACTTTTGATAAAAAATCAATATCTTCATTTGCCAAAATAATTTCATCATATTTATTTTTCAGAAAAATTAAATATTCTCTATTCCAAGCAGTATAGAAATCAGGCTTACTATCAAAAGTCATATTGTATGTTATTGATGTTGCTGTTTTCTAGACTATAACAAAGCGTTGCTCGATCGACTATTTAAATTTCAGATCCAGCATTCTCGATCGACCTGTGGGGAGGGCGGGTTTGGCATAGATTTCCGGTATGATCGAGATTAAATTGCATAAACCAGCCCCTACGGGTTAATAATGATTGATCTTTTTTCTGTGATATTCGATCGATCTTAATTCTAGGGACTGTAGGGGAGGGTTTATGCTAGGGATATTGAATTTTACAGATTAATATCGTTCGCGCTAGCGTACCGTAGGTAATCGAACCAGCCCATCATCTCTAGATATGTTCGACGATTCGGGTTTGTGAATTGTAGATTCGATGTGGGCTTGGGAATTGGGGACTCGATCTATCTGTAAACTAGGTATTGCTTTGTTTTCCCAGCCCAAATAATGACCGATTCCCAGCAACAGGCAAGAGAAATACTAGATCGATTGGTATTTACAGATTTCAATCTGTGCTTAGAAATAGATCGAACCTTTAATAAGTTACCCCGTGCGCCTGGTATTTATGCTGTTCGGCACCGAACGGATGGACTTTTATATTTAGGAAAGACAAACGATCTGAGTACGCGGTTTAACGGGGGACACAAAGCATTTACATGGGCGTGGCTCGATCTTTACGCACCTGGTGATGTGAGGATTGCCATTGAGAGGCTCGACCGATGGGGAAAACCAGGGTTATTATTAGAATTAGAGGCAATTCTGCTCAGAGCCGCCGAACCGCCTTATAACGTTAAGATTCCAATGGAGCGTTAAAGCTATGCAATCGAAGACTTTAGAACAACTTACACCTGCGGCAGCTCAAACGATCCTCGAAAACTTGCCAGAGCGGATTAGAGCGGCATTTATCGATCGAGCTGCGGAAATTAACTTTCCAGTTGAGGCGGTGGTAGAGATGGCTTTGGCTGGGTATTTGGATAGTGAATCGATCGGATTTGTCGATTGTACACCTAATCGAGGTCAGGGTTAGAATTTGGGGACTCGATTACCTACGGTACGCTAATGCGATCGCGATGAGGATTCGACATTAGACCGCAAGTCTGGATATGCTCCTTGAGCAGCTAAAGATTGTCGGAGTCGAAGTAAATCCTCCTAAAAGAAGCCGCGTAAATTTTGCTTGTAAGTAGTGGCATTCAAGCCATCGGTGCGATTGCGATAAGCTGGGGGAATCATCTTTTGGAGATTGGCAACTCGCTCGGTTGCAGCTGGGTGAGTGTTGAGAAATTCTGGAGTTGAACTACTACCGACCAACTTTTTCATAAACTCTGGAAATGCACTGGGAGCGTAGCCAGTTTGGATCATCATGGTCAAACCACGCCGATCGGCATCATACTCATCTTCACGACTATTTCGCAATGTTGAAAATAGTTGTACTCCGATCTGGACGATTTGGTTGCGATCGACTCCAGCGATCGAACTGATACCTTGATTGATGGCGGCTTGCTTGAGCTGTTGGATCGAGTGACGCCCAGCAATGTGCCCGATTTCATGCCCCACGATCGCAGCTAGCTGTGCTTCATTGTCGGCGGCTTTCATCAAGCCAGTATTGATATAGACGTACCCACCCATCGTTGCAAAAGCGTTGATGGCATCATCTTCGACGACTTGAAAGGTGTATTTAAGATTTGGTCTGCTACTATTTCTCGCCAGCCGTTGACCGATCCGATCGACATAGCTAGTTACGGCGGGATTGCGATAAAGTCTCACCTTTTGGCTGACCAATGCTCGATTAGTATCTGCACCCAAACTCGCCTCTTGGGCATCAGAGAGATTGGATAGTTCCAGGATTTGGGCACCTTGCATCAGAATCCGAATCCAGTCAGCCGCTCGACCGATCTGTGGTTGCCCCACAGTCACGATACACATTGTCAGCAACCCGATACTGGCATATAACCACCGTTGCTGGCACCACTGAAGGAGTGAAGCTAATCTATCGAACATACATCTTTTACTAAATTAGCGATTGGAATTAGAGCAATTATAGCTAAATTGATTCTCATAATTAGCAGTTATAGTGACGCTACTTTCGGTATTTATGTTGCATGGCAAACAGGCTAAAACTCTTCAATCCCCAAAATCTAGCACCTCGATCGCCGAGAAAACTTGCGCTCCAAGCCAGTCTTTCGATGTCATAATAGGCAATGTGGAGCTATCAGCCAAGGAGAATCAGCATGAGTAACCAATCGCCCATCCCAGTCGTCGTCAATGGTGCGGGCGGTAAAATGGGACTAGAAGTCATCAAAGCAGTCGCCAATGCCCCCGACCTGGTGTTGCTAGGCGCGATCGATCGCAATCCGAAACTATTTGGCGAAGATATCGGTGAAATCGCTGGCTGTGGAGCCTTGGAGATACCTGTAATGAACGATCTCCAAGCAATCCTGGTGATGGCATCCCAAGAGAAACAACCCGCCGTAATGGTCGATTTTACCCATCCTGACAGTATCTATGAAAACGTGCGATCGGCGATCGCTTATGGCGTGCGTCCGGTTGTCGGTACCACTGGATTGAGTACCAACCAGATTCAGGAACTAGCGGAATTTGCTGACAAAGCTAGCACTGGCTGTTTGATTATCCCCAATTTTTCGATCGGCGTCATCCTGATGCAGCAAGCCGCCATCCAAGCCGCCAAGTTTTTTGAACACGTCGAAATCATCGAACTCCACCACAACCACAAAGCTGACGCCCCCAGCGGTACCGCCATCCAAACCGCCCAACTCCTCGGCGAACTCGGCAAAACCTTCAACCCGCCCAGCGTCACTGAATCCGAAAAAATGGCAGGTGCCAGAGGTGCCATCGCTGACGAAAATATCCGCATTCACAGTGTCAGGCTACCTGGTTATATCGCCCATCAAGAAATCATCTTTGGTGCGCCAGGTGAGATCTACCTACTCCGCCACGATACTACCAATCGATCGTGCTACATGCCTGGAGTCCTCCTCGCCATTCGCAAGATTTTGGGTCTAAAATCGTTAGTATACGGATTAGAAAAAATCTTGTAGAGAGCGATCGCGTTACCCACAGTTTTATTCGTGTCGAGCCACTACTACTTAGGTCGTGTCGAAAGGTAGCTAAAATTAGGCGATGTGCGATCGGCCTAATTTTAGTTAAACTGCCCACTGAAATGGGTGCGATCGCATCTGTAAGTTTAGCAGCTTAGAAATCGCTAAAGTTGGCGATCGCATCCACAATTCTCTTCACCACTTCATTGACACCAATCGCGCCTAATTCGCCCTCAATTCGGGTGCGAATGCTGATCGTATTGTCTTCCACCTCTTTACCGCCGACGATGCCCACAACGGGAATTTTCTCCTTCTCAGCGTTGCGAACCATTTTACCCAATCGCTCGTTACTACTATCCACTTCAGCGCGAACGCCGAGGGCGAGTAACTGCTCACAAGCGGCTTTGGCAAACGGGATAAAGTCTTGAGCCACAGGTACCAATCGCATCTGCACCGGAGCCATCCACAGCGGGAAATCACCCGCATACTCTTCGATCAGAATCCCGATCAGCCGTTCGAGCGATCCAAAGGGAGCACGGTGAATCATAATCGGACGTTGGCGGCTGCTATGTTCATCGATGTATTCGAGTTCAAATCGCTCGGGGAGATTGTAATCTACTTGGACGGTGCCCAATTGCCACTCGCGATCGAGTGCATCACTAAAGATAAAATCAAGTTTGGGGCCATAAAAAGCCGCTTCACCAATGCCGATAAAATGATCCATTCCCAGCTTCTCGACAGCGCGGGTAATCGCTCCTTCTGCCTTATTCCAAGCATCATCTGAGCCGATATATTTATCCGAAGCTGGATCGCGGAAACTCAGACGCGCTTTGAAGTTTTTCAGGCGGAGTTTGTCAAATACCGATAGGATGAGATCGACCACTTTTAGAAACTCTTCATCCAATTGCTCGGGAGTCACAAATAGGTGAGAATCATCGACCGTAAAGCCGCGTACGCGAGTCAATCCACCGAGTTCGCCAGATTGCTCGTATCGATACACCGTACCAAATTCAGCATACCGAATCGGTAAATCACGATACGATCGCAGTTCGCTTTGATAGATCTGGATATGAAACGGACAATTCATCGGCTTCATCACAAAGCCATTATCAGCGGCAATATCTTCGAGATTGTCCGCCATAATTGGGAACATATCTTCCTTGTATTTTTGCCTGTGTCCCGATTTCATGAACAAGTCGGTTTTGGCAATATGGGGCGTAACTACAGGTAAATAACCGCGTTTGGTTTGCTCTTTTTTGAGGAAGTCTTCTAAAGTGCTGCGGAGAATTGTCCCTTTAGGTGTCCATAATGGCAGACCAGGGCCGACCAATTCTGAGAAAATAAATAAGCCAAGTTCCTTGCCGATTTTGCGATGATCGCGACGGATGGCTTCTTCCTTGCGGCGTTCGTATTCGGCGAGTTGTTCGGGAGTTTCCCAGGCGGTACCGTAGATGCGTTGCAATTGGGCTTTGGTTTCATCGCCCCGCCAGTAGGCACCTGCTACAGCTTCGAGTTTAAAGGCTTTCGGGTGCAGATCGCCAGTATTGTCTAGATGTGGCCCCGCGCACAAGTCCCACCACTTATCGCCGAGATGGTAGAGGGTAATCGGTTCTGTTAGTCCAGCGAGAATTTCTAATTTGTAGGGTTCGTTGAGAGCAGAGATTCGCGCTTGGGCTTCGGCTCTGGTGACTTCTTCGCGCACGACTGGCAACTTCTGATTGACGATCTTAATCATCTCTTTCTGAATTGTCTTCAGATCCTTGTCTGTAAAGGCGTCAGGGCTATCAAAATCATAGTAGAACCCATTTTCGATCCAGGGGCCGATCGTCACCAGAGCCTTGGGAAACAGCCTCTGTACCGCCATCGCCATCACATGGGAGGCGGTATGTCTGATTTTTTTGAGGGTTTCCGATTCGCTGGTTTTGGGTAGATGGATTTTTGCTGGCTGTTCGGCGTTGGACATGGGTATAGCTGTTCCCTGGCAATTCAATATTCTAGCTCAGTGTCACAAGGTCGCGACAACTGCTAGATCTATTCTGTACTCAATCTATTTTACCCAGTAATCTGCACGGATGGCTGGAGTGGGGCATACTTGGATGTTTAGAGCGATTATTCCTGCTACTGTTAAAATTTTAGAGAATGCGATCGATTACTTCAATCGAGCATAGATAGCAAGATCGATGGTTTGAAGGGTTTCCGTTAAAGTAACGATTCGATCGCCATAACACCTACTTGTACCTACAACCATAGAGCAAGATGCTGATGATTCAAGCAACCCAAGAACGCAAGAAAAGTTTTTCTAGTTTCAGCTACAAAGAGGCGTTCCAGCAGTTGGGCATTGTTGAATTACAGCGTTGGGATATCGAAGCTGAACCCGTAGCAATTAGTGATTTTTTCAGACAACGACTGGAACGGCTACAGCGGTTCGATCTGGAGAGCTTGGAGGTATCTAAGACGTTGCTAATTGATGCGATTTGTGAGGAGGGGTTGGAGGGATTCGATCGTCTCAAGGTCTGGAAAGGAGCCTATTTGGAAGGGGAGAAGACTTGTGGGAATGCGGATTATCTGATTGCCGAGCGGCGGGGATATTTGGAAGCACCCTATGTGTGCGTAATTGAGGCAAAGAAAGATGACTTCGAGCAGGGAGCCGCGCAGTGTTTGGTAGAGATGCAGGCTTGTCAGTGGGTTAATCGACAGTTGGGGCGGGAGATCGCGATTTATGGGATTGTGACGAATGGTGAGGGTTGGAAGTTTTATCGGCTTCAGTTGGATGGAGTGGTGTCAGGATCTCTGCTACATGGGATTGGAGAAATGTCGATCTTGTTGGGGTTGTTGCGGGTATTCTTTGGATTGTGCGAACAGAATTTGAATTAGATCGCTGCTACATAGTCAGAATTAATGAAACCCCAACAGAATATATTAGGCAACTAGATTTGATATCATTGAATGAAGGTTCTCTGGATTTGCAGGCATTTTGTATGACTATTGCCCAATCGCTACCGACGCTATCATTGCCAGATCATACCCAGCTACCTGAGTCGGATGGGACATTTGTGAAGAATTTTCAAGAACATCCTCAGAGTATCTTGCTAACTAGTTCTATTCGCCCCGTACTAGAACAACTGCACCCAGATGGACGCTACTGTATTGGTCAAGACTCTGGTATTTATTGGCGATCGATCGAGCCGCCAGAGCGCGGAGCAGAAGCACCAGGCTGGTTCTATGTCCCTAATGTAGCTTCGCTGCTAGATGGCAAGTATCGTCGCTCTTATGTGATGTGGAAAGAGATCGTTGCGCCGCTAATCGCGATCGAATTTGTTTCTGGCGATGGCTCCGAAGAGCGCGATGCTACTTCTCCTTTTCTCAATTCAGAAGCAAAAGCTGGAAAATTTTGGGTTTACGAACAGGCAATTCGCATTCCGTTCTATGCTATTTACGAGGTGCAAAAAGCATCAGTCGAAGTCTATGAATTGGTTGCCCAGCAATATCAGCTATTAGGAGCAAACGATCGCGGTCACTACACAATTTCGTCTCTCGGCGTGGAGTTAGGGATCTGGCAAGGGAAAGTAGATAACCAGACTTTGCCTTGGCTGCGTTGGTGGGATAGTAACGGTGACTTACTGCTAACTGGAGAGGAACGGGCAGATGTAGAAAAACAACGAGCGGATGTAGAAGCACAACGGGCAGATAGACTCGCTGCCAAACTACGAGAAATGGGTGTAGATCCTCAAGATATCTGAGCGAGTCTCCAGAAAAATCGTAGGTTGGGTAGCGGATGCGCGTTCGTCGGGTTTCCCGACGGTTTAGCGCACCAAGCAGAGCAATGCGAAACCCAACGAACACACCAATACCCTGGAAATGTTGGGTTTCATTCTTCAACCCAACCTACCGCTACTACTACCCACAAGGAGTTTACCCATGCAATCGGCCCTACATATCACAGCTAAAGTACTACCAGGCAACCGACTCGAAGTTCAGCTTCCTGACGGCGCAGAAGGTCAAGAAGTCGAAGTATTTATCGTCATGCCAATCGTTCCCGCTCATACTCCAGATCCCAGAATCGCTCTCCTGGCTGAAATGTCCCGCGACCCAGGCATTCAGGCAGAAATCACCGCGATCGATCGGGAATTTGCAGTTGCGGAAATCGATGGACTGTAAACCTAGTGAGTATCAAACGCGGACAGATTTATTTCGTCAACCTCGATCCGGTTAAAGGACGCGAACAAGCTAGAAAAAGACCAGTTCTCGTGCTGTCGATCGATGAAATCAACGATCTACCACTAGTTGTAACCGTCATTATCGGCACAAAGGGAACCACCACGACTAGAGACTACCCAACCAACGTGCGCGTTACACCAGCAGAAAGTGGATTACCTTTAGAAACAATATTTCTTGGTTTTCAGATGCGTTCCCTAGATTCCCATCGGTTCCCTAGCGAATCAGCCGGAACCCTAACTGCCGAGAAAATGCTCGAAGTCGGAACAGCAGTCCGCTATTGCCTCGGACTATAAAACTCATCTTGAGGCTTACCCGACCGCAAAAATCGTAGGTTGGGTAGAGCAACGCGAAACCCAACGAACACACCAATATCCTAGAAATGTTGGGTTTCATTCTTCAACCCAACCTACCCCTACTCAACTCAATTTTGTAGTGATCGCCTTCAGTAAATCAGACAGTTGTAGGTTGGGTAGAGTGAAGCGAAACCCAACATCATTGATGTCGATTACCTACGCTATACTACACGATCGAGCGATAATTTTGACAGGGCATGAAGATGCTCCTCAATGGCGATCGCTCCTCAAACACTGGGATTGTTGGGTTTAGCGGGCTTCAACCCAACCTACAGGGAGAAATCTACTATTAAATTATCTGTAATTATGCAACTCTAATAATTAGAAAGATTTCCAAAAGCGGTTACCATTTATTAATAAGCGGTAACCGCTTTTAGCTAATTTTGCTCAAGCTATTAATATTATATAATCCTTCCTAAAAAGCAGAAATAAAATTGCTTGACAACTTCAGCTTTATATATTATGTTCATAAATATGACTTCAAATGTACAAGAATAGATTGTAAATTTATTTGAAAATAACTTATGTTTAAGCGCGACAAAAAAGGCTTTCAAAAGCTTCTACCATCTCAGAAATGCTTCATACTTTGGAGAGCGGATACAGATGAGTATCTTGCAAAAGCTAAGTCTAATGATTCTTGTATTTTTACTGGATGGTGTAAGTATCCAGGTAAAGCTTTGATGTTCGTAAGCGTAAAAAGTGCCGCTAACTTTTGCTTGAAGCATGAAATTTCTAACCCTTGCGGACTAGATATAATGGAGTATGAGGACATTGGAGATCGAATTCAAGTAACTTCTACAGGCAAAATGGTTTAGGATTGCCGTATAACCTTTACAGGTAGGAGACTATAGCATTCATTTCTCATTACCAATCTTTGGACTTCCCAGCGACGATCGCACTTGTCAGGTTAACCAACAGTTTGCGGAAGATTAAAAAAACAGTAGGGGTAATTGATGAATTACCCCTACTGTTTTTTTTAGTCAACTATTATCCAAAGCGATTATTCCAATCCAGCGTAGATAGCCAGATCGCCTAATTCATCCTCGATTCGTAATAGGCGGTTGTATTTTGCCACCCGTTCGCTCCGACAGAGAGAACCCGTCTTGATTTGTCCCGCACGGGTAGCGACTGCTAGATCCGCGATCGTGGTATCTTCAGTTTCGCCAGAGCGATGACTGATGATTGACTTGAAGCCGTTGCGAGTGCCCAGATCGATCGTTTGGAGCGTTTCGGTGAGAGTACCGATTTGATTGAGTTTGATCAAAATGGCATTGGCTGATTTCTCCTTGATGCCTTGGCGCAAGCGGACGGAATTGGTGACAAATAAATCATCGCCGACTAGTTGGACTTTCGAGCCGATTTTTTGGGTGAGCAATTGCCAGTTTGCCCAATCTTCCTCATGTAACCCATCTTCGATCGAGATAATCGGATACTTGGTAGTCAGATCGGCTAAATAGTCGATGAATTCACCAGGGGTATGACTGCTACCGTCGTAGATATAGTTACCATCTTTGTAGAATTCACTGGCTGCGACATCGAGTGCTAGGGCGACTTGTTCGCCTGGTTTGTAGCCAGCCGATTCGATCGCTGCCATCAACAGTTCTAGTGATGCTTGATTGGACTCCAAATTGGGCGCGAAGCCGCCTTCATCCCCAACGCCAGTGAGGAGACCTTTTTGATCCAAAACTTTGCTCAGGGCGGCAAATACTTCGGCTCCCCACCGCAGAGCTTCCCTGAATGAAGTCGCACCCACAGGCACGATCATAAACTCTTGGAAATCGATGTTATTGGCTGCGTGAGAGCCACCATTGATCACATTCATCAGTGGTACAGGCAACAGATTTGCCAAGGGGCCGCCCAAATAGCGGTAAAGTGGCACTCCGAGGGCGTTGGATACCGCTTTGGCATTGGCTAACGATACCGCTAAAATAGCATTAGCCCCTAATTTAGACTTAGTTGGGGTACCATCGAGTTCGATCATCGATCGATCGATCGCGATTTGATCGAAGGCATCCATCCCTTCCAGAGCTGGCGCGATTTTGTCCTCAATGTTGGCAACAGCCTTGAGCACACCCTTCCCGCCGTAACGACTAGGATCGTCATCCCGCAATTCGTGGGCTTCAAAACTACCTGTCGATGCGCCACTGGGGATTTGAGCTAGCCCAAATCCACCATTGGCTAAATATACTTCGGCTTCTACGGTCGGACGACCGCGAGAGTCAAGAATCTCTCTGGCTCTGATTTCAGCAATCGCCATATCTGGCATGTTCATACTCATTCCCTCTTCCTTACGATCGCGATCGATGCTTGTACAAACAACGTAGCTTGACACCCTGATTATCCGTTCCTCGGCAACGATCGGTGCCAACAGGTTATCATACGACCTGAAGACACCTTAGTTAGCAAATTTAGTTACCAAATGATTAAATAAGGCTATTTAATGCGATGCGTTTACTACATGCGATGCTCAGAGTTGGCGATTTGGAGGCTTCCATTCGCTTTTATTGCGAAGTTTTGGGGATGAAGTTACTCCGCCGCGAAGATTTTCCCGAGGGAAGGTTTACGCTGGCTTTTGTCGGTTATGGAGCCGAATCGGAGCAGACAGCGATCGAGCTGACGCACAATTGGGATACCTCAGCCTACACGATCGGCGATGCTTACGGGCATATCGCGATCGGGGTGGATGATATCTATGCTACTTGCGAAGCGATTTCCACTAAAGGTGGCAAAGTCATCCGCGCTCCAGGGGCGATGAAACATGGTACGACTGTAATTGCTTTTGTCGAAGATCCCACTGGTTATAAGGTTGAATTAATTCAAGTCGGTAAATAACATCGAGATCTGTAGGGGCTTTGTTTATGCGACAAATACAGAGCGCACTAGAAACTTAATTCAAACCCGCCAAAACCCATTATAAATTAATAGAAAGTTCGCTGTAACTAGATTTTAGAATAAGCTGAAATTGAGATGGTGGGCAGTGCCCACCCTACAAAATTGCTAAATCTTAAAATATACTGTCAACTGTCAACTGTCAACTAACTCCCATGTCGCACATCCCACCTGGAGTAGAAGTCGAACGACATCGCGCTGCTATGACGCGGGTAGAATTATCTCGTCCGGTGAGACTCGCGATCGAGTCGGGTATTATTACAGCAGAGACGAGTATTTTTGACTATGGTTGTGGCATCGGTGGTGATGTCAAAAGATTGAAATCTGCGGGCTATAGTTGTGAAGGTTGGGATCCATATTATTTTCCAGATGTTGAGATCCGATCGGCTGATGTAGTTAATCTCAGCTATATCATCAATGTAATTGAAGATCCCGACGAACGCGATCGAGCATTGACTCATGCCTGGGAATTGACAGGAGGAGTATTGATCGTTGCTGCCCAGATTTTGGTTAACGATCTCAGCGGTATGTTAGCTTATGGTGATGGAATTTTAACTAAGCGTAATACATTTCAAAAATACTATCAACAAGTAGAACTAAAAGAATATATCGATCGAGTGCTGAGTGTCGATGCAATTCCCATTGGGCTAGGAATTTTCTTAGTATTTCGCGATGCGTCTCAAGCCGAAGGTTTTCGGGCGGCGAGACTGTATACGCGGATGACGACGCCGCGTGTGAGAGTTGAGAGCAAACGGTTTGAAGATTATCAAGCTCAACTCGCACCGCTGATGGAATTTGTCAGTCAACGCGGACGGATTCCGATTAAGGGAGAACTAGCCGCAGAGGCTGAATTAGTTACTGAGTTTGGTAATATCAAGCGGGCATTTCAGATCGTTTTAACTGCCACTGATGAAGTAGAATGGGATGCGATCGCCTATCAACGATCGTTAGATTTACAAGTTTATTTAGCTTTATCCCAATTCGGACAAAGACGCAGTTTACGAAATTTATCTATGGCAATGAAGGCAGATATTAAAGCTTTTTTTGGTAGCTATGATGAAGCTTGCACAGTTGCAGATCGATTATTATTTAAAATTGGCGAAGCAGGTGTAATCAAGCAAGCTTGTCAGCAGAGTAAGATCGGTAAATTATTACCCACGGCTCTCTATGTCCATATCTCTGCACTCAACGAAATCGATCCCAAACTCCGACTGTATGAAGGTTGTGCTAGTCGGAATATCGGCGGTACTGAGGATGCGAATATCATTAAATTCCATACCGATAAACCCTGTATCTCTTATCTCTACTATCCCGATTTTGAATCGATCGCCCATCCAGCATTATCCTGGGCGATGTTAATTGACTTACGAGATTTGAGCCTACGATTTCGTGACTATTCCCAACAAGAAAATCCACCGATCCTGCATCGCAAAGAAACTTTTCTCAGTCAAAACCACTCCCTTTATTCAAAATTTGCAAAGTTCACCAAATCCGAAGAAAAAGCTGGCTTATATAGTGAAACCAAAACAATCGGCAATCGCCACGGCTGGGAAAGAAGGCTTCAAGCCTGTAATGTTCAGATTAAAAATCATCGATTAATTCGTAACTCCTAAAGTTGCTGCTAAATCTACCTAGTGAGGGCAGATTTGAATTAAATCTCGATCGCCAACGGTATTTATTGGATCGATCCACCAATACAAGTTGCTAGATATCTGTAAATTTTAGGGTGCCACTAGGATTAAGATGGGATAGGGTTATCTATCCCCTGCCGAACCAGCCATATTTCTGTCCTAATTGTGAAACTATATACTTACCACACCCCCGAACGCACGCCTGCAAACGAGCTTCCTGTCTGTGCGATCGCGATTGATGTACTACGAGCAACCTCGACGATTGCCGCAGCCTTAAGCTCTGGAGCTGAAGCAATTCAGGCGTTTAGCAACATGGAGACGCTAATGCAAGTGAGTGACAAGTGGCCGTCTGAATTACGCTTGCGCGGCGGTGAGCGGGGTGGTGCCAAAGTAGCAGGTTGCGATCTGGGCAACTCGCCGCTAGATTGCACGCCAACAGTGGTCGGTGGCAAACGCTTATTTATCAGTACCACTAATGGTACTCGCACCTTACAGCGCGTACAAGACGCGAAAATTGTCCTCGCCGCCGCGTTAGTCAATCGTCAAGCGATCGTGGATTATGTCGTGTCCCAGCAGCCGGAGACAGTCTGGATGGTAGGCTCGGGCTGGGAGGGTGATTACTCGCTAGAGGATACCGTGTGTGCGGGAGCGATCGCCGATAGTATTATTACTAAATTAAATGTGCCGTTATCAGAAGTAGCTGGTAATGATGAACTAGTAGCCTCGATCGCGTTATACCGTCAGTGGAAGGACAATCTTTTGGACTTATTTTATCTCGCCAGTCACGGACAGAGATTGGTGCGCTTGGAATGTTTTGACGATCTCAAATTTTGCGCGACTCCTGACACGCTAGATATTGTACCGATTCAAACTAGCGTAGGCGTCTTGCAAGCAAAGTAGAGTGATATCGGGCGAGATTCCTGACTACTTACTGGCAATGAGTGGAGTATGACCACTATTTATCGATGGTCTCAGATTTGACATTATCTAGACACCTGCGGCATCATATAAGCATGATATATAGTGCTTATATGATGCTAGACCTTAGCCGAGATATCAACTCTCTTTCCAATTTCAAGCGCAACACTAATAATTTTATCGATCGACTCAAAGAAACTAAATCCCCACTAGTTCTGACGATTAATGGCGTATCCGAGCTAGTCGTCCAAAGTGCCGAAGGATATCAACAGTTGCTCGAACGGATTGAATATCTGGAGACAACTGCTGGCATCAGACAAGGACTCAATGAATTAGAAAAAGGTCAAGCGGTTGCAGCTATTCCAGCACTGGAAACACTCAAAACTAAGCTTCAACAGCCTCAAGCATGAATTATAGTGTCGAAATTTTGCCTCAGGCACTAGATAATATTGAATCTGCAATATGGTTTAGTAGGTGTAGTGGCGTGACCGGACTAAAACTGTGGGCATTCAGAACTCTACAAAATACAATTAATAATCTTTTGAGCGATCGCGTTACCCACAGTTTTAGTCGTGTCGAGCCAGTAGGGTGGGCACTGCCCACCAGCTAGATTGTGAGTAACATCTAGCCGTTCGATATTTGAACGTATTTCAATTACAGACAATCTTTACAGCTCGATTTTTGTATTTGAAACTTGCATTAATATTGCTTACACCCTAGCTGGTGGGCAGTGCCCACCCTACATTAATATGGGGCGTATAAAACATTTAGTTTATATTTTACCTTATCTAAATTTAGGCGGCACCGAACGACAAGCCTTGAGTCTCATTCATGAGTATCAAGATCGTTATCGGGTGACATTGCTTGCGCCGACGGGTAAAGGGTTGCCACCTTTTGTCGAACAACAACTCGATTATTGTGAATTTACAGCATGGGAGCGAAACTTTTTCAAGGGATTACGAGAACTAATTGCTGGGATTAAAGCCGCACAAAAACGTCAATCGATCGATCTGATTCACGTTCATGGTGCTCATGAATTAACGATCCCGATCCGGTTGCTATTTCCCAATTTACCAATCGTCTTTACCGTACATGGCTATCATGGAGCTAGTGCGGAAGTCAGCTATCGATTAGCTTGTTTATTTGCCAATCTCTGGGTAACAAGAGTAATTTCTGTCTGTCAAACTGAATACGATCTGTTAGTTAAACTTGGGATGAATCCCGCCAAGCTAGAGATGATTTATAATGGGGTGCCGACACCGATACTCGATCGATCTAAAGTATTATCTCTAGCTAAACAGTTTAATTTAGATCCTACCACTCAAACAATTATCGGTACTGCCGCGAGACTATCTGAAGCCAAAGGATTGACTTACTTATTACAAGCTTTTGCACGAGTAGCAATTGCTAAACCAAACTTACGATTAGTCATTGCAGGTACGGGAGAATTAGAACGACAACTTAAACAACAGGCTCAAGATTTGGGGATTGCAGCTCAAACAATTTTTGCAGGCTACGTCAACGATCTGCCAGAATTAATGAGCTTATTCCACTTCTTTGTGTTGCCGTCGCTTCAAGAAGCCTGTAGTCTTGCATGTGCTGAAGCAATGGCTCAACAAAAAGCAGTCATCGGCACGATTATCGGTGGTATCGTCGAACAAATTGCTGATGGCAAGACAGGTTTTCTGATTCCACCTCAAGATGTAGATAGTTTAGCTGAAAAGATGCAATACTTACTCAATCGACCAGCATTAGTAGATGAATTTGCACATAATGGACGGCAAAGGTATGAGGAGTTATTTACAATCGATCGGATGTTAATTCAGACTGAAGAATTATACTCTAAACTTCTCAACTGACCCATGCGATCTCTGCTAGAGTGGTTAGGACAGGTTTGCACTAGACTTGTTCGCAGGTAGTTAATCTTGAGCATCCTAAATCTCTGTGTCCTCATTGTAGCGATCGGAGTCGAACTCACCGCTGCGGTTAAAAAATATGGATAGTCCAGATTCACAGACAGCACCTAGAAAAGTTTTATTCATTAGTAATGGACATGGCGAAGATCTCAATGCCGTCCAGATCGTCAAAGCATTACGCCAACAACAGCCACAAGTGGAAATCGGTGCGATGCCGATCGTCGGTTATGGTAATGCTTATCGTAATCTGGACATCAATATTATCGGCCCCACGGAAGCTTTACCGTCGGGTGGATTTATATACAACGACAGGTTTAAACTGCTAGAAGATATTCGTTCGGGTTTATTTACCCTGCTCTGGCGACAGATTCAAGCTATCCGTAAATATAGCAAAGATTGTGAGGCGATTTTGGCGATCGGGGATGTCGTCGTCTTGCTGGGTGCCTACTTGACAGGCAAACCATACATCTCGTTTATGGTGTCGAGTTCGGCATATTATGAGCATAGAATGCAGTTCCCCAAACTGACTGAATGGCTACTCAAATCCGATCGCTGTCGGCAGATATTCACACGCGATCGCTACACAGCAGAATTATTGAATAAGCAGGGTTATGATAAAGCCATCTTCGTCGGTTTTCCAGCAATGGATGCCTTGGAAATAACGGGCAAAGATTTACAATTATCGCCCGATTTACCCCTAGTCGCCTTATTACCTGGAAGTAGATTGCCTGAAGCTGGAAATAATTTACAGTTATTGCTGGATCTAGCGATCTCGACAACACCACTATTTCCAGATGGCATTCAATTTTGCGCCGCCGTCACACCCAATCTCTGTGTGCCTGATGCGACTGGCATCATCCCGCTCCAGCAGATAGCAGCCCAACGCGGGTGGGAGTATCACCCCACAGGTTACTTGACTCATCCCCAACATCAACTCACGGTATGCTGCATTGATGATGCCTTTGCCGATATTTTACATCAGTGCGATCTAGTTGCGGGGATGGCTGGCACCGCGATCGAGCAAGCAGTGGGTTTGGGCAAACCCATTATTCAAATTCCTGGTGCTGGCCCTCAGTTTACCTATACTTTCGCTGAAGCGCAAATGCGGCTATTGGGTGCGTCTATTCAGACTATCGGCACCAAACCAGCCACTGCGGCAACTATTACCGCAGCGGCACAGGCGATCGATCGTACGCTCAACGATCCAGATTACATCCAACAATGTCAAGCAAATGGACTAAATCGGATCGGTGGTGCGGGTGGTGGTGACGCAATGGCGCGGATTTTCGCCGATCTATTTTTAAAAACCGATTTATCCTCAACGGATAAACAGAGCAGTCGCCAGGGCAGCTAGGACATTTTGTGAGGCTAGATCCCCGACTTCTTGGAGAAGCGGCTCTCTCCGGTCGGGTCTCCCGACCATGGAAGAGAGACAAGACAGTCGGGGATCTGACAACTCTAAAATCTCGGTGCAACTCCATCCCAATCAAAATCATTCAATCTAAACCCGATCGAACCCAATCCTAGTGTCGGATTGTACCGAATGATAAAATTGTAAGTACGACGACTATATTCGACATAATAATCGGTACTTAGTTGGCGTCCGCTATCGAGATTGAGTGATGACTGAATGCCTAATTTGACTGGCCCACTAATTTGTTGATTGATACCCGCTGACAAGATCCGATTGTCTGCCAAACGATCGAAGATAAATGGCGAACTATTGGTCGGAAATTGTTGATAATAGTTAAGATTAAATCCTGTATAGTCAAAACTCGGTTTGGCAAAATTACCAAACTGTCCTTGAATCCCGACATTGTAGCCGAGAAATGATTGATTCTCGCCGTTGCTATAACCGTTATATCCACCTCTAATTCCAGTATTGAGCTGGACATAGGGAACGACCGGAATGGGACTATAGTTGTAAGTCTCTTTACTATCTGCGGGCAATCCTTTACCCTCCCACAACCGGAAACTTTTATTGAGGTTGGCGAGCGTCTGATAGCGATTGAGTGTCACCAGACTGGGAGCGGTGTTTGCGCCAATTAGATTTTGGCGATCGGTATTGGCGGTGAGATTTTGCAAGCCAACTTGATAGTTAAAATTAACGCCTGTATTGCCAACAGGGATATTAGCAGAAGTTAAAACCGCACCAACAATAGACTGGACATCTTGATATCCTAACGAGTTATTGTAAACTAATTGGCGATAGACTGCCTGTCCAGTTAACAGATGGGGATAGCCAAGTAAACTCAGATTTTGGTTGACATTAACGTCGCCCCGAAAGTTGTTTTTGAAGTTGTTGAGATCGAAGCCGGATAGGGCCGCTGATGCTTGAACTGTGGTATCCGAACCAAGATTACCGACTAGATTTGTGGTTACCCCAAAGACGGAAGTGTCTAAAAATTTTAACCCACTAATCGCACGTTGAACGAAGTATTGTGGGGTAATTGTGAGTTTAAATCTTGGGTCAAAAATTGGATAAAAACTATTTTGAATATAGACACCACCGCGATCGGTCGAGTCAAAACCAATATTCCCCAACGGATTGGCATCATCGTTAGTTTTACCCAATCTATTTAAGACAAACCTGTCGCGCGGAATCGGAATATCAAAGCTATTTTCGATATTAACCCGCCCGCTACTGACAGCGATCTCATTTTCTTCAGTATTGATTGTTTTGAACTGCGCTCTGTCAGCTTTGATTTGTAGTTCTGGCGGTGAAAATGGGTCGTTGGTGATGCGGATTTTTTCGGCGACTACCCGCTCATCGCTAAAGAAGTCAATCTTATCAGCTTGAAAGCGTAGCCGCGAGATCGTACCGCTGGGTCTGAGTGTTGGCTGATAGTCAATGTCTCGATCGTTCGTGGCAACTCCGATGCTACCAGTGCTTCTAATATTAGTGACTGGTTGGTCGTCACGCAAGCGATCGCTCAATAACGGCTCGGTAAATGTTGTTTGGCTGGCGGTGTTGGTGGTGGTAGTGCTGGCATTGGGGGTAGCGGCTCTGGGCACTATATTTAGATCGGACACCAGTGTCGGCTGATAGATATCGCCTCTGGCTTCGAGGATACTCCCGCGATCTTCACCAAAGTTGTACTCAAATTGGGTGCCGTAAAGGACTTGTTTCCCGCGAACTAGTGACACATTGCCCTCAGCGGTAGCAATTTTGGTTTTGAGATTTACCCGCAGTCTGTCAGCGCGCAGTAGTGCGCGATTGAACCGGACGAATACTTTGCCGTTGGCGGTGATAACTTGCGTATTATTGTCAAATTCTTGTTGTTCGGCGTTGAGTTCGATCGTCCCATTCGGTGCGGCTATATTGGTAGTAGGAGGACTACTGCCATTCTGGACGATCGTGTATGTCAGCGGTGCGGTAGACTCGACTGGCGTGGCGTTGGCAGGTAGTGGTGATGGTGGTTGAGCCAGTACAGGACGTAGAGAAATGCCGATCGAGTAGTAGGACAACAGTATTAGATACTGAGCGACTTTCCAGGTGCGCCGACCTGCATCCCGATGTGACTGTTTCCCCACGCTGTTACTCCCTAGCTTTGGCTATTTGTCTGATTTATATTATTCAGACAGATCGCGGCTGTTGGGGTTCCGAGATGGGTCGTTGGACAAGAACCCAAAGATGAATACGAGCAGGAATGCTGCTACGACAATATTGACGACAATTTTCAAGGTTCCCATCGATCGATTAGCTCCGTAAGTTTACATAACACTGCTCTATATCATAACCGATCGCGATAACTTGCGACCTGTTTGCCGCGCCGTCAGGGGATGTAAGACTATTAATTGGCTGCTGTCAGTAACCATTGGGTAATCCCATCGGCGATCGATTTCGCCATTTTTTGCTGCTCCTGGGGATTGGCAATCAGTTCAAACTCGCTTGGATTGCTCATGAACCCCCACTCTAATAGCACTGAGGGCGCAGATACCGGACGTGCCAAAGCCAGATTGTCCCAGAACACCCCATAGGAGGGGCGACCCGTATCTTTGACGACATAGTTGTGGAGATACATGGCGAGGCTCTGCGCTTGGGCATGATACCAGTAAGTTGAGAAACCTTTGGTGTCGGGATTGCCACCGTCAGGGAGCGAGTTGTGATGGACGGAGAGCGCGAGGGTCGGTTCGAGGTTGTCGATGATGGTTTGGCGATCGCTTAGTTCGATGAATTTGTCTGATTCTCGTGATAGATATACGGCTGCACCGCGCATGGCTAGCTCATTTGCTAGCAGCTTGGAGGCGTAGAGATTTGCCTCTTTCTCGGTATAGCCATTTGGTCCGACTGCACCTGGATCTTTGCCGCCGTGTCCGGGATCGAGGAGGATTTTGGTACCAGTGAGGGGCTTGCTAAGATTGGTGCGATCGAGTTTGGGGGGATGACGGAGGGATAGGATGAGGTTGCTACCCTGGTATCTGAGCTTGTAACCCCACTGTTGTTTGGATTTGAGGTTAAAGACGTATTGGACTACTCCAGGACTGCTCTGCTTCCAATCTAGCCGCGAAACGATGGGGTTATCGTTGAAGCGGATGATTTCAGTTTGGGCGGTGGTGTTGTACAACGTCAGGGTGAGTGTATTGGTACCTTGCTCTAGAGTCACGGGTACGGGTACTTGCAGCGGGATGATGACATCGGTTGAGCCGTCGCGTTCTCGACTTGTGACACTTTTGACGATCGTTCTGGGTGGTAGTGTCACGCCGCTAGTTACTTGCACCTGACTTGCCAAGATCCAACCACCATAATCCAGCCTTACCCAGTTGGCTGGCGTACCGTTATTGTTGCTTACCTCACGAGCGGTAATTGCCGCCTTGGTACCCTTTGGTAGCGGTGTCAGGCGACTAAAATCCGAACCAGCACCCGTACGCACAACTCCACTTTCGACAATTACTTCCGCAACGTCTAAATTTGTCGGTGATAAGATCTGAATTTTCCCAGGCGCGACTTGAGATACAGTCGTCGGGGGATTGCCGACTTCGAGCTTGTAAGTAGGATTGCCCAAATCCGCAGCGGCTGAGGCGATCGCACACCCTAGATATTGTCCTGCTCCGTACATTGCCTGCGGTTGATTTCGATCGATCAAGGCGGCTTTATTATCAGGTAGTTCGACACTACTCATTTGTTCTTGAAGTTTGATATCTTGCCCAGCTACATTCACATTTACTTTAGCTTTCGTCGGCCCATTTGCCCCAAAACATACTAGCTCTCCAGGCATCCGCGCCATGTCCCCTTGGGGTGCGAGTGAGTTGGGGACAAAACTATCTTTAGGTAAAGTGGTATTGGCGGCTGCCGATCGCGTGACGACGATCGTTTTTGATTGTCCTTGATAATTGACGGCGAAGGTATTTTTGCCAACTTTGAGATCGAAAACCGAAGCAAAATGTCCCTGCTGACTGCGGGGTACAAACTTGTTATTTACAGATACTTTGCCAGCGACAGGCGCACTCCCAATCAGGAAGATCCGATCAGCTGCTGTCTGATAGTCGGCGGGTGGATATGAGACATATAGGGATTTTGAGGTAGCTGGTTGCGGTGCCACCAGTTGGGCGACAACCAGCGGTACGCAGAGCGAGGACGAGACGATCGCGCCACCCACAAGTCCTAACTGCGAATACTTGCCGAGCATGATGTTTGGGTAATGGATTGGGTTTGGAGTAAAGCAATGCTCCGACTGTTGGCTGGTGTCGTCCAGCAAAAGATCGAATTAGATTCTGAGTATTGATGCCGATCTTTGAGCCGAATTATAGCATTTCTGTCGATTGCAAAACTAAGTTTGTTGTCTCGATCGTCCCCCCAAATGTTCCGCCCTCAGAGCGCATCAATTTTGAAAGTCGATTCGGGTGAGTATTCAGGAAAATTTAGCCATTGAAGTTGGGGCTAGAGGATACTAAATTTCAAATATTTTATGGCGAGGCTCAAGCTACCTCCGATCGCGATTTTAGACGCGATTGGTCGATCGGTAGAAGGGTTTTTTGACCACAGTAGCGGGGTGCAGTTTGCCTCGGATTTCGACATCGACAACTTGCCCGATGTTGGCAAATTCGGTCGGGACATAGCCTAGGGCGATCGCTTGACCGAGGGTCGGTGACATGGTACCACTGGTGACAATTCCGGCTGGTTGCCCATCAATGGCGATCGGATAATCATGCCGCGCAATATATCTACCCTGCATATTTAGCCCGACCAATTTCCGACTGACTCCCGTCGCTTTTTGGCGCACCAAGACATCGCGACCGATAAAATCCCCCTTGGTATCGAGATGCACGATCCACCCCAAGCCCGCTTCTAGCGGCGTAGTAGTATCGCTAATCTCTTGCGAGTACAAACACATCGCCGCTTCCAATCGGAGCGTGTCTCGCGCGCCCAGACCGCAAGGAGTCACCCCCGATGCGAGTAGCGCATCCCACAGTTTCACGCCGATCTCGGGAGCGACCATCACTTCAAATCCATCCTCGCCAGTGTAACCAGTGCGGGCGATAAAAGCGGGGTTTTTAAAAATTACAGCTCTGGAATGACCAAAATTCGTTAACTGGGACAAGTCGATATCGATTAATGGTTGAAGATGTGCGACTGTTTCTGGCCCCTGAACTGCGATTAAAGCTTGTTGTTCAGATCGATCCTCAAACTCGATCCGATTTAAATCTAAATGCGCCAATAACCACTCTTTATCTTTATCTTTCGTCCCCGCATTCACGATCAGCACGACATTTCCCGCTGCTTCTTGATAGACAATGATATCGTCGATAATTCCCGCTTGTGGATTCAGTAACACTGTATACTGCGCTTGACCTGGTTGCAGACGGCTGAGATCTGACGGCACCAAACCTTGCAGTTGCGCGATCGCATCTTCACCCTGCAAGGTGAACTTACCCATGTGCGAAATATCAAACATCCCCGCATGATGGCGTACAGCTTCATGTTCGGGGATGATGCCACTAAACTGGACGGGCATTTCCCACCCTGAGAAGGCAGTCATTCTGGCATTGAGCGCGATCGCGCGATCGTATAAAGGGGTGCGGAGTGGGGATTTCGATTCTGATGCAGTCACTATGTTTATTTAGCTTGAATAAGTACGAATTATAGTCAAATATTCGATCGCCAGAGCGATCGAATCCCAAATACCTCGGGTCACCATCAGGCGTGAAGACGCGACCGCACTGCACCGCCGACCCTACTCAAGATCGCATTTTAACCCACCAACTCTAATCCTCGCTTATCTAAAGCCTCAGCAGTTATCCGATTAAACTTCATCAACTCACCAGCGGTCGCAGTAGTTTCACCACATTTCCAGGCGAAGGTATCGCGACGCGCATTCGATCTTCTGTGGTTTGTTTCGTGCGATTTGAAACTACTATTCGACCAAAACTTGAGCGATTGCTATATGTAGAAAGTGCTGTTAAGCCCAAAAATTTTGTAAAGCAGGGCTTTGAGCTTACACAATTTAGTACATATTATTGTCAATACTCCCGCCAGCTAACAACTAAGATTGAAAAGCAGCAAGATTCAGCTCCTCCTGAGTTTTTAAAAACGATCTCAGTCTGTACTTGATGCGATCGATCCCACCCGACACATTTGATTCGATATTCACCGGAATCACCGGATCGTGGAGGGACAACCGTAATAAGAACCAACCATTTTCACTTTCAGACGGACACGAAACTCTGACCCCTTCATAATTATTGGGGACGATTTTCCAATCAGCTTGAATCAATGCGAATGCCTGCATGTGCTCGATGACCCTATTTCCATAAGCTTGAAAATCTGCGGTAGCAATCTTGATGCGTAACTCTTGACTCTCAACAGGTTCTTGTAAATTGGCAATTAGATCGGTTAAAGATTTCCCCGCCAATTTAGACTTAGCGAGTTCGATTAATAGCTTACTGACTAGATACGCACCATCGTCGAGAAAGTGATTTTCCTTCATCGCCGCATGTCCCGAAGTCTCGATCGCTACCCATGATTCCTGCCCAGCTCGATTTAGCCGCATTGACTCATTAATAACATTTTTATAACCCCGTTTGAATCGATGGTGAATACCACCCAAATCCTGTTCGATAAATTGTGTCAATCCATCGGAAGTAATCGAATCAGTGACAATAGTAGACTGGGGATGCTCTTGTAAAACGATCGCGCTTATCAATCCGATTAACCGATTGCGATTGAGTTCTTTCCCACTACTATCTACCGCCGCCGAGCGATCGACATCCGTATCAAAAATGATCCCAAAGTCAGCCTGATGTGCGATGACAGCTTGACAAATTGCCGCCATTGCTGTCGGATCTTCGGGGTTGGGAACATGATTGGGGAAAGTGCCATCTGGTTCTAGAAACTGGCTCCCAGTTGTATCTGCACCCAATGGCTGCAACACCCGATCGGCATAAAATCCCCCTGCACCATTACCCGCATCAACGATGATTTTTAGCCCAGCCAATGGTCGATCGAAATTTGTCGGATGATTGACACTCGCTCGAATTTGCTCGACAAATTGCTGAGCATATACCGACATAAAATCGCGATCGGTAATCCTCCCCGTCACCGCTGCAATCTCAAATTTATTAGTTACAGCCAACTTGAGAATATCCGCAATATCTTGCTTTTCTAAACCACCTCGTGGGGTAAAAAACTTCAACCCATTCCGATTGAATGGTAAATGACTAGCAGTGAGCATAATGGCTCCGTCACACTCAAATCCAGCCGTAATCGTACTCATAAACATCGCCGGAGTAGAAGCCAGCCCAAAATTGTAGGCTTGACTCCCGACAGCAGTAATTCCATCGAGTGTAGCTTGCATAATTGCTGGTCCCGACAACCGACTATCGCGTCCCACTGCTACAATCAGTTCGGTATGGGGCTTATTTGCCTGCCGTGAGAGCCACGTAACGAAGGCTTGACCGAGGATTTTGGCGATTTCGGGGGTGAGATTGACATTTTCATTTTCGACGCCTTCTAGGGCAATCCCGCGAATGTCTGAGCCGTTTTGGAGCTTGTTCCAGTTAAAATTTTGCTCGATCGCCATTTGGAGTAAAACCCGCTATTTTTCCATACGTATAGCTAAAATACTCTAAAATAAGTGGCGTAACCCGCATTATTTCTAAAATCTTTTGGTGTTTTCACCGACTACTCGCAAAAACTTGTGGTTTGAGCGATCGATGGCGACGATTGCCTCGATCGGCTTGATAGTATCCCTATTCGATCTCACCTATCTTTCCTGTCGCGATATCTACTTTCGCAATCTACCGATCGTCGTGCGCGCATACGACAGGTTCAAAGGCATCGAACCCCATCGCGAAACCGAACGTTATCTCAATGCTGTCGCACAGCTCAAACTTACAGTCGAGCAAACTGGCTTAGCCTCAGCTCAAACTCAAAGCTGGCTTCAAGAATTGGCTAGTTTGAGCGTGAGTCTGATTCAAAACAATCCCTTTCAAGTAGCTGGTAAAACTGGCAATCTCGAACAAATAAAAAATGATGTCCGCGATCGCGTCCAAAATCCATCAGCCAGAGGTGCATTTACGACCTTCTGGAGCCAAGCTTATCTCACCAAAGCTGGCTGGGAGAGAGAAATTGCATTTTACGATCGCCAGATCGAGCCTTTACTCGTCACCAATTACTACCGCAGATTGAGTCAATCTGGTAACTACGTTGATGATTTTTGGCAGATCGATTTGATTTTTATCGGTATTTTTACAGGCGAATTACTAGGTAGGGTGTTCTATATCCGCCGTCACAATCGTCAACTGAGCTGGCAACAAGTGATTATCCGCCGCTGGTACGATCTGATTTTACTCTTACCATTTGCCCAATTTCTGCGAATAATTCCGGTCATCATCCGGTTGCAGCAAGCACAATTAATCGACATCAGTTTAGTCAAATCAGAACTCAACCGCTTATTTGTCGGTCAAATTGTGAACGAACTAACGGAGGGAGTTGTCATCCAGGTGCTGCAACAAATCCAAGGTGCAATTAGATCTGGACAGATAACGCGGCTCGTCCATAGCTATCTCAACACCCCACATATCGATTTAAATAATATCAACGAAATTGAAGTTCTCATCGAGCTAAGTTTAGAAATAGTTATTTATCGAGTCATCCCCAAAATTCAGCCAGATTTAGAAGCAATTTTGCGTCACTTATTTCATAAAGCTTTATCAGAATCTCCCGCTTATCGCAACCTCCAACTGCTCCCAGGAATCGGTGAATTGCCCGCACAGGCGATCGATCGCGTTGTCAAGGAAGTCTCCACATCCATGTATACAGCCCTCACTAAAGTCCTAGAAGACCCCGATAGTGCCAAACTTAGCCGTCGCCTCGCCGAAAATTTCTCTCAATCGATCGGTGTTGAAATGCAACGCGGGCAAACAGTCATCAAAATCGAATCCTTACTCTACGACCTCATTGAAGAAATCAAGGTTACCTACAATAGCAGAGAAATATCATAATTTGCAGTGCCCCTACCCAACTACTAATTCATCGATTCCAAGTAGTCCCGCACGCGATTGCGGCGTTTTGGTTGACGCAGTTTTTGGAGAGCCTTAGATTCGATTTGACGGACGCGCTCGCGAGATAGTTCTAGTATCCGCCCGATATCAGCCAGAGAATGCGCCTGATTGTATCCTAGCCCAAACCGGAGACAGATAACTTCACGCTCTCGATCGGTCAAATCGGCTAACAATTGCACGAGTTCGCCATGCAGCGACTCCCGCATCATCAATTGCTCTGGCGTCACTTCATCGGCTTCGAGCAGATCTCCCAATTCTGTATCCCGATCTTTCCCCACCTTGACATCTAATGATACCGATCGCGGCACGCGCATCAACACTTCTTGCAATTGTACCAGTGTCATATCTAAGGCTTTGGCAACATCTTCGAGTCGCGGTGCTCTTCCGGTTTCCATACTTAATTCGCGTTGGACTTTTTTAATCTTATTGAGTTTTTCAGTAATGTGTACTGGGAGCCGAATATTCCGACTTTGGGTGGCAATGGCGCGGGTAATTCCTTGGCGAATCCACCAGTAAGCATAGGTGCTAAACCGATAACCTTTAATCGGGTCAAATTTATCTACAGCCCGCTCCAAACCCATCGTTCCTTCTTGAATTAGATCCAGGAGTTCTAATCCGCGATTTTGATATTTCTTGGCAACAGAGACAACTAGGCGGAGATTCGCCTTAATCATATGTTCTTTAGCGCGACTACCAGCCAACTGAATGGCATCAATTTCAGCAACAGTTAGGTTTGCTAGTTCTGCCCATCTTTGCTTCCCAGCCGCCAATCTGGGCTTGAGTTCTACAAAGGAAACACCTACTGCATTCGCCCAGCGTTCGGGAGAAGGACGATGCCCCAATTGAGCTGTCAATCGGTCGTGAATTTCGATCGCTTCAACGTATTGTAAAATTATGTCGTCACCTTGTCCTAACTTTGCCGCTGCTGCTGCATTGGCACGCAATTCGAGCAACTGGACATAGCGTTGAACGACCTTTGCTTCAGAGATCTCTTCATCTCTAAGCAGCAATCGCACCTTACCAATTTCTTGAAGATATAAGCGAACTAAATCCTTACTATAGTAAATATTTTTTTCAGCAGTCGGAACTGCTGTACTATCAAGGTCATCTCCAAACAACTCAGGTAAAGATGTTCTTAGGCTATCCTCATTCATGTCTATGCCGTTCAAATCCAGCTCTGGAGTGGATTCATCACATTGTACTGATTTATATAAGGATTTACTTGGCATAGACTATTCTCATGTGTACTCAAAAAATTTAGATCTGAAGGGAAAGGCTATAATCATCACCGCTATGCCTAGCATTCCCACCTTTTCCTTGAGATCCTTCACCGACCGACTAGATTTCTCTGATATTTTCAGAATAAAACAAACTGAACTCTCTCTGAGTTGGCAACAAATTGGGCACATCCTAAAAAATAGAGTAGCCCTTAATAATTTATTAAGGGCTACTCTATTTTTGTTTAAATATTGAGCTTGGCATCGAGCTATTTTGACAGGGGGCAACCCCCCAACTATCGTCGCCGTGCGAGCGTTTCACCTCCGAGTTCGGGAAGGGATCGGTGTGGTTCCACTCGGCCATAGACACCAAGCAGGTGTACATT
>NZ_JBGSPA010000080.1:0-15243 GCF_041738855.1 Chamaesiphon sp. | reverse complement strand
GTTTTTTTGCGTGGTCACGATTAGTTCTAGGGCTGCGAGTCATCTGCTTATATCAGCTCAAATGCTTGTTTAGTAAGAGTTTGACATATTCTCCATTCCTCCTTGACAAAGCTCTAATTTTCTTAACTTGTCACGAATGCGCACCGTGGATCTTTTGGATGTCTGGTACCAAACTGGGGATGCCCAAATCGGTGATTTCTTCGATCGACATCTCGCTATAGCCGATGATCGCATTCAGCGGCGTGCGTAATTCATGGCTCATATTCGCCAGAAATGTACTTTTAGTATTATTAGCCTCTTCAGCTTGAGTTTTAGCTAACTGGGCGGCTTTCATACTTTCAGCCAGTTGAGCGGTGCGGTGCTCGACCGCCTGAGTGAGATTTTGCTCGCGGACGGCAACTTCATGAGCCATGTGCTGAAAAGCACGAGTCAGTTGCCCTGGCTCGTCTGCCCGTCGAGCTACTTTCATCATCGTGGGGGTATCAAATTCACCCATTTGCGCTGCCGTCATCGTGCCAGTTGTCATCTTGCGGGCGATGGTGGTTAGCCGATCGATCGGATCGATCGCCCGCCACTTCAGCAGCAAGTTAATGAGTACCCCCAACACCGCAAAAATCGAGGCAAAAATGCCCATCGTCAACACCAGATATTGATTTCCTCTGGCAAATACAGCGTTAGAGGGCACATAAATAGTCTGAGCTGCCACGATTTCGTTGAGTTTCCAATCAAACCCATGTTCGGCTCCAAAGCTAGCAAGCTGACTCTTCGGTGCTAATGAAGGTCGGCTATGACATTGCAAACAACTGGCTGCTGTTACTGCTAAAGGACGCGCAGTGAAGAACAGTTTTGCACCAGCTAGATTCCGATAGCCAGTGAGCTTGGTCAGATCGGGTTGTTTGCGAAATTGCGTCACCAGATCGGTTTCAAATAGATCGGCTTTATCGTTGAGATTGGTCGGGTTAATCGTTGCTTCTTTATAGAAAAAATTGCGGTATTCGGGCTGACGGCGAAAGTTTTCAAATACCTCCCGCGCCGAAAAAGCTGGAACAACTTCACTAACAAACGTTGGTGTTGCGTTTAGCCGCTCTTGCAACAAGGGCGCAATCCGATCGCTAGTATATTTCCTGACAGCATTCATCGTCTGGGTGAGAATTTCAGCATTGGTGGAGATCTCATCCTCTGCTTTCGATTGCATTGCCCGCGACAATGTGACGCCACTAAGCGTAATTCCAACTAAAAAGATTAGGGTTAATACTAGGGTAAATTGAGTTCCCAGTCTGAGTTTTCTAAACATGTCTAATCAAGTTAGGGTAAGCACATGAGATACACCTACAGGCTGAGTGTGTAGATCGCGATCGAGTCCCAAAAAATTGGTTCCACAGGCTGCTTGCTACTTGTTGGCGCATTCTTTCCCGATCGATCTCCCGTGAGAGTAGATCGATCTAATATTTAAAAATCATACTTTGCTAGTAACTAAGTTCGGATCTAAGAATGACTAACTTGTAACTGACTTACCCGATCGTTCGGTACTGACAGCTCGATGCGATCGCTAGAGCGATCCTGTAGCCATGATTTAAGATAGGCTATTCTCAATCCGCCTACATCCAGCGATAATGTTTGGAAATAAGGCCATTTACCGCCAAGATGATGGATAGGAGAACTCATTCGTAAATAGCCGCGAACATTCTTTCCATACCACTGAAAAACTAAATATGATAAAAATACAAGTAGCGATCGTGGCGCAAGACAACAATACTATCTCTTGAGTGGGTTTCTTAGGATGATTAGGCATGATTTTAATTGAAATTTAGTTTATAAAACACTGTCTTCAATCGACTTAATTATCTATGTTTTAGAGACCTTACTCAAAACAAACATCTGAAAAACGTCTCGATCGTAAATTAACTAAAGTGAGTAGCGATTATTTACTTTGTTCGAGCTAACTAAGTATAAATATTTAAGTCTTTTAGGGGGTGCTCGGTGCGATGGTCTTTTCATTGAAAGCGGAAAACAGATCTACACTATCAGCCATCGAAATACTCCCAAACAATCTACAAATATAAACAGCGCACCAGAATAGACAACCATTGTTTTATCTGCCAGCAAGCAGCTAGCTAATAACATCTGAAACGAACTTGTAGCCAAACCGATAAAACCAAATCCACTAATAGAGATATTTGATGCCAGCAAAACCCCTCCAGCGATCGCACAAGCACTGCTCGACCATTTCAGGATCTTGGCGAGTCGCTCTTGCTGACGCGATCGCTTTTGTTGCTGAGTTGAGGGTTGTTTGAGTTCGGTGATATCGATGATTCGACTCAGATCTGGGAGTCCAGAAAAGAAGACGATCGGCATTTGTGTTGTGGGGGAAAACGATCTCAATTTCTGCACCACTTCATAACATTCGATGCCAGAAAGCTGAGAGCCGATCGAAACCGCGTCTGGCATGATTTCTTTCACCAACGTTATTCCAGCGAGGCTATTACAAGCGATCGTCACTTCAATGAGATTGCCATAAGTATCGTCGAGTAACGTTTTTGCCAATGACGCATCTGGATCGATAATTAAAATCTGCTTTCGAGTTGAGATGCCATACATTAGTGCTGAATTCCTATTTAGATCTGATGGTTGAATCGATCGATTCATGCTAATTGACGTAATAGGTATTACCCCGATAAGTCAGCTTATAACTGATTGGTTTAACAGCAGAGGTGTTTGAGCCGAGCTGATAAGTGTTACCTCTATACATCAACTTACAAACTAATTTGATTTAGTTCTGAGCTAAAAAAAGAGATTTTAGCTTGGCTGAATTAGAATTGTAGATATTGCCGCGATAGATAAGATTCATGATTTTATTTATATTTTTTTACAATATATTTCTCGATTCAATTATTTATATCTTAGAGATATCTCTCAAAATAAACATCTGAAAAACGTCTCGATCTACCTTTAACAAAAGAGAGTAATCCTGGTTGACTTTTGGGGAATGCTAAGTATATTTACTTAGGTCTTTTGGGAACTTCGTTGCTGAGTTGAGGTGTCCTGCATTAGTTCGAGACACCGATCGATCGCTGAGTTACTAATTGAAAAAATACCAAAACTGCCAGCACTCGCCCATTCTCGATCATTGGCACGCCAAACCCAGCACTCAGATCGAATGCTTTAGCGAGTTTATTTCGCAACCAATAAGACTCTGAGTCAGCGGTAGCATCGGCAATCGACTCAGATTGCCCAGATGACCAAACCCGCCCTGGTAATCCCTCTCCAGCTGAGACAACAAACCCTTCACTACATAGTCGAAATTGCTCTAGAGACAGCAAATCAGCGGTGTTCGATGCAATATGAAAAACGTCGGTCAGCTCTAGAACTTTGAAGTTAGCTGAAGGAATCCAGATCTCTCCATAATCCCAGTCGGTTGCTTCGCAGATCTGCATAACGATCGGTGCGATTGTATCTTCAACGTTTGGTGCTTCATTTATACCTTGAATCGAATTTAGCAACGGCACGATCCCAGCGTCTTCCCGATCGTTCACCAGTGGCGTTAAAGATTGTGGTGAACAGGGGGAAGAGGTTTGAATGAACTGAGTACCTATATCTACAACTCCGTCGATCGATGGCAATTTGGAGTCTTGGAGGATCGGTCTTTCTTGTTGCTTGACTGAATCGATCTGTTTGAAATTAATCACTGCGGTTACTCCATTAAAGTGTAAACACTCACGGGGATTTAAATACTTGCCGTGGTATGTTCTCATCTTAGAGATTTCAAAACAGGAAAAAATCTGAAAAACGTCTCGATCGAAAGTTACCAAATGAGAGTAACTTTCGCTAACTTTTGTCAATACTTAAAGTCAAGTTATTCCTGGCGTTATGATGTCATCAAAAAGTTCGATCAAAAAATTCTTTCGACCGTGTTCTTGTCTTAATCGATCGCGTTATTTTATATCGCTAGTTCCAGTAATAATGTTGGGGAATGAGATCTTCAGGGGCGAGGAGCTGCGAACCGATCGGCACAGAAGCCCTGTCGTAATAAGATTGGAGCAAATTTTGAATCTCTTGCCGTTCGCGCTCTGAGAGATTGCGCGGCGTGACGATACCGACTCGTCGATCGGGAATTGCCACATAATAACCAGCGGGAAAATGCTGTTGGAGATAGCCAGACAGCAGAATGCGGGACGAACCAAACCCATCATCGTGCATCATTAGTGCCATCAGCAGGCTGCCATCCGGGCGGAGCTGGCGATGCGTCCACAGCTCTCTAGATGCCACTTTGAGATTGATGACTGCCCGCTGTTGCCAATTAATTCCAGCAGCTTCCCAGACTGTCACCATTTCAGCACTCACCTCCTGACTACATTGAGATCGATCGCGCTCTAGAATCGACCAAGTGAGGTCGTAGTCTGATATGAGTAATTGTTGATGGGGAAAATCCCCACGACAGGCACACAGGCAATTAGTGTGTTGGCGTTGTGTCTCGTCCGTCGGTACGATGCTCCTCGGCAGCGGCTGTACCAACGATGGGATGACTCGATCTAGCGCGTCGATGATGGTGTATGGCATAGCTCAAATGCTGCTGGTTTGCATCTCACACCTCCATCTAACTCGACTCCGAACCAAGTTCGAGACTACGAATGACTAACTTGTGACTGACTTTTGGATATCGAAGTTGCTACCTACACTCACAGCGGTTAAAACCGCCGCTTGTGATACAAAGTCCGCCTGCGCGGACTAATATTTCAGTCCGCGCAGGCGGACTTTGCATCATTAGCCACGATTTCAATCGTTGGCATTCGTTGGCGTAGCTCAGGATAAGAAGCGCGATTCAGATCTGTAGGTTGGGTTGAAGAATGAAACCCAACGCACTCAGCCAAAGTTTCTTTCGTCCATTAGACAACAAGCCAATCCGATCGAACCTTCCTTTTAGAATTGATAGCGGACTGTGGCATTGAGATAATTATCGCGAAAGTTATCTTTACCAACGATCGTTTCATAACCCAAATTGAGAAATAAACTGTTGGTAAATTCCGTTTGGAAACCAGTACTCAAGCGAATAAAATCTCGATCGTTCGCACCAATTTTAGTGCGGATGGGGATACCGGGTTGAGTCACGAGTTCGGTCGATATCTGTCGATCGTTTTGAGCGAATTCATGCTCGAAATTAGCAGCAAAATAAGGTGAGATTGTCCCGAAGGAGGCTTTAAATGGATAAGATACTTGGGCACCAATATTAAAAATCAACGAGTCTAACTCTTGGGGATTGACTTTGAGGTTTAAGATATCGCCGTTTTGCTCGGTGTAGCCATCGATGTTGACTTTGGTATAACGAATTCCCGCTGTTGGCCCAAATGATAAGCCATCATTGGAGCCGAAATCGTAGCCACTATTTATTCGCAATGATAATTGGTTGCCATTGGGTTTAGCAGTGGCTTGGGTAAAACCTGGTACCTGAATATTGCGATCGATATTAAAGCTGTTCCAACCATAATTAATCAGGGCATCGGTGTAGAATTTGTCCTGAGTATAGTTGCCATAAACAGAGACAGAGGTACTGCTAACTGCAACCTTACCTCGGTTATCATTCAATTGGTTATTAGTACTTGCAGAACTCACCGCTAAACCTACCGCGAGATTCTGGCTAACTGGATAATCAGCACCGACCGTAAAGCCTTTAGTATCGATATTAAAACCCGTGTTGGTGATGGTGGCAGATCGATCTCCAAAATTCGTATCACCATTCACAAATACACCAACCTGTCCGTTTATCGGACGCGCGGTAGTTCGCAGTGCGAGTAACCGACCGTTGATATCGCGGGTTTGGCGGTTGGCATTGCCTAAAGCAGTTTCCGACTGAGCGGCGATCGATCGTCCCGCCGTCACAGTATCTAAAGCATAAGCAGAGATCAGCCTGTGACCCGCAGCAGTGGGGTGAAGTGGATCCCAGAATAGAGATGTGTCGGGACTAGCGCAAACAGCTCCAGTGGTGGTATTCAAGCAAGGTTGAGTAACGTTAGTAAAGCCAAATCGAGCGGGGTTAGTAATGACGGCATTAAATAATGCTGCCATATCGGTTGGCACGATCGACAGATTGGGATTTTGTTGAGACAGGGCTTGCAGAGATGTTCTCAAACCGCTATTGTGCGCTGCTGATAGTTGGGTGAGTCCGGCACTTTGCACTGGATCTGCCAAGCCAGCCGGAATCTTACCTAAATCGGGGAGATTGGGGACGACTATTTGCTGCGCTCCAGCATTGACCAACCTTTGAGTAGCTGTGGATAGATTGCCAACTACCGTGGCTGGATTGGTAATACCGCCGCCGAGATAGTCATTCGCACCCGCCCAGATGACAAATAATTGGTTGGGATTGACTGTTGGTGAGAGGAGTAAAAAGCCATCGAGTTGAGTCGTCAAACCTGGAAGCGCGACATTAATTGTATTGCCCGTACCGCTGGTCGCTCCACCCACGGCGAAGTTATTCGTCGTTCCGGCTGGTAATTTTAACTCAGTAGAAAAACCTTCGACCCAAACAGGGCCATTAGAGAAACGTCCGTTAAAGTAAGGCGGACTGGGCGGAACTAGTCCCCCAGTGGCTTTAAAAGCGTTGCCATTATCTACCAGGCTATCACCAAAGATATTTATCCCCTCGATACTTTGCGCTAAGACTGGCAGTGGTAACAAGCAGGATAAGAGCAAACCAAGTTTGAGGATAAAAAGTCGTTTTAGCATAGTTGTTACCGATATTCTCAGGAGCAAATTTACTCTGCAATTTAGATCGATTGTCAGATTTTTATTAATAAAATAAAAATCTTCTATCCGACATTGAAACAAAATGTAATAATTGAACAAATGTAAGTTAACAAAATCGATCGGTTTGCGATCTATCGCCAAGTGGAAGGATAGATGAGATCTTTAGTTATTAGCCGCGAACATTCTTTCCATAACATAGTCAAGCCAATCATAGTAGAACTAATAATAATCAGTATGCTAAGAGATGAGAAGAGGATCTCTTTGGTGGATCGTCTGGAGTTATCAGGCATGATTTTTTAGATTGAAAATTGGGTTTAATCACACTAGCTCGTTTTGCTCGAACCCGATATATCGATTAAACTCCAGTAATAACTGAGTTCGAGCCTGAGATTAACTGACTTGTGAATGACTTCCAACTAACTTCTAAGCTAAAAAGTTATTTAGCAGAATTTTCACCCGGTTACTAGCGCGATTAACAGAAATAACCAGTTCACTGTCCAAAAAATGAGATCGATGCTGAAGGTAGCCATCAGCATGTTTTGACGGAATTTAACTAGATCTTGGTGACTACGAATGTATTGCTGATAACACCACAACTGCCACAGGCGATGGCTAGTATAGATAAAACCGATGATGTAATTTATACCTCGTGGCAACTGCCATTGACGGAATAGTGTTTCGGTCAAAATTTGCACCACTATAACGCCAATATATAGAACTAGTAGTCGGCGAGCCGCTAGCGAACGCCAACAAATTACCAAAGTTAATCCGGGCAGCACGAGAGTTAAAATCACAGCCAGTTTCATCCAAAGCCGAATGGGTATAATGTTGTGAGGTGAGTAACTTTGGGAAAGTGGGGTTTGGGCCAATGATGTTAATAGACCAGTTTGCATTAACAAGCCAGCTCCCATCGACAATAATGTCGCGATCGCTATAAATATCAGATTAGATCTCAATGTTGTAGGATTGAGCCAATGCTTGGAAGCCAAAAATATGTTATTCATTGTGTATTCTCTCCAATCTTACATATGCTTTAATAAGCAACAGCTAAACCCGCTCCTTTACGACTGTCGTTAGCCCCAGACATCAATCCTGTCTTTGGATCTACCAAAATAGATTCAGCAGCACCCCAAGTGATAAACGGAGCAACCCTGTAGCCCATCGACCACAAATCTTGTACCTCACTAGATTTAAGTGCAAATGGTTCTGTCAAGACCACATTTGGTAAGCCTTGATAGTGAATTCTCGGAGCATTCACAGCTCGCGCAATATCCATATCATTGTCGATTACGTTAGTAATCATCTGCAAAACAGTCGTGGTAATTGTCGAGCCACCAGGACTACCTGTTACCATCAAAACTTTGCCATTTTTCATCACGATCGTCGGTGTCATTGAACTTAATGGGCGTTTTCCAGGTTCGATAATATTTGCTTTGCCTTGTACCAAGCCGAAGCTATTAGCGGCTCCTGGTTTAGATGTAAAATCATCCATTTCATTGTTGAGAAAGAAACCAGTTTTACCAGCAATTATGCCCGCACCATAGTAAGAGTTGATGGTATAAGTTACGGCTACTGCATTGCCATCGCGATCGACGATCGAGTAGTGAGTGGTATTAGTGCCCTCCTGTGATGTCAGACTATAAAGTGGTTCGGGCGGAATCGCCCGTGCTAGCGGAATTCGAGCGCGAAGTTGAGCTGCATAGTCTTTCGACACCAGTTTTTCGACTGGATTTTTGACAAAATCCGGATCGCCCAAACTATTATTTCGATCGGCATAACTATACAACATTGCTGACAACATTAAGTGCAATCTGTCTGGATAATGCAGATCGCCTTTTTTGAGTTTGTAACCTTCTAAAATATTGAGCATTTGACATAAAGTAGTGCCGCCGCCAGGAGGTGGTGCAGTGATTACTTCATATCCTCGATAGCTACAGCGGAGTGGTGGAGTTTGGGAGACAGTATAATTAGCAAAATCTTGCTGTGTCAAAATGCCATTATTTTGGCGACTAACTTTGACAACCTCCTGCGCGATCGCGCCATTATAAAAAGCATCTGCACCGCGATCGGAAATTTGCTGAAGAGTATTAGCCAGATCTGTTTGCACTAAACGATCTCCTACGGCTAAACCATCTTTACCATTTTTCAAAAATATGTTGGCAACATTTGGTGAAGATTGAAATTTTTTAGTGCCTTCCTTTAAAATCTGGATGTCTCCTGTTTGCAGGCTAAAACCCTTAGCTGCCAGATCGATGGCTGGAGCCATCACTCGATCGCGAGGCATCGTGCCGTAGGTAGCAAGAGCTAATTCTAGTCCTTTAACAGTTCCTGGAACTCCCACGGCAAGATAACCCTTCGTACTCAAGTCGGAGATCGCATTGCCTTGTTTGTCAAGATACATATTTTTGGTAGCAGCCAGAGGTGCTTTCTCGCGGAAATTGATAAAAGTATCTTGACCATTGGCAAGGTGGACGAGCATAAATCCACCGCCACCAATGTTGCCACAGCAAGGATCTGTTACGGCTAAAGCGTATCCTACCGCAACTGCCACATCGATCGCATTACCCCCTTGTTTGAGAATTTTTAACCCGATTTCAGACGCGTTATGTTGTGAAGTGACGACAACACCATTCGCTCCTGACACCGCAACAGGGGCGGCTGTGGCTGGATCGTTGTTGCAGTAATAAACCTGTGAGTTTTTACACCCGATCCAGCTCAAAGTGTTATAAACATGAGTTAGAGGATGGTAAACACTGCCACCAACGATCGTATCCAGCGCAATACCGACAGCCAAAACGCCAGAGCCAACTCCCGAACACAACAAGCTTTTTTTAAATAGTTGTTTTAATTTTTGGCGGCTCATAGTGTTTCTAGGTGTAAGATGGCGATCCCATATTTTGGTGCAGTCGCTAGCAGTTTAGCAACCGCCACCCGATCGGGCATAGGTGGATTGAGTGGAGCGGCTTAGTTCCTTATTCTGTGCCGATCGATCTGTGTACGACTAGAGTTTTCGATTTGAAAGTAAGGCTTGGTACGATCGGTCTTAACCTCATCGATCGCGTCTAAATTGCGCCAGTTCTTTGATACATTGGGAGAGGATGCGAGATATGAGAATGCGATCGTGTCGATCCTAAACGCCAAACACGATCGGCGGCGGTAGAAAATTTTCGGCATTTCCAGCCTATATCAGCTTTTGTAGCTCGTAAATTTATACAGATCTTTTAGATCGGCACTAATCATCGAATTTTCCAACAGTCCACATTCTTGTAACCCTAGCTTTTGCAAAATTCGACGGGAACCTTGATTATTAATCTCTGCAAAGGCTACTAATTCACGCACATTTTGACTCGCGATGAACCAAGGGAGACAAGCAGAAAGGGACTCAGACATCAGTCCTTTTCCCCAGTAGTGCTTGGATAGTCCATAACTAAGCATTACGGATTCATAGGGATTCTGACTAATTAGAGGGGTGATAAAGCTAGGTTGTGAGATTTGATAAAAACCGATAAAGCCAATTGGCTCTTTGCTTTGGTACATTCGCACAACAAAGTAATATCTGTACCAAGGAAGCTCATGGTTATTACTCTGATAGACGGTGTGGATGTTCACAAGAGGAGAATAACGCTCACCTCTCATCTTCCAGACTTCCGGATCTTTGATGAAATCAATGATTTCCGGTTCATCAGATGGTAACAATAAGCCTATCTCCAGCCTTTGAGTTCTCAGAAAAGGCTCGCTACTAATTGGATATGCCAATATATCGGCGATGGTAAATGAATACTCTTCAGAAAATTGCTCTTTCGAGTTATTAAAAGCTATTTTTACCCGAAAGTTATGAGGTGCTTGAAAGCTAATCTGTAGTTCTTCAACACTCGATCTGGGTCCGGCTTGCTCAAAACAGTGAAACCGAAGCATCCCCATAAATCTGTCTGCGAATAACGGCAGGTGAAATGGCTCAAGAAACTGCTTGAAGTCACAGATTAGTAGACGATGTGAATCAAGATGCTGCTTCCAGTCTGTTCGATCGATCTGTCTTGAAAATGACCACTTATTTACTACAGTATCCTCTGCCATAGCTTTTGTGCTTTTTCGTTCCTTACCAGTTCTTAAGCCCTTATTGTCCAATACCTAAGCCTATTCCAATCTCTACGAGACAGAATTCCCGCTGCTTACCGCATTTCGATGGAGTACTTCCTAATAAAAAGCCTAATTCTGTATTAGACTGACACTATCAGTCTAATACATCCAATCGATCGAATAAGGGGTTCAATCAGGATAGCTGAAGTCAGGATCTTGCAGGAAAAGGATCGATTACCCTTACAATTTCTCGCTTTTCAAAACAGAATTGAAGGTAGAAACGCACCTGCGGGTCGCACGTAAAGTCCCAGACTCATCAATGTCATCGGTTGGACGATTTGCAGTCCCTGTTGCAAGCACCAGCGGAATAGTTGACTGTTGCGTGTAGGCACTAGAAATCCTTGTCCGGTAAATGATGTGGCTGCACCAATCAGTGCCTGGAGATCTTCATTGCTGGTACCGACCGCGTGACCGCAGAACCCGATCGAGGTGGCATATCCAGTAATGATATTGTCCTGCTCGACGACGGTAGCTGTGCCCTGTTGAATTGCCCGATCGAGTTCTCGCTCTCGATGGAAACCGTGGATTTGCCGACACAGAAGATTGCAATCTGCCAAATCGTCAACGGTTGCCAGCCGGACTAGATAACCGGGAATTTTGAGTCCGAGTACCTGTCCTTGCATACTCACCAGCGGCTCTTGCACATCAAACTCCAGCTTAGTATACAGAGCTAGAGAGCGATTATTGTATGCTGCCTGCACCAAGCGCACGCCAGCAAACTTCTGCTGCCATGCGCGCTTGATAACAGCTCGCGTTAAATGTTTGCCCACAGTGGCGTTTTGGATGCTTGGGGAAACTGAGAGCGGGCCGATCCCAGCCACGATCGTCTCTGACCACAAGAAATTACTACCTACAACTTGACCGCCAACTTCTGCTACCACTGAGTAAAGATCGGGGCGAGTCAATAGTTGGCGCATGAAGTCGCACGCCGCTTCGACATTGGGAAAATCGGATGAGAAGTTGTGTTGTGCTGAAATTGTCTCGAACGCTTGGTAGCAGATCTCTCCACAAGCCTGGGCATCATCAGGATTGCCAGCTCGCAAGGTTAGAGTGGGCTGTTCGGTTGATGCAGCGTTCCGCAGTAATGTTAATTCTTTCATTGCGACTAGTTACTGAGTTGGATTTAAGCTAGTTTTGCCATGACAATCTATGCGCGATTCTCTTCCAGAGACGCTATGCGAACGGATCTGGAGCAAATGGTAATAATTTCTAATTTCATGCTATTTTTTCCGCCATCATGTTTGGGAATGGGATCTTTAGGATCGAGTAGCTGCGAACCGATCGTCGGCACAGATGCTCCATCGTCAACAGATCTCATCAGACACTACGGCAGATTCACGAAGTGTCCTAAGTTGGGACTCTGACTGAGGACACTCACGAACCTTCCTTTTAAGTAAATGGTTATCATGTATCGATCGGACTCGAACCTGCATGGCAATAGCCCCACGCGCCAAAAATGTACTTCTATATTGCAAACACTCGATCGGTTAAAGATGATAATGAAAAGATCGGGATTTTTCATCATCCCAGCAAGGGGAGTCGATTTCGCTAGGCGAACGCTCCGCGATCGATTGCCTGGACTGGGTGGAGATCGATCGCCGAGCGATGGCTTTTGACCAGTAGTTGGATCGGGCGTTCGGGAGCCGTAACCAAACCTCGGCGTTTGGGATGGATATCCCGCTTATCTCCCAATTCCAGTTCCCACCGCGAGAGGATCTTGGCGAGGGAGAGCTTCAGTTCCATCATGGCAAACGCACTACCGATGCAGCGTCTGGCACCACTACCAAAGGGCAAAAACTCAAAGGTCGAAAACTTTCGCTCTAGGAAGCGTTCTGGGCGAAATTCCTGGGGTTGGGGATATAAATCCGATCGCTGATGGGTTGAATAAATCGATCCCAATATGGTTGTCTCTGGTGGTATTTCTCGTCCGGCAAGCGTCACAGATTTGAGACTAACTCTAGGCATAGTCAACATTGCTACCGGATAAATCCGCAGGGTTTCATTACAAACAGCTTCGAGATAGGGTGCTTTGACGATCGCGTTAACATCTGGATCTACACCCAAGAGATCGAGTTCCGCGACTAGTTTATCCCTGACGGCTGGTAATTTATGCAGCCAATATAATGCCCACGCTAAAGCTGTCGCCGTCGTCTCATGTCCGGCAACCAGCAGCGTCATCAATTCATCCCGCAATTCAACATCGGTCATCGATTCACCCGCCTCATCCTGCGCCGCCATCAATAGGCTGAGGATATCGGTACGGGAGAGATCGGGGTGAGTCCGACGTTCGGCGATCTCGGCGTAGATTAAGGCATCTACCGCTCGCTGAACGCGCATTTGGATCGCCCAAGGGCTGATGCCACCCCATTCCTGCTGGAGGATCGGAAAATATAACATCGAGACACTCAGGGGAGAGCTGCTGCGATCGAGCAGTTCGCTTAATAGATGTGCTAGTTGTTCGGCGCGCTCGCCCCGATCTACTCCAAATACCGCTTGCATAATTACCCGCAGGGTAATGGCTTGGGTGGTCTTCCGCACGTCGAAAGTTTGACCGATCTGGACTTGCGCAAGCGTTTCCGTCGTGACTTGGTTAATAACCTGACTATATGTTCGCATTCGATCGCCATGAAATGGTGGCATCATCAACTGTCGTTGGCGTTGATGTTGTACCCCACTCAAGGAAATTACCGAGTTGTCACCGAGCAAGGATTTGAGTAAACCGTTCCGATCGCCTGGAGCATGAAAATCTGCTCTAGTATCTTGAGTTAAAATTTGCTGCAAGGCTTGAGGATTGCTGACAAAAACTAATTTCGGGATATTTTTGTCCAGATTGAGGGTATAGATGTCTCCAAAGCGGCGAACGCATTCATCCATGAATGACATCGGGCTAAAAATCCAGCGCGTGAGCTGGACAAAAGCGGGGGTTTGGGGGCCTGAAGGTAGTTGCATAATCGATTCCCAATACATCTTAATTAGATTTGGTTCGAGCGCATTCGATACATCTATCAAACTCGACTGCTGACTAAATTCGCACCTAAGAATGACTAACTTGTTTATAACTTATGTATATCGAATCACTACTTCTTGCTTGAATTATCTTGTAAGATTGAAACATCTATCGTGAGAGGTGCTATGCCCAGATCCCTCAGAGTTCAAGAGAATTGCATCGATCGAGTCAAGCTGGCACTCAACCGCAATGGTTTTCCCAGTCAACGCTCTTTGGCTGAGGATGTCGGCTTCGCACTCGCTACTGTTAATAAATTTCTGACGGGCAAAGCTGTTGACTACACGACTTTTGAAGAACTCTGTCGGAAACTAGAACTAGACTGGCGAGAAATTTCAACGGTAGATGTTGGATCGCCGCAGACTTTCCAGCCTGAGTCGATCTGTGCTGGTGGGAACGGATCGATCGTCTTTGAGACAAGTTTCACCAATGATTTTCTACCGCTAGACACATCACCTCGCTACCCCAATGGTGCAGTTCCGCTCGGCTCGCTATTTTATTTAGAGCGCACTCCTTTTGAAGCGCAGATCGATCTCGAAATCAGCAAGCCAGGAGCATTGGTACGGATCAAAGCACCGCGAGAAATGGGTAAGACATCCCTGCTGCTGAGGGTACTGGCATCGGCACAAAACTTGGGATACCACACCGTCAGCCTCAATCTCGCCCAAGTTGACGAATCGATTGTGAGCGATCTCGATCGATTTTTGCGTTGTATCTGTACGAATGTCGCTCGTCAGCTCCAGCTCAAACCGATACTCGACGAGTATTGGGATGAAGATCTCGGCAGCAAAATTAGCTGTACTGATTACTTCCAACACTATCTATTAGATAAAATTTCTACGCCGCTGGTATTGGTATTCGATGAGCTGAATCACATTTTCGAGCATCCGCAGATCGCCCATGATTTTTTGCCATTGCTGCGCTCTTGGTACGAACTAGCCAAAATCCTCCCGATTTGGCAAAAGCTCCGCCTGATTGTAGTTCACTCAACGGAGATTTACATTCCCCTTCAGCTCAACCAATCCCCGTTTAATGTCGGCTTGCCGATTCAGTTAGATACTTTCTCGTTAGCGGAAGTGCAGCAGTTAGCGCGATGCTACGGACTCGACTGGGACGATGGAGCGGCAGCCAAACAACTGATGGAGTTAGTGAGGGGACATCCAGCACTGGTGAATATTGCCTTCTATCATCTGAGTCGTGGCGACATCACTCTAGCGCAACTACTAACCTGAGTTCGATGAGGCTAGCCTCATCATCAAATCAATTACCTGACTGTGTTTGAGCCAATCACTACCAATCCTCAAAAACTAAGTGTTTCATAAATTATTATCAATAAGCTCTGCTTGTTGATAATTAGCGGT
>NZ_JBGSPA010000078.1:0-6200 GCF_041738855.1 Chamaesiphon sp. | reverse complement strand
GGCGACTAAACCGGAGCCTGCGGGGAAGGAAATGCCCAGGGGGAAGCGGGTGTGGGAGTCGCCGCCCGTGCCGACGGTATCAGGGAGGAGCATCCGATTTAGCCAGGAGTGGATGATGCCATCGCCAGGGCGGAGGGCAACGCCGCCGCGTTGGGCGAAGAAGTCGGGTAATTCTTCGTGGGTTTTGATGTCTACTGGTTTAGGATAGGCGGCGGTGTGACAGAAGCTCTGCATTACGAGATCGGCACTGAAACCCAGACAGGCGAGTTCTTTGAGTTCGTCGCGAGTCATCGGCCCCGTGGTATCTTGGGAACCAACGGTGGTCATTAAGGGTTCGCAGGACATGCCAGGGCGCACGCCTGGTAATCCACAGGCTTTACCGACCATTTTTTGGGCGAGGGTGTAGCCTTTACCTGTATCGGTGGGTTGAGTGGGGCGGGTAAAGATGGTACTGGGGGATAATCCCAAGGCGATGCGGGTTTTGTCGGTGAGGGTGCGCCCGATGAGCAGCGGAATTCTACCGCCAGCGCGAACTTCGTCGAGGATGGTGTCGGGTTTGAGGCTGAAGGTGGAGAGGGTTTCGCCGGATTCGTTGGTAATTTTGCCAGCGTAGGGATGGATGGTAATCACCATGCCAGTTTCCAGCATGGTAATATCGCACTCGATCGGTAAACTCCCCGAATCCTCAGCAGTATTAAAGAAAATCGGCGCGATTTTACTACCCAAAATATAACCACCCGTCCGCTTATTCGGCACGCAGGGAATATCCGCGCCAATGTGCCAGAGGACAGAATTAATCGCCGATTTGCGCGAGGAACCCGTACCGATAACGTCGCCGACGTAGGCGAGGGGGTGTCCTTTCTCTTTCAATTTGGCAATGGTGGCTAAACTCCCAGGTTGGCGAGTTTCCAGCATCGCCAGGGCGTGAAGGGGAATATCGGGGCGACTGGTAGCTTCAGTTGCGGGGGATAAGTCGTCGGTGTTGGTTTCGCCAGGGACTTTGAAGACTGTGACGGTAATGGTTTCGGGCAGGGTGGGGCGAGAGGTGAACCAGTCCGCATTCGCCCAGGCATCGATGACTTGTTTGGCGTAGGGATTGGTTTGGGAGAGTTCCCACACGTCGTTAAATGCGTCGTAAACGAGGACAATTTTACTCAGTGCTTTGACGGCGGCTGTAGCGAGTTCGGGATTATCAGACTGGAGTAAGTCAATCAGCGATCGAACGTTATAACCACCTAACATTGTACCTAATAGCTCGATTGACTCGATCGGGTTAATCAGCGGACTAGTAATTTTACCTGTGATAATCCCAGTCAGAAAGCCAGCTTTGACATAAGCAGCCGGATCTACTCCAGGCGGAACTCGATCGCGCAATAATGCGATCAGGTTAGCCTCTTCGCCTGCTGGTGGATGTTGTAATAGTTCGCAAAGGGCACTGGTTTGTTCGGCATTGAGGGGTAATGGGGGGATTCCCAACGCGGCTCGATCGGCTGTATGCTGGCGATATGCTTCTAACATTTGGATTTAGCTTCTTTGTCTAGGTTGTTCTATTTTAAATCCTATAGTGCGAAATGAGCCTCGATCTGTATGGATCTAGACTAATTGGGAGGTTGTTATGACAGATAAATATGAATTAGAAAAGTGGTTATGGACAGAAAGTGATTTTGAAATGATGGGATGGCATGATTCACGAGTTTATGCTATTGCTTTTTCTCCTGAGAAGTTTGAAATCGTCTTCGATATTGACTACATTTTTCAGTGGGTTCATCCAAAGCAAGATGAAAAGTTCTTTTCCTTCTGGGTTTCATCAGCTACACTCATGTTCGAGAATACTTATGATGTTAAGTTCGATATTAGTTCATATAGCGGTGGCTTGGAAATTGACTGTATTAAAAGAGAAGATGTCGGCTCTCCTAAAAATGCAGAATATATTGGGAAAGGCAAAGAATGGATTTGGACTATTGAATGTCAAGAAGGGGAAATTAAGTTTCGGTCAGCCGGATACAAACAGTATGTTCGATCCAAACCAAAACTTGGAGGTCAAACTTTAGAATTAGAAACGCGAGAGATTTCATTTCATCGCGGTACTAACTAATAAATCGTCAAAACCTCAGTCCACAAATCTTAGATTAAGACCTGCAAAGAGGGTGATTCATTAACTACACATAAATATACTCAATCGACATTTCATTTTTATGGGAAATAACGATAAATGTTCGATCGATCTTCGCGATCTCGTTATTTTTCTAGAAAAACCGATCTAATGACTCCCCAATCTAATATGAGTTCGATTTTCACTAAAAGCTATGGTAATTTCATGTGTGTTAATGCAAAATTAATAGCACTCACTGTAACAGCAACAGCAAGGGGAATTAACAAGCCTTTTATCCCAGTTAAACCCGCTACCTCTGTTTTGGTAAGATCGACATCTTTCTGGATTCGATCGACTGTTTTTTCTAAGTTATCAACTTTACCTTTTAGTTCAGTTTGAGCAAGCTTGATATCTGTGATACTATCTTGCATTCGATCGAGCTTCTCATCTAGTTTATCGATTTTGCCGTCTAGTTTGGTGAGAATCTCTTTGAGATCGGTTTCAATTATTAGAGACATTGTGATATCGTATGAGCGTATAGGCTTTCCAAAAAGGCGTAACAACTAGCATTGTTATTCCTTCTCTATTTTACCCTGTCGTTGGCGTAGCCTGCTAAAGGTAATTGTTGTGACTTCAACCGATCTGATGACTCCCAAGCTAAAATGAGGGTGTTCGATTCGATCGATCCTGTCTGTTGACGCTTTTGCTAAAATAGAGGTACGGTTAACACCTGGGAGAATAACTATGATATCACTCGATCGATCGCTATGGATGAGATAACCTTTGAATGGGACACGCAAAAGGCTCAGACGAACGATCTGAAGCATGGCATATCATTTGAAGAAGCTAAAACTGCCTTCTACGATCTAAATGCTCGTACTTCTTATGACCCAGACCACTCGCAGGATGAAGACCGCTATATCTTATTGGGGATGAGCGAATCCTTTAAGTTAATAGTCGTGTGTCATGTGTATCGGCAAAATGATGAGAGTATTCGGATTATTTCTGCTCGTAGAGCGACCAAAACAGAACAAAAAGAATATAAAGGTTATTTGACATGAGAGACGAATATGACTTTTCACAATCTGTTCCTAACCCTTATCTGAAGAAGTTAAAAAAACAGGTGAGCATTAATCTGGAAGAAAATGTTGTGGACTATTTTCAGAAGTTATCCGAGCAAACAGGAATTCCCTACCAAAATCTAATTAATCTCTATCTTCAAGATTGTGTACGGACTGAGCGCAAGCTATCTCTGAAATGGGTTTAAGCGATCGCATTATCTTCATAGAAAAACCGAACTGATGACTCCCCAATCTAAAATGATGGTGTTCGATCGATCTCATCCTTTGCTGACGTTTTTGTTAAAATAGAGAGAGGGTTAACACCTGGGAGAATCAGTATGATATCACTCGATCGATTAACAGCAGAAATCTTATCCTTGCCTAGTGCATCCAGAGCAATCCTCGCAGACAAGCTAATTGAGAGCCTAGAGTTTGACATCGATACCAGTATTCAATCCGCTTGGAGTTCGGAAGCAAAGAAACGTCGGGATGAAGTGCGGGATGGATCTGTGCGGGTAATTTCTGGCGATGATGCACTAGCACAGGTTCGGAACTCGATCGCTAAATAAAAAGTGGGATGCTCCCCTAACTCTGTCCCTGTTCTAGCACTTTCGCCAATCGTTGTTTGCGCTGATTCAATATTTCTCGATCGAGTTTGGCAATAACTTCTTCCGGTTGAATACCCGCCAACTCCATTTCTTGACAATTTTGATGTGCTTTAGCTAAAGTCTGCTTAATTTTTTCTGGATCTGGGATAGTAGGAATAGAACTCATTTCAATCTCCAATCTAGTTTAATTTCTTCTAGACTCCGCTCTAGAGCAGGAATGCGATTCTCGATATTTGATATCGCCTCATTCATCAATTTTAGCAGATCGTTATAAGTACGGGGTTGTACTTCTGCAAAGCGATCCTGCTATTGACGATTTTGCTAAAATAGAGGTACGGTTAGCACCTGGGAAAATAAGTATGATATCACTCGACCTCGATCTATTATTAGCTTAAGTAAGATAATCGACTAAATCATGAGTAATGCTAATCTTTGGGAACATAAGCCGTGGTGGTGTCAACCGTGGACGATTATTTTGACTGGAGCGATCGTAATTGCAGGTAGCTGGCTAGTATTTCATACTCTTTGGTTGAGTGTGCCAGTAGCTGTATTAATTATGCTGTGGTGGAATTATTTTTTGATTATTGTGCCGCGTATATTGGCGGCGCAAGATGTGGAGCGATCGTAAATGATGTTTTAAATATCAAGAAAAATAGAGCTTTAGAAAAGTTATTGCAGACTGCATAAAATAGCACAGCATGGATCGATCGAGTTGCGGGAAAATAAGGCACAACGTTCGTGATGAATTAGATGCACAAGATTCCTGACTGGTATATTCTCCCTAGTGCTGCATACACGATTAGCAGGAAGCAAATTAAATACTATAATTTTCTGGACAAGCAGCCAGAGAATGGTGATGTGGTCTATGGTAAGATTACGCGCCTCGGTCAACATACTGAGTTGGAAAATAAGTCTGGGCGAATTCATCGGCTCAATCAAGGTTCGACGGCAATCTTTGTATTTGGAAATCGATATGCACCAGATTTTTATGAAGGAACGGTTCCGACAACGATAACTGAAAAGGTCGATTTGTTGGCTCGATCGGGTATTATTGGTAATGTCAAAGTTAAGAACTCCTCGGTGAGCGAACCAACACATGTTAATGTATTGGGCTATATCTGCGATGCAAATGGAGAAGTTTTGAATACTCGTAATTATTCATTAATTAAGCCTAAAAAAACAGAGAAGAAAGAAGATAGATCTAAGCTAATCTTACTGATTGGGACTAGTATGAACTCTGGTAAGAGTACTAGTGCGACGGCTTGTTGTTGGGCTTTGACAACGATGGGATATGATGTCAGAGCATCGAAAGTTACGGGTACTGCTAGTCTCAAAGATATTTTGCACATGCAGGATGCGGGGGCTTCGATCGTCAATGATTTTACACATTTTGGGTTTCCATCTACTTATCTATTAGCAGAAAAAGAGATAGTAAAAATATTTAACGATCTCGATCTTAAATATGCTAATAATCCTAAAAATTATTGGTGTGTCGAGTTGGCGGACGGTATTCTACAACGAGAAACAGCTTTATTATTAAAGTCTCCAGACGTCCGATCGCGCATTCACAGGCTGATATTTGCGGCTCATGACACTTTTGGGGCGATCGGTGGATTGAATGTGCTCAAGCAGGAATTTGGATTGGTTCCAGATGCCATTTCTGGAGTTTGTTCGAGTTCTCCTTTGTTTTTGCGGGAGCTAGCTGATTTTACGGATATTCCTGTTTTTAATAATATTGATTATAATCTCAAGCAACTATCGGAAATATTAATTTAGCTAAATATCTATAAACTCACATCTTGTGTCAAAACATAATTACTAGTAGTTAGTGGATAGTGGATGCTAAAATGATATCGTTGATTTGGTATTCGGGAGTCGAACTATTACTTAGTTAGGACAAAAACACTCCCTTCATTGCCTCTACCGATGCGGAGAGTATCATCGAGGTAGGTGACTTCCAGCCATGCAGGTGCGCGCCCTGCGGAGCGATTAATCGGTAGATCGATCGCGGTAAATTTTTGACCGTTTTCGATCGCCGTAATCAACCGATCGGGATTGGTATAGTCGATAAATTTTTGTAAGCTAATCAGCGAACGATTAAATTGCACGTTTACTCTAGATTCGCTTATCGCTGTAAAAGTAGCGACAATCGACACGATCCCGTTCAATCCTGGGATGAAACTACTGATTTCGGCAACATTATACAGCGCATTATTCTTCAACCGAATGCACTGATAGATATCGCCAAGTTGGGCGAAGGGAATTTTGTCAATCCCGAGTAAACTTTGACTGCTGGTATACATTCGTGACAAGTTAAGAAAATTAGAGCTTTGTCAAGGAGGAATGGAGAATATGTCAAACTCTTACTAAACAAGCATTTGAGCTGATATAAGCAGATGACTCGCAGCCCTAGAACTAATCGTGACCACGCAAAAAAAC
>NZ_JBGSPA010000216.1:0-9960 GCF_041738855.1 Chamaesiphon sp. | reverse complement strand
TCTCTCAGCTATTTTTATATCATTATGATTAGACAAAGTTATAGAGCGGGCAATCATGTTAATAAAAACTAATTTCTCAAATTTTTTCCATTACTAATCAATTTTTGGAAGACTATTCTCCTACTTTTTCAGCAAGCCCTATTTAGACCTGCAATTCAGAAAGCTGAAAAAACTATTTTCTTTAGAATGAATCGATCGACTTCGCCCTAAATGCACAGCCTTGTCATCAGAATCCTGCGGCGCGTTAGAGCACATGGTCGTGGAAAATGGGTATTTACCCCAAAAGACTTCCTCGACTTGGGGAATCGTGCGGCTGTAGATCGAGTAAAGATCGCCCAGTGGATCGATCGTCCAGGCGATCGCGTTATCCGTGCTTTATCGTGGTTGAGTAAAGATGCAGCCAGAGATCCAAACGCGATCGATACATTGAGATCGAATACTCCCGATCTCGTCAAAGCAGACTTAATGAAGGGTGTTGATAATTTGCGTGGATGAGATCGTTGGCAAAGCCTGCGCCTAGTGCAATCGTGCGGAACGTTTGTGACGAACGGCTGGTGAGTGCGTGAATGAAAGATTTCAGCAATTCCTAGCCTTGTCAGCAAGCGTTGGCATAGCCTACCGGAGGTAATCGTCGAGACGTGTTCGAGGCGACGGCTCAAGAGTTAGATCCAGTTGCAACTTATATTGAAAAAGATTTTTGGGTATCGATCGTTTTAGATATTCTTTACAATGGATTGTCAAACGATCGTCCCAAAATTTTAAATTATATCGATCGCTGCCACCTTATTTGTCCATCGGGTCGATCGATCGGTGTAATCCCCACTGCCAGTAGTTCATCGCGGATGCGATCGCTTTCGGCATAACGTTTTTCGGCTCGTGCTTGTTGCCGTTGTTGCAACAGTGATTCGATCCACACGGAATCAATCTCTAATCCAGTCTGTGCTTGCGCTTGAACCTCTAATCCAAACACCTGAGCTAGATGAATTAATGTCCGTGATTTCTGTTGTAATTGAATTTCTGATAACTCTTGTAAGCTTTCATAACAGCGCAAATTAAACTCTCGTTTGAGCGATTTAGCTAACTCAAATAACACCGCTAATCCAGCCGCTGTATTAAAATCATCATCCATCGCCGTCTGAAATTGGTTGAGCGCATTTACATCAAAATCTCCCGAACTTCGATCGAAAGTAAGGTCGATCTTTTGCCAATCCAGAGTCAAAGCATCCTTGAGGGTTTGCCAGCCATTCTCAGCCGCCGTAATTGACATCTCAGTAAAATCTAACGGCTTGCGGTAATGGGCTTGAAGTACAAATAGTCGAATTGCCATCGGATCGATCTGATGTGGACATCCCACCCATTTTCCATCCAACAAATCGCGAATCGTGGTGAAATTGCCCAAAGATTTAGACATCTTTTCACCATTCACCGTCACCATGCCATTGTGCAGCCAATAATTCGCCAACGGCTTACCCGTCAACACTTCTGACTGAGCGATTTCATTCTCATGGTGAGGAAATATCAAATCGCCACCACCGCCATGAATATCGATACTTTCCCCCAGCCGCGCCCGAATCATCGCCGAACACTCGATATGCCATCCAGGTCTACCTTTGCCCCAAGGCGAATCCCAGGCGGGTTCATCGGGCTTGGCAGCCTTCCACAGCGCGAAATCAAAAGGGTTTTGTTTCTTGGATTTTGGATCGTTGGGATCGACTCGTCCCCCCGCTCCCGCTTGCATCTGCTCCAATTTTCGCCCAGACAGTTTGCCATATTCCTCAAACTTGCTGACGTTGTAATAAACATCGCCATCTACAGCATAGGCATAGTCTTTAGCTTCCAAAGATTGAATCAGATCGTGGATGGCGGGAATATGTTCGGTGACGCGGGGATATTCATCGGCATCGAGAATATTCAGCCGTCGCATATCTGTAAAATAAGCCGCAATATATCGATCGACAATTGCCGCCATCGAGCTATTTTCCGCCTTAGCCCGATTCAAAATCTTGTCATCAATATCGGTAAAATTTTGGACATAACGCACCTGATAGCCGCGCCATTGTAAATACCGCCGCACCACATCCCAGCCGATATAAGATCTAGCATGACCTAAATGGCAATCATCATACACAGTTACGCCACAGCAATACATTGTAACTTTACCTGGTTCGAGGAGGGTAAATGGCTGTTTCGATCGAGTTAATGTGTTGTAGATTGTGATGCTCATGGTAAATATTGACTGTATTAAGACGTGGAATTAAACCCCTGATACTTCATTGAAAAAACAACTCCTTACCCCCGTATGACAAGCAACATCACCCACCTGTTCGATCTTTAATAGCAGAGTATCGGCATCGCAATCGTAGTAAACAGATTTAACTTTTTGGATATGCCCACTAGTTGCGCCCTTATGCCAAAGTTCGGCACGAGATCGGCTCCAGTAGTGAGCTTCTTTGGTGGCTAATGTTTGCTCGATCGATTCTTTATTCATCCACGCCATCATCAATACTGCCCCGTCCTGGTAATCTTGAGCAATTGCTGGAATTAATCCATTTTCATTGAATTTCAGTCGATCGATCCAAGTCATATTTATTACTACCCTAAACAGTTATTGAGACTTTGCATGAGGAAAAGTTTATCGAGTTTGCGTCCGATTAAGACCATTTGATTTTTCGGCGGATCGACCCATTCACTATCATCGATCGAGAACCGTTTACCACTCAGTTGAAATATATGCCGGAGTGGACTTTCATCAAACCAGAGAATCCCCTTTGCCCGAAATACATTTTCTGGTAATTGATGATCGAGGAACTGTTGAAACTTCTTGAGCACAATCGGACGATTGCTTTGAAAGGATATCGACATAAATCCGTCATTATTCAGATGCTGAGAATCTACATCAATATCTGTCATAGCCTTATCAAAAAAGTCTGGATCTGAAAGATTAGTATCGAGCAGCAGAGATAGTGGAACTATGCTATGTGCCGATCGCAAAATTCGCGCCCCTTCTTTAACAGACTTCAAAAAGTCTTCGACCTTATTTGCTCTTTCCTCAGAAACTAAGTCGGTTTTATTGAGGATGATAATATCACCACAAAAGATCTGGTCGATCGCCACATCGCTATTATAGTGTTCGATCGGTGTAAAAGATTCCGCATCCACGACAGTGACGATCGAATCTAAATGCGTAAAATCTCGTAGCTCAGTACCTAAAAACGTCATGGCGATCGGTAATGGATTGGCAACACCTGTCGTTTCAATTACCAGATAATCAATTCGATCGCGTCTAGTCAAGATCCGATATACCGCATCAGCAAAATCATCATTAATAGTACAGCAGATACAGCCATTCGTCAGTTCGATCGTATTTTTATCTTCATCGTCACCAACTTTAATTAACAATTGGCTATCGATGTTAATATCCCCGAATTCATTGACTAAAACAGCAACCTTATAGCCCTCAAAATTTTGAATGATATGATTGAGCAACGTAGTTTTACCGCTACCCAAAAATCCCGTCACGATCGTTACAGGTAACTTCTGCGGTGGTGCATCGAGTATATCTAGCATAAATAAATTGAATATTAAAAAGAGATACTTTTGCTATCCGTAATTGGCTTACCCCACCTTTTCCCAAAAACTAGAGGTAAAATCCCCTCCTTGGAACGAAAAGTGCGGTCTTGGGGCGCGACGTTTGTGGGGGAAGCTTCCCCCACAAAGCTCGCTTGTTTCCCCAAGTAGAGCACCTTTTCAAGAGAGGGGTGCCCGTAGGGCTGCTGGTTGGGTTCCCCGCCCAGTGGGGTGGGTAGATCCCCGCCACCACCCCAAAACCCTAATGAAAAGACGGACGGTGACGAATGAGATCCATAAACTCCTGACGAGTTCTGCCATCCTCCGCAAATACACCCTGCATCGAACTCGTCACAGTCCAAGAACCAGACTTCTGCACCCCGCGCATCACCATACACATGTGCGTCGCTTCAATCACCACCGCCACACCTTGCGGCTTTAATAACCCCTGAATTGCATTAGCAATTTGGGAAGTCAACCGCTCTTGTACTTGCAATCGACGGGCATACATTTCACAAATACGGGCGATTTTAGACAAACCAATTACCTTCCCATTGGGAATATACGCAACATGAGCGCGTCCGATAATTGGTAAAATGTGGTGTTCGCAAGAACTAAATAAATCGATGTCTCGTACTAGTACCATTTCATTTGCATCTTCATGAAACACCGCTCCATTGAGCAATTCATCCAGCGATTGATTATAGCCAGAAGTCAGATATTTAAGGGCTTTAACAACCCGTTTGGGTGTGTCGAGTAGTCCTTCTCGATCTGGATCTTCACCTAGCCCAATTAGCAGTGTCCTCACTGCTTGCTGCATTTCTGCTTCAGATACAGGGGGTTTGGATTCAGTGCTAATGAGTTGCTTACGGATATCGTCAGGTGAAATTGATAATGTCATGAGTAAGTTTTAGATTGGATGATTGGAAATTTACGGTTTAATTGACAACTAAAATTAGGCAAAGCAATCTGTTAAACGCTGTCGCAGATTATCTGCATCTAGGTTGCGTCCGATAAACACAAGCTGATTTTTAGGTACAGATTGCCACGGCTCACCATTGAGATTAAATCGCGCACCACTAAGTTGAAAAATATGCCGATCTTCACTACTTGTAAACCACAGAATTCCTTTGGCACGAAAGACTTCCGAAGGTAAATATACTTGTAAGAACGTTTCAAATTTCTTGACATCAAAAGGACGATCTCCTTCAAATGCGATCGAGACAAAGCCATCATTATCTAAATGGCTGGAATGGTGATGATGATGTTCATGAGCATGACGATCGTGATTATGAGTATCATGTTTTTCATGTGCATGTGCATGTTCGTGTTTATGAGCATCATGAGATCCATGATTATCATGTTCGTGAGCGTGATGTTTGTGACTATCTTGCTCAGTCTGTTCGTTGGCGTAGCCTTCGCTTTGCGAAATCTCTTCTTTAACTAAATCTGCATAATCATTTGGGTTATTGTATTCTACATCTAGAATTAGATTTAGTGGGACTTGCCCATGCTTGCTATGCAGGATTCTTGCACCTTCTTTGACCGATTTGATATAAGATTCTAAATTCAATATTTGTTCGGTGCTTGCTAGATCCGTCTTATTTAAAATTGTAATGTCAGCATAGGTAATCTGTTTGAATGCTGCTTCACTATCAAAGTGTTCGGGAGTGAATGTCTCAGAATCAACCATCGTCACGATCGAATCCAATCGCGTCATGTCCCGTAATTCTGTGCCCAAGAATGTCAAGATAATCGGTAATGGATCGGCGACTCCAGTAGTCTCAATCACCATGTAGTCAATCCGATCTTCGCGCTCCAGGATCTTATATACTGCTTCAACTAAATCTTCATTAATGGTGCAACAAATACAACCATTGCTAAGTTCTAGCATCCCTTCATCCACAGATACTAGCAATTGACTGTCGATATTGATATCGCCAAATTCATTAACTAACACTGCAATTTTTAAGCCCTGTCGATCGCTTAAAATATGATTTAATAGCGTAGTTTTACCACTACCCAAAAAACCAGTAATAATCGTCACAGGCATTCCCCGTTTGGGAACTTCGAGCGTAGCTGTGGCTGGATGCGTTATTGTTTGGGTCATGTAAATTTCTTAAATTAAATAGCAAGGCATTCAGTTAATTGCGTTCTAATTGCCTCAGCGTTCAAGTTTCGTCCAATAAATACTAGTTGATTAGCATTAGGTGGTGGAGAACGACTGGCGATCGATGATTCCGCCTGAACGCTCTGGATCTCATAACGTTTCCCACTCATTTGGAGAACATAACGCAATTGGCTACCCTGAAATTTGAAGATACCTTTAGCTCGATAAATATCTGAAGGTAATCGATCGAGAAAATCCTGAAACTTAGGCAAAATCAACGGCGCATCGCTCTCAAATGAAACTGCGATGAATCCATCATTTTCTAGATGATGAGAATGCTCGTGACTCGATTCGGACGATTTAAGAGTATACTTGAACCCTAAATCTAAAATTAATGTCAATGGTACTCGCCCATATTCAGTAGTAATAACTCTAGCTTTTGGGGCGATCGATTTAATATATTCTTCCAATTCGATCGCAACTTCAGGAGCAACTAAATCGGTCTTATTCAACAGAATAATATCTCCGAAAATCAGTTGATTTAACGCCGCTTCACTGCGGTAATGCTCGGACGTAAATGATGCTGCATCTACCAGCGTTAGTACCGAATCCAGCCTAGTCACCTGCTGTAAATCGGTAGTGGTAAAGCTTCGCACGATCGGCAATGGGTCGGCAATCCCTGTCGTTTCAATTACCAGATAATCCACTGATTCAGCCCGATCTACAATAGCCTTAACTGCATCAACTAAACTTTGATTAATCGTGCAGCAAATACAGCCATTAGCTAGTTGCACCATATTTTCATCCACAGCTACTAATAGTTGTGAATCAATATCGATATCCCCAAATTCATTCACAATTACCGCAACTTTCAAACCCTGCCGATTATTAAGAATATGGTTGAGTAGTGTTGTTTTTCCACTCCCCAGAAAACCCGTCACGATCGTCACAGGTATTTCAGCTTGAGACTTCAACACTGAATCTAGACAACTCTGTGCGACTAAATTGGACATAATTGTCTCCTTAATGCGAATAAGTCTCCGTCAAGTGACAAACTAATGCCCGCTTTTGCATCATCTGAAAAATGTTATAAAAACCATTAGCGCGAGAGGGAGTCAGGCTCACATCTAGTCCAGTTTGCTGAATAAAATGCGGCGTTAATTGCATAATTTCTGTAGGAGTCAACCCATCCAATCCTTCCACTAATAAACCCACTAATCCCTTCGTAATTTGGGCATCAGAATCGCCCTGAAAGCTGACTTTTCCCGCATCAACCGTCGCAATTACATAAACTTGTGATGCACAGCCGCTAACTCGATTCTCAGGGATTTTCTGGTCTTCGGGGAACGCCGGAAGACGTTTGGCAAAGTGGAGCAGGTACTCATACCGCCGTTTTGATTCCGATATTTGTTGGAAACGTTGGATGATTCGATCCAGTGCTGGTGGTAGTGGCTGGGAGACTGGCGACATATCAATCTGAGGCGAACCATTATTACAATAACGATAATCATTATCATGATATCGGATCTTTAGATAATTTGACAGATAATCATGATAATCATGCCGATCCAAATAACAATATCGCTCTTCTGCTCGATCGATTACCCGTAGAGCCTTCGCTATCGCTTGCCAGATCGAGAGCTAGCTGGGCTAGCTCACTCGGCATTTATAGAATGATAATCATTATCAAAATGTAGCCCCCACAACAGATTTCAACGTTGGGTTGTCATAAATTGAAAATGCTAAATCCAATTTGAAAGGAAGAGCAGCCAAAATGGGTAGTACTGGTAGCGTTAGTTCTTGGAGTGAATCACTCCTAGTTGCAATGATTCAATATCCCGTACCCGTCATTCGCGGGCCAGAGGATATCCAAACTCAGGTCAAACAGATTTGCCGAACAGTTGACAATACAAAAGCAGGTTATCCCGGTTTAGATTTGATTGTGATGCCAGAGTATTCAACTCAGGGCTTGAACACAAAAATCTGGACATACGATGAGATGCTATTGACGGTTGACAGTCCTGAAATTGACCAATTTCGGGCCGCATGTATCCGCAATAAAGTGTGGGGCGTATTCTCATTGATGGAAAAAAATGATGTTGAAGGGTTACCTCCCTTTAACACCGCCATTATTATTAACGACAAAGGTGAAATCGCCCTTCATTACCGTAAATTGCAACCGTGGGTGCCCATTGAACCTTGGTATCCAGGGAACTATGGAATGCCCGTCTGTGATGGCCCAAAAGGGTCGAAATTAGCAGTTTGTATCTGCCACGATGGGATGTTCCCTGAGTTAGCGCGGGAGGCTGCTTACAAGGGCTGTAACGTGTATATCCGCATCTCTGGTTATTCCACTCAAGTGAACGACCAATGGATTTGGACTAATCGCACCAATGCATGGCAAAACCTGATGTATACAATTTCAGTCAACCTTGCTGGTTATGATGAGGTGTTCTACTACTTCGGGGAAGGCACTGTTTGTAACTATGATGGCAATGTTATTCAGCAAGGACATCGCAATCCTTGGGAAATTGTTACCGCCGAATTATTCCCTCGCCTTGTAGATGAAGCACGCAAAAGCTGGGCGTTAGAAAATAATGTTTTCAACCTTGGTTGTCGCGGGTATGTTGGCAAACCTGGTGGCGAACGCGAGAATTATCTCACCTGGGTTCGCGATCTCGCCGAGGGCAAATATAAACTACCTTGGGATGCTGAAATTAAGATCAAAGATGGTTGGGAGTACTATCCAGATGGTGTGAAATTGGGCAAAATGCCGATCGCCCAACCAGCCGGAACCCCTGTTCTGACTTCATAGTTGCGTTTTCACGCTGGAGTTTTTTGAGCTGTTGTAGAGGGGGAAAGGGTGAATTAATATTTACCTTCCCCTCTTTTAGCGATCGAAAAAACTCTACCAAATAAATAACCGAAAAGTCTCTTCGCTAGTTTAATAGATAGAATGATAATCATTCTTGTCAATTAGCGAACAATTCATCCATGCTCGATCCATTAGCGACGCTCCCCGAATTCATCAATCTGGCAATTGTTGGGGCTGGCCCTCACGCGCTGACGCTCGTGACGCATCTATTACAGAAAAAGAAATCCATGCGCGGACGGTTCCGCGTCTTCGATCCCAGTGGTACCTGGATGAATCGATGGCATCATCAGTTTGCCGCCTTCGAGATCCCGCACTTGAGATCGCCAGCCGTCCATCAGCCAGATCCCGATCCTCATGCCCTGCGGACATTTGCCGAATCACGCCCTCACGACTTATTCGCCCCCTACGACTTGCCAGGAACTCAACTATTTCGAGATTTCTGCCAGGAAACGATTCGGCGGTGGCAATTGGAAGATTGCGTCTATCCAGCTCAAGTTGTTCGAGTCGAACCGATTATCGTTGGCGTAGCCTCTCCAGCGGAGAATCGCGGTCGTTCTCGCTTCTGTTTACACTTATCCAATGGGCAAACTATTATCGCCCGTAGAGTGGTCATTGCTAATGGTGGAGCCGTGCCGAATCTCCCTGACTGGGTGGGGCAAATTCCGACAAATTATCCCCAGGATCGGCTCTTGCATTCCCATCAAGTAGACCTGCGAGGATTGCATCTCCAGGGAGAAAGAGTCCTAATTGTCGGCGGAGGTCTAACCAGCGGACATCTAGCGTTAGGGGCAGTCGAACGCGGCGCACAGGTGCTATTAATGTCTCGCCGCAATGTTTATGACAAACTATTCGATGCCGATCCTGGTTGGATCGGGCCGAAATATCTCAAAGGTTTCTGGGCAGAACCAGATTTACATACTCGCTGGCAGATGATTCAACAAGCGCGAAATGGCGGCTCGATGACTCCAATGGTACTGTCTCAATTGCGGCGATTGGAACGAGATAGTCAGATTGAATTCTACGAGCAATGTGGTGTATCTCAAGTCAAATGGAATGATGATGGTTGGCAGGTACATTGCGATAATTCTGCCGTACATGAGTGCATTCATCATCAATCGATCGACCGAATTTGGGTTGCCACTGGTAGTCAGTTAGACGCTCGAAATCATCCTTTATTGCACGATGTTTTGGCTGCTCATCCAATTGAGGTTGTCAATGGTTTACCCGTCATTGACGAGCATCTGCGCTGGCAAGGCTGCGAGTTATTTAGGGCTTGCTGAAAAAGTAGGAGAATAGTCTTCCAAAAATTGATTAGTAATGGAAAAAATTTGAGAAATTAGTTTTTATTAACATGATTGCCCGCTCTATAACTTTGTCTAATCATAATGATATAAAAATAGCTGAGAGA
>NZ_JBGSPA010000200.1:0-2273 GCF_041738855.1 Chamaesiphon sp. | reverse complement strand
ACCGCTAATTATCAACAAGCAGAGCTTATTGATAATAATTTATGAAACACTTAGTTTTTGAGGATTGGTAGTGATTGGCTCAAACACAGTCAGGTAATTGATTTGATGATGAGGCTAGCCTCATCGAACTCAGGTTATAAGTATACATATGATGCTGTGTAAGCATTATATGATTTTGGCAAAGCCCCTAGTGAGTTAGATCTCACTAGAGGTCTGCCAAAAAAGATGGATTCCTCCTTGCTCGGAGGTGATTCAATAACCGCCACTATAATATGTCTATCCCCTTGTTGCTGGGTGTGCGCCTTAATGTCTCTACCTAAAGGTAGACAGCTTCAGGGTGGGCAGTTATTAGGGTCAGAAAGTATAATGATCCCTATAAATCGGACAGGAGGATAAGATAGAAAAAGCTGCCAGAGATCACCAAAATATTCTGGAGAACAAAAAATGCAGCGAAAAAAACACAGTGCAGAGTTTAAAGCTAAAATTGCGCTCGAAGCGTTGAAAAACCTCAGAACAATCAACGAGATAGCCAGTGAAGCACAGGTGCATCCGACACAAGCTGGTGCTTCCAAGTATCCCTACCTGTTGAGGGGAAAAGTGATTACCGCTCCCAATCAAGTTTGGAGTACCGATATCACCTACATTCCGCTCCCACACGGATATCTGTACTTGGTCGCAGTAATTGACTGGTACAGTCGATATGTTCTGTCTTGGGAATTATCCAATACAATGGATGTCCAGTTTTGCATGAGTGCCTTGGAGAAGGCTCTTGGCATCGATACGCTCAAATATGAATTTGCACTCACGCCGCAAACACAGGTAGTAATTGCGGCAAATGCTGGGGCATCGGATGATTTCACCGATACCATCAATCCTTATTTTGACGGTGATGGCGCGAGTGGCTCGATTTCGGCATTTGGTAATCGTCCCTCAATTTACTATACAGTTGGCGGCGTAGGAGTGGGCATTCGCCATAAGTTCAGCGACAGTACCGAACTGAGCTTAGGTTATCTAGCCAATGATGGTCAGACTCCAGCCGCAGGTAGTGGCTTGTTTGGTGGTGGGTATGGTGCCATCGCGCAGCTTACCTTCAAGACTGGAGAAAATTCTAAGGTTGGGGTCACTTATACTCGGACTATGAATGCTGAGTTTGGCACGGGGAGTAATAATGCTAATGTTAATGCTAGCGGTTTGAGTGGCATGAGCAATAACTTTGGATTGCAAGGCTCGTTCCAATTAAGTCCTGAATTTGCCCTCGGTGGTTGGGCTGGGTATACTCAAAATCAAGCCGCAGGCGGCGACAGACAAATCTGGAACTGGGCAATCACGGCAGCGGCACCAGATCTAGGTGGTAAAGGAAATTTAGCTGGGTTCCTAGTCGGACAAGAGCCACGAGTAGCTTCTTCGAGTGATGGGACGACAGATACCAAAGCTGGATTGCATATTGAGGGATTTTATCAGTTTAAAGTTAGCGATAGCCTCAGCATTACGCCCGGAATTATCTATCTCACCGCACCCAATCAGGAGGAAGGTCGCGGTAGTGCGGTAATTGGGGCATTGCGGACTACTTTTACCTTTTAGCTGCACTCTAGGTCGTAAGGGCGATCCGATCGAATCGCCCCAAAAGTTATATCCCGTAATAACAACGGCTTCGGCTTGCATCGACGCTGCCAACTAGAGGATCTGAGTGCCAAACTGTCACTAACTTCTAGATTGTTGTATCGATCTGCTCAACCGCTAACTGATAAAAGTCGAGAATCTGGCGGTCTTGCAGACTATAGAATACGTGCCGCCCCTGTTTGCGAAAATTGACCAATCGGATTGCCCTGAGCGTTCTTAACTGATGGGATACCGCCGATTCGTTCATCTCCAATATCGCCGCTAAATCGCCAACGCACATTTCTTTTGCTGCGAGGATCGAGAGAATTCGCAACCGATTGGGATCGGCTAGAAAGCCCAAAAACTCCGACAGACGCTGTGCCTTCTCCACCGAAAGCATTTCGGCTGGTAGGGAGCTTGTATCCTCAGCGTGAGTCGGATGGGGAGCTTCACAACAAAGATCTTCCCCATCCTCGATCGTTACTGGTTCGGTAGATCGATCTGACATTTATTTGTCGCAGCCACAGCCTGTATGTCCGCAACCTTGTCCGGTAGTATGACCATTCGCACAAGCATCGCCGCAGTAATGTTTGCCGTCTTTGACGATCGCATCAGAGAGCGAAACGATACACAGGCAAGACTCACAAGCACATTTCATTTGGGTAACAGTAGAC
>NZ_JBGSPA010000179.1:0-3061 GCF_041738855.1 Chamaesiphon sp. | reverse complement strand
GTTGACAGTTGACAGTTGACAGTTGACAGTTGATAGTTGCAACATATGTGGAGGTTTCCTCCGCATGTGTTGCAACAAGCAAATTCCTACTCTTTGTTAAATCTAGTAGTTACTGGTGCGATGTCAGCAGACATGGCACTGGTTTGGCGCGATCTCCTAGCATTAAATTTGTCTTGACTAAAGAGTAGGAGTTTAAATCCCCCACCCTAAAAACCCCACTGTCAACTGTCAACTGTTTAAAACGCTACTGAGTTCGATCGAGATGGGGGTGGCGAGACTCGAACTCGCACATCCATTACGGACGACAGATTTTAAGTCTGTTGCGTCTACCATTCCACCACACCCCCAAGTAAACTTAGCTTCCCTAGATCGAGGCAATCTAAATGTGTCGCAGATAGTTAAGTTAGCACAAATAGCCGATCGATGCAAGCTCAAGCTGAAACGATCGCGATCGCCAAATCGAGCGAGCGACCCAGACGGCACTCAAAGCGGGCTAGGCTGAGTCGATTATTGGTATGATGCAATAAGAAGAGAATAATTGATGTCAGCTACTCCATCTAGAGAGGTATTGCTATGTCCAATCCGATCGAGCTTGCCGGAAGAGTCTTTGTCCCTGTTGGTGAGTTAGATATTCCAGCCTGGGGTTGTGTACTGAGCGACCGGAACCAGCCTACGCTCACGCTCAAAGATGATGATATCTTTTTGATTACTGACACGCTGGGCAATATCGCTGGCTGTTCGCAAGATGAGACGATCGCGAGTTTGGGCTTATTTTGTCGGGATACGCGGTTCTTGAGTCGGTTGGAGCTACAAATTGCTGGACGTTCGCCGATCTTGCTCACCTGCAATGCCGATAAAGGGTTCGCGCTCTCAGCACTATGTACCAATCCGACGATTCCCAACATCAACGCCGAAACGATTAGTATTCAACGCGAACTCGTCCTCAATGGCAGTTTATTTGAAGAACTGACAATCTATAACTATAACACAAAACCCGTCAGTTTTGAATTGAGCTTGAGCTTCGAGGCAGACTTTTCGGACTTATTTGAGATTCGGGGGTTTCATCGCAAACAGCGGGGAGGATTGCTACGGCGTGTCCAACCAGAAGGTCAAGATCTAGCGGTTGATGAATTGACACTGGCTTATCAGGGCTTGGACGGCGCGATCCTGGAGTCCCAGATCCACTTCGCGCATCGTCTCCCTGACTATCTCAAAGGATATACAGCGATCTGGCAGATCGAGTTAGACTCCCATGCCAGTTGTCAGATCGGCTATCGCTTGGAAATGTTGATGAACAATCGCCCCGTCTCGCGGGTGAATAGTCCGATGGCTCTGTTCCAAGCCAAAGCCGCCGAAATGATGGAAGAAGACGAATGGCGATCGCAAATCACCCAAATCCGTACTGACAATCCCCAAATCGATCGGGCGATCGAACGAGCAGAACAGGATATCTATTTATTACGCCAGTCCTTCGATCTTGCCAATCTCAATCCCAGTGGTGCTAAAACCAAAGCCACCGTCCTCTCGGCGGGCGTGCCGTGGTTTTGTACTCTATTTGGGCGGGATGCGATTATTGCCGCCAGTCAGGTGCTGATTCTCGATCCCACCATCGCCCGCGAAACATTGTTGGTGCTGGCTCAGTACCAAGGGAAAGTCGATGATGAGTGGCGCGAAGAGCAGCCTGGGAAAATTCTGCACGAACTGCGGACGGGAGAAATGGCACGGTGCCAAGAAATTCCCCACACGCCTTACTATGGGACTGTCGATGCTACACCATTGTGGTTGATGCTCTACGCCGAATATTATGCGTGGACACACGATACAACTACATTGGATCGGTTGTGGGGCAATGCCCTTGCCGCGATGGCATGGATCGATCGGCTGTGTGCCGATACTGGTTATCTCGCCTACTTTCGCACCTCAGCGCGGGGACTAGTCAATCAAGGCTGGAAGGATTCTGGTGACTGTATCGTCGATCGACATGGGCAGATTGCTACGGGGTCGATTACCCTGTGTGAAGTCCAGGCGTATGTATATGCCGCCAAAATTCGGATGAGCGAACTTGCCAAAATTCGGCAAGAGCCAGAACTAGCTACTCGCTGGCAACAAGAAGCCCAAAGTTTGCGGCAACGGTTCGATCGCGATTTCTGGATTCCCGATCGGGATTTTCTGGCGATGGCTCTCGATGGCGCGGGCAAACAAGTCGATGGGATCGGTTCCAATCCTGGGCAGTGCCTCCAGCACGGACTCTTGTACCCCGAAAAAGCCAAAAGTGTCGCCGAACGCCTACGGGCACCGGATATGTTTAGCGGCTGGGGGATTCGCACCCTCAGCAGTCAGTCGCCCGCTTACAATCCGATCGGCTACCACACGGGGTCTGTGTGGCCCCATGACAATAGTTTGATTACGATGGGTTTGCGCTCCGTCGGTGCCGTCGAGCAAGCCTTGGAAGTCGCACAAGGCATCTTTGATATGACCGTCCAGCAGCCATACCATCGTCCCCCCGAACTCTTCTGTGGCTACGGACGGATCGTCGGACAAAGCCCGATCCAATATCCCGTGGCTTGTTCGCCCCAAGCCTGGGCAACTGGCACGATTTTTCAGTTGCTCCAGATGATGGTGAATTTAGTCCCCGACGCGCCCAGTAACTACCTGCGGATTCTCGATCCAGCCTTACCCGCCAGCATCAATCAACTCTCCTTCAAAAATCTCCGCGTCGGCGCAACCTCGATCGATCTGGGATTTACCCGCGAACAAGATGCCGAAGGCGATCTCGTCCGCGCCACTACTTCCTGTCGTGTGCTTAAAAAACGCGGCAATCTCCGTGTCACGATCGAAGCCTAAGTGGGAGGGGTAAAGGTTAATTTAAAAAGTTGACAGTTGACAGTTGACAGTAATTTGCGATACGTAGGCTCTGCCGTAAGCGCAAGGCGCAGGCTACGCCAACGCGCAGCGTCTCCCAAGGAGAGGGTTTAGCGACCCAAATCACGCGGAGGTTCCCTGTCCATGAAAATGAACCAAGCACAATCCACCTAAAAGGTGAGGGATTTTCACCCCTGTT
>NZ_JBGSPA010000069.1:0-1504 GCF_041738855.1 Chamaesiphon sp. | reverse complement strand
AATCAATGTTTTTTCAACTATTAATGATATTGATGGTGGATTTTAATGTGCCAAAAATTGAAAAAATTCTGCTGTTAGCCTAAAAGTGTTGAAATGCCTGAGTTTGAGGAGACAAAACTTCATCGAACTCAGGTTAATAGTTGAATATACAGAGGAGTAGAAGCATTCATGCGAATTTCAGCTAGAGCGTTCGTAACTTTAGCTTCTCATGTTTTTCTACTCTTTTCTACTCCCTGTCTGCTTTTGAGGCATTTGTGTCAGGCAGTCAGGTCCGCATCTTGGTGTTCGATAAGATTACCAAGATAGAACCGATTAAATCGATCGATCTCAAGTTCTCAGTTACTGCCAAAGAACTGGCAAGCTTGGCAATGGAAGCTACACCGAGCCGTCAGACTGTCAAGTACTGGGAGCGGGAGGAATTATTGATGGTTGCTGCCGCTGCTGCCCCCAACCCCTTTGTCGAACTGCCCTTATTCCAACTAGGCTTACAACCACAGTTAACCATCATCCCTGTTATCGACTCTCCCGCAGATCCTCGCCCAGCAAAGATCTTGCAGGTAAACAAGCCCGAACCTGTTGTCGAGATAGCGTTAGATCGATTTGGCGAATTGGCGAGATTAACTTATCAACCAGCGGTCAAACAAGAAGTCGAGACAATTGATGCCGTGTATACACCGTACCAAGCCAGTGCGATTCATATCCCTGGCGCGGCACCACACCCTACCCCGCTGGCAGAATCGATCGCAATGGCGGCAATTAAGGCTCCCTATCCTACTGTCCAACCACTGCTGCCCACACGGATTTTAACGGCAGGATTAGCCTCGCACCCACAATTGGAAGCTCTAATCTACGTGTGTGAGGCACATAGTAAATTTCTGGATACCCGTTGGTACATCGCCGAGAATAAACAGATCGCTGTCGCCAATCCCGACAATCCCGACGGCAAATATCACCGCCAAGCAGCCAGTATCGGTGATTCTACTGGCGTAGGTAAGGGCGTGGAGGCGGCTTTGATTATCCTCGCCAACTGTTGTGAGGGGCGCAAGAGAGCGATTTGGGTGAGTAAAAATGAAGCTCTCCTCGAAGATGCCAGACGCGATTGGCAACGGTTGGGTGGTAGTCCTCACCAAGTCGTTCCCTTATCGAAATTTAAGCAGGGCGAATATATCTGTCTTGCTGAAGGTATCTTATTTGTCACCTATGGCGGGTTGCGGAGTCCGGCTAAGGGCAGTAAGAAATCCAGAGTAGACCAGATTATCGACTGGGTGGGTGAGGATTGGGATGGGGCAATCTGTTTCGATGAGGCACACATGCTGGGAAATGCGGCTGGTGACGATGGAGAGCGGGGGCAAACCAAAGCTTCCGCTCAAGCTTTGGCTGGTACCCAATTAATTAACCATTTAGCCAATGCTAGAGTCACATATCTGAGTGCGACGGGTGCGGCTAAGGTGTCGAGCCTCAGCTACTACCAGCGGATGGGACTGTGGCAGACTAAAGCTTTCCC
>NZ_JBGSPA010000035.1:0-66908 GCF_041738855.1 Chamaesiphon sp. | reverse complement strand
TAAGCGCAAGGCGCAGGCTACGCCAACGCGCAGCGTCTCCCAAGGAGAGGGTTTAGCGACCCAAATCACGCGGAGGTTCCCTGTCCATGAAAATGAACCAAGCACAATCCACCTAAAAGGTGAGGGATTTTCACCCCTGTTCTTTGTTAAAAACCAGTTAGTCCGCCTACGCGGACTGTATCTTCAGTCCGCGTAGCGGCTTGCGCTCCTCGGCTTTGCCAAGGGTTTAGCAAGACAAGACAGGCGGACTTTGCATCATGAGCAGAGACTTCAGTCTCTAGGCTCTTCTTATCCCGTTGGCGTAGCCTCTCCGACAGGAGATACTGACGTTAATTAGCGATCGATTCAAATATTCTCAACCATAAGCAAGATTCCACTCGACTTGTGGGTACTTTAAAAGTAACGAGAGTGATTTGGTTGAAGGCACTGCGATCGCGTTGACGTTCGCCTACCGTTAGGTCAAAACCTACAGCTAGTCACAGTGTGGGCTTTGCCCAATCGCCCCTAGAGCAATATCGCTCAAGCTACACACCACTATGAGGTAACAGCACACCGTGTGAACAAAAGCGGTAGAATTAGAAGCAAATAGCTAAATCCTTTACTTGCCCTGCAACTCAAGCATTTCGCACCCATCGAGGTGGTAGTAATGCACCATGATGGCAGGCAAGCATCGCCGAGCTATTTTCGCTAGATTGGAGTCCGAGCTAGTCTGGTTTCCTGGACGATGGAAGCGCACTGCCCCCAGGGGAGACTATGGCAATCAAAAACAGTACGTCAAGAGAAATGTTCCACTGGTGAGGCTCAATGAGCTACTGCGTAAACCCTGACTGTCCCCAACCCAAGAATCCGATCGATGCTTTCCTGTGCCAAGCCTGTGGCGCGCGGTTACTCGTACGCAATCGTTACCGAGTCACCAAATCACTGGGTCAAGGCGGCTTCGGTGCAACCTTTGTCGCGATCGATGTCTCCCTTCCTGGCGAGCCGATTTGTGTGATCAAGCAACTCCGCCCCAGCAATAATCACGAAAAATTCCTGCGGATGGCGAGAGAACTATTCGAGCGGGAAGCTAGAACGCTAGGCAAAATCGGCAATCATCCTCAGATCCCTCGACTACTCGACTTTTTTGAGGAACGCCGGAATTTTTATCTCGTTCAAGAATATGTCAGTGGACATACGATCCATCAAGAAGTCAAACAGATGGGATTGTTCAAAGAAGACAAAATTCGAGACTTCCTGATCGAAATTCTCCCCGTCATTACCTATATTCACTCTCAACAAGTCATCCACCGCGATATCAAACCCGCGAACATCTTGCGGCGCGAACAGGATGGCAAACTAGTCCTGATCGACTTTGGAGCTGTCAAAAACTATGTCGCCCAGATCGAAACCCCAGAAGGCGTAGAACAAGCTTCTAATACCCAGTTTGCTGTCGGTACCTCCGGTTATGCGCCGCCAGAGCAGTTGGCAATGCGCCCGATCTTTGCCAGTGATATCTATGCACTGGGAGTAACTTGTGTCTATCTGATGACTGGGAGATCGCCCAAAGATATCGAATACAATCCCTCAACTGGGGAAATGATGTGGCAAAACCACGTCCAGTTGAGCAAACACATGACTCAAGTTTTGGGCAAAATGCTGGAGGTATCAGTGCGATATCGCTATCAGTCCGTCGAAGAAGTCCAGCGCGCACTGCAAAATACGGCAGTTGTCCCCGCCCCGCGCCCAGGAGTACCGCCGCTACCAGCGACTAGTCCCAATCATCCGCTGCCACTCGGTCAAACTCCACTACCTGGGATGCCTAGCAATCCCAATGCTCCCGCTCCAGCGACATCTGCCTCCAAGCGGATGGCAGACAAGATCAGGGAACAACGCGAGTCTCGCGATCCGACGAATATCAAAAACGGTAGCGAACCGAGCCGCTTTGGTGCAGATATTAGGACGGGTATTGGTGGTATTCCAGCGATCCAAACACCGCGACGGGAGCAATTGAAGCTAGATGCGCAGGGGGTATTGGCGGCATTCCGACGCGGACAACGAACTTTTAGCGAACTAGATATCAGTAGTCTCGATCTCGCCAAAGCTCATCTACCAGGCATCACGCTCAGTAATGCCAATTGCTCTCATATCAATCTTCAGGGCGCAAATTTGGCGGCTGGTAAATTTGATAAAGCCGATCTCAGTGGTGCGGTGCTCAAGGATACTGTGTTGAGCAAAGGTTATTTTAGCTATGCCAATCTTCAAAATGCCGATCTGCGCGGTGCGGATTTGAGCGAGGCTTATCTCAACTATGCCAATTTACATGGCGCAAATCTATGTGGCGCAAATCTCAAAGGTGTCAAAGTCACCGAAGAGCAGTTGAACCAAGCCAAGACTAATTTTATGACTGTCTTTCCCAATGGGAAGCGTGGTGGCTTCTGGTAGTAAGTAGGTGAGCGTAAATATTGATGAGATAGCTGTGTCTGAAACCTGTGTGGTGGGCAGTACCCACCCTACTAGACTCAAGAGCTTGTCAATTACACCATTCACTATTCACCATCTAACTTATCACTGGGAATTGAGACTTTTGGAGATATAACTAATAGTTCCACTGAGAATTGCTCCACCCATCAATATGCTAATTGCGGGCAAAAATAACGGCTGCCAAAGGCTTTGCCACACCATTAGCCCCATCGGAATGTGTGTATATTTGCCAACGATTGCAATAATAAACCACCCAAAACTCAAGATCACAAAGAAGACATTAGCAGTTAATAAATTATTAATTAGATTTGAAATTTTGGTAATCATTGGGTTAGTTATTGAATATTTAAATGATTTAAAATCGATAAATATGGGTATCGATCTCTAGAGGGTTGTCATCGAATGCTCAACTAATTTGCAACCAGGCAGTGAGTGCAATGGCGAGGGCATCTGCCGCATCATCAGGACGCGGAATTTTGTCGAGAGCTAGCTCTCTAGCGACTGCGGCTTGCACTTCGGGCTTGTTGGCATTGCCGTAGCCAGCCACAGCTTGCTTGATCTGACTGGGTGTAAACTCCACCCAGGGAATTTGATGCTGGGCAATCGCTAGTAAAATTACGCCGCGTGCTTGCGCCACTGGAATGGTATTTCCCATCTTATAGAAAAATAACTGCTCGATCGCCACTAAATCCGGTTTGATTTCGTCAAGCAAGCTGTGCAGATCGTTATAAATTGTCTGGAGCCTAGTCCCCATCTCGGTGCGAGCTGGCGTTTGGATAATTCCAAAGTCAATCAAAGTCACTGTTGGTGGACGAGTGTACGTACAAATGGAGATCGCTCCAAATCCCAAACTAGCTAAACCTGGATCTAAACCGAGAATCCTGGTATTTGTCATTAAGTTAGCCAAAAATTCATCTCAACCTGTGGTGAAGCCCCGTGGGCGGCATGTGCCGAGGCACAATCGTGAGTATTATGGCTGAACCTAGCGATCGCGCCTTTACGATCGCAATTATAGTCGGATTAAATGGGTATATGCGGTATCGATCGCTCACAACCTGCTTGATGCGAGTCATGCTCTACCCGCCCAAATATTCCACACATCAAAAGTCACCAAAATTACAACTTACTCTTTCCGATCTGTCAGAGTACCTGTAAGATTGACTCATTCCAAGTGCATCTCTAAATTTAGCAATTCTCTTACTTTTTGATAGTAAAAATAATGTCGATCGGTCTTTTTAGACAAGCAGTCAGGAATTTAAGTCGCAGCGGTAGTGCCTTTCCCTCACAGGGCGGCAAATATCCTCGGTTTCGGCGACTATTCCAGTGGTTATCACCAGGGATTTTTGTCAAGCGGTGGCTATTGACTATTTACATTGGCGTACTGATGACGATTTTGGGCTTGGCAATTTGGCTCAAGCTCACCCCGATTTTTTGGCTGTTTCAGCTTGTTGACAAGGTAATTGAGTTCTTGGCGAGAGTGGTGCCACACTATTTATCGGGTCCGATCGTGCTGGGTTGCGGTCTATTTCTGGTATTTTGGGGTCATGGTCGATCGCTCGGAGAAATTAGTAAAGTTTTACGTCCAGATAGTGGACAAACTCTACTAGATATGCTGTGGGACAATCGACGACTAAATCGAGGGCCGAAAATTGTGGCGATCGGCGGTGGGACTGGCTTGTCAACTCTGCTACGGGGGTTGAAACTCTATAGTGCCAATCTGACGGCGATCGTCACTGTGGCTGACGATGGCGGCTCATCGGGGCGGCTGAGGCGAGATTTTGGCGTGTTACCACCAGGCGATATTCGCAACTGTATTGCTGCTTTAGCTGATGAAGAGAAGTTGTTGACAGAGTTGTTTCAATACCGATTTGAAGCTGGTGATGGGTTGATGGGACACAGCTTTGGCAATTTATTTTTGACAGCGATGTCGGAGATCACTGGGGATCTGGAACGAGCTGTGGCTGCTAGCTCCAAAGTATTGGCGATTCGCGGACGAGTGTTACCAGCAACTTTGACAGATGTCGCTTTGTGGGCGAGATTAGCTGACGGTCGTCTCATTGAAGGTGAATCGAGCATCGGTAGCTCTGATGGCCAAATCGTCGAAATTGGTTGCACTCCAGCGCATCCACCCGCGCTACCTGCGGCGATCGCCGCCATTGAAGAGGCTGATTATATTATCATGGGGCCAGGGAGTTTATATACTAGCGTCATTTCCAATTTGCTCGTGCCCGAAATTGCCCAAGCCATTGCAGCACGTCAAGTCCCGCGAATTTATGTCTGCAATATCATGACTCAGCCTGGTGAGACAACTGGCTATACCGTCGCCGATCATATCGAAAGTATCGATCGCGCCTGCGGTCACAAATTATTCGATGCAGTATTGGTACAGAAAAATCCGCCCTCGGCTGGGTGTTTGCAAAATTATGCCGAAGAAAATTCTTATCCGGTCTTACTCGATCGCGATGATGTGAAACAATTGGGGCGGAGCATCTTTGCTGTCAATGTGATGGAAGAAGATCCGACAACTCGCTATCTCCGTCACAATCCGCGCCGTTTGGCTAAAGCCTTGATTCATTTTTACCGTCGCGCCCAAGATAGTAGCAACGGCAAAGTCGTACCACTCCCAACCGTTAAAGTAGCGCGATAGCTGGATCTGAGCGATCCTAAATTAGATTCCCGATATCTGGTGCGCTCTGGCTTCCACCCAACACACCCTACCTCAATTACCTCAACGGTGCGTTACGGCTTGTGCCTCACACACCACACCTCAACTTCCGCAACTTAGCTGCTCAGTTGAGGTTGCTATGGCATCTTTCTAACCGCATCGATATTATGATAGAGCGAATTATCGAGTTACCAGATCCAACTGCGACCCTGATGCTGGGGATGGAGCTAGGTAAGTCTTTGCCAGCAGGTAGTGTCTTGTTGTTGACAGGCGAGTTGGGCAGTGGTAAAACTACATTGGTGCAGGGTTTGGCGCGAGGGCTGGAGATTGGAGACGCGATCGTCAGTCCCACTTTTACGATTATCAATGAGTATTTTGGCGGTCGATTACCGCTCTATCATTTGGATCTCTACCGTCTGACAACTGCCGAAGTTGACGAGCTACAACTGGAAGGATATTGGTCGGGAATTGAGACTCAATTGGGAATTGTCGCGATCGAATGGGCGGAGAGACTAGACTATTTACCGACACATTTTACGCGACTCGAATTGACTTACGATCGCGTGGATGGCAGAGTTGCCAAACTTTATAGATTTGAGAACATTTAACGTTTTAGTCTCGACCCAAACTTTCGCCTAAAGCCTTGCTTGGTGAAACACATGCGCCAGGTATCCTCCGCGTGATTTCATCCGCAAAGCCTAAAACCTAAAACCTAACTTCAAGTCGGAATTAATTCACCCGGACGCAGCCGCGACCATTTGCCACGATCTGGGGTAAAACTCAGACAACCGACTACATCCCATTCCATCTCTACCCCATCCGCGAGAGTACGAATATTCACATTGATGCTGGGCTGAGTCGCTTCAAAGTCAGGAGTAGGCGTCAGATGCGCTTGCTGGTGTTGTTCTTCGACTGCATGATAGGTCGTACAGCGATCGACGTATTCGCAATTGATACAGATACACATAAAATTTTAGGGGTTAGGGACTAACCAACTATCTTTCATTCTATGCAATTTTTAGCGAATCTACCATTCGACCTTAACCTCTTACCTCAGCCAGTGTATGTAGTTGGTGGTGCGGTGCGAGATTGTCTACTCGGACGAGTCCGAGCCGAATTGGACTTGGATCTGGTAGTTGCTACCAGCGCGGTAGCGGTAGCCAGACAACTGGCGACAACATATCGCGCGGGATTTGTATTGCTAGATGCCGAACGTCAGATTGCACGGGTGGTGTTTCCAGGAATGACAGTCGATATCGCGCAGCAGGATGGGGCGAGTATTGTGGCGGATCTGGCGCGGCGCGACTACACGCTCAATGCGATCGCCTATGACATCCAAACCGGAGCGACGATCGATCCATTCAATGGCAGTGAGGATGTCCAGCAACGGCTGCTGAGAATGGTCGGTCGGGATAACCTAGTTAGCGATCCTTTGCGGCTGCTCAGAGCCTATCGTCAAGCAGCACAGATCGGTTTGACGATCGAGCCTGCAACACATCGGGCGATTCGGGAATTAGTACCTTTGCTAACTACTGTTGCCGCAGAAAGAGTACTCGCAGAGCTACGATATTTATTGCAAGCACCAACTAGTAGTCAGTGGTTGGCGGCGATGGTGGCTGACGATCTCTTGATGGGTTGGCTAGAGATACCTGTAGGCGCAGACTTTCCAGCTAGACTAACAGAGTTCGATCGCGCAGTTAAATCGATCGATCGACATTATCCCGCACTCGTACTCGCACTCGATCGACCGTTGCGCGCTACGATCTCGATCTCGCGGCGATCGATCGGTAAATTTATGCTGTTATTATCACCAGAGCTGCAACTCGCCACAGTGCAGATGTCTAGACTAACTTTTAGTGCGATCGAAATGCAGGTAGTCACCACCGCCATTACCTATTTACCGCAACTAGTGGGGATCGAAATGTCGCTGAGGGAACAATATTTCTGGTTTCAAGCTGTGGGCGATAATTTCTCATTGATGGTAGTATTGGCGATCGGATCTGGAGTCGAGCTAGTTAATTTAGCCCCTTTAATCGATCGCTATTGCGATCCGCTCAACCAAGTTGCACATCCAACGCCATTGGTGAGTGGACGTGATTTGATGGCAGGTTTGGAACTACCACCATCCCCAATGATTGGTAAATTGCTGACGGAAATTCAGATCGCCAGAATCATGGATAAAATAGCGACACCCACAGAGGCAATCCAATTTGCTCGAGCATTTATACAATCGATCGAGCAGCAGCAAAAATGAGTCAAACTATCGCCATTGCTGAAGCAATATCATACCTGTTTAAAAATCGATATAGTTGCTGGGTTATCGAGCGTCAAATTAATCTTGTCTTTGGATTGGTATAGTAAAGAAGACGATCGCCCCATGACACTATAAGTATTGCCTGATGACTGTCACTGCCAAACCAACTATCAATGCTTTGTATCAACCGACTTCTGCTGCTTGGCTCGAACAAGCTTTGGGGAATGTTGATACGATCTTACTGGATCATTCGCATTGCGAACGCAAAGCCGCTGGAACCGCTGTCAACATGATGTTCCGGTATCCATCGAGCCAGAAGCTAGTCCGCCAACTGACAGCAATTGCCCGCGAAGAGCTAGAACACTTCGAGCAAGTCAATCAAATCCTCGAACAGCGGGGGATTCCCCTGTCAGCATTGAATGCGCCACCTTATGGCAAGGGCTTGATGAGTCAAATTCGCACTCAAGAACCTCACCGGAGGCTAGATTCACTCCTAATTTGCGGGTTGATTGAAGCCCGTTCGCACGAGCGATTGGGACTGCTCGGTACCCATCTCCCCGATCCCAAATTAGCCGCATTCTATCGGAGTCTGATGGCATCAGAAGCACGTCATTTTGGTATCTATTGGTTACTTGCAGATACCTATTACGATCGCTCGATCGTCCAATCCCGTCTCGCCGAACTGGCGATCGTCGAAAGTGAGTTACTCTCGACACTTTATCCCGAGCCGAGAATTCATAGTTAAGCCGAGATATGTTTAAGCAATATCGAAATTATACGATTCGATCGTGGCAACCAGCCGATCGTCTAGCTGCTGCTCAAGTCATCGAAAACGCTTTAGCTGAATATGGATTGGGGTGGGAACCCGATGGTGCAGATCGCGATGTCTTGGCTGTAGAGGAGTATTATCTCGATCGCGGTGGTGAATTTTGGGTAATTGAGGCACAGGGGGAGATTATCGGCACAAGTGCCTATTACCCTTGCGCGATCGGATCGTCTACTCCAACTAGACGTAGCGAAAAGGCGGTAGAAATTAGGAAAATGTACTTGACATCAAAAACCAGAGGAAAAGGCTTGGGTAATTACTTATTAGGGGCATTGGAGCAGGCGATCGCTCAGCGTGGTTATTGCGAAATTCGGATCGAAACCGCTAGTATCTTGACAGCAGCCGTGAAACTCTATGAGTCGCATGGCTATCAACCGATTTCTGATGTCGAGACAGCCAGATGCGATCGAGCATACATCAAAACATTGGAACTATTTGCTGCTCGTGAGCCATTGCTGTAACCTTTGGTGGCAATCGTCGTCGATCTGCAAAATATCGATAACGTCCAGATCTGTAGCTATGAGTGGCAATTGACCATCTTTAAATAAAACGCAATCAATAACTAGCCGAGAAACCATTGTACTCCGGTAACTAGATAGTAAATACCTGCCAAAATTAGAGCTGCACTACCGAATTTGGTAATATTTTCTGAATGCTTCAACAATAACTTTGCTTGCTTGGCAAAACCAGTTAGCAAACTGGCGAGAAAAATAATAATGGTATAACCAAAGGCATAACTTGCCATTGTTAATACGGCGAGTAATTGCGAACCACTAGCACCAGCAGCAGCGAGAACGGCAAATAAGACTGGACTCGCACAAGGCGAACTAACTAAGGCAAAAGTCAAACCCACACCAAAGGGGCCAAAATTGGAGCCATCGACATTAATTTGAGGCAAGGGAATTCTAATCAAGCCTAATAAGCCAAAACCCATAATTAGAATAATCGCACCTACAGCCACGTTAATGTGACCGCGATACTCTACCATTACTGCACCAGCAAATGATGATACTAACCCGAATAAACCGAGAATGATGACATTTCCTAGTACGAACAATCCCGCCTTCACAAAAGCATCACTGCGCGAGGTAATATTGCGGGTACCAATATAGGTCAAATTAAGTGGTAATAGTGCGAGAATACAGGGAGAAACACTGGCAATTAACCCACCAACAAAAGCTAATGGCATTAATACTAGTGGATTAGCAGTATCTTGTTTAGAGAACCATTCCTGATAGCGGTTTTCTGCAAGTGAAATCAGGTATTCGAGTGCCTGAGAAATCGGACTAGTAATGAGTAAAGCTAATACCAAACCTAATATTGCTAGTCCACCTAACAACAACCATTTTTTTGGTAATTTTCGATAATTTTGATTGCGCCTGTTTGGGTGCGATTTAAGATCTTGTTCTGGTTCTAATTTCATGAAATTTTCCTAACACTGACAACCATGCTGAACTTAAAATAATCATTTTTAGGCTGAATAATCGAGCAGATGAGTAGGTGTAAATGGAATAATCGCGTTGGCGTAGCCTCTGCCTGAGCAGAAGCCTCTTCTCGGAACGAGAATCGAGTATCCATTTACTTCCACGAACAGATCTACTTTTTAGCGATCGCCAAGTCCAGTACGGTAGAATAAGCAGTTAGATCGGCATTATTACGTTCCTGCCCTAAGATATTTCCGGTCGCTGGATCGACGATCGTCAGCGAACCAGTTTGAGTTTTGTTAGCTGCAAAAAACTTGCTCAAACCCAATTGTTTAGCCGTGGCTTCAGCTTTAGCAAAGCTAGATTTGTCAGATACATCTAATGTCACGAAAGTGATTTTGTTGCCGTACTGCTGCTTGATTTTGGAAACAGTGGGTGCAATGTTTTTGCAAGCGGGGCACCAACTAGCATAGATATCCACAACGACTGGCTTGCCTTGTAATTGTTTTGCCAAGGGACCCCCAACAGAACTAGTGGCTTTTTTACCAGCACAAGGATTGGGTTTAGCAGCACAAGGATTTTTTTTGCCTGCACAACTAGCAACCGCATTGCTTGTGCCAAAGAAGATGCTAGGAGCAACAGCAGTAATACTCAGTAATGAGATTGCCGCAAATGTAGCAAGAAATTGAACTTTCATTAGATTCTCTGTTTAAAAATACTTGGGTGTAGATTCGGTGTGCCCAATCTTTTGGGCTTACCTATGATTAAAATCCACTAAGATGAGTCTCAGATGAGGAACATATGGAGATTGGATAAAATCACTGGATATCCCCGAAATTTAGAGTAGGGGCAATTCATGAATTGCCCCTACTCTAAATTTCGGAGCAACGCCGAAAAATTGTCATCTTCAGCAAAAATTCATCTTGCCATTAGCGAAGAATCACCTAGATCTCGAATCCTGCTCTTAAACTTGAGATCTAATACTAGGGAAGCAAGCATGTTAGCTCGAGACTGGTTGGCTACGGATGAAGGGCGGTGCGTTCCTTTTGAGATGGGCGCACAGGCGGATTGGATCGATCGACCATATCGACTCTATCGGTTCCTAACTGATATTGAGGATATCATCGATCGAGAAAGTGACGATCGAATTCGCCTTCAACTTATCTGTCCCTTAGTCCGACGGCTACTGAATAGTTGTGAGTGGTTGCAGCTAAACTTTTTACCACCAGATCCCGAAACTGGTTGGTCGGTGCAAATGCTCTATGATGAGCCAGATTTTCCGATTACGATTCAAACCGTGGTTTGGTCGCCAGGGACGGCTTCACCAGTCCACAATCACGCTACCTGGGGGATTGTGGCACTACTAGATGGACAAGAAAAAAACACCTTTTGGCAGCGATCGCCGACTTCCGAATTTCCCGATCTCATCGAAGCAACAGCCGATCGCCTTCTCACCCCTGGTGACATTCTGTGTTTGATGCCCGATGCAATTCATCAAATTGAAGCCATCGGCGACGAACCGACAATTAGCTTCAATCTCTATGGTGCAACTGATTACGATCGCCGCTTTGAATTCGATCCCCTTCGCGCTACTGCTGAGATTTTTTAATGCCCCACCACAAAACCATCTCAAACCTAATCCGTAACTTATTCAGACTGCGAGTTTCACCGACTTCGTTACAATTTCGGCTGACGTTAGAACTAGTGACTCTTTCTGCCTTCGGGGTAAGTGCTGTCGCATTTTGGGCAGGATGGCAGATGGAGCAAAATTTACTTACTTCCCATAAGCAACTACTAGAATATGTGGCGATGCGTTTTCCCGAACAGGTGGAAATGTACAGTGAAGGGAAAACTATTGAAGTTAGTTTGGAACGAACGATCGATAAACTCTCGACATCGGGGGTAGCAATCTGGGTGAAAGAGCCTAATGGCAAGATTTTGAGCAAATCTTCAGGGATGAATATGCCCTCGATCGATCTGGTTGAGACAATTAGTCAAACAGCAGCACCTGTCAAGCCCACAATCGTCCAATATGGCGATCGCTATCTGGTCTTATGTGGAAATCCCCTGACCGTGAATGGTATGCTGGTGGGCAAAGTATATCTCTCTCAAGATATTACGAGCGATCGACATCAATTAACCACTGGAATTAATAGACTCATTGCGATCGGGATACTGGCAATTTGCCTACTGACAATCTCCATCTCCCAGCGAATTCGCAAAACACTTCAACCTTTGGCACAGATGAGCCAAATTGCCAGCTATGTTTCTGCTGACGATCTGGGCGCGGCGAAACTCGAACTCCAGCAGGCTCCAGACGAAATTCTGGGACTGGCAACTGCTTTTAATGATATGACGGTCAGACTATCTGGGGCATGGGAGCAACAGCGGCAATTTGTGGGCAACGTTTCTCACGAACTCCGCACGCCGCTATCGGTAGTCTTAGGCTATCTGCAAAGTTTATTGCGGCGCGGGGATAATTTGAGTCCCCATCAGCAAAATGCCATCTCCACCGCAATCGCCGAAACAGATCGGACGATCCGAATGCTTCAAGATTTACTCGATCTCGCCCGCGCCGATAGCGGCAATCTTCATTTTCGCCATAGCCCAGTCGTTCTAAATACATTGGTTGCTGAAGTCATCGAAATGAGCCAGAAAGTCAGCAAGCATCCCATTGAGATGATGGCAACTACAGCAGATATTGTCGCACTCGCCGACCAAGATCGGCTGATGCAAGTTTTGATTAATCTCGTGGATAACGCGATTAAATACTCGAATAGTCCGATCGAGATCGCGATCGAACAAACCGGAGATCTAGCAATTATTCACGTCCGAGATCGAGGAATTGGGATCGCTCTAGAACATCAAAATCGGATTTTCGAGCGATTTTATCGAGCGCAGGATTCATCGACACGCTCCAGAGATGGTACGGGACTGGGGTTAGCGATCGCTAAAAGTTTAATCGAAGGAATGAATGGCAAAATTATACTGCGATCGAAGCCAGGTGAGGGCAGTATTTTTACAATCGCGTTACCAATCTGGAAATCATTGCCATGAACGATCGGATTCTGTTCGAGCCAGAATTGTAAGTATTTATACGCAAAGCTTTATCTAGTATCCAGCCAATCTTCATCTCATCCTCATTTTTCTGGCATTTAATTTGATTGTTGCTTAAATTCTTCTGGATTCGGTTGATTTTTAGCAGTCATAACCAAATTATTCCCATACGATCGCCATGCAAACTCAACTCACCATTGAAATCGAAAATCTGGCACCGACTAAAGGTACCTTGCTCACTCCTGTTTGGTTTGGATTTCATAACGGTATGTTCGATACATACGATCGCGGTCGCCCTGCTTCTCTGGGAGTAGAGCGAATTGCTGAAGATGGTACCGTTAGCGTTATTGGTGCTGAGTTCCTCCAGTCAGGATTTGGAACTGTTGCAGGAGCCGTTACTGGGCCATCAGTAGGTGCGCCTGGTCCGATCGATCCAGGTGAAACAGGTTCATTTACGGTAACTTTGGATGCCAGTAATCCCAACAGCCGCTACTTTAACTTTGCTTCGATGATCCTGCCTAGCAATGACTTTTTTATTGCTAATGGTAACGAGCGCGCCCATGAGATCTTTGATGCTAAAGGCAACTTCATCGGTGCTGATTTCACTGTATTCGGCAGCCAAGTTTTAGATGCTGGTACCGAAGTCAATGATGAAATCCCCGCCAATACTGCCTTCTTTGGGCAGTCAGTCCCAAATACAGGTACTGTCGAAAACGGTGTGGTTCGCGCGGCGACTGGATTTATTCCAGGCGGTCCAATTTTGAGCGATCCTCGATTTGTCAATGGTGATTTTACTGCACCTGACTACAAAATCGCTCGGTTCCGCATCTTTAACACCATCTCTGGTACCGATGGCAACGACAATCTGACTGGAACTAAACAAGACGATCTGATTAATGGGGGTGCTGGGGACGATAACTTACGCGGTGGACTCGGCAACGATAAGCTAGTCGGCGGACTTGGGAACGATCGTCTCCACGGCGGCGATGGTAATGATTATTTGTATGGCAACGAAGGTAACGATACCTTGGTTGGCGGCAACGGCGACGATACTCTGTTTGGTGGCAATGGATTCAATCGGTTAACAGGTGGTGCTGGCAGCGATGTGTTCAGCCTATCTACAGGCACAGGCTTTGACACCATTACTGATTTCAATCTTGGCAGCGGCGACCTCATCGGTTTGTCAAATGGTTTGAACTTCAGCGATCTGACGATCTCTGGAGTTGGTCGTAACACGGTGATTAGTTTTGGTAATGATGAACTGGCGATTTTGAGAAATGTCAGTGCTGCTAGCATTACGGGAGCTGCTTTTGCCTAAAATAACAGTTTGACATATCTCAATGCTAATATAATGGAAAAAGGGGAAGAAACGAAATAGTCATACTACTAGATTCTTGCCCTTTTTATTGGCTTACTAGTTGGGAAATCATCGATATGCACGATCGCATTCTTTTAGTTGAAGATGACCCCAAACTAGCAGGGTTGATCGAAGAAGAATTAATATTAGAAGGCTATCAGGTTATTGTCGCCCAAAATGGTCTAGATGGGCTGACGATGGCACGAAATATTCAACCCGATCTGTTGATTTTGGATTGGATGCTGCCTGGAATCTCTGGATTAGATCTCTGTCTACGATTGCGATCGACTGGTATTCAGATACCGATTATTATGCTCACTGCTAAAGATGAAATTCCCGATCGAGTCGCTGGATTAAATGCTGGTGCAGATGATTATGTCACCAAACCCTTTAGCATTGAAGAATTGCTTGCCAGAGTGAAAGCTAGATTGCGAAGACTACAGCCCGAAGATCCAGATACTTTTGAATTTGAAGATCTGGTTTTAAATCGACTCACTCGTGAAGTTTATCGGAACAGCCAAATAATTGAATTAACTGCCAAAGAGTTCGATTTGTTAGAATACTTGCTCCGACATCCTCGCCAAGTTATTACCCGCGACCAAATTCTGGAAAAAGTTTGGGGATACGATTTTATGGGTGAGTCGAACATTATCGAAGTCTACATTCGTGCTTTACGGCTCAAATTAGAGGTAAGCAATCCTAAACGCCTGCTACATACAGTACGTGGGGTGGGATATGTACTCAGAGACTATGCTTGATTTCGATCGAATAAAGAAAAAGAGTTACTGGGAGAACTTGGAGTTCCCAGCAACTCTTCTGCTATTGACTGCTACTAACTTTTAGCACAACCGCAGGTGGTAGCTGGAGCATTACTTGTCGTAGAACTTTTGTTAGCGCAGCAAGACTCACTTGTTGCGGTGATTCCACACATGCACACAGAACAGTTACATGAAGTACAAGTACAGCCGATCGATTGAGTAGTCATATATTTTAGCTCGATTACGAGCGATGATTTGAGCAATTAATATCATCATATAATCTCCCTCTGACTGGAGAGTCAAGTACTTAAGCCTGCAAATTTGGACAAATAATATTGGCTTGTGGGATCGGGCTTTCATCCCAATTTTGTAGGGTCTCACAAAGTTGCTGCCTTAGAGCCATCATATCTTGAATTTGTAGATCGATCGTCTTGACATGCTGCTTGAGCTTGACCTGCAAATCAGCACAGGGTAGCTCACCTCGATCGAATACCGTCAAGCACTCTTTGATTTCTTGCAAACTCAAACCTAATAACTGCAAACGTTTGATAAACAATAAGCGAGAAATATTTTCTGGTGAGAACAATCGAAAGTTACCTTCATTGCGATCGGGTATTGGCAACAAACCAATTTCTTCATAGTAACGAATTGTCTTAATTGGTACGTGACTCTTTGCCGATAATTGACCAATTTTCATAAAAATAAAATTAGTTTAATTGTGAGATCTACTGCTGTAGATGAGCAGATTGAAATTTTACCCGCTCAAAAGCCTGATGATTTTAAACCAGGACAAATGCCATAATTGATAGTAATACCTTTTAGCTCAACGCCACCTCCTTTCTTCACTCGAGCTGACGTTATTTAGTCAATACCAAAATACCCATCATCCCCCCAGCGATCGGATAATGAGTTGCCCGACTAAATCCCGCTGCCAATCCCAACTTTACCTGTTCCGCACCCATTGGAAACCGATCGAGACTAGGATTCAAATAAGCATACTCAGCCATCATCCCCAATTGAGTCGCTTTGGGAACGACAATCGCATCCAAATACCATTGCTGAAACTGCCGCATCAGATTATTGTCGGGACGATGAAAATCGAGAATTGCGACTTTGGTACCAGGCTTTAAAACTCGATACAGCTCTTGCAGACACCGAGGAATATCTGTGACATTTCGCAAGCCATAACCCATCGTCGCGGCATCGAAATAACTGTCTGCAAATGGTAAATCTAGCGCATCAGCTTCTACCCATTCAATCCGATCGAGTGATGGATAAATACTCGCAACTCTGGCTGCGGCAGTTTCGAGTTGGGCTGGTGCAAAATCAGCCCCGATAACAGTTCCGACACTACCCACTTGTCTTGCCAATAGTTGCGTCAGATCGCCACTACCACAACACAAGTCCAGACAAACATCTCCTGCTTTTGCACCACTCCAAGTTACTGTCATTTGTTTCCAAACCCAGTGCATCCCTAAACTCAGATCGTTATTCAAGCGATCGTATACTGGGGCAATGCGATTGAAAATTGCCTGGATATCTGTGGATGTATAAGTTGATTTAGTCGTCATCTATCTGTCGATTATTATCTCAAGTTTAGGCACCAACTTCAGAAGTCGTAACTTCTTTAGCTAATTTCTCGGCATCTAGTCTCCGCTTACGGGCATAGAGTTGAATTGTCGCCGCCATCAATACAACTAATCCGACAATTACATACCCAGTAAGATCGGTAGGTAGACTATTTTTAAAGATTGCTAATAAAACGATCGCGACTAGAAATAATGTCGGTAATTCATTTAGTGCGCGCAACTGTTGACTGCTCCATTTACACTCATCCACTGCGAGCTTTTTCATCAAACTCCGACAATAAAAGTGATAGCCGATCAGTAGCACTACCAAACCAATCTTGATATGCAGCCAGCGTTCGTGAATAATCTCTGGCTCTGTCGAAATAATCCCGATCGCCATCGCGATCGTCACCAACATTCCAGGGGTGGTAATAATACTATAGAGCCGCTGCTCCATAATTTGATACTGCTCTTTGAGGATGCTTTTCGCAGGTTCGGGTTTATCGTTTGCCTCGACATGATAAATAAATAACCGTACTAAATAAAATAAACCTGCAAACCAAACTGTAAACCCAACAATGTGAAAAGATTTAAACCACTGATATGCCATGAAAGGAGAGGGTAGAGGATAGAGGGTAGAGGGTAGCGATTCGCGCTCATCGGGTTCCCCGACGGTTTGAATGCCAACTGTCAACTGTTTACCCTGTATCCAGGTTAGGCAAAAAGGATAGCGGTTGCTACCGCGATCGAGTTAAGCTTAATATTATGCAATATCTACAGCATTGCTATCCCCAGTGATCGACATGTCTAGTTCCATCGTTGAAATCTTATCTGCTGACGAAATTCGCCGGACGATCGTGCGACTGGCTTCGGAGATTGACGAACGCTGCCGAGATTTGTCGCAAGTAGTATTAGTCGGCATTCAGAAAAAAGGTGTTCCCCTCACGATGATGTTGGCGCACCAAATCGAAGTCTTAGAAGGGGTGAAAGTCCCCACCGCTACTCTAGATATTACTTTCTATCGCGACGATCTCGATCTGATTGCCGTGCGTACCCCAGGCAAAACAGATATTCCGATGGACTTGAATGGTAGAACAGTAATTTTGGTAGATGATGTGATCTTTCAAGGACGAACTATTCGCGCCGCTTTGAATGCTGTCAATGAATACGGTAGACCCAAGCATATCTTACTAGCTGTGCTGATCGATCGCGGTCATCGACAGGTACCGATTCACCCAGATTTTGTTGGTAAGCGACTACCGACGGCGCGGGAGGAACAAATCAAGGTCTATTTCCAAGATCCTGATGGTCGAGATGCGGTAGAGTTAATCCGCGCAACCACCTAGTTAGAGATAGACTAGCTCCCTAACATCGTTATCAAACCTTGCTGTCCGACCAAAACTTCCCGAATCAAACTGACAATTCCTACCCACACAATCGGCGTGATATCGACCCCACCAATTGGGGGAATCAGTTTGCGGGCAGGTACTAAAAACGGCTCTGTCGGGGCGATCGCGAGATTGAATGGAAATTTTTTGCTCTCGATCTGTGGATACCAAGTCAAGACGATCCTCAAGACAAATAAGAATGTCATCACTACCAATGTGAGGCTGATGGCGATATTAATTAGGTGAATGTTATCGGCAGTCATAAGTTGAGAGTGGGGAGTTGGAGGTTGGGAGTGCTTACCACTGATGGAGCTGTTTTCGCGATCGGATGGATATTGGTGCCGTCCGCTCGATCGTCGCGTGAGGCACCATCTCTTAATCTAATCTAAATCTAGGCAAAAACTCGATGTTCGAGCGAGGGCATCTGGGCGCGCGCCCGCGCTAGCCGAGTGGGACTGATTTCGGCGATCGCGATTCCAGGTAGCTCGCCAGCATCAGCGAGGATGACGCCCCAAGGATCGACAATCATCGCATGACCGTGGGTCTGACGCATGGCATAGTGAGTGCCTGTTTGAGCTGGAGCGATCGCGTAGCAGGTATTTTCGATCGCGCGGGCTTGCAACAATACTTGCCAGTGATCTTTGCCAGTATAGGCGGTAAAAGCCGCAGGGACAAACAACACATCTGCACCTAGCTTAGAAAGATGGCGATACAACTCGGGAAACCGGACATCGTAGCACACAGATAAACCAATCCCGCCCAATTGGGGTGAGTGATAGACATCGGGCAATTTTACCCCTGCCATGACGGTACTAGATTCGCGATAAGTATTGCCGTCGGGGAGGTTGACATCAAACAAATGTGTCTTCTCATATCTACTCAGCTCTTCACCGTTAGGGCCGACTAATATTGCAGTATTATAAGCTTTCCCTTCGGTGCCGACTGGGACGGGAAAGCCACCGCCGACGAGGCTGACTTGGTACTTTTGAGCGGTTGTCTTGAGAAATTTCTCGGTTTGAGTAGCGATCGCCTCAGCTCGATCGACTTTATCCTCTTCTGTACCCAAAAAGGCGAAATTCTCAGGCAGACCAATTAATTCAGCACCACGACGAACGGCTAATTCGATTAATTCTTCTGCCTGAGCCAGATTTTTGGCGAGATCCGGTAGACTCGTCATTTGAACAGCAGCAGCGAGGTAAGATTTCATGTGTGCGGAAAGTAGTAAAATGAATAGACGGCAAAGCGATCGACTAGCCACCATTGACTAGTCGTTGGTGCCTAGATGACTTTAGCAAACTTGAGTCCAAAGAACAGACCCATCGCAATGGCAAACATCACACCGATAAAACCGAGATAAGCGATCGCACCAGACATATATTTATCCTCGACTATAACTATTTAACTACTATTAAAACATTGAGTGGAGCCTAGAGTACAGCAGCCGATGACCGACTGGAGACTACGCCAATGAAGTTACAGATCCGATCTTTGCCTGCGACATCTACAATCTTAATTAGGCTGTGGTCATCAGCATCAATACCCTGCTATACGATCGCTCCTAGTCCCCCCGTCTACCTCAGTGACTCACCCCCTCCAAAGTTATGAAATCGACGATCGCTGTTGCTTTAAATGACAGAACTTATGAAATCTCGATCGCGCCTGGAAATCTTGACAGGTTGGGGATACAATGCCAACGCCTGGGGTTGGGGAAAAAGATCGTGCTGGTATCCAATCCCACCGTATTTGAACACTATGGAGAGCGGACGATCGCCACGCTAGCGCAAGCTGGCTTTGAAGTATCATACTGCGAACTGCCAGATGGAGAGCAATACAAAACCCGTGATTCGGTCGCGCAGATCCAAGATTTCGCGCTGGACAATGGGCTAGATCGCGCCTCAACCTTTGTTGCTCTCGGTGGTGGGGTGATTGGAGATATGACAGGTTTTGCGGCGGCTACCTGCCTGCGGGGGGTCAATGTCATTCAAGTGCCAACGACGCTACTCGCGATGGTGGATTCGGCGATCGGTGGTAAAACTGGTGTCAACACTCCCAAGGGCAAGAATCTGATTGGTGCATTTCATCAACCACTGTTGGTGTGGACCGATCCGGATGTATTGGCAACATTGCCAGCCCGCGAATTTCGAGCGGGAATGGCAGAAGTCATCAAATATGCAGTGATCGGCGATCCCGCGCTGTTTCAACTACTCGCAGCCGCAGATGGACTCCAGCAGCACAATATCAGTCCCGAACTCCTCACCACTATTTTAACGCGATCGGCGGCTGCCAAGGCAGATGTGGTCAGTCAAGACGAACATGAATTGACTGGACTGCGGGCGACGCTCAACTATGGTCACACGATCGGTCATGCGATCGAAAGTGTAACCAAATATGTCGTCGTCAATCATGGTGAAGCTGTCGCGATGGGGATGGTTGCCGCCGCCCAATTGGCTGTGAAGCTACAAATCTCAGCACACTGGACAGAGCTAGAGGCACAACGCCAAGCTGATGTGATTCGCAAGGCAGATTTGGCGACTGAGCTGCCAGCAGGAATCGATCTCCAGCAGATCGTCAATACCCTTAAATCTGATAAAAAAGTTAAAGCAGGTAAAGGGGTATTTATTCTCCCGACTCAAATTGGTGCGACTGCCACGATCGCGTATGAAGTGTTACATCCCACCGATGAGCTAGTTTCAGATCGGTCGATCGAGCAAGTTTTAACCGCTATGTTGCCGATTGCAAGCACGTAGATTCCAGCTACTCTAGTTGAGACTAGGATCGTCTGTCACTGTTGGATCTCCATCACGCATCGCTACCAGCAACCATCTACCGCCGCCGCTCTTGAACTATCTCACTCGATTTACCAATCTTTCTGCACAGGTGCCCGAACACCTGCGCTCTGTCTGGCGGTGGTTGCCAGGTCCCATCGCCGCAGCCATCGCGATTGGATTGGTACAGCTAGGTGCCATAGTACCGATTGAGGATTTCGCTTACAATCGTTTGACAGAGCTGCGTGGGGAACGCGCGTGGGACGATCGGATCGTTGTCGTCGAGATCGACGATGAAAGTATTGCCAAATTTCGAGACCTACCGCGCAATCGATTGTATTATGCCAAACTGATCGAGACTTTAACTAAGCTTAATGCGAGTACGATCGCCTTCGAGCAGATTTTTAGCGATGTCACGCCTGATGATGATGAATTCATCACCGCCATCAATCGCCACAAAGCGGTAGTGCTAGCCCAAGGTTGGGATTCCAATCTCCGCCCACTCTTACCCACGCGGCGATTGAAAGCTGCCGTGCAAGCAGTCGGACATATTGATAAAATCAAAAGTCGCGATGGTGTGACGCGCCAGATCCAATCCTACAAAAATCGGGTGTACTCACTTTCCTGGATGGCAGTTGAAGGGCACAATCTCACCAACAATCCCGAAATTAAGCGTCCGCCAAATGATGGCAATTTCTGGATCAATTGGCCGGGGAAAGTCGCCAATGCCAACCACTATTCATTGAGCGCAATTCTTGCCCCCCAGAACGAGCGCGACAAACAACTGCTCGAAAGAGCATTTAATAACAAAATTGTCTTGGTGGGGGTGACAGGTACCAATGCCCAACGGATCGATACTCCATTCGATCGAGTCGAAGGTGCTGCGAGTATCTATCTCCATGCAGCAGTCGTAGACAATCTCCTCCAAAGTGCTCAACTCCAGATCGTGCCTAGTGAGTGGGCGATCCTGGTGCTGTTGTTAGTCAGTCCGCTATTGAGCTACCAGCTCAGTCGGCTGACTCACGGTCAACGATTGCTGGCATTGTTAGGATTGAGTAGTAGCTGGATTGCGATCGTCATCGTCGCCTTGGCAAATAATTATTGGCTACCAGTTGCCGCGCCGATTGCCCTGTGCTTATGCACTACTGTGGGAGTGGCTTATTGCGAACGGCAATATACAGATTTTTTGGTCATGCGGGAAATAGACAGGCTCTGGCAAACCCATCAAATCAATTTAGTCGCTCATACACCTCGATTTGGCGACCAGCAACTGCCACCGATTCCAGTTGACAAAGTGGCAAAACTCGCGATCATTGCCGCCGAATTGGGACGCGCTCAGTCCGCTCAGACGGCGATCGCCCACAGCCTCTCAATGGGGTTACTCGCTACCGAATTGGATGGGACAGTCTGGTTTTGCAATTCGGTTGCTTCACAGCTACTGAGTATGAATATTGGCGATAATATCGAGCAGTGTTTGATTCCCAACTGGCTCAGTGCGCGGGAATGGGAGGAGCGGATCGGCGATCTATATACCTATCAAAGTTCACCTGCCAAAGAAGTCAAGTATAAAGACAAGTTCTTTACGCTCAGATTGGAAGCACTATTCAATTGGCAAGAGATCCAACGCGATATCGTCGATGGTAAGAAAATTGAAGAGATTGCCGTAGTTTCAGGATTTTTGCTAGTGATTGAAGATATCACCGCATCCAAGCAACTTCAATCACTATCGATCGATCTCGAACGCCATCGTCGCCAAGAACTAACCAAAGAAAATATCGCGTTAGAAAAAGCCCGTCAACTGGCAGAATCAGCCGGAAAAATGAAGAGTGCTTTTCTGGCAAATATGAGCCACGAGATTCGGACGCCGATGAATGGGATTATTAGTTTTACCGAGCTATTATTAGATACCAAATTAAACGACGAACAGCGCAGCTTCGTCGAAATCATTCGCGGTAGCTCTGATAATCTATTAAATATTATCAATGAAATCCTGGATTTCTCTAAAATTGAAGCTGGGGAAATGCAGCTCGAAGAAATTGACTTCAATCTGACCGATGCCGTCGAACAAACGATCGAAGTCTTGGCAAATAATGCCTACTCCAAAGGGATCGAATTGAGTTGTCGGATCGAACCGACAATTGTCAATAATTTACAGGGCGATCCGACGCGATTGAGCCAAATATTGATCAACCTGATCGGGAACGCGATCAAATTTACCGATCGCGGTGGCGTATCGATCGACATTAGCGCGATCGGTGAATTCGATCGGCAGATCACCCTTTATTTCCAAGTCCAGGATACCGGAATTGGGATCGATACCGAGAGTCAAGACAAGATTTTTCAATCCTTTTCCCAAGCTGATTCGTCCACGACGCGCCAATATGGTGGTACGGGATTGGGGTTAGCAATCTCCAAACGCTTGATCGAAATGATGGGTGGTGAAATTGGCGTTATCAGTGCGCCAGGTGCGGGTTCGATCTTTTGGTTCACCCTGACTTGCCGTCGTGCCAACCTCACATCAGCACTTAGCGATCGGTTACTACTCAGCCGTCAACTAGCTCAAACCCTTCACGGACAACACATCCTCATCGCTAGCAATTGGGATCACAGTCGTCATGCGATCGCCTCTGTCGCCGAACACTACGGTGCGACGGTGACGACGACTACCACTAGTACCGCAGCGATGAACCTCCTGCTGGCAGCCGCAGTAGTGAGTAGACCATTTGAGATCCTGATTACGGATCTCTCATTCCCCGATAGCCCCAATACCACGCTCCCAGAGCAGATCCGTCACTATCCCGAACTCAGCAAACTACGGATAATTGCGACGATCGCTTTTAATGAATACGATCGCGCGTCCCTGCTCCAACAGCAATCAGCGATCGCTGAATACGCCTTCAAACCAGCCAAACCGCTCAACCTCCTCCAGCGATGTATCGAGTCAACTCGACTCATCGCCGCACCTGAAGAAAAGTCATTTGAGTCCATCACCGATCCGCAACCGCCGCAACAACCCATCAGCCAGCCAGCTATTTCGCCACTACGACTCTTGGTAGCTGAAGACAATAAAGTTAACCAAAAAGTCGCCCTCAATCAACTCAAAAATCTCGGCTATACGGCAGATCTAGCCTGCGACGGGGAAGAAGTACTTACCAAAATTGCCAGCCAAGACTATGACGCGATCTTGATGGATTGTCATATGCCTCGGCTCGACGGCTATGCTGCGACTAGAGAAATCCGCAGCCGCGAAGGTACAGCTCGGCATACGATCGTTATCGCGTTGACTGCCAGTGCCATGAAGGAGGATCGCGAGTTGGCAATGTTAGCGGGGATGGATGATTTTTTGTCCAAGCCCGTTCGCAAAGATGAATTAGCGGCAAAAATCGCGCACTGGATGCCGCAGTTACCGAGCCAACCTCCCAGCGACGCCGCCCAGCACCAACCAGTCGATCGAGCGAGCCAATCCCCGCCGAGCGAAGAGATCGCAGTCCATGACAATACCCCTAGCGCGATCCACCTCCATCATCCCTGATGGATCGATGCGAGCGGTGCTAAAAAAATTCCCGCAATTTTCTCTCCAAAGCGGCTTCGACACCGCCACAATCTCGTGCTATAATCAGAATAGATCTGGACCCGCGCGGTCGTAACGCCCAAACCTTGTCAGGACTGGAAGGTAGCAGCAACATGGGATGCTTGCAACAGGCGTGGAATCCGGATCGCCCAAATATTTTTAGCAGTCGGGTTGGTTCCATCTCTACATATCGGCAACCCGTACCGCTCCGCCCTAGTCGCAGATTCGATCGCTTATCTATAGTAAAAATAGACAAGATCGAAAACATTTATTATTACCTGAGAAGTTGATTATGGCTGGTCTAGGCGATATCGTTCAAAAAGCATTTTATCTTGGGGTCGGGCTGGCTACTGTGGCTGGAGAACAGGCTGGCGAGAAGATCTCATCGATCGGCGTCCAAGCCCAAAAGCTGACCGACGAAATGGTTGCCAAAGGTGAAATCACTACCGAAGAAGCCCGCAAATTGGTGGATGAGATGATTAGATCCGCCCAACAACAGAACTTAAACCAAGCTCCATCCAATAACTCCACACGCCCTCAAAAAAACACCGAGCCACGGCGGATCGAGATCGTTGCCGATGGCGAATCCCCATCGCCAAGCCGATCGACAGATAATAGTGTCAGTGATATGCGAAAGCAGGTAGCAGATCTGCAAGAAGAACTCAAACGCATGAAAAACTCCTAGGACGTGTCATCAATTGAGCCAGATGACAGCGGCAGCCAGATAAATTGCGGCTCAAAAATTTACAGCATGTTTATCATAATGGGTGGCATGAATTTAGTACTCAAGCCCCCTTTACTCCTCCCAATTACTGCGTCATTTGCCTAATTGATGACATGCCCTAGAGATCTAATTGGATCCTAGAAATTAGATCTCGATCGATTATCGCCACTGAACGATGGCTTCGATCGCCCAGCGGGGGCAACCACGATGAGTACTGACAGTTTTTTCGCTAATAGTATTACCTTGTGCATCAGCGATCGTCTCAGTTCTGACAATCGTCTCACCATGCTCTAGATAGTCTTCGAGCACATTCATGACACCAGCTCTGAGCTGTGCCAAGAGCGGATCTACAGTATTACCAGTCAATATGCTACTGCGATCTTCATCATACAGCAAAGCTGAATTCTGAGGCTGGTAAGCTGATTCGGACATAGTGAGATGGGGGGTAAAATGAAGATCGCCGCCAGGTAAATTTTCGATTGCCAACTTAGAAATAATCTTATCCAAAATATCGCTGTCAGTACCATTGACTCCATGTTGGTGTGCGGTTAGATCGGCATTGCCCACAATTGGCACATCGCCTAATTTCGCAATCCAAGCGATCCGATCTCGCAGCGAGAGTGAAATCAACCCCAGCCGAGTCTGGAGATCGAGCCTGTCGTCAGTACAGATCATTTGCTGCACCCGATACCATTTCGATCGCGCAAGGATCGAGATATCTAATTGTAATCCTACGCTCGACTGTTGGCGATCGTCCTGCCATGTTTGCCATAACTGTGCTGCTGGCTCATAGCGGAGAGTATAGCCTGCGGGGATGTCATACTTTTGATAACGCATGAAGCCACGTTCTGTACTAGCAGTATCGATCGGAATAAACTTACATTCAGAAATAACATTCTGAATCATTTCTGCATATTGACTATCTTTTTTGATCAGAATGTAGTGCAGTTTTTCAGCGACTTTGTGGATCGCAATCAATTCGTAATTTGGCGTTGACAATTGCAGTGAATTGTGAGCGTAATTAATTCTGAGATTTTGATTGATCGCCAAGCGTTTTTTACCTTGTGCAAATCGCCAAATCATCATCGAGTCGTTTAGCCCTTCCAGCGTATTTTCTGGCTCTTCAATTATTTGTGCCTCTGCTGCGGCAAGCTGTAAGTCAGGATCTTGTGTTGATTCATCAAAGTTTGGATCTTCACAGTCAGTAGTTATTATCATTTATTTTAGTCACCCATTCAATTGTTTTTTGAGTTAAAAAGTCGTAACTCTAGCGTAAAATATTTGACAAATACTAGTACGTTAGGATCGAACGAATCCGCGCTAGAGCGACCCTCGATCGACACAATTGCTGCTGGATTAATACTGTGATTGACGGCTAATAATCGGTATCACCATTGGTCAGAACAACTTGTCAACGCATATTTAACGGATCTTGCCTGTAGATCGACCAAGCTAGACCAGCAGTAGCACTCAGATTTCTACTACACTTATTCTTCTAGAATACCCAAGATTATAGCGATCGAACTATCTACTGGCAATCGTTGCAGCCGCTAAAGCGAACGGATCGCCAGCAACTACGATCTGCTCCAACTGAAGATCGACCATCCGAACGGTATAAGTCCTCATTTAAACGCTAAAAACGCCGAGCTGCACGATTTGGATCGCAAAAATGTATCCGAATTAATATGTATTGCCGAAATTAGGTCATAAACTATAAACTGTCATCCGCAATCGCCAGAATTAACGCCTCAAGATGCAGGTACTCAGAGCCATTCGGTCAAAAAAATATAGTGTGAGGAAAAGTAGCTCAAAAATGACAAGCTTATTATCAAAAAATCTCTTATCACCGATCTTATTGGGTGCGATCGTCTGGATGGCTGGTGCTTACGCTGCCGTAGCGAATCCTATCGCCAGCACAGCACCATCGACCACAAATCTAGAATCATCCTCTCAAGCTACTAGTACCCTCTCGGCGGTCAGTAGCGAAGCAACCACCGAGCAGATTGAAGAAGCCACTCAAGCCAGTGAAATCAAGCCGAGTGATTGGGCTTATCAAACGCTCCAAGCCTTGAGTGCTAAATATAGTTGCGGCAACACGCCAACTGGTAATAAAGTCTTATCCCGCGAAGAATTTGCCACTAGTCTCAATGGCTGCATCCAATCGATGGAGCAACTAGTCGCCAGAAGAAAGCCCCGCCGCGCGATCAAAAAGAGACGCCCTGCACCAGCACCTCAAATAATCGCCCCACCAGCAGCCCCAGAAGTGGTCTCGCCGCCACCAGAACCAGCTCCAATAATGGCTCCGCCCGAACCTCAAATCGAGCAAGAAGAAGTAGTTTCCCAACAAGATCTCGACAGGCTCAGAGGACTGGTGCAGTCTTTTAATGCTGAGCTGCAAGGTGTAGATAGCCGCGTCCAAGCCTTGGATGCCAGTGTTACCAAGCTCAGAGCGCAAGCTTTCTCCACTACTACCAAGTTAAATGGAGAAGTCATCATCGGGCTGAGTGGCTACAACACTGGTCGGAGTGCTGGTATCGGTACCAATGGTACGACGGCTAATATCTTGAGCGATCGCGTTCGTCTCAATTTTGATACTAGTTTTACAGGTAAAGATCGCCTCAGAACTCGGTTGCAGTCACGTAATACTCCTCCCTTCAATGCTGGAGTTACAGGCACCAACATGACTCAGTTGGGCTATGATGGTGACAGCCAAAACAATACAAGTGTTTCGTTACTACAATATGCTTTCCCACTCAGTCCTGAAACTAGAGTTATTGTAGAGACGATCGGTAGTGAATTTAACGAGAACCTATATACGTTCAATCCAGCTTTAACTAGTTCTGGTAGCGGATCTATTTCTCGGTTTGGTCGTTACAACCCCGTCTACCGCCTCAGCGGCGATGGTGCATCTCTGACTCTCAATCACAAGTTTAGCAACGAGCTAGAGCTAGGGCTTGGTTACGCAGTCCCCACTAGTAATGCAGTGGCAAACACGGCAGCAAATGGTGGCTTATTTAGTGGTTCCAATGCCATCATCAGTCAGTTAACTGTTCGCCCTACCAAAGGTCTTGACTTGGGTCTAATTTACGCTCGTGCTTACAGTGCGGGTGGTGCTATCAACGGCGGGACTGGTAGTAGTGCTGCAAATACCCCGTTTGGTGCAATCCCAACTACAGCTAATTACTACTCATTTTTGGCTAGCTATAAACTAAGTCCTGGCTTTATATTGTCTGGCTGGGCGGGTTTCACCGAAGCTAATCGTGAAACGGTTGCTGGTGGTAATGCAAGTACTAGCAACTACGCCATCTCACTAGCTTTCCCAGACTTTGGTAGCAAGGGTAATAGCTTGGCATTTATCGTCGGCATACCACCGAAACTCAATACTCGGACTGGTACTGGTCTGGCGGCAGCAAATGCTCCAGCGGCAAGTGCTACTGCTGTTGCTCCTGGTAACCCTGATACTTCATTTCATATTGAAGCTTTGTACCGAGTTAAGTTGAGTGATAACCTCGCGATTACGCCTGGACTATTGCTCATCACCAATCCCGAGCACGACCGCACTAAACCTACTGAGTATGTTGGTACCATTCGGAGCACCTTCACTTTTTAAGTAATTAGGCATGTCAAAGATGGTCGATCTTTAAAATCGGCAAGTAGGGGGAAAGCTAAATAAGCTTTCCCCCTACTTTTGCGCTCCAACAACTGTTGACATTAGTTTTGAGCGGATTCACATACCACTTCTGGCGATCGCAAATTGTAAACCAGTATGCAGAATTGAAGAAGTTAACCAACTAGGATATGGCTGGCTAAGCCAGTACAGTCTAAAAAAATCTAGTGTGAGGAAAAGCATCAACAACATGATAAAGCTGCGATCGACAAATTTTTTATCACCACTACTAATTGGTGTATTGGTGTGGGTTGCTAGTGGATTGGCGGCTGTTGCTAGCGAATCTCGTCCGGCATCGCTTAGAGTTGATAGCGTGGCTAGCACCAGTAGTGACTTGAATGCCGAGGCAATCGAAACAGCGACTCAAGCAGCAGAAATTAGACCTGGGGACTGGGCTTACACCACACTTCAAGCTCTAAGTAGTAAGTACAATTGTGGCAATGTCCCCACAGGTAACCAGATCCTCTCTCGTGAAGAATTTGCCACCAGTCTTAATGGCTGTATCCAATCGATCGAGCAACTAGTCGCCCGAAAAAGACCGCGCCGCGCTATTAAAAGAAAACGCTTTGTACCAGCCCCTCAGATGGTCGTGCCAGCGGCTCCAGAAGTAGTCTCGCCCCCGCCCGAACCCGCTCCAATTGCACCACCCGACCCAGTAATTGAAGTCGATGTGGTTTCGCAACAAGATCTCGACAGGCTCAAAGGACTGATTCAATCCTTTAGCAGCGAGTTACAAGCTGTAGATGGTCGCATTCGCGATCTCGATGGCAAGGTTGCTAAACTTAGAGAGCAAAGCTTCTCGACTACCACCAAGCTAGTTGGTGAAGCAATTTTTGCAGTCACTGGTTTAGCTGGTGGGCCAAGTACAGCAACCCGCAGTACGATTTTCACCGATCGCGTCCGCCTCAATTTCCGCAGTAGTTTTACTGGCAAAGATCTCCTCTTGGTTCGGCTCCAAGCGCGTAACAGTGTCTCCTTTGCGGGCGCGGCTTCCGGTACCAACATGGCACGGTTGGGATTTGAAGGGAATGATAATAACAACGCTACCCTCCAAAGATTGCAGTACCAACTGCCTTTGGCTCCTAGCACCAAATTATTTGTGGAAACAGTAGGTAGTGAGTTTAACGATAACTACTTCACCTTTAACCCCGAACATCAAGCTGCTGGTACTGGTGCGGTGACACGGTTTGGACGATTCAACCCCGTCTATCGTCTCAGTGGTGAGGGCGCAGGTATTGGCGTAGATCACAAGTTTAGCCCTGGTTTAGGGTTGGTATTGAGCTATGCTGTACCCAGTGGTGTCAACGATCCAGCGGCTGGTAGCGGATTATTTAATGGTTCTAACGTGCTATTTTCCCAGCTCACTTTAAAACCGTCTGATGATGTGAGCTTGGGCTTAATCTATGCTCGTGCTTACAATGCTACTGGTACGCTTGTGTCGGGGAACAATGGTAGTACTATTGCCAACAATCCCTTCAGTGGCGCACCGACTACAGCCAACCACTATTCTGTACTTGGGAGCGTCAATCTTTCCAAGAATCTGGTTTTATCTGCTTGGGGTGGTTTGACTCAAGCCAACCGTGAAACTGTCGCTGGCGGTAGTGCTGATATCTGGAACTATGCGGCTACTCTTGCTGTGAAGGATTTTGCTTCCAAGGGCAGTACCTTGGGATTTGTAGTCGGGATGCAGCCCCGATTGGCTAGCAATGGTGCGCTGGCTGCTCGTGTCGATCGGGATACTAGCCTGCACATTGAAACTTTTTATAAGTACAAGGTGAGCGATAATCTGTTTATCACGCCTGGATTGCTACTGCTGACAAATCCCGAGCACAACTCCGCCAACCCGACGGAGTATCTCGGGACAATTCGGACGACTTTTGTGTTCTAGTTAATTAGTACAAAATATATGTAAGGGTTTACCAGTATGGGAAACCCCTACATACAGACTCAAAATAGTAGTAATCGATCGCGCTTTAATGTTTACGGAAAATAGTTGATAATTAATAATTGAGCATTGACAATTAATAATTAATCACAAATGAATCGAAGGGATATATTGCTGGGGACATCCAGCATTGTGACAGCAGCAGTCGTGGCTAATTCTCAACTGAGTATAGCCAAACAACCAGCGGCTAAAACTACCACTTCCACCAGTAAGTCGCCGACTAGTGTTGGTAAAACTATCCAAATTGCCAAGGATTTACCAGGTTATTATGTGACTCCAGCCGGAACGGGTAAATTTCCCGCAGTAATCGTGCTCATGGAAGCTTACGGCTTGAACCAATGGTGTAAAAGCATCTGCGATCGATTGGCACAGTCAGGCTTTGCCGCGATCGCTCCAGACTTCTATCGTGGCATCACTTATGAGTATACAGACAATGCTGGTGCGATCGCGAAACTCAAATCGCTCACTGATGATGGCATCATGGCTGATGTCGGCAAAAGTCTCGATTTCCTCACCGAAAAATCCGAAATCAATACCAATGTAATTGGTATAATTGGGTTCTGTATGGGGGGCAGATATGCTTTCCTCGCCAATGCTATCTATCCCACCAAAATCAAAGCGACAGTTGCCTTTTATGGTGGCGGTATCGATGCCGCTCCAGCAAATTCACTGGGGCGAAAATCTCTGCTCGATCGAGTTTCCGCCATGCAATCACCAATCATGCTGATGTATGGTAGCGAAGACCAAATGATTGGCGCAGACGAACATGGCAGAATCGGTACGGCTCTATCCAAGGCGAAAAAACGCTACATTCTCAATCTTTTTCCCAAGGCTGGACATGCGTTTATGAATGATGCCCGCCGGGATAGTTATGCACCTGAAGCCGCCGCCGAAGCCTGGATGATGACGACGGGATTCTTGAGCCAAAATCTCAAGCCCAAGAAGTTGAAGTCATAGAGTTGCCATCATCTCTCTCCATATCTTGTTGCGCTAAAACCTCGGCAAAGCCGAGGTTTTAGCGCATCGCTGCTCTTTTGGAGACAAGAGGGCGATAGAAAATCCTAGCTCAAAAAGCTCCTAAAAGTACCGCTACTGTAAATACAGAAAACACACCTAGCGCACCTAAAATGATACCAAAGTATGGAGCGCGATTGGTTTTGTCGATATACTCGTTAACTTTTTTATCTTTTGGTTCTGGATGCCAAATCATCGGTTTCATATCGGTTACCTCGCTTTTGCTATTTATCTCTACACCACAATATAGCAACCATTACCATTGTTAGAAATACACCAAAAGACAGATCTTAATCTAGTTTTAATTTACCCTTGCCAATGATATTTTAGGTATGGTTAGCGGGTAATGTTTTCATCAATGTTGCCATTTCGATCGCATTGAGTGCATAACCCCAGCCGTGATTGCCTTTGATCCCCGCCCGCTCTAAAGCTTGAGTCATCGTATCGACAGTCAGTACCCCAAAGATCACTGGCGTACCGCTCCCAAATCCTACCGCCGCTACACCTTTGGCGACTTCCGAGGACACATAGTCAAAGTGGGGCGTATCGCCACGAATCACTGCACCCAAACAAATAATCGCATCATAACGACCGGATTCAGCCAGCCTTTTTGCCACCAGTGGCACCTCAAAGCAACCTGGCACCCAAGCATAATCGACTTGGCTGCCATTGGGGTCGATATCAATTCCGTGGCGTTTGAGACAATCCTGACAGCTTTCTAGCAGTTTATTGGTAACCAGATCGTTAAATCGACCCACAACGATCGCAAATCGTAACGAACTATCACAGACGAGAGTACCCTCAAAAACTGCCATTTATATTAACTACATGTAAAACTCAATACAACTATTATAAGGCTGTTCTCACAGGTTGAGATCGGCTGCAATTAAGACAATGTAATCATCTGAGCGCAACCGATCGCCAATATTGACAATTTAGACTACCAGGAAATTGAGGACACCAACCACCAATACCAAAATCGTCCACGCTCCCGAACCCACAAACAGGAGTTGTTTCGAGCGATCCCAGTTTTGTGGTGCTGCGTAGGCAACAGGCACACCGACGATCATCACGAAAGATAGCAGCACTAGGGCAAATAGTGCCAGATTGAAAATTACGATCATTATTTATACGCTCCCAAAGCAGCAATTTTTTAACTCAGCTATTAAAAATTTAGCATCTCTGTGTTGGTTGGTGGTGATTTAGCAGTGGGGATCTTTACGTGCTGTTGAGTTAGGGTAGATTAGATCTGGTCGGCTGTCTCATTGAGCTTGGCTAAGTTGACTAAATGTTCGATCTTGCGAAGATGGGGATCGCCAGCGAGATAACCAATCCCGCGATGCAAATGCAGTCGAAATTGCTGGGAGTAGACTTCTGGTGAAAGTTCCAATCGATCGAGAGCGCAGCGTTGTCTGAGTGCGAGAATCAAAATATCTGAAAAATCACCACCAAATACCCGCCAAGTCATTTCGAGATTGCTGTCGGCGGGAATGGGGATGACAGAAGGAGGTGCAGTTTCAGCCAGGGAGCGACAAAAAGCCCACCGACAGAGGACATTCCACTGCTCGATTTTAGTCGATCGCTTGAGTTTTACCAGTTGGTCTTTGGCTGTTTGTGAGAGTTTGATGCTATTTACGGGTGGTTCTATCATGCTAAATTACTAGAGATTGGGTACTGGAAATTTGCCGATCTTCAGCACCAGCCAATGGTACACTGCGATCGCGATTTACCCACAACTAGTAACTATGTCTACAGTTCAACGCAAAGCCGAACATATTCGGATCTGTTTGGAATCAGATGTCCAGTTTCAGACTCAGGGAAGTGGATTCGATCGCTATCAGTTCCAGCATAGTTGTCTACCAGAGCTAGACTACCAGCAGCTCGATCTTACTACCAACTTGCTTGGCAAGCAGCTCGGCGCACCGATTTTGATGTCTTCGATGACTGGGGGTACCAATCAAGCCAAGGAGATCAATTACCGCCTCGCCGAAGTGGCACAGGCGTACAACCTCGCGATGGGTGTCGGTTCTCAGCGAGTGGCGATCGAACAACCACAAGTTGCAGATACTTTCCAAGTCCGCCAAGTTGCCCCAGATATCTTATTACTCGCAAATCTCGGTGCGGTGCAACTCAATTATAAGTATGGAATCGACGAATGTCGGCGATCGGTAGAATTATTGGGCGCAGACGCCTTGATTTTGCATCTCAATCCCCTCCAGGAGTGCATCCAACCCCACGGCGATACCAATTTCAAGGGATTGCTCGATCGGATTGCCAGCGTCTGTCAGCAGCTACCTGTGCCCGTAATTGTCAAAGAAGTGGGCAATGGCATCTCGGCTCAGATGGCAACACAATTGATTGCAGCGGGAGTCAGTGCGATCGATGTCGCAGGTGCAGGGGGTACTTCGTGGGCGAAGGTGGAGAGCGAACGCGCCCAAACCGCACTTCAACGGCGATTGGGCACCACTTTTGCCGATTGGGGTATCCCCACAACTCAATGTATCACCTCAATTCGGGAGATCTCCCCTACGATCCCATTGATCGCCTCTGGGGGCATCCGCAATGGCTTGGATATCGCCAAAGCGATCGCCCTCGGTGCCGATGTGGCAGGTTTAGCGTTACCATTTCTGCAAGCTGCGGATATCTCAAGTACCGCCGTCGCTGAATTGGTGGAGATTTTGCAAGCGGAAATTCAGACGGTGTTATTTTGTACGGGTAGTGCCAACCTGTCAGCCCTACGTGCTTCTGACTGTCTCTTACCACTACGGTGAGTTTGCTTGGCGTTGGCTGCTGTGTACGTGCAAGTCTGTTGGAGTTGTTGCGGAGATCTTTACCCCACCCCAGCCATTCCCTTGACAAGGGGATGGCGCAAAAGTCCTTCTTACAAAGGGAAAGGAGCAAAAGCCCCACTTTCTAAGGCGACGATGTATAGCAGCCGCCACATCGGTTAAGACACTCTAGATCTCAGTCCGCGTAGCGATGCGCGATACGTAGGCTTTGCCGAGGGTTTAGCGACCCAAATCACGCTGAGGTTCCCTCCGCATGTGTTTGGGTCAAGACAGCGCATCAGCGACCGAAATCGCGCTGAGGTCTCCTCGTGCTAAGCGTTTCGGTCAAGACAAGACAGGCGGGCTTTGCATCACTAGCCCCGATTTTAATCGGCGGCGGTGCCGTTAAGTGCTAGGTGGTAGGATCACCCGTTTCGCCAAACCCAGCTTTTGCAACACTTGAATCGCCCACCAAGTCATATCGAGTTCCCACCACTGCCAGCCACCTTTGGCGACATTGGGATAGGCATGGTGGTTGTTGTGCCAGCCTTCGCCATAAGTGAGCAACGCTGCCCACCAGAGATTGCGCGAATTGTCATCCGACTCATGAGTGCGGTAACCAGTGATATGACTAGCCGAATTGATCAGCCAAGTGCTATGCCAGAGAATTACCGCCCGCACAAACACACCATAAATCACAAACGACCAACCACCGATCGCATACAATAGCAATCCGACTGGGATTTGTAAGAACAAGAAATATTTATCTAGCCACCGATAATAAGCATCCTTTGCTAGATCTGGTGCCGCCTTTTTGTAATCATCAAAGTTGAAAAAGTTGGCTTTCGGGTAAAAAATCCATAACATGTGACTCCACCAGAACCCCCGTTTTGCCGAGTAGGGATCTTTGTCCCAATCTTCGGTATACAAGTGGTGTTGGCGATGTCCAGCTACCCAGAAAATCGGCCCACCTTGGAGTGCTAACGCGCCGAGGGTGGCAAAGACATATTCCAGCGGTTTGGGTACCTGAAAGCTACGATGTGTGAGCAAACGGTGAAATCCCAGACAAATTCCGATCGATCCAAACAACCAATGCAATAAGATTGCCGCGCCCAGTGCCGACCAATCAAAATACCACGGTGCCGCCAAGGCAATCAGATGAAATGAGCCGAAAAAGAATACATTCGTCCAGCTCAAGGGTGCTGTTTCCCGTCGCTGTGAGCTATCTTCGATAAAATTAGCAGTCATATAATTAGGTTTTAGGTTTTAGGCTTTAGGCTTTGGTTTTGAGGTTTTAGGTCTGAATTTCATACTGAGAGTATTTCCCCTAACACCTAATACCTACTACCTAACACCTAGATTGGGTATATTAGAAAGATGGCTTGCAAGTAACGCTTGCATTTACATCCTAACAAGTTTTGTTCAAAAGTGCAAGTATCACTTGCATCCGCTCTCGATCGCTACTGTCGCAAGTCTACACAACTCAGATCCCATGCCATCTTCCCGCAATCTTAATCGCCAAAAAATTATTCAGGCAGCGATCGAACTATTTGGATCTCAGGGGGTAAGTGAGACGACTACCAAGCAGATCGCCGAACTAGCGCAGGTGAATGAAGTGACATTATTTCGCCAGTTTGGAAACAAACATGGGTTGCTACTAGCAGTAATTGAAGATGCGGAGGTGTTCGCACAGCTAGGGCAGAGTCTGACGACAGAATTGCCACCTGCTAGTAATTTGGCAGAAATGCTCAGAACTTATGCCAATACCTGCCTCCAAGCACTAGAGCAAACTCCCGCCGTGATTCGATCGCTCGTTGGTGAGTCGGGGCAATATTCGCCGGAAAATCGCCAAGGGTTGGGGCGGAGTTTCGATCGTGCCAATCGCCGCGTCGCCAAGTATTTAAAAACCAATATCGGTGAATCGCAGTCAGAGTTACAACTACCGATCGAGCAGTTAACTAGCTTATTGCATACATTATTATTTGGCTATGCGACGATCGAATTAACTAGCGAATTTCATGGCTTATGGCGCGATCGGGCGGATTTTCTCGATCGAGTTGTCGCTTTATTTGTGGCGGGTGCAGTCGCTGGAACTACTCACCAATTAACAGCAACCAATCCGGCTGACAATTTAGTAATTCACCTCGATTTACCCGCATCACTCGTGCATCAGATCCTTCAGCAAGCTAAAAAACATAGCCTGCAAACTTACGCGCTGGTTTATGTTTTATTTAGCACGGGATTGAGTGTGAATGAGGTTTTATCATTGACTCGATCGCATCATCTCAGTAGTAGCGATCGTCAACTATTGCAGATAACTCACGGCGCGGCACGTCAAGTACCTGTCAATCAGTGGATTCTCGGCAAACGCTACGGCTCGTATCTCAAAAATCCCCTCACACAATGGCTCAGAAGCCGTAAGGATGTCGATCCAGCTCTATTCATCAATCCAGATGGAGCGGCATTAACTGAAGCGAATTTGCATCAAATGTGGCAACAATCGATCGGCGAAACGATCGCACCAACTGGAACACCATCGACGATCGAGCAAGCTCAAGCTACTTGGTGTGTAGAGATGATAATGAGAGGATTGTCGATCGAAGCAATGCAAACATTGACAGGATGGGAAGCTAGCCAACTCGAACCTTACATTCATCGCGCTCAAGAGTTGACAGTGTTGATGCAAGCATTTGATGTCGATCGTCGTTCATCTGGCTAATCCCGATCCTCAACTGATGCTAAATCAAACTCTTGGGGGATGAATCATTTTTTAGGTATTTCTAGATATCCTCGTTAGATCCAGCGAAAAATCCAAAAATCCCACAGCCGCAAACTGAGATCGCTTTTCTCGATCGATAATCCCAGAAAAATTGGCAGCCAAAATACAAACGATCCAGCCACACTAAAAATTGTTGTCAATCCCACTACTTGCCACAATCTCGAACCACTCCGCAACCAGACATCGACAAACCACGCCAACCCCATAATCGCAAATAAAACTGCACCCATGTAGTGATAAATATACAAGCAGCGAGTAACTTTCACCCACGGTAATAAGTTCGCAGCATAGTTGATTACCATAAACAATGGTACACTCGTCCATTCTAGATTTTTCTCTCTCACTGATGTAGTAGCAATAGCTTTAACCAATAACCAGATTGCCGCAAAAATAGCAACTAGAGCCAACCACCATAAGACTGGATTGCCCATCGCATGGACATCATAATAATAGTCAGGTTTGTATTGTTTGAAATAATAAGCCAGCGGACGCATCAATAACGGCCATGTATACCAATTGGCACAGTAAGGATGGATTGCAGCTCCATTACCCACCTTCTCATGATAGGTAAGAATTGCCCATTGTACTTCGATAAAATTAGGAGTAGGATTCTGAATTAGATGCGGAATCCACAGCAGACTATAGATGACAATTGGGAGAATAAATAGATAGACAATAACTTCAACAATTCTAATGGTGGCTAATCGTTCTAGTAGAGAATTAGTAATGGTGGGAGTTTGACGTTTCGCTCTTACTATTTGCCAGATTTTGGCGATCGCAATTAGGATATAGATACCCAACAAAAACCATAAACCATTCCATTTGCAAGCAGCAGAGGCACCAAAAGAGCTACCCGCTCCGATGCATAAAGCGAGACGATGGGTACGATCGCGATCGCTTGCCATTAATACTAGTAATTGCCCAAGTAATCCAAAGAAAACTAGATAGATATTATTGAGAGCATAGCGAGACTCAATCAGAAATAACCCATCTAAACTAATAAATAAAGCAGCTAAGAACGCATAACTCATCCGCCGATTGAGCTGATATGCTAACGCTGCAACGAGCGGTGGTATCAGCGAACCAAAAAAGGCATTCATCCACCGATAACTAAAGGTTGAGTGTAGCGAACCTGTGAGTGTATTCGTGGTATCTTGACCGATCGGTAAGCGATCGCCGATCCAGATCCCGATCGCGATCAGATATTGACTCAGTGGTGGATGTGAATTAAAAAACTTGGTATTGGTGAGATAATTATTCGCAAATTTGGCATAATAAACCTCATCAAATACAAAGACATTGAATCTACCCAGTCCCCAAAATCGTAAAGCGATCGAGCCAATACAAACAATGACTATGCCCCAGCTTGCTAATTTTTGATTACTTGCAGTATCTAAATTTAATCGCATTAATTTATTTAGAGCCTAACTACCAAGTTAGTTGACGGTACTTGAAGTAATAACCAGCACTACTAACGATGATGATAAATATTGCCCCGATGCCGAGCGGATTGGGTAGCCAAAAGATCGCCTCGATGTGATTGAGTGCGCCTGGTTGGAGTTGCCAGGTGATGTGACGTTCATCGATCGCTTTGACACTGGCGACATTGCTAGTATTACCATTTTTGATGCTCCAAGGACTGTGGAGACTAAATTCAAGATCGATTGGATTGTCCGCAGCGATCGTAATTTTGGGGTCGGCAGCGATCGTCAGGGCGCGGAGATCGATATCATAGATGAGATGATTTCTGACAGCTAGGAGGAGATTACTTTGCTCGATCTGCATCTGCGAATTTAGCTTTGACGTGCTAGTAGCAGAGCTAGACAATTGCGCTGGCAGATTGACTGGTGCCGGGTGAAAATATCGATCGATCTTCGTAACTAGCTCTTGGGTATTATTAAACGGGATCGTGACCTGAAATTCGCGATCTGTCAGTCGCTGGAGCCGCCCCTGCGCTCGAATTGCCCGCTGTTCGATACTTGCAACCCATGCGGTTACCGCCTTGTGACTGAAGGTATTTAATTGTTCGCTGAGCTGAATATGTTCGACAATTTCGCCATAGTTGAGACTGGTAAAATTGACACCAGTATCATACTTGACACAACTAGATAAGGCGATCGCGATCGCGCAAACCAAGATTGTCAATTGTCGATTGATAAAATTTGGGTACAGCCAGCGCAGCTTACCACCAATGCGATCGGCAAATTTGATGAATTTGTCTTGACCAATTCTACTGTTCATAATTTGTCTCCTCGATCGCGATCTTATCAGAATTTCCTCCTGTTTTTGTGACCGAGCGATCGCGCGTCCGCTCAAATGTCTGGAATTTAGATCTAGTTGGTAAGCTTATCTCGATAAACATGGTAGAATTAGAGGCTTTGCTACTGCTACCCTGCGACTGTCTATGAAAGCTCAAACCATTGCTCGGGAGTTGGCTCTACTAGCTCTACCCCAACTATCAAAGGCGCAACAGAAGTCAGCGCAAGCACAACCGCGAGCATTGCAGTTGACGCTAGAGGAGATGATGCTCAATGCGATCTCTACCCTCAGAGAGGAGACTCAAGAAGCCCTAGAAGCCGCTGCCGCTGAATTACAACGCAGTAGCGACAGACTGCTAAATAGTCAAACTAGAGCTAGTGATGTCGAGAGTGCTAGAGCGATGACGGCAGAAGCGATCGTCTTAGTTCAAACAGCGATCGACAGATTGAGTCAAGCATTGGAAATGCCAGAATTACTTAACAATTTCAATCGTCCTGATGTCCGTAATTATGCTTTAGAATTATTGGTCAAAACTACCGAACAAACAGCCGACATCGACACACTTTTGGGTAAAAGTATCGTAGATTGGCAGCTAGGTCGGTTGCCCAAGATCGATCGAGATATTCTTAGACTTGCAGTCGCTGAAATGGTGTATCTGGGCTTGGAAGAACGGATCGCTATCAATGAAGCGATCGAACTTGCAAAACGGTATAGTGACGACCAAGGTCGCAAATTGATTAATGGCGTGCTGCGCCGAGTCACAGAACAGTTGAAATCGGGGGTTTAAGCACAAGCTAATTGGTGTGCATACAAGTGGACTAGACCCCCAACCCCCCTGATAAAGCGGATGCAACCACGCGGAGGTCTCCTCCGCATGTGTTGCACCAAGCAGGGAGGCTCTAGCTCCCTCCCCGAAGATGCGCAGGAGGGTTGGGGTGAGGTAAACAACCTCCGCAGCAACTCAAATAACTTGTCAGTAACTAATAGCTCACCCATAGTAAGGGTTTTAAAAAATGGGGATGCTCCCCCCGATCGATTACTATCATTGCTAATTCATCATTCATCACTCATAAATTGTCATGGTTTTTAATTGGTTTCGTCGTAAGTTCGATAAATCTGAATCTGAGCCAGTACCTGATGCCGAACAGGTAGATAAATCTGTCAGCGAAGAAGCGGAATCTGACTTACCAGCAGCGGAGCCAGAAACAGATAGCACGGAAGTTGCGACTGACTATTTAGCCTGGGCAAAAGCCGCCTATGAGAATATTCAGCAGCAACAAGCAGAGACAGCAGCCCAGCCAGCAGAAGATCCCGATGCGGTTGCCGCACCCACCGCACCTGAGTCAGAAGTACCAGCAGCCGCGCTAGACACCATCGAGCCAGAGATCGCCACAATCGATCCTATTGAGTCAGAACTCAGCAACGACACTCCAGCAACAGCCCAGGGAGACAATCTCCCCCTCTGGGCACGAGACGACCGCCAGCAGCGACTAGAGCAGCTCAAGGCAACAGCGATCGAAACAGTCGAACCAGCGGCACCTACGCCCGATATTGAGCTAGATGATGACTTTTTGTGGTCGGCAAAAGTGCTCGCCGATCAAGGACGGACGCCAGAACAAGTATCATTGGATGAGATTAATTGGCTCAAGAAATTGCGTCAAGGCTTGGATAAAACGCGGCGGGGATTTGTCAATCAATTCAAAGCACTGATCGGTCAAGGGCCGCTCAATGCCAGTGCGGTAGAATCGATCGAGACTTTACTCCTGCAAGCAGATGTCGGTGTCGAAGCTACCGATTATGTAATTGAGACATTGCAGACAAAATTACGCCAAGAATCATTACCACCAGAGGAAGCAGTCGCCTACCTCAAGCAACTGTTACGCGACTTACTCGACCAACCTTACCAAGCCAACTATACCCAAGAATTTCTCCCCACTCCCGATCGACTCAATATCTGGCTGCTAGTCGGAGTCAATGGAGTTGGTAAGACTACTACTATTGGTAAACTCGCTCACATGAGCAAATCATCTGGGTATAAATGTCTGATCGCCGCTGGTGATACCTTTCGCGCTGCCGCCGTCGAACAAGTCAAAGTCTGGGGACAACGGAGTGGGATCGAAGTGATTGCCAACCCAGGTCAAAATACCGATCCCGCCGCAGTAGTTTTTGATGCCATTAGTGCCGCTCGATCGCGCGAAACTGAGCTACTATTAGTCGATACCGCTGGAAGACTCCAAAACAAAAAAAATCTGATGGATGAGTTGAGCAAGATCCGTCGGATTATAGACAAACAAGCAGGTAATGCTCAGATAGAATCTTTACTTGTACTCGATGCGACACTCGGTCAAAATGGTTTGCGTCAGGCACAAGTATTTGCCGAAGCTGCTAAGTTGAGTGGGGTGATCTTGACGAAGCTAGATGGCACAGCCAAAGGTGGCGTGGCTCTAGCAGTAGTTCAACAGCTCGGGCTACCAATTCGGTTTATTGGTGCTGGAGAGGGGATCGAAGATTTACGACCATTTTCTAGCTATGAATTTGTTGAGGCTTTATTAAGTGGTTAGGCACGATCGATGATGAACTATGAACCACAAATTGGCTCGGTAGCTGCTCTGCAAGAACTAGTGGCAAATCTCACTCGCCAACAAAAGAAAACCCACGAGCTACTAAGCAATTTAGGTTTTGCACTCCGCAGTTTCAAAAATCTCAACCAGTTTCTGGAATTAATTCCGCTGATGGTGACGCGAGTTACTGACGGTGAAGGCGGTGCAATTATTTTATTCAAAAAAACTGGTCAACTCCAAATCCACCAGCTACATTGTCAGGGTGAAAATGGCTGTAATGAGCTGCGCCAACAGCTCGAACTAGCCATTATCAAAACGCTGTCAGATGTTTCTCAAGGTAAAGAAATCAAATTTCATGCGGATTTTTGGGAGAAACTCGAAAGCAGAATCGAACTCAATCTCGACTATCGGATCGAGATGTTTAGAACGCCGATCTTACTCGAAAGTGGGGAACGTGGGAGATTGTATGTATTTACGCGCAATCCTAATTATGAGTGGACTGTCGATCGCCAAAAATTGCTCCAGTTGGTAGCCGATCAAACTGCGGTCGCGATCCACAATGACGAACTCACCGTAGAACTACGCAAAAAAGAACGACTCGATCGCGAGTTGGAAATCGGTGCCGAAATTCAAGAACGGTTATTACCCAAAAAGTTTCCAGATATTCCTGGCTTGGAACTAGCCGCTTGTTATCTCAATGCCGATCGCGTCGGTGGGGACTATTATGACTTTATCCCTGCTAATTACGACAGACCGATCGATCGACTCAGCGCAGACAATATCACCAATAAGTGGAGTATCACGATCGGCGATGTGATGGGCAAAGGTGTCCCCGCAGGGCTGATCATGACCATGACGCGCGGGATGTTGCGCGCCGAGGTACTCAATGGTCATTCACCCGCACGCATCCTCCAGCACCTCAATCGGGTGATGTATGCAGATCTGGAAAATTCGAGTCGGTTTGTGACGCTGTTCTACTCAGAATACGATCCGACTACGCAGATCCTGACATATTCCAACGCCGCTCACAATCCGCCCCTGTATTGGCAAGCAGCTACAGATAGTATTCTCAGGTTGGATACCAACGGGATGCTGATCGGGTTGGATGCTGATTCTCGCTACGAGGAAGCTCAAGTCCAGCTCCACTCTGGCGATACCATCATTTACTATACCGATGGCTTCACTGATGCTGCCAATCAAGACGGCGAACGATTCAATGAGGAGAGTCTGATCCAGACCTTTCAGACGGCTTGTCAACAGCAGCTCAGCTCTCAAGCGACCCTGGATCGGATCGTATCGACAATCGATCGCTTCGTCGGCGCAGATCGCGCCAATGGCGACGATATGACAATGGTAGTGATGAAAGTCAATCCGATCGATCGCCAATCCGATCGAAGTTTGTAGAGCTAGACGATCCTCGACTGGTGAACTGACAACTAGTCAATAATCGATCGGGTGTCACTAACAGCCGGATAATGAGTAGACATCGATCGCGAAACTTTGAACAACCAATGGATAGCAGTTTAATCCTGTCTAATATCTTAAATCCGCCAGTACTATTCTTTTTCTTGGGAATGCTGGCGGTTTTTGTGCAGTCCGATCTTGAAATTCCCAATCCCTTGCCCAAACTATTTTCGCTGTATTTACTGATCGCGATCGGCTTCAAAGGCGGACATGAATTATATGAGAGCGGTTTGAGTCCATTGATTATCGCCACCTTATGCGCCGCGATCTTGATGGCGTCGATCGTCCCAGTTTACTCTTTCTTTATTCTCAAAATTAAGTTAGACAATTATAATGCTGCGGCGATCGCTGCGACCTACGGCTCGATTAGTGCGGTGACATTCATTACGGCTAGTTCCCTCCTCGACAAGCTCCAGATCTCTTATGGGGGACACATGGTAGCCGCTCTAGCACTGATGGAGTCACCCGCGATCGTCGTGGGCTTGATCTTGGTACGAGTGTTTAATAAAAAAGAAGCCCCTGGCTCTGCTGACGAACAGGAAAGCGCGGAAACCTCTTGGGGTGAAGTATTACGTGAGGCGTTCTTAAATGGATCGGTCTTACTATTGATTGGTAGCTTGATTATTGGTGTCCTGACAGGTGGTGACGGCTGGAGTAAAGTACATTTATTCGTTGAAAAAGATCTTTTTTATGGTGCATTAATGTTCTTTCTACTCGACATGGGACTAATAGCAGCACGCCGAATTCAAGATCTCCGTAAAACAGGGATGTTCTTAATTGGCTTTGCTATATTGATGCCGACCGCCAATGCTTTAATTGGAATTGCGATCGCCAAAGTCATTGGGATGGGGCAAGGTGATGCGCTCCTGTTTTCCGTACTTTGTGCCAGTGCTTCATATATTGCCGTACCCGCAGCCATGCGAATGACGGTACCCGAAGCTAACCCTAGTCTGTATGTATCGATGGCTCTAGCGATCACTTTCCCGTTCAACATCATTGTGGGAATTCCGATTTATCTACAAACTATTAAAGCCTTGGGAGTGTAATTGTGCTACAAAATGTTAAGAAAGTTGAGATTATTGTGAGTTATCTGGAGGTACCTGCCGTACTAAAGATTCTCAAAAAGAATGCGATCGAAGGTTATACCGTCATCAATAATGTCTCTGGTAGTGGCGAACATGGTTATTCTGGTGACGATCTGATTACCAATAGCTACATTATGATTATTTGTACCCAGCTCGAAATGGCGGAGCAACTCTCGATCGCGATGCAGCCGCTACTCAAGAAGCTCGGAGGGGTGTTTATCGTGACTGATGCTCAGTGGATCGCTCATTAGACTTCCTGTGAAAGTCAGGGGTTGACTGTGAATAGAGGGTAGAGGGTAGCGATGCGCGCTCCTCGGGTTCCCCGAGGGTTTAGCGCATCAAGACAGAGGGTAGAGGGTAGTTTGAGAGATAGGTTGTCTATCCCACGATCGATCTGGCTACTGCCAGCCCAGCGAGGAAGGCATCTTCTACTTTCCGTCCACGACACCAATCTCCCATACAAAACAAGGGTGCTGGACGATCGATCGCCAGGAAAGCATTCAGATCTGGAGATTTGGGGAAAGCGTATCGCCAGAGGTGTGGCTGCTGCCACTCACACTCTCGGAACCAGGGCAAAAATCGCTCGCTAGCCCGTTCTAACATGGCTAGACTAGCAACTGCTAGATCTTCAGGATTGGGGTACTTAGCGGCGAAATCTGCCGTACTCTGGAGCACAAATACTGGTGGAGCTGGTTGGTGACGTTTGCTACTATCTACTCCCAACCATCCTAAGATCGGATCGTCTGAACATGTCACTGATTTTACCTGTGGATAGGTAGCTTCCCACGCCGCCAATTGACTCTGAGTATAGCCTGCGGCGATGGCGATCGAGCCATAAAAATCAACCCCTCTCAAATTAGCCAAGAACTCCACAGGTAGAATATCTGCTAGGGGTGTGAGTAAATCTACTGCTTGAGGGGCGGGGATGGCAAAAATCACTTGGTGAGCCAGGATTTCAATTGGTTCGCTACCGGAGATCGTCAGTCGCCACAGCTTCCCATCGGGTACAATGGCGATCGCCCGTTGCCCGAATCGAATATCTAGATCTTTAGCTAGATATTTGGCGATTTGATTCATACCATTGGGGGCAACATAGCGGGGATAAATATCTGAATCTGCCAGCAGCTTACCATCAGCAGTCAGAGTATGCGTTGTATCCGTCCAACTTTCGATAATATTGGCAGCGATGAGGCGATCGCACAATGCCCGAAATTGCACCCCTTTAGGCGAGATATAACAAGTCCCGCGATCGACACAAGTATCAAACATCCGTCTGGTTGTCAATCGCCCCCCAACGCCTCGGGATTTTTCAAAGATGGCAATCCCTGTATACCCAGCCGCCTGAAGTTGCTTGGCGCAGGCAATTCCTGCCATCCCAGCACCGACGATCGCAATTTCGAGCGGAGTAGTCATAGTCCAAGTACACCAGCGATGAGATGTTTAATATTATCTCCCAAAATCTCAGCCGATACTTTAATTAACCCCAGCGGTTGGAAACCGCCGTATCTGCAAAGCAGACGCTCCGCGAACGGACTTTGCAACTGTAGCCGCGACTTTAGTCGCTGGCACTATTGTCGGTAACAACTTGAGTTAATTACTACTCGATCGCACTTTCTTGAACACCACATAACCGAGTAAACCGAGTAAACCAGCTAAAACTAGCTTAGAAATCGGGGCGATGTATTGTTCGATCGAGGCATAGTTATCACCTAACAAATAACCAGCAATCGTCAATCCTAATGTCCAGATGATGGTACCAATTGTCGAATAAATAGTAAAACTCACAAAAGGCATATTATTGATACCAGCAGGTAGCGAAATCAAAGTGCGAATCCCTGGTACCATCCGCCCAAAGAAGACAGCTTTCGAGCCATGCTTGTTGAACCAATCATTGACGCGGTCGATATCTTTAGCACTAACTCCGATCCACTTGCCGTAACGCTCCGTCCAAGTTTGTAGCCGCTGATAGTTGACCAATCGCCCCAGATAATACCAGGCATAAGTTCCCAACATCGTACCAACGGTACCAGCAAAGACAGCTATCCCAAAATTCATTTTACCTTGAGCGACTGTAAAGCCAGCTAAGGGCATAATCAGCTCAGAGGGAATTGGCGGAAACAGATTTTCCAAGAACATCAACAATCCGATGCCCCAGTAGCCCAAACTACTCATTAGATCGATTACCCATGCAGCCATGCGATCGCCTACTCCCCAACTATTTAGACTGATGACACATTAAGTGTACCTACCCCATCAATATAACGCGATCGATTACATGAATTATCCCATTATCGGCTTCAATATCGGCGGCGATGACCGTCGAGTTTTTGACCTCGAAACCATCACTACAATCGATCGGAATCGGCGCACCTTCGAGTGAGTCTACTTTTGAGAGTTTCGATAGCTCCGCTTGCGTGAATTTTCCAGCTACCACATGAAATTTGAGGATGCGGGCTAATTGGGGTGGATTTTGGACTAAAGTTTGGACTGTGCCTGGAGGTAGGGCAGCAAAGGCGGCATCGACTGGGGCAAAGACGGTAAATGGCCCAGGAGATTGTAAAGCTTCTACCAATCCGGCTGCTTGGACGGCGGCGACGAGGGTACTAAAGTTCTCGTTACTAACAGCAATTTCTACAATATTCGGCATATTATTTATCGTTAAATTATCTAACAGTTATTAACTTTGTAGGCACTGCCCACCAATCTTAATACTTACTCGCGATCGAAGTCACTCGATCGAATCGATTTGTACAAAATACTCTCTAAAATCATTCACAACTTTTTCTCCCAAAATAAGGCTTTGCCCATTTCAGGATTTAGTTCGTAACCATCAAATCCAACCGATCGGTATGCTTTTTGGGCGATATAATTATGCTCTAAAACTTCCAAGGTTAGCTTACAACATCCTAGCTCGATTGCAATTTTTTCTGTAAATTGTAGCATCAATTTAGAGACGCCTCGACCTCGACATGGTAAAGAAACGATCGCGTCATGAATGTTTAGTAAGGGTTGACAAGCAAAGGTGGAAAATCCTTCTAAACAAATAACTAGTCCGGCGGGTCGATTTTCTACGAATGCGAGAATAACCCGTGCAGTTTTTCGTTTGGCTAATTCAGAAATCAAATTAGTTTTAGCATAATCTGATAATCCTCCACCTCCGCCCATTGGGTCGCGAGCATATTCATCCATTAGGGCAATTATTGCATCAGCATGAGTAGCAACAGCTAAATCTGCTTCAATAATTTCGATCGAGGATCGTTCTGGTATCATAATTGAGCGAGTTATTTTTCGAGTATTTTAACTCAAGCGATCGCATCACCGATAATCTTGACTCTGAATATCGCTCAACCGTGCTTCAGGACGTTTGAATCTGTCAATCTGTGCTTCAAAGAATTTACGATTTTGCTCTAGGTGCTTGGGATTAGTATCGTCTAATGGATAGAGTAAAGCAGCGCGCAGAGCCTGAATCACCGCCGAAGTAACACAGTACATCGATCGCTGAAAACTTACGCCCAATTGTACTAACATATCATCTTTGCCACGACAATGTTGTGAATAATAATCGAGCAAATATTCCGGCAAGAAATGATACATATCATCCATCAATAACGTTGGTGGAATCCCTGCGCTACCGACGGGATTGACATCTGCATAGAGAATTCCATAGTGAAAATCTGCTTGCTCGGCGGGGACTTGATCCGCTTGGGCATTATAAGATTTGGTGCCGCGAAATGGTGCCGTGCGATAAAATACAGCTTCTACATAAGGTAAAGCCGCCTCATATAACCAAGTAAATCCGGCAGATTTGGGGATAATTTCAAACATCTCCCCATCAATATAAACATGATGATAAATCGGTCTACCAGCGACGGCAAAAATCCCATTGACGAGAAAATTCATCGCATCGGGGACAGATTTAATCTTACCCTCATCATACAGATCGCTCATTTCAAAAAATACTGGAGCCATCACTTCCCAAAACAATCCCAAGTTAGAGTAGTAAGAAAGTACGCGCACCTGTTCGATAAACATATCTGGAAACAGCTTGTACAGAGCCAACATCGCTGGATTGCCTTTAAAATATGCTTTAATGGCTCGATCGGCATTTTGTTTGTACTCATCTGTATCTAAGTACGGATCGAACTTCCCACCCATCCCGCGATGCCAGTACATCGCCTGCATACAGGCTTCGGCAATCTCCATATTAATCCGATCGTGCAATAAGTGATGAGCGAGTTTGGACATTTTGGTACTGCGCCCATTTTCCATAAATTCGAGCAGTTCTGGATGGGCTGAAGCTGCGCCTTTTTGCCAGATCCGTAAGTCGGCGGTATCGCCTGCATAGTGGTTGGGTAAGTCGAGATATTCCTGTGGGAGGAAGTATTTGAAGGCGGGTAGGGGGTTGAGGAAGACGCGTTCGGCGATGTACAGCAAGTCGCGCCAGTAGAAGTCCATGGGGACGGCGTAGGCTTTGTACAAGCCGATGATCTGCATCAGGTTTTCGGGGGTATCGGGGAGCATCGCGCCGCCTGCTTCGAGGCGATGGATGACGTCGGCGAATTGATGGGTGGATGGGGGGAGTTGGGTGGCTGTTATCATATTTTTTTAACGCAGAGGGCGCAAAGGGGTGATTGGATGAGCTACGAAACTGGTGATTTTTGACCGCAAAGTTCGCGGAGATCGCTTGAAGTTGGTTGATATTGACAATTATTCAAACTCGCTTGTCCGACTAGCAACTATGTCAGCGATTTGGGTAGTGGGATGAGGGAGGGCAGCGACGATCGCATCAGTTGAAATTTGGGTATGGGAGATGAGAATATTAGGTTGGATGCCGAGTAGAATTACCAGAGCAGCGAGGATAATCGCTGGAATCCTTTCGGCGGTGGTAACTTTGGGTAGATAGGTAAGTTTATCTGCGAGTTTGCCAAATAGGGTGCGGTTGATGATGATGATGAAGTAGACAGAGGTCAAACCCGTACTCGCCAAGCAGATGAGGGTGGCAACTGGGAAGGCGGTATAGCTGCCTTGGAAGGAGAGAAATTCGCCGATAAAGCCTACCATCCCAGGGATACCCGCACTTGCCATCGTCGTGAGGATCAGCACAGATCCCACAAATGGTAAACCACGTTTGGGGTTGAGTAAGCCCTGGAGTTTGTTTAAATCTCGCGTGCCAGTTTTGGCTTCGATAATGCCCACGAGGTTAAATAATAGGGCGAGAATCAAGCCATGTGCGACCATTTGATAGACGGCACCCAATAAGCTCAAGGGATTGCCAGCGGCGGTAGCGAGGAGGACATAGCTCAAGTGAGCGACAGAGCTATACGCGATCGTTTTCTTGATATCAGTCTGAGCCAATGCAATCAGGCTACCGTAGATCGCCGTAATGACGGCAATAAGTGCCAGCCAGGGCGCGACAATCACCCAAGCATCGGGGAATAAACCTAAGCCAAACCGAATCAATCCGTAAGTACCCAACTTGGAAACAATGCCACCTAATAACATCGAAACTGGTGCAGATGCCTCTACATAAGCATCTGGAAGCCAAGTATGAAAGGGTACCAATGGCATTTTGATCCCAAAGCCGAGGACGAGAACACTTAGCAATAAGAGTTGGAGATTGGCTGGTAAATGGGTTGCTGCCAATGACTGATAATTAAAATCGCCAGTCTTGGTAAACCATGCCCAACTCAAGAAACCCGCCAGTAAAATAATCCCTGATAGTGCTTGATAAATCAGAAATTTAGTTGCTGCATAACCCCGTTTTTCGCCACCCCAGATCGCGATTAATAGATAAAGGGGAATTAATTCCAACTCATAAAACAAGAAAAACAACAGTAAATTCTGAGCTAGAAATGCTCCAGTAATCGCCGTGCCGACTAGTAGTAGGAGTGCGTGAAATAACTGCGATCGCTCTACATCCTTGCTAGTAGCTTGAACCGCTAGCAAAACTAGTAAAGCATTAAGAATTATCAGCGGTAATGATAGCCCATCAATCCCTAATTGATAATCTAATCCTAACGGCTCAATCCAAGCAAAATGTTCGACAAATTGTAAGCCTGCATCTTGATAGTTGAAAGTTATAGCGATCGCGATCGCTACTACCAAATTTATCCCCGAAATAACTAAAGCGATCGATCGACTAAATCCTGGCAGTATTCCAATCAAAACCGCACCCAAAACAGGTAACCAAATAATCGTACTTAACATCCTCTTCCTTTTCTCAATAAATATCTACAACCCAACTCCAATCGGCGATCTCTATTCCTAAGCAACTTGAGTAACAATCCCTGTATCCAAATCGTAGAAACCACCGATAATTTTCAGATTGCCATTCTTGATTAAGTCTGTGATGACTGGAGAAGACTTGACAATACTAATCTGATTTTTGATATTAGCAATAGTTGTAGCTTTGAGTAAATCTCCTGTTTGATTTCTGCTAGCTATTACTACAGGTTGAATTCGATCCAAAATACTTCCGATTTTACCTGGTACGGGTTTGTTCTCGATTGCAGCTTGGACTGCGCCACATCGCTCGTGTCCTAGTACTATAATCACCTTAGTACCCAATACCAAAGTCCCATATTCTAAGCTACCAATTTGTTCTGGAGTTGCCACATTACCTGCCACCCTCACTACAAATAAATCGCCTAATCCTTGGTCAAAAACCATCTCTGCTGGTACGCGAGAATCAGAACAACCCAAAATCGATGCAAATGGTTTTTGACCACTAGCAATTTCGCGCAAGCGAAAAGCACCTCGATTTGGTTGTTTCATTTTGTGAGTAGAAAATCGCTGATTTCCTTGCAGTAATTCAGCAATTGCCAGATCGGGAGTGAGAGTTCGTTTGGCACTTGCAGCCGGGACATCAAATGGATGTATTTCCAACTTAGTAGCAACTAACCCAGCTCCTACTGCTGTAGCACCAAACTTAAACAAGTTACGGCGAGACATGTAATTAATGATTTTTCTTTTCATATTTTTAATTGAGTAACGAGTTTAACAAGGGTGACAAATGAATGAATACGATATATTAGTAATAAATTAAACTAATAGTCCCATCATCAAACCGATAATGATAATTCCCGAAAAAGCTAACAAAATGTAAAGCTGAGACTGCCCAGATGTAGTATACTTGAGTGCCTGTCCGCTAAATAATGTCCCCAAACCAATAAAATTCACAAATCCATCCACAATATAGCGATCGAACCAATTAGTTACTTTTGCACTAGTAGCCACCAACATGACGATTGTCAGCTGATAAAATCGCTGGACATATAAATCATTAGCAAAAAAGTTTTGAATCGCTGGTAATGGTAGTTTAATCGGTTTAGGAATCGTATCGACACTATAGATCACCGCACTAATCGCAATCCCTGAAATACTCGACCATACTAATAACGGTGCAAACATCGTATCCAATGCGCCCCAAGTAGGTAACATTCCCAGATCTCGCAGCATAATCGGCAAATGACAGATAAATACAGCCGTCGAAATCACAGGTAAGCTAATCAACCAAAATGGTTCGATCGATCGTTCGCTCATCGGTTTGACCTTGCCCAAGAATATTAGACAAAATAATCGCGTCAAACTAAAAGCAGTCAACGTATTTACAATTAAAATCACGCCTACCAACCACGGTTGTTCGACCCAAAGACCATCAACTAATTGTAAAAATCCCCAAAATCCACCTAACGGCGGCAATGTAATAAAAGAAGCGATCGCCACTAAGATTGCAGCTCCTGTAAATGGACGACGCGACCATAAACCACCCAACTGAGTCAAATCTTGAGTAATATTCGTCCAAATAATCGCCCCAATCCCCATATATAACAATGACATCCCAAAAGATTCATTGAACAGAATAAACCGAGCCGAGTCAAGATTTTGAGTGCCGATCGCGATAAATACCAAGCCGATATAAGCACTGAGTGTATATGAAAGTACCCGCTTCATATCGATCTGAGCGATCGCAATTAACGAGCAACAAATTGCCGTTGTCACGCCCAAAATAACTAATGTATTTAATAAAATTGGTGATAGTGAAATCACTGGCGCGAGTTTGATGAGGACAAATGCTCCCGCACCGACAACCACTGCATTTCGCAATACCGTTGCTGGGATCGGTGCCTCCATCGCTTCATCCAGCCACAGCTGGAAGGGGATTTGAGCGCACTTACCCAAGGGGCCAGCACTGAGTGACAAACCCAGTAACAATGCCACTGTCGGGTCTAATTGAGCCGTTTGCGCCAAGATCTCCAACTCTGTAAAATTCCACGTTCCGGCGATCGGGTAAATCGCAATCACACCCATGAGGAGGATAATATCGCCGACCCGTTTTGTCCAAAAAGCATCTCTAGCTCCCGTAATCACTAACGATTGGGCATACCAAAAGCCAACTAATAAATATGTTGCCAACGTCAGTAATTCGAGGAATACATAAGTGAAGAACAGCGAATTTGAGAGTACCAAACCACAAATCCCCGCGCCGAAACAATTCATCAACGAGAAGAACCGCGCCCATCCCCAATCCATTTCCAGATATCCCACTGCATAGATCTGGGAAACGAAATTTATCCCCGTGACCACCGCAATCGCCGTCAAGGTGATCGTCGAAATCTCGATCGGGAAGTTGATATCCAGGGTGCTAGTATGCAGCCAACTATAACTAATTTGTTGGGGTGGTAAATCCCAGCCAATTACCAATGCTACTAGTCCATGAATGAAGGCAACACCCGCCATCAATATATTGATATAGCCAGAGGGTCTGCTCCCCAATTGACCCGACCAACCCATCGACCACGGTAGTGCCAATATGGCCCCAATGAGCGGATAGCAGGGTATCAACCATGCCGTCTGAATAACTATCTCATACATAGAGTTTAGTCTATTAACCAATTATTAAAGTCTTTTGTGTATCTATATCAAAGACTTTAATCGAAAAATGTAGGAAAAGATAGACTTAGTTTAGAATTTTAATCAATATCTAGTCTAAGTTTTGCTGATAGATTCTATGTATAGTGTATTCTCTATTGTTAACTTAGCTTTTAATCTAAGATCGACCGAGAACACTGGTGCGTTGAGGCTCTCGCCTAACACATCCTACATCAGCCAAGTCGATCGGTGAGGATTCCGACCGTCATAACTTCAGCTTACTGCCGATCGCCACTAGCCACCGATATCGACCACTCTCGCCTACTAATGCTCATTTTATTTGCTTCCACCCATCGTCCCTGTTTCTGAAATGCGTGAGGAATATAAGCGATAAATTTCATCCCAACTTTTTCGAGTACGCGCCGACTACTTTTGTTCCACAAGGCATAACTCGCTTCGATCTGGGTGGCTCCGAGTTCCTCAAACCCAAATGTGAAGATCGCCCTCACTGATTCTGTCATGTAACCTTTTCCTTGTTGCTGTGGATGCGTCCAAAATCCCAGATTCCAAACATTGGGACGATTGGTTTTGCGGATGCCCACCCGCCCCAATAAACCATTGGTAGCCAGATCCGCGATCGTGAAAGCAAATACACTCCCCTCGTCCCAAGCCAGCATCTGCTCTCTAAATGGCTCATCTAACTCCTCGATAGTTGTCGGTGGTTCCCATTGCATTCCATCATTAAATCCAGCAAAACGGGTAGCTGAGAAAATAGCTGGAGCATCCTCTAATACAGGGCGGCGCAGCAGACATCTTGCGGTGTGAATCGTCAAATCGTGGGGAATAACTCGTTCCATCTGCTAAATACTACATGGTGTAAATCTGTGGGAGCGATCCTTGGACACCTGACGGATGCGATCTTTAGTTCATCGCTGTTTACTACAATACTCCAATCTCTCGCAGACATCTACGGGTCACTTCTTTCCGAGCTGCTAGATCTCTCGATGCTCCGATCGATCGAGTATGTTATCGTCAGATTGGTGGTCAGTAGGAAATTGATATGCAATTGAAACCTTGGCAGTGGGCTATTCTAGTATCGCCGATCGCCAGTGTCGCGATCTTTCTGCTGATTGCTGCTGGAGTCAAGATTCATGAGTGGAGAATTAATTGGATTTGGGGCGTATTGACGCTGCTGTTGGTGGGCTGGCGGTGGTTGTTGGTAAGATGGACGCGATCGTCGATCGGTCAAGGTGCCGATGTCATCGCAGCGGCGAGTCGGGAGCTGGCAGCGATGACGGCTGATGCTACGCCAGTGAGTGGAGCTGCCGCAGAGCGGGTGAGCGCGGTACTGCAACAGGTAATTGGTGAATCACAAATAGATCGACCGATTTGGGAAGATTGGACGACGTTTTGGGCGCGATGTCAGGAATTGATTGTGGCGATTGCCAAGATTTATCATCCCGAAGTCAAATATCCGCTGCTAAATATTTATGTGACTCAGGCGTATGGACTAATTCGGGGGACTACGGATGATATGGATGCCTGGATGCAGAAACTCGCCCCAGCACTCGATCGCGTGACGATCGCGCAGACGTATGAAGCCTACGAGACGTATCAAAAATTGGCTCCCTCAGCGCAGAAAATCCTCAAGGTGTGGAACTGGGCGCAATGGGTAATCAATCCCGTTACCGCGATCGCCAAGCGTGCCACCAAGGAGTCCTCTAGCCTTGCCGATCGACAGCTTTTGGTCAATTTGGGTCAACTCACCCGTGAAGCTGCCTTGACGAACCTCTGTCGTCAGGCTGTGACTCTCTATAGTGGCAAGATCCAGCCATTATCTACGCCTGCGCCGATCGCGCCCACGGCGGCAAAGACTCAAACCCTCAGAGCGATCCTGGCTGCTGCCGAACCGCAGGCGCAGATCGAGCAAAAACCGATCGCTATTCTCCTCGTCGGGCGTACGGGGGCAGGTAAAAGTAGTCTGATTAATACGCTGTTTCAATCAGAATTAGCCGTTGTCGATGTGTTGCCAAGTACTGACAAGATTCAAAATTATCAATGGCAGATTCCGAGTGGTGAAAGTCTGACGCTGTGGGATAGTCCTGGTTACGAGCAAGCTAATCGGAATGATGTACGCGCACAGGTATTGGAGTACGCGGCGACTGCGGATTTAATATTATTAGTTACGCCTGCGCTCGATCCGGCGTTACAGATGGATCTGGACTTTTTGCAAGCGTTAAAGCAGACATATCACGATTTACCGATCGTCACGATCCTAACTCAAGTCGATCGGGTGCGTCCATTGCGGGAGTGGACACCGCCCTATGATTGGCAAGCGGGTACACGCCCGAAGGAAGTCGCCATCCGTGAAGCTGTGGCTTATCGAAATGAATTTTTGGCTGACTACTGCGATCTAGTTTTGCCGTTGGTGAATGCCGATCCGACGATCGACAGGTTAGCTTGGGGTGTGGATACATTATCATTGGCATTGCTCCAATCGATCGAGCCGAGCAAACAGATTCGGCTGGCGCGGTTTTTACGAGATCTGGATGCGCGGATTGTGGCGGCAGCGCGGATTATCGATCGCTATAGTCTCCAGATGACGACGACTCAAGGACTCACCCAACTGCTCAAAAGTCCGGTATTGGAATTTATCTCGACGATGACAACCGGAACGCCAGCGTTGGCGCAATTACTCGCCGCGCAAATTCCGGTGGAGCAGCTACCCGTAGTTATCGGTAAGTTGCAAATGGCTTACGATTTGCACTCATTGTTAAATAACGATCGCTCTAAATCGATTGACTTCGATCTATTGTCGCTATGGTCATTGCTGCTAAATAATACTACGGCACCCGATCGCAATGCTACCGCCTTCGGTCATGTGCTAGTAGAATATTGGACGCGATCGATTGCAGTGGATCGACTTCAGGAGCGATTTAATTACTATTTGCAGACTCAGAACTAGCGATCGATCTGAAGATTGAGATTGGCTCGATCGCGATCGATCTGGTGAGGATTGCCAAACATTCAAGAGCTAATCTCAGGTTTTAATGTTGCTCTGACTGCATTACAGCGATCGATCGCTATAATTTTAATTTTATTTGCCAATATTTCTGGAAACTGAAGATCGCGATTTGTAGTTATCAGTACGAACACAACAGACACAAACGACACCAACTAGTTAACACCGTAAAGACTCAGATTAAAGTTTAAATTAAATCTCGAACTTTTACGAAATTAATCAAATAAGTTTTGTAGTCTTGAGTGTAAGTCAATCACTATTCATCACTCATTAGGAATATAGACATCATGAACTTCAAATCGATCCTCGTCCTCGGTCTCAGTGTTGCTACCCTCGGTCTAGCTCTCCCCGCTCATGCCGATACCGCAACTGTAATTGACAGTCAGCAAGGTGTAGTCGTCACTGGCGACGGCAACAACACTCGTCAAACCAATACTACTAACGTTAAAAATACTTCATCCGGTCGTCGCACTCCTAGTGCAACTGGTACTTCAGTCACCAATGGTCAATCTGCGGATATCTTGGGTAACGACAACAACACCCGCCAAAACAACAAAACTAACGTCACTAACACTCAACGCAACAGTCGTTAACTCCATTCACGATCGCGGTTTTCTCGCCTGTTGCCGATAGCCGCGCTATGTTCCACAGCGATCGCTAGTTCAATTTACCCACTTACTACGCGGAATTTTACATCATGAACTTCAAATCTATCCTCGTTCTCGGTCTCAGTGTTGCTACCCTCGGTCTAGCTCTCCCCGCTCATGCTGACACCGCTACAGTCATCAACAGCACTCAGGATGCGATCGTCACTGGCGACTACAACGATACTGTCCAGAAGAACACTACTACTGTCAAGAATCAGCAATCTGGTCGTCGGAGTGCTGGTGCGACTGGTACTTCCATCACCAGCGGTCAATCTGCTGATGTCCAAGGTTTTGACAACACCACCCGCCAAAACAACAAAACTAACGTTGTCAACACTCAACGCAACAGTCGTTAGTCAGAGTGAGATCGTTGCCTGATATCTAAACAAAGATCGCACTGATTCGACAAATTAAATCGCTTGCTTACAAGACCATGTAAACAAGCGATTTAAGTTTTGAACTAACAACTTAGCAACGATCGACAGTTTAGAAAAATCTGAGCAACATCGTACTCAAACCTGTAACTAGATCGACCATATTCCCGTTACCAGCATTAGTGTTGGATTCAGTGGGTTTGTTCGCTAGCTTGATTTTGGCGATCAAGGCTTGGGCGACTTGAGTGCCTTGGCGATCGGCTTTGGCAAAATATAAGCGTTCGGCGACCATCGCATCCTTGACGGCACCTTCATCATCCTGCATGCGGAATTTTGCGACTGAGCGGGCAATATAAACGCCTGGAAATTCGGGATTGAGACCGATCGCTCGATCGTAGTTGCCGATCGCACCAGCAAAGTCATTTTTCTGCCATGCGGCATAGCCCCATTTATAAAAATCATCAGCAGAACCCAATGCAGTCGGGATGCCCACAGCACCCTCTAGATAAGCACTACGGACATCTAGCCCTTGCACATTGGCATTGGTGAGATAAGCCGATCGCAAGTCAGTCCCAGTCAGATTGGCACCGCGCAAATCCGCTCCAGTGAGGTTGGCACTATTGAGCGATGCACCAGAGAGATTGGCACCGCGCAAGTCTGCACCAGCTAGATTCGCCTGACTGAGATTGGCTCCGACGAGATTGGCTCGTTCTAGTTTGGCACCAGCGAGATCGTTCATCACCAGCCCCGCACCAGTCAAGTCGCACTGCGGACAGTTTTTGGTGGATAGTAGTTGTTGCAGATGTGAGATATTTTCAGCTTGTGCGGTGGCTGCAAAACTAGTTAGGAGTAGGAGCGTTGTGGCAATGGTGGTGAGTTTCATAACTAGGTGTTGGATGTTAGGTGTTAGGTTTTAGGGAGCAAATTTGGCGATCGAGCGGTAGATTATTTTTAAAGTGGATTGAAAATTCATGTTGACATCCCGATGCCCTATTCCCGATGCCCTAACTTAAAACGCCAAATCGCGGAGATCGTCGGGATCGGGTGGATCGGCGGGAGTGTCTGACTGGGAAGCAATCTGAGCTTGCGCCCAGGCGCGATCGGCTTCGACGATCTGTCTAAACAAGTCGGTAGAGTGCCGAGCTGGTCGATCCAATAAGCGATCGATCTGATATTTAGACCCGATCGCGGCTCGCTCGGCGGGCGAGAGTCGCGGTTCTTTCCACTCAAAGTCAGCCGCTGTATAGACTGGGAGCCTAGAACCGAGTTGTTCGATCGGGATATCTGGCAACCTTACTAGTAAGTATTCCCGCACGCGGCGGATTTCTTCAAATCTTTGTTCGATTTCATTGAGGATGCCGACAAATTGACTCAAATGATGGGTGGTAATTGCCACTCGCACCTCGATGTCCGCCAACGGGATTCCCAATCGTTCGGCTTTGAGCAACAATTCTGGGGGGATTTTGTCCAGTGAGGGCGGATCGACAGCCGCACTGAGTTCGGCGAGGGCGCGATGTAGCTGTTCGACAGTTGTAGCTACTGTTTCTCGCAAGGATTGGTGATGTGGTGGTGCGGCTGGTTCTAGTGACAGGCGAGGATCGCTGTCTGCAACTGTGATGGTCGCTAATTCTGTTAAACTTTGGGTAGCTGATTGGAGGAGCGCGATCGCTTCATGTAAGTGATTAGTCATCAGAATTACCTATCTATGGACTATATTCAGATCGATCGTACCAATTATATGGAGCTGATTCTCCACAAGTTCCCCGCTTTTCGGACTCAATGGGCGGAACATTTGGCGGCGTGGAATCTACCATTGGCGCGACCGATTGCGGTCGATGTTACTGAATTTGCCGATTTTGCGGTGGTGACGATCGGTCATGGTATCGATGCAGAAATCGATCGACTTGCGGAAATTACGGAGCTGATGCTCATGCAAGACGATCCGGTCATCGATTATGCTTTTCGGACGCTGTTTTTGGAACAAATCTCACTCGGTACCAAGCGCGGTGGTGTTGCTGTCGATCGATTTACGCACAAGCTTCGTCCGCTAGGGTCTTACCATTGGCAAGCTCTAGATCTGCGCGTGGGGATCTATCCATCGGGAGTATCGATCGATTGACTCAGCATCTTGCCAATGGTAAGTCAGTGCGATCGAGCTTGTTTCAAAGAGGGTAGAGGGTAGTTTTGGCGGCTGAAACCCGTCTGGTGGGCGGTGCCCACTTTCCAAAGCTGTCAACTGTCAACTTTTTAACCTAGCCCCCACTGACAGGGGGAATCAAGACTACCTCATCGCGATCGCAGACGATCGTCTCAGGATCGACAAATTCTAAATTGATGCCAAATCGCGTCACATCATGCCATTGAGCCAATTGAGGTCGATCTAGCGTCAGTCGGTCTAAGACGGCTTTGACGGGCGTATTTGGTGGGAATTGGTAGGAGATTTCGGTAGCACCAAAGGCTTCTTGATAGACAGCAAAGAGCTTGATGGTGACGGTGATGTCCAGAGTAGGTGCGGTCATTGGGAGTGGGGGCAGGGGACTAGAGGACTGGGGGATCTTGCTAAATTTTCGGCACACTCTTGCTGGTAAATATTGGTGCTGACATATTTGGATCTAGCCGATCGACGATATAAATCGGCTGGATATAGCTCAGCATCTGTGATACGGCTATTTCTAACCAAATCTCTACCTATTGATTTGTAAAAAGTACTTGCTTTTTTGTAAAGATATCGTTATATTAGTTTACATAACTAAATATTTAGACAGCAAGCAAGCAGGAACCAACTATGAAAACCAAAACATTCATCGACAACGACGGTAGAGAAAATAACTTCGCGATCGAGCCAAAAGTTTATGTGACCGAAGGGCCGCAAGCTGGCTGGACAGAGTATGCTGAGACACTCAATGGTCGGATGGCAATGATTGGTTTTGTAGCACTACTGATTCAAGAAGTTTTGACTGGACATGGTATCGTCGGCTTCATCGCCAACCTGTAGGCACAAATTTGGGGAGCTGCTTATCCCTCAGTTTACATAAGAAAATATCCATAGTACTACTCACTCAGGAAATAATCATGCAAGGCAGAACATTCATCGACAACGACGGTAGAGAGAACAACTTTGCAATCGAGCCAAAAATGTATGTCACCGAAGGGCCACAAGCTGGCTGGACGGCATACGCTGAGATGCTCAATGGTCGGTTGGCGATGATTGGGTTTGTTGCGCTATTGATTCAAGAAGTTTTGACTGGACACGGTATCGTCGGTTTCATCGCCAATCTGTAGCTACATCTAAGTACGATCGTCTCATCCTAGTTTTCTTATCTTTTTTTCTCGCGGTAGCCAGTTAGCTACCGCGTTTTTTATGGCTTCGCTCCGTATTTCTACTAATTAGTACTAATCAACTCAGCTATTTTTCCGTATTTACAAGGACTATTTGCATAATATTTACGTATTTATACTGAGGCAAGTTTACAATTTTAGATAATATCCGTGTTTGCACGGTATCGTGCTTGTGCTGAGATCGTGATAATGAAGTGAGATAAATACTTGACGATTACACAAATGAAAACCAATAGCTTGAACCTCAGACAGTGTGCGGTGATGACAGGGATTGCATTGAGTGGGGTTGGAGCGATCGGTACTGTTACGCCAGTTAGCGCATTGACATTTGCCTTCAATCCCGCAGATGGTACCTCACAAGCGGCGAGAGATGGATTTGCGGCAGCAGGTAAGCTGTGGACAGATCGGCTAAGTGATAATGTCACCATCAATATTGATATTAATTTCGCACCACTAAACCCAGGGATTCTCGGACAGGCTAGTTCTACCCGTGAGTTTTTTAGTTACAGCCAGGTCTATACTGCCATGAGCGGCGAGGGACAGTCCGCAGATGATACTGTCGCATTTGCGAGTCTTACTAACGGTTCGGCACCTAATTCAACATTTAACATGTTGCTCAACCGCACTTCAGATAGCCCGAATGGCTCCAATAGTGCTGTGCCTTATTTAGATAACAATCGGAGTTTCAATAACACATATATTGATATGTCCAGTGCCAACGCCAAAGCTTTGGGGTTAATTCCTGGGCAACCCTCAGGAATTATGACTAACACCCTGATGGCAGTTCCTAACGGTCGAGCTAGCATCCCTAGTTACGTCACAGCGGCAGGTAGTCCGACGATAATTAACAGTCCCAGCAATATCAATCCCCAGACTGCAATTACGGCAAACCTTGGTACTAGTGATGCCTCGATCTCTTTTAGCACCGGATTTGCTTTTGATTTCAATCCCGATGACGGCATCACTAAGGATCATTTTGATTTTGTAGGGATTGCGGCGCATGAGATCGGTCACGCATTAGGCTTTACTAGTGGTGTCGATATCCTAGATTTTTTTAGTCAACCTGCTAATGGCGGACCAGATAGTGAAGACGAATTTGCGTATGTTAATACTTTAGACCTCTTTCGTTATTCTGCTGAGAGTAGAGATGAAGGGGCGATCGATTGGACTGCGGACAATCGAGCCAAATACTTCTCCCTCGATCGGGGAGTGACCAACATTGCACTCTTTTCAAACGGGGTAAAGTTTGGAGACGGTCGTCAGGCAAGTCACTGGAAAGACAATTCTGGACTCGGGATCATGGATCCTACTGCGGGAGCTAATGAGAGACTAACAATCTCTGAAAATGACCTCAGAGCACTCGATGTTATCGGTTGGAATCGCGTTAGCAACAATGTTACTGCTGTCCCCGAACCTGCTGACTTTATCGGTACCTTATGCTGTGCGGCTTTTACAGCCAAGTTGGTACTCAAGCGCAGAAAGAAGCTGTTCCAATCCACGGACAAGGCAACTGATAAGGTAGCCTAATCATCCTACTTGTACCAATTTTGTGATGTTTCATGCTGGCGATCGTTTATTGGCGATCGCTTTTTTTGGCGATCTTCACCAATAGCTGGCAGTGGTATCGACGCGATCGTTTGTGGATCGGGATGCTGCCATGTATTTATACACTCGATCGAGATTTATTCTGCGTATTTATACGGTGGTATTTGACGATCGTTTGACCGATCATCAGTGAGCATCTACATGGACAACGCTCTTCATGAACACTCAAATCGATAAGTTCAAGCAAGTTACACTAGCGATCGGGATTGCATTGAGTGGTATTGGCAGCACTGGGGCTGTGACCCCAGCAAATGCTTTGACATTTAATTTCACCCCAGCATCGGGCACATCATCAGATGCTATTGCTGGATTTGCAGCAGCCGGAAATCTCTGGTCGTCAGTATTGACAGATAACGTCACTGTCAACATTGATATCGGCTTTACAGCCCTCAGTCCTGGCACTCTGGGCGAAGCTAGTTCTACTCAGCAACAGTTCAACTATGCTCAGGTCTACACAGCCCTCAACAATGACAAATCATCTGCTGATGACTTGACTGCTGTCAACAGTCTCTCGACCAACTCTACATTTAAACAGCTACTAAATCGCACTGCGAATAACCCGAATGGGTATGGCAGTGCGACCCCTTATGTAGACAATGATGGAGATGCAAATAATCAGACGATCGATCTGACGACCGCCAATGCCAAAGCTCTGGGTTTGCGCGGCAATGGGAATACTACTGACGCAGCGATTTCTTTTAGTAATCTGTTTACCTGGGATTTCGATCGCAGTAATGGGATTCTAGCTGGGGCTTTTGACTTTGTGGGGATTGCGGCACACGAAATCGGTCACGCATTGGGTTTTATCAGTGGCGTCGATATCCTCGATGGCAATAGCCCAACGGCGACTAATTCTCAGGCATCTAATGACGACCAATTTACCTATGTCAGCCCCTTAGATCTGTTTCGTTATTCTAGTGATAGTAAGGCTGTCGAGGCGATCGATTGGACTGCTGATGCGCGGGAAAAGTACTTCTCTATTGATGGTGGCGCGACCAAAATTGCCACTTTTGCCACGGGGACAACTTTTGGTGATGGTCGTCAGGCGAGTCACTGGCAAGACAATCTGGGACTGGGAATTATGGACCCGGCTATTGCTGCTGGTGAGTTGTTACAAATTATCGAAACCGATCGGCGGGCGTTGGATGCGATCGGTTGGAATCTGGCAAATAACGTATCAGATCGACAGTCGCTCAGCAATATGGCTGAGAATAGCACGGGGAATACTTCAGAAATTACGCGATCGGCAAATACCGCCAATGTACCGGAACCTGCCGACTTTGTGGGTACGTTGATTTTTGCTGCTGTTGTGGGCGACTTATCGATTAAACAAAGGCGGAAATTAGCTCAGTCAAAACAAGCAACTGTTACAACTCCGCCGAAGTAGCTAGTGGATGAATGTTTTGGGAACCTCAATGAGTAGCACTGCCGGAACATTGTGCGATCGCATCGGCAGTAGCATTAAGCTGATTGGGTTTATTTGTCATTTAGCTTTACCAAGCCAGGAGATCTCTACCGATCGATTCTCGCATACCAAGCATGAATCGGCAGTTGTTCGATTTGGGCGTTCGCATGTTGAAGTAGTTCTGTCATAGTTCACACCGCAATTTACTACAGCCTTGTAATTTTACCCGATGCTCCGCAAGGAGAGGCTACGCCAACGAGCAAAGTATCGAGATGCACGATTGGGCAAAGCCCACGCTTCGCGAACGAATCAACCACGATTACCGCCGGTAGGCTTCGCCAACGATCGAACCCAAGAGAATCGATCGATAATTTTGACAGGGTATGAAGAGGCTCCTCAATGAAGATTACCTAACGGTAGGCTTTGCCAACGAGTCTTCTACATCCGATTAAGCAGTTCATCATACTCATCATGTGCGCCAATCCAATACCAGTAAATATGGTCAGATTCCAATAAGCCGAGAACACGGTAGTTAAGACTAACACGGACAGAGTAAATCGGTTGTCGCTGGCTGACTCGTTTAAACTGAAGGTTAGGATAGTAGGGATCTTCTTGCCAGAGTGCGTAGGCTCTTGCAGCTTGCTCTTGAACAGACGCAGGTAGATCGTTCAGACGCTTACGAAATGTTTTGGTGACACTTGATTTCATTTTTGTGATGGGAAAACTTCATCAAGTGCAACAGTTTCTCCCTCTGTAATTTCCTGGCGTACCATTGCAGCCATCCGATCCCACCGATCGTCTGTCGTAGCAGCAAAACTACTTTCCCATTTTTGCTCTTCTTTCAACTCCGCTAGGAAGCGAGACGCGATCGCATCTTGCAAATCGGGTGGGAGTTGTTGAATTTGAGCGATCGCTTGCTGAAGAAGTTCCGTCATGTTTTTTTCAGTACGCACTATAATGGCATATCTTCTCTATTGTAATCAATGCTCCTCAATGGCGATCGATCGAGCCTCAAACGCTCGGATTGTTGGATAATGAACAATCGCTAATAAGTAATGATACAATAAAACTAATAAAGCATCTGAACTGACTATCTATTTTACTCATGCACGTCATCAGTTATCGCAAACTGAGAGAATATGGTGAAAAGCACGTCTGAGTATCAGCCAAGGTTAATTAAGACAGAAGCAGAGAACGAACGCGCTTTAGCGATCGTAGAGTACTTGATGAATTCAATAGATCTCAGTTCCGAACAAGAAGAAATTTGTGATTTGTTAGTTATTTTAATCGAGAGATTCGAGCAAGAATTTTACAAGCCAGATCGATCGAAAAATTCTGGCTCGATGTTATCATTTTTGATGGATCAACGTGATTTCAAGCCGATCGATCTAGTGCCAATATTTGATTCTGAAACTGCCGTAGAGAAGGCGATCGCTGGACGCGCTCACATCGATCGTGCTACTGCCGATCGATTGGCTGAGTTATTTCATGTCGATGCCAGTTTATTTTAAAGCTATTAATAGAGCTGGCTTTAAATTCATGGCGTTCGTTGGCGTAGCCTGCCGTAGGTAATCGCCAACCGAATCTAATAAAATATCGATCGATCCCAAAACCATCGCACCAAAGATCGATTCCGCAAAGCGGAGGCTACGCCAACGCATCAACCACGATCGACTAAGCCCAAGCTAATCGATCGATCATTCCGACAGGATATAAAGCTGCTCCTCAATGACAATCGATCGAACCTCAAACACTGGAATTGTTGGGTTTCTCGAAGTAGGTAATTGATCGATAATCATCATTGATGTTTGTCTCGAAATTCTGAAATAGCCCACTGTAACTTATTCTCGGCTTCAATTATCGTACTTTCTTTTACAGCTTTAAATTTCCTTACTTTTTTGTCCCTTTCTGTCTTTGTCAGCTTTTCTATAGCTAATGCAATAAATATAGGACTGATAGTTATTACGAGAGAGATGAAAAAGGATAATGGACTTTTAAAAAAAATCCCTGTATATAATAAACCTCCACCGATTATAATGGGAAACATACAGCCGAGTTGAACGCTTCCTTCACTTTCATTGTAAATAGCCTCTTTGCATTTTTTCTCGGCATCAGCTTTTGCTCTGCTAGCAAATTCAATGTACGGCGTAATATCTTCTATAAATTGATTCAAGTATATGCGATCTCCCTCTATGCTTAAATCAAGGATTGTATTAGTACTACTCTTTATCATTTGCAAAATCTGGTAGAGCGTCTCAGCTTTCCAGGTAGATCCACAATCAAGACAAGCATTCACAGTTCTATCTTTTCCGGTAACTGCTCCCACTGCACCACCTACTACCCCAAACAAAGCATATCCCACGAATGCACGACCCCAGCTTACATTCGTTTCTTGTTTAAGGGTTATATCTGAAGAGCCGCAATTAGGACAATTAGCCATAGCAGTTGAATGAGTCTAAGATAGTTTTGCACAGCTTACTAATTTAGAATACCCAGCAATATCTTTTCTTACGCAGTGCATATGTCTAATTCAGAATTTAAGGCTAGACAGGATCAGATCCTAGCTATATCTCTAAATATTTGTGTCAGAGAACAAACTTTTGTATCGGCAGATGCCCGATCGCGGAAATAGGTTAAAAAATATAAGGCTAGGTAGAGTACCCATCTCGTGTCAAATCCTGGGATACCCTACATCACAATTTCTAAGCCGATCCTAAATGAACACCATCCAACCACCCAGCAAACAAGGTTTATACGATCCGCAGTTTGAACACGATGCTTGCGGTATTGGCTTTATCGCACAGATGAAAGGGGCGAAGTCGCATGAGATTGTGGCGCAAGCATTGACAATTTTGGTGAATCTCGACCATCGCGGCGCGTGCGGTTGCGAGACGAATACCGGAGATGGGGCGGGGATTTTGATGCAGGTGCCCCACAAGTTTATGCAGAAGGTGGCGGCGGCTGAAGGGATTGAGTTACCCGCAGCGGGACAGTATGGAGTCGGTGCGGTGTATGGATCGCCCGATCCGGCTACTCGATCGAGAAGTCGTCAGATCTTTGCTGAAGTTGTAGCGGCGGAAGGTTTGAAGGTATTAGGTTGGCGGGATGTGCCGACGGATAATGGTTCTTTGGGTGAGACGGCGAAATCGAGTGAACCGTTTATGCAGCAGGTATTTATTGCCAAATCGCCTGAATTGGCGGATGAGTTAGCATTCGAGCGGAAGTTGTTTGTGATTCGCAAGCTGGCGCATGCGGCAATTCGGGCGGCGAATGTCGATGTGCATTG